>CAILJB010000020.1 GCA_903834465.1 uncultured Pseudomonadota bacterium | reverse complement strand
TTAAAGAATTTCGTCGTAATCCAAAAAATAGAGAGGTGGTGGCACAACTGAATCACACTAGCAGAAATCTTTGTGATTGGTCTGAAAATTATAGCGTTCAACTACTTGAATCACTGAGTTGTCAAAAGTTCAACGCTGCACTTCCGTTTTCTTTACTTGCGTTTCATGACGTTAATTTAGCACACTTAAAATTGGCTGGTTATTTGTACGCAGACTTTCGTTATAAAAAGCAATTATCAAAAACAACATTCGTTTCAAAAATCAAGAAAAAGTATCAAAAACTTAGAATTGGTTATCTCTCAGCAGATTTCCACTTACACGCCACGGTTCATTTGATGGCTGGCATTTTAGAAAATCGAAACACTGAAAATTTTGACGTGTATTTGTATTCTTACGGCGTTGAAGCAAAAGATGATGCTCGTTATCGTGTTGAAAATGCCTGTGAAGTTTTTCGTAATATTCGCGAATTATCCGACGACGAGGCTGCTCAACAAATTTTAGCGGATGAAATTGATATTTTGGTGGATTTGAAAGGCTATACAGCAGATTGTCGCCTTGGCATTCAAGCCTTACGACCTGCACCGATTATTGTGAGTTGGCTAGGTTATCCTGCAACGCTTGGACATGAACGATTAGCCGATTACATCATTGGCGATGCAACTATCACGCCGTTGGAACACGCTGAACACTTTAGCAAAACACTGGCATTGATGCCGCATTGTTATCAACCAAATGATAATCAACGACCAATTGGTGTATGTCCAACACGCACTGAAGCGGGTTTACCAGAAAATGCTTTTGTGTTTTGTACATTCAATCAGTCTTACAAAATCACGCCTGAAATGTTTGATATTTGGTGTCGTTTATTGGTGGCTGTGCCGAATAGTGTTTTGTGGCTTCTTGAACCGCATCCTGTCGCACAAGAGAATTTACGACAGGAAATGGAAGTGCGAGGTGTGAATTCGACACGCTTGATTTTTGCGCCAAGAATGGAACAAACGGCACATTTGGGGCGTTTGCAACTTGCTGATTTAGCAGTTGATACGTTTCCTTACACATCGCATACAACAGCATCCGACGCATTATGGGCTGGTGTTCCATTAGTAACAAAAATGGGCGGAACATTTGCCAGTCGAGTTGCGGCAAGTATTTTACAAACAATGGATTTAGCTGAATTGGTTACAACAAATGATGATGATTATTTCAACGTAGCGTTAAATTTAGCGCAAAATTCCAAACGTCTTACCATAATCAAAAAGAAAATTTCACTCCAAAAACAAACTTCTCCCTTGTTTGATACACAAAAGTTTGCACGGGATTTAGAACGACTTTATCAAACCATTTGGGCGCAAGAATTAAAGGGCGAACGGAAGGCAATAGTTTTAACAAACGAACCAGACAATACAATAAAACCAATGAACGAAACATTATCAGACATTTTAAAGTGCGAATTTCTAACCGAAGTTGTCGATATTGGCGCAAATCCCATCGACGGTGAGCCGCCTTATAAACCCATGCTATCGACAAGATTATGTCGGGTAACAGGTTTTGAACCTCAAGAATCTGCATTAGCTGAATTGCTAACGAAAAAAAGTGAATGGGAACGCTATTTACCTTATGCCGTCGGCGATGGCAAAACGCATACACTAAAGATTTGTCAGGCTTCTGGTATGACCAGTTTGTTTGAACCCGATACAACAACGCTTGATTTATTTACCATACTGAAACCCTGTGGCGAAGTGACACAGCGCGTTGAAATACAAACTCGGAAATTAGACGAAATTACAGAAATTGAACATTTAGATTTTTTGAAAATCGATATTCAAGGGGCTGAATTGGCTGTATTTAAAAATGGCACACAGAAATTAACACAAACTGTGGTAATTCAAACTGAAGTTTCTTTTATGACATTGTATGAAAATCAGCCTGCAATGGGTGAAATTGACATTGAATTACGGCGACAAGGTTTCGTCCCACATTGTTTTGCGGCAGTCAAAAGATGGATGATTGCACCATGTGTCATTAACAACAATCCCCGCCAACCGTTAAATCAACTGTTAGAAGCAGATATTGTTTATGTGCGTGATTTTTCCAAACCTGATTTGATGACAGATGAACAATTGAAACAACTCGCTATGATTGTGCATCATTGTTATGGTTCATTTGATTTAGCATTACGGTGCATTATGCTCTTAGAACAACGAAATACGTTGCCAATTGGCAGTCAACAAAATTATTTGAATTTATTAACGAAAAAATCATGATAGAACTAAAAACAAAATTTCCAAGTTGCCCATTATGTTCAGGGCAAAGCGTAATGATTGTTCAAGCAGATTGCCGTGGTTATGTTTCATGGCATGAAGGATTGCCACCAACATTATTTTGGATGCGTTGCACCGTTTGTAATCATGTACACACTGAAGACTATTGGACAGAAAAGGGATTAGAACAAGTTTTTGCACACACGCACACAGGTCAAGCCGTTGGCGGTAATCCTGACCAAAAAAGACAAACATGGAAACCTGTTGTGCAAAATGTGCTGTCGGTGCTAGGTTGATTTTCTGTATTAACAACAAGTTCACCGACACCGATGTGGATGGATGTAGGTTGTGGTGATGGTGGTTTAGTGATGACAGCCGCCGAATTTGGTTTTAATGCCGTTGGATTAGATGCTCGCTCCCAAACTGTTCAAGCCTTGCGTAACAGCGGTTATCAAGCGGCGTGTGGTGATTTTATGTCGATAAAAGTTGAAGGTAATCCGTTTATCATCAGCATGATGGATGTATTGGAACATTTACCAAATCCGTGTGAAGCATTACAACGCGCTTACTCGTTATTACACCAAAAAGGCGTGCTCGTCATTTCATTACCAAATAGTGATTGCTCAAGTTGGCGGTTAATGGGTAACGCAAATCCATATTGGATTGAAATCGAACATTATCACAATTTCAATCGTCAACGCTTAACCGAACTTTTAAATCAATACGGTTTTGATGTGGTGCATTACGACATTCCATTTCGTTACAAAGCACAAATGGAACTATATGCTGTGAAAAAATTAACTGTTGAGTAGCGACAATTTCAGAATTAAAACAATGCAAATAATACCTAAACCTCAACTTAGTGAGTTATGACTGATTCCAACGAAATTTACGAAACCAGCGATGTAACGCTAAACAAAAAATCTGAATTCTCGCTCGTTTGGTTTTTACCGCTAATTGCCGTTTTAGTGAGCGGTTGGTTAATTTACAAATCGTTTTCAGAAAAAGGCGAAGTCATCACCATTAACTTTCCCACCGCCGAAGGTTTAGAAGTCGATAAAACTAAAATCAAATATTTAGATGTTGAAATTGGCAAAGTGACGGCAATTAACATCAATGAGGATTTGAAAACCATCTCCGTGACCGCACAAATGCACGCCACTTCAACCGATTATTTAAAAACGAATACTCTTTTTTGGGTCGTGCGACCACAAGTGGGATTGGGCGGCATTTCGGGATTAGGCACGCTACTTTCTGGTGCATATATTGAAATTAAACCTGGTTCCGGCGAGCATCAACACAATTTCACCGGTTTAAGCACACCGCCGCCCTTGAAAGCAAATGCCGAAGGTAAAGAATTTATTTTAGAAACAAATAATTTAGGTTCAATGCGAACCGGTACGCCGATAAATTTTCATGGGATTACTGTCGGACAAGTGTTGACGCATGAATTATCAGCCGCCGCCGATGCAATTCGGCTCACAATTTTCATCAATAAACCTTATGACCAATTCATTCGCAAAAATACCCGTTTTTGGATTGATAGTGGTGTTGATTTATCAGCCGGTGCGGATGGTTTTAAAGTGCGTACAGGTCCGCTGATTTCATTATTAAGTGGCGGCATTGCGTTTCGCGCTTCAGCAGAAGATGGCGTTGAGGCAATTCAACCTGAAAACACCATTTATCCCCTTTACGACACTTACGAAGAATCTACACAAGTCACTTATAGCAACACATTACGTTACGTCATGTATTTTAATGGTTCAGTGCGAGGTTTAACCGAAGGTGCGCCAGTACAATTGCGCGGTTATCCGGTCGGTAAAGTATTAAGCATCAGTTTAGAATTAGACGAGAAAACCGCTGAAATTCATATTCCGGTCATTGTGGAATTGCAACCTGAACGTGTTAAAGAAGTGCATCCAGACGTAAATATTTCGCCACAAAATATGGTTTCGCAATTGATTGATAAAGGCTTACGCGCCCAATTGCAAACCGGAAGTTTATTGACGGGGCAATTGTTGGTGGATTTAGATTTTCACCCAAAAAGCAAAATTACACTAAATCCCAAACACGGCTCGTATCCCGAATTTCCCACGACAGCGAGTTCACTCGACCAATTTACCCATTCGGCAAATATCATCATGGATAAAATTGCAAAATTGCCGCTCGATAATTTGACCGAAGAAATCAATAAAACGCTGCAAGGTTTACAAGGCACAACGACAGCCGCTACCAGTACATTAAACAGCGTCAAAGGAACGATGGGAACAGCGGATAAAACGCTTGATACCGCCCAAAAAGCCTTGAGTAATTTTGAAGCAGGTGCAACCACGCATTATCAATTAGAACAATTATTACAAGAACTCACGCAAGCGGCAGGTTCAGTAAAACAATTAACCGATTATTTAGCGCAACATCCCGAATCAGTGGTGCGTGGTAAAAATGAGGAAAATACGAAATGAAAAAATTAGTATTATTCAGTCTGTTAATCTTGCAAGGTTGCGCCACCACACCACCGACACAATTTTACAGTTTAGAAGCTGTCGCCACACCTGCAACATTACAATCAAATGATAAAAAACCGTTGATTGGCATTGCACAAATTAGTTTGCCCAGCGCGTTGGAACGTAAACAAATTGTGACGCGCGATACGCAAGGACAATTGCATTTAGCCGAACAGCATCAATGGGCGGCGTTATTAAAACAAAATATGACCGAAGTGCTGGCAAAGGATTTGGCGATACAACAACCCCGTTTTTGGTTTAAAGCCTATCCGTGGAGTATGCTTGGAATGGTCGATTATCGCTTGGTAATTGATGTCACGCGGCTAGATATTGTGTTGGGAAAATCGATTTCATTGTCTGTTGATTGGACATTACTCAATGAAAAAACGCATACGGTTTTACAGCATAACAGCATCGATTTAGAACAGCCGTTAGTTGATGAAAATTATGCGACCGCCGTCACCGCTATCAATCAATTACTGGCACAATTGGGCGACAAATTAACGTCTGCCTTCTCTTTTTAATTTATAACATTTTTCATGAAATTACTTGCTCTCGATACCTCAACTGAAGCCTGTTCTGCGGCGTTATATGTAAATGGTGACATTCGCCAACGCTTTGAAATTACGCCCAAAGCGCATACCAAATTATTGTTACCGATGATTGAATCATTGCTCGCCGAAGCCGAATTAACATTATCGCAACTCGACGCACTTGCCTTTGGTTGCGGACCAGGCTCATTCACCGGATTACGCATTGCCACTGGCGTGGTACAAGGTCTAGCATTTGGTGCAGATTTACCCGTTATGCCGGTTTCGACTTTAGCAGCATTGGCGCAAAACCTTTTACCTGAGTTGGCTTTTGTTGCGATGGATGCTCGTATTGGTGAAATTTTTTGGGGCGTTTATCAACGCAATGCTGAAGGGTTTGTCGAATTAGTTGGCAAAGAAACGGTTTTGCCTGTTGAACAAATTGAATTTCCACAACAAGCTGCAATCGGCATTGGTTCAGGATGGCGCGTTTATCAAAATGAGTTAATTGCTCGCACACAAAATTTAGTTACGCAGATTGAAAGCGATGTTTTACCACAATCTAGCACAATTGCAGAATTAGGCGTTTATGGTTTTAAACGTGGTTTAGCGGTTGCCGCAGAATATGCCCAACCGGTTTATTTGCGTGATAAAGTCGCGCAAACCGAAGTTGAACGCGCCCAAGTAAAGTTAAATGGTTTGAATGGATAAATCAGCCGCTTTAATGGATAATGCGCCCTAATTTGTTTGACTACCCGTGACACAATGAAAAAACAACTCGAAAACCTTATTTCACAAGCTGTAGCTGTATTAAAAGTCCAAGGCGTTTTAGACGCTGACTTAAATCCTGCCATTAACATCGAACGCACGCGAGATGTTGCACACGGCGATTTTGCATCAAACATCGCATTAATGTTGGCAAAACCCGCAAAAACCAATCCGCGCCAACTCGCCGAACAAATCATCGCCGCACTGCCCACAAACGATGCGATATTGAAAGTCGAACTCGCGGGTGCAGGTTTTATTAACTTTTTCATGAATCCCAACGCGCAATATCAAGTTATTGCAGACATTCAAGCCGCTAGTGATAATTTTGGAAAAAGCCAAATCGGCGTGGGCAAAAAAGTTCAAGTTGAATTTGTATCCGCAAATCCCACAGGGCCTTTGCATGTTGGACATGGACGCGGCGCGGCGTATGGTTCGGTGGTTGGGAATTTATTAACGGCAACGGGTTTTGAAGTTCATTGTGAATATTATGTCAACGATGCCGGTCGCCAAATGGATATTTTAGCGACGAGTGTTTGGTTGCGTTATTTAGAAGCCTGTGGCGAAACATTTACCTTTCCGAGCAATGCGTATCGTGGCGCGTATGTGCGCGATATTGCACAAACGTTAGTCGAACATCATGGCAAAAATTACGCGCATCCAACCGCAACTGTTTTTGCAGATTTACCACTCGACGAACCTCAAGGCGGTAATAAAGAAGAATATATCGATGCACTGATTTCACGCGCCAAACAATTATTAGGCGATGGTTATCGGGTTATTTTCGACGTGGGTTTGAATAATATTTTAGACGATATTAAAGACGATTTAGCCGAATTTGGTGTGACGTATGAGCAATGGTTTTCAGAGCGTTCGCTCATGGACGATGGTTCAATTGAAAAAGCCTTAGCTGTTTTAAAATCGAATAATTATTTATACGAGAAAGATGGCGCAATCTGGTTTAAATCGAGCGAATTAGGTGACGAAAAAGACCGCGTGGTGATTCGTGACAACGGACAACACACTTATTTTGCTTCGGATATTGCGTACCACTGGAACAAATTAGAACGTGGTTTTGACACGTTAATTGATATTTGGGGCGCAGATCATCACGGTTACATTCCGCGTGTGAAAGCGGCTTTAAACGCTTTGGGCGCAGATGAAACGAAACTTCATGTGTTATTAGTGCAATTTGCGACCTTGTGGCGCGGTGAAGAAAAAGTGCAAATGTCTACCCGTTCTGGCGAATTTGTCACATTACGCGAGTTACGCGACGAAGTGGGTATTGATGCGACACGGTTTTTCTACGTTATGCGTCGCTCAGAACAACACATGGATTTCGATTTAGAACTCGCTACGTCAAAATCAAACGAAAATCCCGTTTTTTATGTGCAATACGCACATGCCAGAATTTGTCGGGTATTTGAGCAATTGATTGAAAAAGGTTTTACGCAAGATGTCGCACTCGGCATGGCGAATTTAACAGAACTTACCGCCGAACATGAAACCGCGTTATTAACCACCTTGGCGCGTTATCCTGAAGTGATTGAACGAGCGGCAACACAATATGAACCGCATTTGCTCATCAATTATTTGCGTGAATTAGCCACTGATTTCCACACTTATTACAACGCCCATCAATTTATAGTCGAAAGCGATACCTTGCGAAATGCACGATTAAATTTAATTACAGCAATACGGCAAGTATTACAAAATGGCTTGATGTTGCTTGGTATTAGCGCACCTGTAGCGATGTAAATGGCTAGTCAAGATTATAGAAATCGCAACAAAAACACGCGCAAACGTCCACCTCAAAAATCGGGCGGCGCGTTTGAGTGGATGCTGATTACTGGCTTACTGATTGGCTTAGTCGTTTTTGCCGTGTATTTGAAAGGCACGGGGTTAAAAAAATTAAAACAGCATTTGCCACAACATCCGGTCGCGTCGGCAACGCTCGCGCCTGTTGCAAAACCAGAAATCCCAGCGGGATTATCACCGGAAGCCGTTGAAGCACTTGAAAAACAACCTGATGTCACATTACCACCTGAAGCGGCAACTGAATTAGCAAATGGCGAGATGCCGCAGTTTGATTTTTATACCATTTTGCCAGAAAAAGAAGTGGTGGTGCCAGATCATGAAATTATCACGCGCTCGCGTGAAGAACGTGTGAATCCACCATCGGTCTCCGTTGATTCAACGGTAACGGATTCTGCAAGCGTGCCAGAAACAACAAAATCGACCACCACTTATATGATGCAAGCCGGTTCATTTAAAAATTTGTCTGATGCTGAAAAAATGCAAACGAATTTAGCCTCGATGGGTATTGAATCACGAGTTGAACGCGCGAAAGTCGGCGAAGTTATTTGGAATCGCATCAAAATGGGGCCGTATACACAAATGAGCAGTGTCAGCGCAATTCGAGCGCGGTTACGGCAAAATGGCATTGATGTGATTGTGACTGAAATGGGCGGACGTTGAACCTAACGCTTTTTTTAAATTATTTAGGCAGTATTGAGATGTTTAAAAAAATATTTACAACGGTGATGGTTGGTAGCGTCTTAACAGCTTGTGCGACTAGCCCGACCGGACGCAGTCAAATTATTTTCATGCCTGATACGCAAATGAATCAAATGGGATTGCAAACTTTTGACCAAATGAAAAAAGATAAGCCCATCAATCATGACGGTAAATATAATCAAACCGCGCAATGTATCGTGCAGGCAATTACGCAAGGCATGGGCGTAAATTGGGAAGTGGTCGTTTTTGAAGATAAAACCCTTAATGCGTTTGCTTTGCCAGGAAATAAAATTGGCGTGCATACCGGTATGATGCAATTGGTCGATAATCAAGACCAACTTGCCGCCGTTTTAGGTCACGAAGTCGGACACGTTTTGGCGCGTCATAGTAATGAACGCGCATCACAAGAAACGCTTGTGCAACAAGGCATGGGGTTAATTCAACAAACTTCATACGGACAAAATGCCCTCACGATGGGTTTATTGGGTTTGGGCTCACAATATGGCGTATTGATGCCTTACAGTCGTACGCATGAAAGTGAAGCGGATGAAATAGGCGTGGATTTAATGGCAAAAGCCGGTTTTGACCCGCAACAAAGTGTGCAATTGTGGAAAAAAATGGAACAAGCCTCGCAAGGTAATCAGCCGATAGAATTTATGTCTACGCATCCAGCTCATGAAACACGCATTCAACAATTACAAGCACACATGCCCAAAGCATTAGAACTTTATAAACAAGCGCAAGCCGCTGGCAAACAACCGAAGTGCCTATAAAAATGAACCCAAATTTAAACAGCCTACACCCCTACCCGTTTGAAAAGCTCGCACAATTAAAACAAGGCATCACGCCACCCACGGATAAATCGCCAATCACGTTATCCATTGGCGAACCGGCTCACGCTACGCCACAATTTATCAAAGATGTTTTAGTTGAAAATTTAAACGCGCTGTCGAATTATCCCACGACCAAAGGCATTCCAAAATTGCGTGAAGCCATTGCCAATTGGTTAGAAAACCGTTTTGCGTGTGAAGTGAATCCTGAAACACAAGTGTTGCCCGTAAACGGCACACGCGAAGCCTTATTTTCATTCGCACAATGTGTTATTGACAGCGAATTACCTGAAAAACCGATTGTGGTAATGCCCAATCCGTTTTATCAAATTTACGAAGGCGCGGCTTTACTCGCGGGTGCAGAACCGTATTTTTTAAACACAACGGCAGAAACGCATTATTTGCCTGATTTTGCCAGCGTTCCTGAAAATATTTGGCAAGATTGCCAATTGCTTTATATCTGTTCGCCAGCCAATCCAAGTGGCTCAGTCATGAGTGAAGCGGATTTTGAAACCGTTTTAATATTGGCAGAAAAATACAATTTTGTCATCGCATCGGACGAATGCTACAGCGAATTGTACGATGACGAAGCGAATCCGCCTGTCGGTTTATTGCAAGTCGCCTACAAAACAGGCAATCGTGATTTCAAACGTTGTGTGGTATTTCATAGTTTATCAAAACGCTCGAATTGCGCGGGTTTACGCTCTGGATTTGTGGCGGGTGATGCTAAAATTTTGAGAAATTATTTTAATTATCGAACTTATCACGGTTGTGCGATGTCATTGCCCACGCAATACGCCAGCATTGCCGCATGGCAAGATGAGACGCATGTTGTTGAAAATCGGCGTTTGTATCGAGAAAAATTTGCTGCCGTTGTTGCAATTTTAAAAGACGTTTGCGAGATTCAAAAACCACCGGCGAGTTTTTATATTTGGCTCAAAACAGAGATTTCTGATACTGATTTTGCTCAACAGCTTTTTGCACAAGAAAATGTCACCGTTCTGCCGGGTAGTTTTTTGTCGCGTGAATTTGCAGGCGTAAATCCTGCAGTGAATCATGTTAGAATTGCCTTAGTCGCGCCCATTTCGGAGTGTATCGAAGCCGCGCAACGCATTAAAAATTTCATCAACAATCTAAAAAAGTAATCATGACAAATTTAGAAAACATTATTAACACTGCTTTTGAAAATCGCGCTGATATTACGCCTAATACCGTTTCTGCTGAAGTTCGTGAAGCTGTGACTGAAGCCATTAACTTGCTCGATAACGGTAAATTGCGCGTCGCTGAAAAAATTTTCGGCGATTGGGTGACACATCAATGGTTAAAAAAAGCGGTGTTGTTGTCTTTTAGAATCAATGAAAACCGTGTGATGGATGGCGGTAATACGCGCTATTACGACAAAGTAGAAAGTAAATTTTCAAGTTACAGCGAAGCCGATTTTGCCGCAGGCGGGGTGCGTGTTGTACCAAATGCCGTCGCGCGTCATGGTTCATTTATCGCATCGGGCGCAATTTTGATGCCTTCTTATATCAACATCGGCGCATACGTTGATAGCGGCACGATGGTTGATACTTGGGTAACAGTCGGTTCATGCGCTCAAATTGGCAAAAATGTGCATTTGTCTGGTGGCGTGGGTATCGGTGGCGTACTAGAACCGTTGCAAGCAAATCCAACCATTATTGGTGATAATTGCTTCATCGGCGCACGCTCTGAAATCGTGGAAGGTGTGATTGTTGAAGACGGTTGCGTCATTTCAATGGGGGTTTATATTGGTCAAAGTACCAAAATTTTCAACCGTATGACTGGCGAAATCAGTTATGGACGAATTCCGACTGGATCGGTAGTCGTTTCAGGTAATTTGCCTTCGGCGGATGGCACTTATAGCTTGTATTGTGCTGTCATTATTAAACAAGTTGATGAACGCACGCGCAGTAAAACTGGAATTAACGAGTTGTTACGCGATTAAAAATCACGAATTTTAAAAAATACAAAAAGCCGCCCTTAGAATTAACTAAGGGCGGCTTTTTTATTAGAAAGCTCTAATTATGCAACAATATCCGCTGCTACGATGCCTGCTGCATTAACACCTGTTAATACAATAACTTGACTCGCAGTACCAGTACCAGTTGTATCTTCAAACAAGTAACCCGTGGTTACAGCTGCTGCACCAGTGCCTGTTGTGACAAATTGGAACGAATAATCTTCGTGAGCTGGAGTTGCTTTTGCCAAAGCCGCTAATGCTGTGTTTGCAGCGGTTTGCGCTGTTGCAAAATCTTTAACAGCAACTGTAGCTTTATTAAAGTCAGTTGCGGAACCCGCCGCACCTAAAGATAATTTATCAACACCTGTTATGAAATCAGTAATGGTGTCTGCTGTCGCAAGCGTGATACCTGAATCAGTAAGACCAATAACAAAAGTATCTGCACCGGCACCACCAGTCATAGTATCCGCACCCGTACCACCGTTTAAAGTATCATTGCCGTTGTTGCCGTAAAGTACATCGTTACCTGCACCACCGTTGATGGAATCGTTACCATCATTACCCGCTATAGTATCATTACCTGCACCACCAATAACGGTATCGTCGCCTGCACCGGCACTCACTTTGCCATTGATTGTACTTTTAACTGTAATCAAATCGTTGTCGCTTGTACCTACGAAGGTACTAGTGCTGGACAAGAAACTTCCACTTAATGTTGAGACTTGATTATTTGCAGCACCAACTGTGCTAGCCGTTGCTGTGTTATTAAACGAATTAGTGAAACTTTGATCGAAAGCCGTGTTAATAATAGATTGTAGATTTAAGCCATGAGAATTCAAGAAGTTGAAAGACGACACAGCTGCACTAGTTCCCGCTGCGGGTGTTGTCGTGTCAGTAGAAAATTTTGCAACATGCAATGAATAGTCATTATTTGCAACGTCTAATGAAAGATTTCCAACGTTATAAGTTTCGCTGGTTAACACATTACCAGCGTTGTTTTGGTTAGTTGTACTATCACCATTGTCGGTAAAGACTTGTTTGTGAGTCAATCCATTACCATTCGACAAAGTAACAGTTAAGGCATTGCCAGCAACAGAGTTATCTACTAACGCAAATTTAGCGATATTGAGAGTAGTCGCATCCGTTGTCACTGCACCCGTTGTAATTGATGTTTCGTTTTGTGCAACAATATAAGCAAGCGTCGATTTGGTAGCTTTATCTGTATATGAATAATTGAGTGCAACACTTTTTACTAAAGATTCTGCACCAGTTGTAAAATTAGTTGCTGCATTCGAAGTAGTTTGAGAACCCGAAGCAATTTGAACACTGTTGTCGTTGTAATTGTAAATTTTGTGTGTGCCATCAGCGAAACCCTGATTGCCATTTGCAGCTTCGTTAAAGGCGTGTGTTGTAGCAAAGCTGTAAGTAGAAGCAATACCTTTATCTGTGTTGGTGTAAACAACTTGACGATTTTGGTTTAGTGCATCAACTGAAGAACCAAACTCGGTATTAACTTGATTTGCAGAATCTGGTGTATTCACTGAAGCTGTTGCAGAATTGATAACTAACGTATCTTTATCAGTACCTGTAAATACAACAGATTCTTTAACAACACCATTGCCTGCAAACGGTGCTGTGCCAGACGCATTTTCAGCAATAGTTAAACTTCCAGTACCCACTTTTCCTTGTAAAACATAAGATGCTGGCGTTCCACCTGCAACTTCTGTCAATGTTGAAGTTGGTAAGATTGCCGCAGTGTAGCTCGCCACGTCTTTTGCA
>CAILJB010000019.1 GCA_903834465.1 uncultured Pseudomonadota bacterium | reverse complement strand
GCATGACACCGGCAGTTCAACTACCGATGGCATTACTGATGACGGTACCGTCAGCGTCGCCAATTTGGAAACCGGTGCCAGTTGGCAATATAGCCAAGATGGCGGCGTAAATTGGACAACCGGCAGCGGTTCCAGTTTTACCCTTACGGGTGACGGGGCTAAATCCGTCCTGGTAAATCAAACAGACGTTGCCGGTAATGTCAGTTCAAAGAGTAATGCGCTTAGTTTTACTTTAGATACCAGTGTTGCCACACCGACATTAATCTTAACGCATGATACCGGCAGTTCAACTACCGATGGCATTACTGATGACGGTACCGTCAGCGTCGCCAATTTGGAAACCGGTGCCAGTTGGCAATATAGCCAAGATGGCGGCACTAATTGGACAATCGGCAGTGGCTCTAGTTTTACCCTTACGGGTGACGGGGCTAAATCCGTGCTAGTGCGTCAAACGGATATTGCCGGCAACTTGAGTCCCAATGGGGCGTTAACGTTTACCTTAGATACTAATGTCAATACGCCAGTGTTAACCCTAATCAATGATACCGGTCAATCGAATATCGATGGCATTACTCGTGACGGTTCAGTTAGCGTCGCGAATTTGGAAACGGGTGCTAGTTGGCAATACAGCCAAGATAGCGGCGTGAATTGGACAACCGGCAGTGGCTCTAGTTTTACCCTCACTGGCGATGGCTATAAATCCGTCATGATGCGTCAAACCGACGTTGCCGGAAATACAAGTTTAAATAGCAGTGCATTAACGTTTACATTAAAAAGTACCGAATCCACGCCGATTTTGACATTAAATAATGATACCGGCAGTCAAAATAACGATCGCATTACCAGTGATGGTACCGTTAATATTTCTGATTTAACCAACGCGGTAAGTTGGCAGTACAGCCTTGACAATGGCAATAGTTGGATGTTTGGTAGTGGTAGCCGTTTTGTTTTATCCGGCGACGGCAATAAATCTGTTATCGCACAAAAAACAGACGCGGCGGGAAATGTTAGTACAGGTGACGCATTAAATTTCACCTTAGACACAAGTGCAGTGACATTGGCTCTTGCGTTAGAACGCGACACCGGTAAAAACAATGACAATATAACCCGTGATGGTACGGTTATCGTTTCTGGCATTGAAAATGGTGCAAATTGGCAATATAGCCAAGATGGCGGCATAAATTGGACAAAAGGAAGTGGCACAAGTTTTACACTGGTTGGCGACGGTGATAAATCGGTTCTTGTTGAGCAAACAGATGTAGCTGGCAATACTTCAAGTAGAAGCGCGTTTAATTTCACCTTAGATAATACGGTTATTGCGCCCACCTTAACATTAACCAATGATACGGGAATTAGCATAACAGATAGGATTACCAACAATGGTTCTGTTAATGTTGCAGGATTGGAAAACGGCGCCAGTTGGGAATATAGCATAGATAACGGGAAAAATTGGCTTGCTGGCAACGGCACAAGTTTCACGCTGACCGGTGATGGTAATAAATCAGTTATTACCCGTCAAACAGACATCGCGGGAAATATGAGTGCAAACAGCGCACCCTTGAATTTCATTTTAGACCAAAGCGTAGGCGCACCTGCATTGACATTAAATATTGATACGGGTAATGCTTTTGATAGCATCACCGGTGATGGAACAGTTAATGTTTCTGGTTTAGAAAATGGAGCAGTGTGGGAATACAGCACAGATAATGGTTCGGTTTGGCAATTAGGAAGTGGTAGCTCGTTTAAATTAACAGGTGATGGCTATAAATCCGTTATCGTTCACCAAACAGATGCAGCCGGAAATATTAGCCCAAACAGTATTGCTTTGAATTTTACGTTAGACAGTATCGCACTACCGCCTCAATTATCTTTAAAAAACGATACTGGAAGCAGTAATACTGACACAATAACCCGTGATGGTAGGGTTAATATTTTCAATTTAGAAAACGGTGCGAGTTGGCAATACAGTCAAGATGGTGGTTTGAATTGGATAACAGGGCAAGACAATGGCTTTACACTTACAAGCGATGGTTATAAATCTGTTGTTGTTCGTCAAAATGATATAGCTGGAAACATTAGCCCAAACAGTAATGAATTAAATTTCACATTAGATACTAATGTAATTTCCCCCAGCTTGGTATTGCTAGAAGATACCGGATATTCCAATACAGATGCGATTACAAATAATGGCACCGTAAATGTTTTTGGTATCGAAAATGGTGCAAGCTGGCAATACAGTATAGATAACGGCGTTAATTGGCTAACCGGTCAAGGCAACAGCTTTGCGCTTACAGGCGATGGCTATAAATCCGCTATAGTTCGTCAAGTTGATGTGGCGGGAAATATTAGCACCATTAGTTCTCCATTAAATTTTACTTTAGACACCCTCGCAGTCACACCGACATTAACACTCATCAATGACACTGGAAACTCCAGCACTGACGGAATTACCAGTGATAGCAGAATTAGCGTTTCAAATTTTGAAAATGGCGCAAGTTGGCAATATAGCACGGATAATGGTGTTAATTGGATAACAGGAATTGGCAATATTCTTACGCTGACTGACGACGGTATCAAATCAGTTATCGCGCGGCAAATCGATGTTGCAGGAAACATAAGTTCCAATAGTCTTCCATTAAATTTCATATTAGATACGGCTATAAAAACGCCACAACTTGCACTCGCAAACGATACGGGGAGTTCGAATACGGACGGGATTACTCAAGATGGATTAGTAAGCGTTTCCAACCTAGAAAATGGCGCAAACTGGCAATATAGTCAAGATGGTGGTTTGAATTGGACAGTCGGAAATGGGAATAGTTTTACTCTTTTTGGCGAAGGCGAGAAATCTGTCATTGTGCGTCAAATCGACGTGGCTGGAAACGCAAGTTTAAACAGCAGCACGCTAACATTCAATTTACAAAACAACGAATCTACCCCCATTTTAACGTTAAATAATGATACCGGTAGTCAAGCTAATGATCGAATTACCAGTGATGGGACGGTTACTATTTCTGATTTAAAAAACGCGGTGAGTTGGCGTTATAGCGTTGATAACGGTAATACTTGGACAGTTGGGAGTAACAATAATTGGAACCTTGGCAATAACAGCAGTTTTATTTTGTCAGGAGACGGCAATAAATCAGTCATTGCACAAAAAACCGATGCAGCGGGAAATATTAGCACGAGCAATGTCTTCAGTTTTACGCTAGATACCACTGCGGCGGCGTTAAGTTTGGCATTAAAAAATGATACGGGTATCAACAACGATTTCATAACCAGTGACGGCACGGTAACAGTTTCTGGTATTGAAGGCGGGGCGAGTTGGCAATACAGTCAAGACAATGGTGCGAATTGGACAGATGGTAGTGGTACGAGTTTTACGCTCATCGGCGATGGCAATAAATCTGTGATAGTCCGCCAAACCGATGTAGCAGGAAATAGCAGTAAAAATAGTAATTCGTTGAATTTCACATTGAATAGCGCGGCACTATCACCAAATTTAAAATTAGCTCAAGATACCGGAAGCTCTAACACAGACAAAATCACCAGTAATGGGATGGTTAATGTTTATGGTTTAGAAAACGGGGCAAGTTGGGAATATAGTCAAGATAACGGTATAAGTTGGACAAGCGGAAACGGCACGAGTTTTACCCTTACCGGTGATGGCAATAAATTTGTTGTTGTGCGCCAAACTGATACCACAGGAAATATTAGTACAAACAGTGCGCCGCTCAATTTTACGTTAGCGCAAAGCGTTAATGCGCCCGTATTAACGCTAAATACAGATACCGGAAATAGCCAGACTGACAAAATTACCAATGATGGCAATATTCATATTTCCAATTTAGAAAATGGCGCAACGTGGCAATACAGCAACGATGCGGGTAAAAATTGGATAACGGGAAACAGTACCGACTTCACACTTGTGGGCGAGGGTGACAAATCTATTATTGCCAGACAAGTTGATGTCGCAGGCAATATCAGCGCAAATAGCCTGCCTTTAAATTTCACGTTAAATACACTTATCAGCACGCCGGTCTTAGCATTAAAAAATGATACAGGGATAAATAACGATAACATAACTAGCGATGGCACGGTTGCCGTTACGAATTTAGGAAAAAATGTTAGTTGGGAATACAGCTTAGATAATGGCACAAATTGGATTACGGGAAGTGGCAACACTATTTCACTCACCGGCGACGGTAATAAATCGGTTATGGCGCGACAAACAGATGTCGCGGGAAATGTGAGTACAATCAGTGCGCCTTTAAATTTCGTTTTAGACAGCATCGCCGCTACGCCTACTTTGACGTTAAAAAATGATACCGGGTATTCGAATACTGACAAAATAACTAGCGATGGAACGGTGGTTGTTTCTGGATTAGAAAATGGGGCAAGTTGGAAATATAGCCAAGATGATGGTTTGAATTGGAAAATGGGGAGTGGCAATAGCATTACACTCACAGGCGATGGTAATAAATCTATCTTAGCAAAAGAAACGGATATAGCCGGAAACATCAGCGACACTGCTAAATTTGAATTTACGCTTCGTTCAATCGAATCTAAATTCAATGCCGACGTTAAAAATCTTATTGAAACAGACAGCATTTTGACAACATCGGGAAAATTAACCGGCACAAATATCGATAAAGCCACCATCGCGCCACAAACAACCGTTGGTAAATATGGCACATTTGACATTGATAAAACGGGTAATTGGCATTACACGACCAGTTCACCACACAACGAATTTTTACAAGATAACGTTTATGTCGATAGTTTTCCTGTGATAACCAGTGATGGTCAAAAAACGAGTGTCACCATCGATATTACAGGAACGAAAGATTTACCCATTGTCATTGATGATGTCGCACGGCAATCAATCAAACCAGTTATTACGAATGGCGTGCCGCAAAATGTTTTATATGGTCAATTGGGTTTGCAATCGGCTCAAGGTAAAGACATTGCACAAAATGCTGACAAATCATGGACAAGTCTTGACTTAACACCTGTTACGTTCAATTTGGACAAAGGAAAAGTGGCTGGTAAAGACGCTCAAGGTCATACATTGCTTAAAATGACGCTTGCAAACGGTTCAACCATGACGTTGAACACTTGGGATGGCAGCTATGTTTATGTTTCAAGTACCTCATCTTCGACAACCGATACGACAGACATTTTTAATTTCAGTGCCGATGGTGTGCCGCTCTCCATTTCATTAAATCGCTATGATTTTTTAGATTTAGACGGTATTCCTGATAATGTTGAAACCAATCTTGCGAATTTAGCAACATCAGCCGATGCGATAAAACCTGTGATAAGCGGTGATTCTAACAATGACGGGATTGCGGATAAATTTCAAGGTGCCGTGGCGGATATAGCTTGGATTAGCTATGCAGATTTCAAAGCCGCATTAGACAATAAATTATCTTCGCCAAAATCGGTCATTAACATTATTGTGGCAACGGATAATTCAGGGAAAGTCGATAGTGCCGCGCAGTTGAGTAATATTGAAGTGCTTCCTAGCAACAGCACGGTAGTGGGTAGCGGCAAACCGCAATCCAAACAAATCACCGCCCCTTGGGATCCGCTTCAATTTTCAGTCAGTGCAGGAGCATCTACTGGGTTGAAAGATATTGATTCTGTACGTTCTGGTACGCAAGTATTAGTGCTTATCGATATTTCACGCGCCGGTGAATCGAGTTTTAATGGTTATATGAAATATATTTCTGCTGACACCATTAACGCCTATAAAGCCGCAGGTCTACCGTTAATAACGTTGGATGGGGAAAAACTGACATCTGCCACGCAAGCGGGGTGGTATGATTATACGCAACGTACTAAAGGTGGTGATGGTGCGTGGTTTATCAAAGATGCGGCAGGAAAAATTACAAAAATAGCGATGATTATTACGGATAATAGTTTTGGCGATGATAATTTAGCCGGCAATGAAATTAGCGATCCAGGTTTGCCGATTATTGCCAACCCGCCGATTGTTCCCACGCCACCTAGTGACAACACGTTGAAAAGTGATACGAATGTTTCGGCGTTACCGACAGAATTTAACAATCTAATTTTGCAAGATACGCAAATTGATAAAACCGTAACCAAAACGGAATTAGTCGATAATCCGTTGCTGTGTTTACCACAGTGGACTCAAAAATTATTAGATGTTCCAGCTAAAATTAGCCAAAGTGTCACGACGACTGAAAAAATTGTTGCACCGTTAAATGGTGCAGGAAACACGTTGAATAACAAAATCACAGGCAATAGTGCGAACAACATTTTGAAAGGTTTAGGCGGTGCAGATACGTTGACAGGTGGTGACGGCGCAGACACGTTTGTGTATTTGGATAAAAGCGATAGTCCTGCAACAAATTTTGATTCAATTATTGATTTTAATATCACGCAAGACGATAAAATCGATTTGAGTGCAGTTGATGCGAATTCAAATTTAGCAGGCAAACAAACATTTACTTATTTGGGTTCAGTAAATTTTACAGGACAAGCCGGACAACTACGTTTTGACCCACTATCTCACATGCTTTTAGGTGATACGCAAGGCAGTGGCAATGCGGATTTTGCAATTCAATTATTGGGCGTTTCGACATTGCCAGCCGAGGCGTTAATTACAAAATGATTTTGATTTTTACGGCAGGTTATGAAAAAGCCGAATATGTGTAAAATCATATTCGGCTTATTTTCTATCTCACAAAGATATGTTTAATCGTGATTCGAAAAACGTTTCCTCTCTTCTGCACTACGCCCCAACGCTTTTGCCATCCAAGGCGGAGGCGCATCGAATACTTGTTGAAAGGTTTTTAACTGTTCAACGGCATCAATCACGTCAGGCACTTTAATTGGGTAAATGTCCGCGCGAATAATTTTCGCCGCCGCAGGGCCGCCAACCGATTACATAAATAAAACGTGACCATCTTTCACCAAATTAACGCGAAATAAATTGCGGTCGTCCGAATCATTCGCGCCAATCGTTGAGCGAATATCAATCAAACGATGTTCATTTTTTGACAATTGATAAACCAAAAACCGAAGACACGAACCAAAATACCCGTTCAACAATTCGCCGCTATTTGATGCAACGCCAATCCGAATTGATTCTGGCATATGGCACGAGTTTGAACGTGAAACCGTTGAGTTCAAAAGGAGGCAAATCGAGTTATTCAATCCGTTTCAATTTGCAGCTAAAATCTATTTCTTAATCATTGTTGCTATAATCACAGCATTACAAAGCTACATTCATCTAAATTAAACTTAATCAAATGTCAGAAGAACAACGCCGCCAACTGCAACAACAACTTTGGAAAATTGCCGATAATTTACGCGGCAAAATGAATGCGGACGAATTCCGTGACTATATTTTAGGTTTCATCTTTTACAAATATTTATCCGAAAAAATAGAACGCTTTGCGGATGAACAACTCGAATCAGACAGCATTAAGTTTGTCGATTTAAACGAAAATGATGATGAAGGTGCTGAAATCATTGAAGCCGTCAAAGATGAAGCACTTGACCAACTCGGTTATTTTCTCAAACCATCGGAGTTATTTCATGCCGTTGCCGCTAAAGGGAATCATCAATCCGAAGGCGAACAGTTCATCATTGGCGATTTAACCCGCATTTTTAAGAACATCGAACAAAGCACCCAAGGCACAGCCAGCGCGGATGAGTTCATTGGTTTGTTTGACGAATTAGATTTAACGTCATCGAAACTCGGTAACACCGAAAAAGCCAAAAACGAGTTAGTCACCAACATTATGATTAACCTCGACAAAATAGATTTCGATTTGCAGAACGTGAACGCCGATGTTTTGGGCGATGCTTACGAGTATTTAATCGGTGAATTCGCCAGTGGCGCGGGTAAAAAAGCAGGTGAATTCTATACACCACAACCCGTGTCCGCGTTATTGGCGAAGTTGGTTACTTGTCAAAATGGCAAACTCAAAAATGTTTATGATCCGACCTGTGGCAGTGGCTCGTTATTGTTGCGCGTTAAAAAAGAAGCCGCGCATGATTACAGTTTGAAAATTTACGGGCAAGAATTAAACCGCACCACGTTCAACTTGGCGCGAATGAATATGATTTTACACGGTGTTCATTATGCTGATTTCAATATCAAACAAGAAGATACGTTAGAAAATCCACAACACAAAGAATTACGTTTTGATGCTATCGTAGCTAATCCCCCTTTTTCAGCAGATTGGAAACCTGAAAGAGCTTTTAATGACGACCGTTTTAGTGCTTACGGCAAACTCGCACCAAAAACCAAAGCCGATATGGCTTTTGTTCAGCACATGGTTTCGCAATTGGCTGACGATGGTGTGATGGCTTGCGTGTTGCCGCATGGCGTGTTATTTCGTGGCGCAGCAGAAGGACACATTCGCCAATATCTCATCGAAAATCTGAATTATCTCGATGCCGTGATTGGTTTGCCTGCCAACATTTTCTATGGCACGAGCATTCCAACGTGTGTATTGGTGTTCAAAAAATGCCGCAAAAATCCTGATGATGTTTTGTTCATTGATGCCAGCGCACATTTTGAAAAAGTGAAAACCAAAAACAAACTCTTGACTGAACATATTCAAGCGATTATTGATGCGTATTTGAATCGTACCAACTTGCCGAAATATAGCCACGTCGCAACCTTAGCCGATATTAAAGCCAACGATTACAACCTGAACATTCCGCGTTATGTTGATACGTTTGAAGCCGAAGCGGTGATTGATTTGGATTCGATTGCCGCGCAATTAACTGAACTCGAAAACACCAGCAAAAAAACAGACGAAACCATCGCCGCATTCTGTTTGGAGTTGGGCATCAAACCACCGTTTTCAGTGAAAGCATAAAAATATGTTTATTTTTCGCGTTTTAAACACTAGAATTACCGCCAACAACACCCTTCAAGCGACTCGCCGCATTACTGTGACGAAGCTCAAACCGAAGGGTTTATTTTTTTGTGGGGCAGCGTAAATGCGTTGTGACTACTGCAAGCCACCATTGTCCATTTCAGAACAAGCGCAGTTATTGATTGATAGAGGTCTTATCTGTGATGACGATGACCGCCAACGCCTCGAAAGCTATTTATCTTCTATTGGTTATTACCGATTGAGCGCGTATTGGTTGCCTTTCTATTCAACAGATACCGAACGATTCTCAGAAAACACCCATTTCGACACAATTCTCTCACTCTATATTTTTGACCGTAAATTACGCTTGCTGGTTATGGAAGCGATTGAACGCATCGAAGTCGCATTACGGGCGCAATGGAGCGGTAAATTAGCTTTGCATGGTGGCAGTCACGCTTACATGAAAGTCGATTTTTTTAAATGCCAGCTTAAACACATTAAAAACCTCGCTAAAATTGCTAATGTCATGGATTCTAAAGAAACATTTATCCAGCATTACAATAACAAATATCATTCCCCCGCGTTGCCGCCCATTTGGGTAGTTGTCGAAACAATGACATTCGGAACGCTTTCACATTGGTTTGAAAATACCAAAGAAACCGCCATCAAAAAAGCGATTATGAAGGCATTTAATATGCCGACTATCGAAATTATTGAGAGCGTTTTTCACGCT
This sequence comes from uncultured Pseudomonadota bacterium, assembly GCA_903834465.1. Lineage (GTDB taxonomy): Bacteria > Pseudomonadota > Gammaproteobacteria > Methylococcales > Methylomonadaceae > UBA10906. The sequence goes on along the minus strand of CAILJB010000019.1, from coordinate 5,779 downwards.
TTAACGCCAGTGCGTAACGTTTGCGCCCATCACAGTCGTTTATGGAATCGGCGATTTGCTATTTCTTTGCCAGAAATCAAACGAATGCGTAACAGTCTTGTGCCTCGAAATGCCCCCGACCATCAAGCCTATTATTTGTACAATCACCTCGTCGTTATAGAAACCTTAATGCGGGCAATTAGTCCAAACAGCTCTTGGCGAAAACGGCTGATTGATTTACTCAACACGGTAGAGCCGAATAATCATAAAGCGATGGGATTCCCCGAAAATTGGCAAAACCGCGAACCGTGGAACATCAACAACATGGAAAACAAAAACGTATGAACACACCAACATTACGATTTAAAGAGTTTAGTGGCGAGTGGGAAGTTAAAAAACTTGGAGCTGAAACAACATGGAGTTCAGGCGGAACGCCATCGAAACAAGAAGAATCGTATTGGGACGGAGATATTCCTTGGATTAGTGCTTCATCAATGCGTGGATTTAAGTATTTTGATTCTGATTTAAAAATTACAAATGCTGGTTTATCCAACGGTTCAAGATTGGCAGCAAAAGGCAGCTTACTTCTTCTGGTGCGAGGCAGTATGTTGTTTAATAAAATTCCTGTTGGAATTGCGACCAAAGATGTTGCATTCAATCAAGACGTGAAATCTATAAAAGCAAAGCCATCAATTAACAACGAATTTCTTTTATATTGGTTCTTCGCTTCAGAAAATAAACTTTTAAACATGGTTTCTGGCACTGGCATTGGTGCTGGAAAATTAGACACTCAAGATTTATTGGCAATGGATTTATCTGTTCCAACCCTCCCAGAACAAACCAAAATAGCGAATTTCCTAACCGCCATTGATGAAAAAATAGCCCAACTCTCACAAACCGCGCAGTTACTCACCGATTACAAAAAAGGCGTGATGCAGCAGATTTTTAGTCAGCAGTTACGTTTTAAAGATGATGACGGGCGGGAGTTTGCGGAGTGGGAAGTCAAGACAATTGAACAAATTGCAGATGTGAAAGGCGGTAAAAGGTTAGCAAAAGGCTATTCATTACAAAATGAGAATAATGGGATACCGTACATAACGGTTTCTGATATGTATCAAGGTGGTGTTGATATTGAAAATATAAAATATGTACCTCATGAAATTGCTGAATCAATAAAAAATTACAAAATCAGAGTTAATGATATTTTTATATCGGTAGCTGGAACATTGGGAATTGTTGGTATTGTTCCGTCAGAACTTGATAATGCAAATTTAACTGAAAATGCGAATAAATTAACTAACTTAAAATGTAATCAACAATATCTGTTGCAGTATTTGATGTCTGACAGATTAGAAAAGTTAATTGATAGTGTAAAAACAACAAGCGCACAACCAAAATTAGCAATTTATGCTTTAAATGGTTTTGAAATTAGTTTGCCTTCTAGCCTTAAAGAACAAACCAAAATAGCGAATTTCCTCACGGCGATTGATGACAAAATAAACAACAATCAAACCCAGTTGGACGCGATGAAGCAGTATAAAGCTGGGTTGTTGCAGCAGATGTTTGTTTAATTTAAACGGAGAAAACTACCATGATTCAAGACGCGATTATTAACGAGTTGCAATATATTCCTGAAGCCAAACTTTTTGAGCTTTACGATTTCATTCATTATTTTCGGCTCGGTTTAAATAGCGAAAAAAAAGCCGTTGAAGATGAATTTAAAATTGACCCTGAAATGTGTTTAAAGACGTTGGCAAAAATAAAACAAGGTGATTTTTCTGGCTTTACTGAAATTACTGATATTAAAGCTCACATTGAAAGTTTAAAGAATGAAGCTAATTAGAAGTGAAAGCTATACCCGTAAGGAAAGTAAATTTTTTGAACGACATCAAAATCTGTTAGATAAATATCTGGATGTGTTAGAACGCCTTTGTGTTAATCCATTTGACCCTGTATTAAAAACACATAAATTAAAAGGAAAGCTCAAAGCGTTTCATGGTTGTAGTTTGACGTTTGAATATCGGATTGTTTGCACAATTTTGATTCAAGATGATAAGGTTATTTTGGTGGATATTGGTACGCATGATGAGGTTTATAGCTGATGTCCACCCAATCCGAATATGAATTAGAAAACGCCTTAATTGCTCAACTGGTCGGCATGGAATACGAGCAAGTTCGTATTGAAAACGACAGCGATATGCGTAGCAATTTCAAACTCCAATTAGAAATCCACAACAAAAATATCCGTTTGACGGCTTCGGAATTCGAGCGGGTTTTGAATCACTTGAACACGGGAACGGTGTTTGAGCGTGCGAAATTGTTACGCGATAAGTTTGTTTTGAAACGTGACGACGGCAACGAAACCGTGTGGCTGAGTTTTTTAAATTGTGACGATTGGTGCATGAATGAATTTCAAGTCACGCATCAAATCACAATGGAAGGCAAACGTAAAAACCGTTATGACGTGACGCTGTTAATTAACGGCTTGCCATTGGTGCAAATCGAACTCAAAAAACGGGGCTGTGAGTTAAAAGTCGCCTTTCATCAAATCAACCGTTATCAGCGTGATTCTTACGATGCTGGAGCGGGATTGTTTCAATACGTTCAACTTTTCGTCATCAGCAACGGCGTAAATACAAAATTCTTCGCCAACAATCATAAACAATCGTTTGAACAAACCTTTGTCTGGACGGATACCGAAAATAACCGTTTATCAGATTTGCATGAGTTCGCGGCGGAGTTTTTCAAGCAGTGCCACATTGCCAAAATGATTACGCATTACACGGTATTAAACGAAACCGCGAAGGCGTTGATGGTGTTGCGTCCGTACCAATTTTACGCGGTTGAAGGCATTGTCAATCAAGTCAAAACCAGCACCCACAACGCTTATATTTGGCACACGACAGGCTCAGGCAAAACGCTAACTTCATTCAAAGCCAGTCAAATCATTACCCGCTTGCCAAAAGTGCATAAAGTGTTGTTTGTCGTTGACCGTAAAGATTTGGATTATCAAACCTCGCAAGAATTTAATGCATTCTCAAAAGGCTGCGTCGATAACACGACCGACACGAATAAATTAGTCGCTCAACTTGCTGATGACAGTTGCAAGTTGATTGTCACCACGATTCAGAAACTCAATAATGCGATTAACAACGGGCGTTACGCCGAGCAAGTTGCACCGCTGCAAGACAAAAAAGTGGTGTTCATTTTTGACGAATGCCACCGCAGTCAATTTGGTGAAACGCATAAAAATATCAAACGGTTTTTCAAACAAGCACAAATGTTTGGTTTTACGGGAACACCGATATTTGCCGACAATGCCACAGGTTCAGAAGGCAACCAGCAAACCACCAAATCATTATTCGGCGAATGCTTGCATAAATATGTGATTGTTGATGCGATTCGAGATGAAAATGTGTTGCGTTTTTCGGTGGAATACGTTGGCAAATATCAACAAAAAGACCGCGCGAACGAATTAGATATTGAAGTCGAAGCCATCGATACCAAAGAGTTACTCGAAAGTGAACAACGATTAGAAAAAATTACCGATTACATTTTGGCGCATCATCGGCAAAAAACCAAAGCCACGAATTTCACGGCGATGTTTTGCGTAAGCAATGTCGCCACGTTGATACGTTATTACGATTTGTTCAAACGCAAACAAGCTGACGCAAGCCGCCCGTTAAGAATTGCCACCATTTTCAGTTATGCCGCGAACGAAGCTGATTTAGAAGCGAACGGATTGATTAACGGCTTATTACCCGAAGAATCCGCCGAAGTGCCGAGTGGCGCGAAAATCAACCAATCGAGCCGAGATAAATTAGACGAATTCATTGGCGACTATAACGTGCTGTTTAGCACGAAATACAGCACCAACGACAACCAAAGTTTTTACAATTACTACCAAGATATTGCCAAAAAAGTACGCGCTGGACAGGTGGATATTTTGCTAGTGGTGAATATGTTTTTAACGGGATTCGATAGCCCGAATTTAAACACCTTGTATGTTGATAAAAATTTGCGTTTTCATGGCTTAGTTCAAGCCTTTTCGCGTACTAATCGCATTCTGAATGAGCGAAAATCACAAGGTAATATCATTTGTTTTCGTAATTTGAAACAGGCTACCGATGATGCGATTGCGTTATTTTCCAACAAAGATGCGAAAGAAACGGTGCTGGTGAAACCGTATTACGAATACGTTGCCGATTTTAATCAAGCTGCTGAAAAATTATTAACCACCGCGCCAACCGTGCAGAGTGTTGACCAATTGCCGAGCGAAACAGAACAGTTGGAGTTTGTGACGTGCTTTCGTGAATTGCTCCGCATTAAAAATACGCTGACGACTTTTTCTGATTTTTCGGCAGATGATTTGACGTTGCCAGAACAAAATTTTGAGGATTACAAAAGTAAATACTTGGATTTGCATGACAAGGTTAAACGTGAGCGGGGCGGTAGTGATAAAGCCTCGATTTTAGATGATGTGGATTTTGAATTAACCCTGATTCATCGCGATGAGATTAACGTCGCTTACATTTTGAATTTGTTGCTGAATCTGAACACGTTAAAACCCGAAGACCGTGACAAGCGGCAAAAAGAAATTATCGACAGCATGGCGGGTAACGCACAATTACGCAGTAAGCGGGTGTTGATTGAAGCCTTTATTGCCGAAAATTTAACCGCGTCAAATTCCAGTGATGACGTAATGGAAAGGTTTGCTGAATTTTGGACGGAACACCAACAAAAAGCCTTTGAGCTATTATGCGCTGATGAAAATTTAGTGCCTAAACAATTGCAAAAGCTGTTGAATAATTACACGTTCGCTAACGATTTACCGAAGAACCAAGAAATCAAAAGCGCGTTGAATTTCAAGCCCAAAATCCTTGAAAGTAAAACGATTGTCGAGCGCATCAAAGGTAAGATTCAAGCGTTTATTGATACGTTTATTGAGGGGATGGGTGGGAGTGTTTAAATTAAATGTTCTTACAAATTATGAAGCTGCTGTCTCGGCGTTGAAAAGTAGTCAAAAAAAAAAGCCCCAATTTGCATTCAAACAAATCAGGGCTTTTTTTATTGATTATCGACTTTCTACTCGTGATTCAAAAACCGTTTGCTCTCTTCAGCACTACGCCCCAATGCTTTTGCCATCCAAGGTGGTGGTGCGTCGAACACTTGTTGAAAGGTTTTTAACTGTTCAATCGCATCAATTACGTCAGGCACTTTAATTGGATAAATATCAGCGCGAATAATTTTCGCCGCCGCAGGACCGCCAACTGATTGCATAAATAAAACATGACAATCTTTCACTAAATTCACGCGAAACAAATTGCGATCATCCGAATCATCCGCGCCAATCGTCGAGCGAATATCAATCAAACGATGTTCATCTTTTGACAATTGATAAACCAAAAACCGAAGACACGAACCAAAATGCCCGTTCAATAATTCTCCGCTATTTGACGCAACGCCAATACGGATAGATTCAGGCATATCGCCGTCTTTATACGGTTGAACTTCGGGCAAATTTTCATCTGTTTCTTCGCCCCACAAATAACGCACCGCTAATTTGATATTGGCTAAACCGATGTCAATGTCTTCGCCATCTTCTTCGCCATCTAAACTGCCGATACCTGTTTTTAAATTTGTCACCGTAATCGATTTGAGTTTTTCATCATCAAGCGGCATACCGACTTTTTCATGCAAAATTTCAATCAGTCTTGGCACGTCAACGTCAGGTAAAACGCGAGCCGCTAACGCAATTCGCAAAGCTAGTTCTCGTGGTAATTGACTCATTTTTCACCTC
>CAILJB010000018.1 GCA_903834465.1 uncultured Pseudomonadota bacterium | reverse complement strand
GTAGGAGTATTAAAAATGCGTACATTGATTTCTTCATTATTGCTTGCGTCGGCAAGTATTACGTCAGCTTATGCGACGACCATTACACAACCATCGATTGTTGAAATGGAAACCAGCGTCGGCACAATTACCATTCAATTGAACTGGGATAAAGCTCCCATCAGCTCACAAAACTTTTTAACTTACGTTAATAGTAGTTTTTATAAAAATACGTTTTTTCACCGTGTAGTCAAGGGAACAACAGCCAGTCCCAACATAAGTATCATTCAAGGCGGTGGTTTCGATGCCCCCACTATGAAACAAAAAACACCTAATGCCCCAATCGTAAATGAAGCCAATAACGGTCTACACAATACCAGTGGCACAATTGCTATGGCTAGAACGTCTGATCCAAATTCAGCCACTTCGCAGTTTTTTATAAATTTTGACGATAATTCTGCATCGTTAGATTTTGGTAGCAAAAATAATCCAGATGGTTATGCAGTGTTCGGCACAGTGATTAACGGGATGTCTGTCGCCACTGCAATTGGTAACTTCAGCACAATTGGGGCTGTTCCCTACAATACCGTATATGACTGTGGTTTTAATTTTTGTGCGCCCAAAATCATTATCGATGCCACTTATCCCAGCAATGTTGTAGATACCATTAACTCATGGACACGCATCATGGTAAATGGCAGTGGTCGCGTTACAAGCACGCCGACTGGATTAAGTTGCGTATCCAAATGCACATTAAAAAAACCGTTTGGAACAGCAATAACATTAACGGCAAAACCATCGGTGGGCTATGATTTTACCGGATGGAGTGGCGATTGCTCAGGCAATGCAGCAACGCCATTAGTTCTCGATACTAAAGCCAAAAACAATAACTGTACCGCGACTTTTACTAAAAAAGTCGTCTTGTAATTTCTGATTTTTACACTTAATGGAGCAACCAGTGACTAACGTGCAAGACATTTTCAGCCCAATAACTTCTTCGGAAAAACGTGCCATCAGCTCATTGGCGGGTGTTTATGCGCTGCGAATGTTAGGGCTGTTTATGATTTTGCCTGTGCTGTCGCTGTTTGCCAAAGAATTAGAGGGGGCAACGCCTGCGTTAATTGGGCTAGCTATGAGCATTTATGGCTTGCCGCAAGTCCTTTTACAAATTCCATTTGGTTTGATGTCAGACAGATTTGGACGTAAAAAACTGATTGTCATTGGCTTAGTTTTATTTTTTGTCGGCAGTGTCGTCGCAGCATTATCAGATGATATTTACGGGGTTTTAATTGGTCGAGCGTTACAAGGTGCTGGGGCAATTTCAGCGGTCATTATGGCGTTGGTTGCAGATTTAACGCAGGAAGTTCACCGCACCAAAGCAATGGCAACCATCGGTATCAGCATTGGTTTTTCGTTTGGAGCGGGCATTGTTGCAGGGCCTATTATCGCGGCAGCTTTCGGCGGGGTTCACGGGGTGTTTTGGACAACCGCTTTTTTAACGTTGTTGGCGATTGCGGCAGTTATTTTCATTGTGCCGAATCCAGAAAAATCAAAATTACACCGCGATGCCGAATTTGTTCCTGCTGATGCAATGGCGGCGTTAAAAAATCCTGAGCTTTTGCGTTTGGATTATGGGATTTTCATTTTACATTTAATTTTGATGGCGATTTTTGTGGTCGTACCAACGTTAATGCGGAATGCAGGTTTGGAAATCGGCAGTGAATGGAAAGTGTATTTACCGGTGTTTGTAATTTCGATGGCGGTGATTGTGCCGTTCATTATTTTGGCGGAGAAAAAACGCCAAATGAAAAAAGTCTTTTTAGGTGCTATTGCTACACTATCGATTGCCGCCATTGGTTTCGCTTTCGCGCATGAAAATTTAGTCACGTTAATCATATTTTTAAGCGTGTTTTTCTGCGGCTTTAATTTGCTCGAATCGACGTTACCGTCGTTGGTTTCAAAAACCGCACCCGCTGATTTGAAAGGTACGGCAATGGGCGCATATTCCAGCTCGCAATTTTTAGGGTTATTTTGTGGTGGTTTAGTTGGCGGTTGGTTCAATGGACAATTCGGTGTCACGGCAGTATTTTTAGTGTGTGC
>CAILJB010000017.1 GCA_903834465.1 uncultured Pseudomonadota bacterium | reverse complement strand
TGATTCATAAATTCTTCCATCACACTCGCGCAACCTTTCGCGCCGCACGAACCGCGTGGATGTCCTTGTGGACGATTTTGCGTACAAATAAAAACGTGTTTCTCTGGTCTTGGCATAACAGCAATCCTCGATTAAATAGCTTTGTGCTGATGAGTAAAACAATTTTTCGGACACACTTTTGAACACGCTTCACAGCCGATGCAATCGTCTGGATTTTTCAAACTCATGACCATGCTGTTGTCGTCATCATCTTCAAAATCGCCGTAATCGTCGTCAAATTCTTCAACGATTTCGTCTTTGTCGATTAAATTGAAAACGTCGCGCGGACAAACTTTAAAGCAACGTCCACATGCGATGCAGGTTTTTTGGTTTAAATTTGAAACGTAATTCGGTGTCCAAACTGTGCCGCCAAACGTTGTACCTGTTACAAATTCACTCATTTTTCCTCCTTACGCGCCGCTGGCAGCCAGAAATTTTTTGTTCGCTTCGTCCCATGCTTTGCAAGCATCGAAAGTCGCTTGGGCAATGCCCATCAATTCGCCGTAAGCGTCAGGCAAACGGTCTTCGATTAAATCGTGCAATTCCATCGCTTGTTCACTGGCAAGACGTTTGTTTTTTTTCACGTCTTTTTCTAATTTTTTGAGTTCTTCTTCAGTCATTTTTGCAATTCCTTCAAATTCTAGGCTTCTGCGACTTCACGGTATTTTTCAATTAACGCAGCGGCTTTTTCGACCACTTCTTCAGTTTTCACACACATTTCTTCAAGGCTTGGGAAACCAAAACGATGCACATCACGCAAAATTTTATCGACCACAATCAGTTTGCCAGTCAGCACAAATGCGCGTCCAAAGCCTTCGTGCGTAATGTTGATAACAGGAACTGCCATTAAGCCTGTTTTTTTCTCAATCAAATTCGCAATCGTGTTGTAGTAGGTTTTGACACGAGCCAATGTAATTTCGTCTGGGTCGCCAACGATTGGAATCTCGCGGCGGCGTTCTTTGGTCAAAATTAATGGATCGATAATTTGCGCTTCGGTCAAACCGTCGTAAGTGTCGTAAGTATCAATGGCGCGGAGCTGTTTTAAAATTTCAACAACAACATCTGACGTTAAAAACGGGTCATTTTCTTGAACAACTAATTCGCTCATGGGTAAATCCTCTGGGGGTTTTTAAAATTATTTTCTTTAAAGCACATCCCCCCGCGCTTCGCGCCGCCCCCTTCAAAGGGGGCAAAACCAGTAAAAATCAAAAGCAATCGCTTTTTAATCTTTCTCCCCCCTTTGGAGGGGGCAGCCCGATAGGGCTGGGGGAGGTGCTTTACTCTTGCCAATCTTCGTCAGCCATTGCATCAAAACGTTTTGGGTCAGGCGTTTTGTTTTGATTGATGGCTTTGGCAAGCCAACTGGTTGCGCCTGATTTCATTTCAGCTTGCAAATCGGCGACTAAATTTTTAATCCGACTGCCTTCGTGAACTTTTACGGGTTGGATGCCATGCGCGATGATTTGTTTAATCGCCGATGCGCCAATCGCTTGGCAATACACCGCCGCGCAACCTTCGAGCAATTGAATTTTCACGGCTAATTTATCTTCGTTACCGTCTTGCGCTAAATTGCCGAATTGCGCGGCTTCGAGTAATTCGGCTTGCTCAGGATTCACGGCGTAAATGGCAAACGATTGAGCTGAACCAAAATGTTGGTCAACGTGCAACATATCGCTCGTGGCAAACGCGACTTTGATAGCGGTATCCATTTGGATTTTCTCCTCGTTGTTTTTGACAACGTAAATGTGGCGAGCTAGTGACATGATGGCGAGCAAGCGTGATGTTGAGCGGCATCGAACTTTTGCGAATAAATCGAGTGATACACTTCAATTTCTTCATGCGCGAAGTTAATCACCAAATTCGCCAAATCAAATAACGCCTGACGTGAGCCGCGATAACCCCCCCACGTTTTTTGATAGCCGCCGATAAGGTCATAAAGCGGAAAACCTGCGCGTAAAATCGGAATCCCCAAACGTTCTGCGCTGGCAACGGCGTGCGAATTACCGATTAACAATTGGGCTTTGTGTTCTTTGGCGAGCAGTTCTAAATCTTCCAAATCACCGATTTTGATGCTGGCAACAGGTATATTCGCTAAAACGGGTGTGTGTGCGGTGGTCACGGCGGCAACGATTTCTGCGCCCATACCTGCGAGTAAATGTGAAAAGGCATTGAGTTGGTCAGGGTCGGCGGCAATCGCTACGCGCAATTGTCCCAACATAAAATGCGTGTCGAGCATGGCATCTTGTAATTGAGAACGTTGGCGTTCAATGCGTTCTGGAACGGGTTGTTGACTGATATTTGCCAGCGTCAGAATCAAATCATCATTCGCCTGCAAACCATAAAGATGGTCAAACTGATAACTTGGAACGCCTGTTTTTTCTTTTAACAATTCGCCTGCTTTTTGCAACGATGCCCCGATAACCAACGTCGCGGTTGCATCGCCTAAGGTTTTTAATTCTGAAATCGGCGTGCCGCCAATCGTCACAGGTGAAAAATCATCTTCGGTTAAACTGCCGTCGAGTGAATCTGAAATATCTGGCACAAACACAGGGCGCAAATTGAATTGTTCAATCGTGTCGCGCAAGGCTTCTAAATCGCCTGAGGTGAGCATTGGACTGACTAACACATTCACTTGGCGCGGGCGTTTATTCGGTTTTGTGCCTGCTTCAGTCGCATTCGGTACTAACGCTTTGATGATTTCATAAACCGTCGCGGCGTAACCTGTTTCGACACAGCCCGTAAAATCAGGCGTGTTCACCATCACAACGGCAATGTGGTCGAATTGCGGATATTGCTCACGAAATTCACGCAAATTACGATGCACATCCGCGCCTTGTGTTTCGGCTAAACCTGTTGTCAAAACCACAATCAACGCGGGATTCGATTTTTCAGCAATCGCTTTGATGCCTTCAATCACGTTTTCATCTGCGCCCATCACTGAGCTACTTTGATCCATTGCGGTAGTTTGCAACGGAATTGGCTCACGGAAATGACGCACAAAAAACACTTTGGCAAACGCCGTGCAACCTTGCGAACCGTGTAACATCGGCATCGCGCGGTCAAATCCTAATGTAGCAAGTGTGCCGCCGACGGGTTGACTGGCTTTGAGCGGATTTACCGAAAGGGCTTTGTTGCGTTTAATGATTTCAGCCATGTCGTGTCTCCTTCGCAGTTTTCCACGGTGCAGGCGCACGCACGGCTTCCCAAACGGGACTTTCAATGGTTAAGGACAATTGCCGCACGAGTTCGAGCATCCCTTGATAACCTTCGTAACCGAATTCGCGTTCTTGGTTAATATCGAGGAAGGGGATTTTGGCTTTGAGCGCGGTGTACATATTGCGTCCGCCTGCAATCAAAATATCGACTTTGTAATCTCGGACACATTTGAGCAACGCTTTCGGACTGCCGTCTTCAATCATCATCGCTTCTTCGCCCATGAGTTCGCGGATTCGGGCTTTATCTTCTTCGGTGGATTTTTTTGTGCCAGTTGCCACGACGACCATGCCTAAATCTTGCAACGCCGAAATCACCGACCAACTTTTTACGCCGCCCGTGAATAATAAAACGCGCTTACCTTTTAAACGGGCTTTCCACGGTTCGAGCGCGGCTTGGATTCGAGCTTCTTCACGGGTGATTATTTTTTCAGTACGTTCGACTAAATCGGCATCGTTCAAATTTTTGGCAAAATCGCGTAACGCTTGGCTGGTGTCGCTGATACCGTAAAAACTGCCTTCAAACCACGGCGTGCCGTATTCTTTTTGCAATTTTCGCGCGACGTTGACCATCGCTTTTGAGCAAACCATCATGTTGACTTCGGCGCGGTGCATCGTTTGGACTTCGTGAAAACGCGCATCGCCTGAAAGTGTGCATAAAACGCGCAACCCCATTTCATCAAGCAACGGTAAAACTTGCCAGAATTCACCTGCAATGTTGTATTCGCCGATTAAATTTACGTCGTAAATTTTGTAATTGGGATGTTGTGGCTGTGGTTCAGGTTCGCGTGTACCAATAACGTGATTGACCATTGCATCACCTGCAATGCGATTGCCTAAATTTTTTGTACCATAAAAACCCGCACAATCGATTGGTATCACAGGAACGCCGTAACGTTCGGCGGCAGATTTACAAATCGCGTTAATGTCATCGCCGACCAAGGCAGGCACGCAAGTGTTATAAACAAAAACAGCGGGCGGGTTGTAGCTATCGATGGCTTGTTTGATGGAATGGAAAAGGCGTTTTTCGCTGCGTCCCATGATGACATCTTGTTCGGTTAAATCGGTGGTCATGCCGATTTGATACAACTGTGAACCTGATGAGCGTGTGCCTCGGTTATCCCAAGAACTGCCCGCGCAGGCAATTGAACCGTGAACCAAATGGGCGACATCGGCAATCGGTAACAAGGCAATTTGCGCCCCGTCGAACGCACAACCGCCTGCGGTCGAACCTGGTTTGGGTTTCGCGCAACCTGATTTT
>CAILJB010000016.1 GCA_903834465.1 uncultured Pseudomonadota bacterium | reverse complement strand
GTGCGTGAATTTCTAAACCAATCACGACTTCCCATTGTGTGTTCATTTTGTTCCTCTGAATTAAAGTGAAGGCGATTGTTTATGAAAATCCGTTACATTTTGATAAGCGTGTGCGACATTCAATAATCGCGCTTCGTCGAAATAATTGCCAATCACTTGCAAACCGACCGGCAACCCGTTAATGAAACCCGCTGGAATCGACATTGCAGGCAAACCGGCTAAGTTAATTGCAATCGTGTAAATATCAGCCAAATACATTTCAATCGGATTAGCGATTTTTTCACCGATATTAAACGCCGGCGTTGGTGTAACGGGGCTAAAAATAACATCAACCTCGTTCAAGGCGTTTTTGAAATCCTCACTAATCAAACGGCGAACTTGTTGGGCTTTCAAATAATACGCATCGTAATAACCGGCTGAAAGCGCGTAAGTTCCCATCAAAATACGACGTTTCACTTCTTTGCCAAACGCTTCGCCGCGTGAACGAGTGTATAAGTCGTTCAAATCAGCAGGATTTTCACAACGATAACCAAAACGAACGCCATCGTAACGCGACAAATTCGACGAACATTCTGCCGAAGCAATGACGTAATACGCTGGAATGGCATATTTTAAATTCGGCATTGAAACTTCTTTAACTTCTGCGCCGAGTTTTTTGTATTCGTTAATCGCCGTTTCTAATGTTGCTGCCATGTCAGCGTTTAAATCAGCGGTAAAAAATTCTTTTGGCAGCCCGATTTTTAAACCAGTTAGTGGCTTGTTTAAATTCGCACAATAATCTGGCACAGGTGCATCAACGCTAGTCGAATCTTTCGCATCAAAACCAGCCATTGCTTGCAATAAAATTGCACAATCTTCGGCACTTCGCGCCATTGAACCGCCTTGATCCAAACTCGATGCGTATGCAATCATGCCGTAACGCGAAACTCGTCCATAAGTGGGTTTAATACCCGTGATGCCACAAAATGCGGCGGGTTGACGAATTGAACCACCCGTATCTGTTCCCGTTGCACAAACTACAAGTTGTGCTGCCACTGCTGCCGCTGAACCACCAGATGAACCACCTGAAACAGCGTTTTTGTTCCACGGATTTTTGACCGCACCATAAAAACTGGTTTCGTTCGATGACCCCATCGCAAATTCATCCATGTTCAATTTGCCCAAATTGACTGCACCAACAGCGTTCAACTGTTCAACAACGGTAGCGTTATATGGCGCGATAAAGTTATCGAGCATTTTTGAACCGCACGTTGTTTTCACGTCTTGAGTGCAAAAAATATCTTTGTGCGCCATCGGAATGCCCGTTAATAATTCGGCTTCACCTTTTGAAATTCTAATGTCAGCAAGTTGCGCGGCGTGTAATGCAAAATCTTCGGTCACGGTAATAAAAGCGTTTAAATCGACGTGTTTTTTAACACGATTTAAAAAATGTTGCGTGAGTTCGACGCTGGAAAATTCTTTGGCGCGTAAACCTTGCGCGAGTTCGGTAATGGTTTTGTTGTGCATAAAATGAGATTTCCTAAGAATTAAGATGCGTGAATTTTATCATTTTTCGGCTTGCTTGAGGCGTTGTTGTTCCAAGTAAAATTGCGCCAACGCCAAATCTTCGGGGCGCGTAATTTTAATGTTGTCTGTGCGTCCTTCAACTATTTTCGGCGAAAATCCTTGGGTTTCTAATGCACTTGCTTCGTCGGTAATTC
>CAILJB010000015.1 GCA_903834465.1 uncultured Pseudomonadota bacterium | reverse complement strand
GGCTGGTTTCGCGGCGGCAGGATTGTTATTTGTCTGTGAATCAGTTGGATTCTTTTTGCCATAAAATTTAACACTCCAAAATTATGCTACAATCCGCGCCACTTCAATAGCTAACAGCATCCCTCTTTATGATTAACATTGGCAAAATAAACACGCTCAAGGTGAGCAAACAAGACAGCTCAGGCATTTATTTAAATGACGGATTGGGCAAACACGTTTTGTTGGTAGATAAAAACCCGCGTAAATTTGAATTAGACGAAAGCGTTGACGTTTTTGTTTATGTTGAGAGTGATGAAAATCTGTCAGCGACAACACAAATTCCGCTCGCACAAGTTGGTGATATTGCTTACCTAGAAGTTGTGTCAGTGAATTATTACGGCGCATTTTTAGATTTGGGATTGACGAAAAATCTACTCGTACCTTATAGCGAGCAGCATCACGAATTAGAAGTAGGGGAATGGTATTTTTTCAAACTGTTTTTAGATGAAAAAGAGCGTTTGGTTGGAACTACGAAACTGAATCAATTCGTCGCAGATGAAATCGAAGAAGGGGATTTCACTGTTGGGAAAAAAGTGAGTTTATTGATTACAGATCAAACTGATTTGGGTATTAAAGCGATTGTAAATAATGCGTATTGGGGTTTGCTTTATGAAAATGAAATTTTTCAAACCTTGCGAAAAGGACAGCGAATCGATGGATTTATTAAAACAATCCGTGACGATTTACGTTTAGATTTAGTATTGCATGAAGTGGGTTATGGCAAAGTCATGACATTGACCGATACGATTTTACAGATGTTACACGAAAATGGTGGTGAACTTGCAGTCGGTGATAAAAGTGAACCCGATACGATTTACGCGCTGTTTAGTGTAAGTAAAAAAGTATTTAAACAAGCCATTGGTGCGTTGTATAAACAAAAACAAATTGAAATTGAAAAAAATGCGATTAGATTGGTGAGTGCGACTTGAAACATTTTACATTTAAATTTTGGTGGCATCCCTTAGGAGACAAGTTGTGTTAAAGACACACAATAAAAATATTCACGGAAAAAAAATAAATCCTGTTGAAGATGCAGAAGTAATTATTAGAGAAACAAAGGCATTTTTAGAAAAATTAGAGGTGTTACGCCTTGAAATTTTGGCTCGCGATACCGCTTATGCCGTAGCAAGACAAAGTAGAAGAAGTGCCGATATGGAAAATTATCACAATCTTGCACAAGCGGTTAGTAAAAAATGTATAGATTATGGACGTGACTTATGTGAGGCCCCCATTCCACGATGGGTCGATGGTTATTTATCGAAAGATAATATCGCAATCACACGGCACGCTTATGACGTTATTCGCAATAAAATTTGTGCATCGTTAAGTGTATTTGAAAATGATTTAATGCCGAGCGCAAAAATACTGATAGATTTCGCTGAAGGGCGGCATTAGTTCTTAGTCGCGTAAAAAAACCGCCTGTTGAATTTCCAACAGGTGGTTTTTTATTGCGTGATGTTTTTACCACTCCACTACATTCCACATATTTACTTCAGCACCACGATCTAATTGATTACTTCGTACATCCATTTTTCCATCGCCATCTGTGTCACGCAGATAATATGGCAAACCCACATCTGGTGTGACTTTTACCATATACAATTTGCCATTACGGCGATATTCTTGAATCGTTTTTTTGCCTTTGCGAACAATCGTAATATCGGGTTC
>CAILJB010000014.1 GCA_903834465.1 uncultured Pseudomonadota bacterium | reverse complement strand
GCCGCTCGGCTGGGAACATATCGGTTTGACTGGTGATTATGTTTGGAAGTTGAATGATAAAGAAAAGACTTTAATTTCAGATGGTTGAGCTTTTAGAAATTCCTTAACGTGGTTGATATGCCATTTCGTGCGTCGACCCGTAATTGAATATCGGGCAAAAACTTAAAATCTTTTGTGTTGTAGGTGTACAAGGGAATTTGATAATAACTTGCAGTTGCTCCAATCACTGCATCGGGTAAAGCCAAACCATGTGACAGCCGATAAGTCCGAACATAATTTGTGGCTAAATCAAAAATCTCTTGTTGCATCATTACCAAACGAAACGAACGTAATTTTTTCTCAATTACTCTCAATTCATTTTTATCGCGTGCGCCCTGTAATAATTCCATTTCAATAATTGAATTGATAAACAACTTCATGTCTTTTGCTAACAAATTGTGCAACGTTTCATTTCGTCCATTGATAAAGTCAATGATAGTACAGGTATCACAAAGTAAATAATCAGCCATTTCTTTGCCAACTTTGCGCTCTTAATTGTTTGCCAAAATTTGCAGCGTCAATTACATCAGTAAATGCTAATTCGTTATTATCGCCATTATTTGCATAATCAATCGAACGTGAACTACTCAGAGCATCTGGTTTAGATTTTTGTTGATGAGGGAATTGTTGTAACAGTTTAAAAACTAATTCCAAATAAGCTGAATCAAGTTGTTCTATTTCTTGCTTTAAATCTTCTTTAGTTATCATTTGTCACTTTTCCATGAAATACTTTTTATTTCAACTGGCAATGCTTTTATGATTTCTTGAAATCCAAGCAAATGGCTACTTGGTTCTTTCCAAACATATTGTTCTAAAAGTTCTGGTACATTTATTTGTTCATCATTCGATTCCTTAAAAATCAATGTGATAATTGAAAATTTATTACCCTTTTCACGCTTTTGAGCTATCGCGTAATCAATTTCAGTTGCTAAATACTTTTCATCTTTATAGTCCTTAGTTATGAAAAATACAGCAGCACAAGATTCTTTCATCCCTTTCAATAACGACCTTTCTAACGAATCCCCAGCAACCATAGCATCTTCATCTAACCAAGGGTCAAAACCAGTCGATTTTAACGCTTGAAAAAATTCTCTAACAAATGGTTTATTAACCCCCTTATGGCTCATAAAAATTCTTTTTGGCATGGATAATAGAACCTCTTTATTTGTAATGTTAAACCTAACAACTAATTCTTTTTTAATTGTGCCAAAACTTTTCGATTCTTCAATTTCAATTTCTATCGTTGGCTCAACTACTCCTCTTAACCAAATTGAACGTTGAATATTACTAGAATCTAAAACAGAAAACATTGTATCGAGTTCGATAAACCAAACCTCATTTTTACAATAAATCCATTTTTTATCTTTTTCGGTCAATCTGTCTTCCAGCATCTTCAAAACATTACGTTTTTTAATTGATTGGTCGAATCTAAAAGTTACAATCAAGGATTCTTCAGAATACGGTTCAAACAGAGGTCTTGACCCCATGTTCCAAATAATATCGCCACTTAATACAAATAACCCGCATAAAAATATCTCATGTTTATCATTCATAAACGGTTAATCCTCACCCCAACAAACATTTTCTTAAACAGCCGCCAATTCACTAGCAATCAATTCCGCCTGTTTCAATACATTTTCTGTAGCTAACAGTTGCATATCTGGTGGATAACCATATTTATTTAAAATCCGTTTGATATGTCTGCGAATGTTAGCTCTTGCTGATTCTTTAATTGTCCAATCGATTGAAACACTTTCTCGAATTTTTTGTGTTAAAACAACGGCTAATTCCTTCAATATATCACTTTGCATCAATTCCTTTGCACTGTCGTTATTTGCTACTGCGGTATAAAACGCATATTCAAAATCAGTCAAACCTAATGCCTTCGCCTCACTATCACTTGACACAATTTCTTTGCTAATTTTAATCAGCTCTTCAATCACTTCAGCGGCTGTTAGAATTTTATTCTGATAACGTTGTATAGTATCGGTCAGCATATCCATCAAACTTTTACTTTTGACTAGATTCTTTTTAGAGCGTGTTTTCAATTCATCTGTCAGTAGCTTTTTCAATACCTCAAGGGCAATGTTCTTATGTTTCATCCCCTGAAGTTCTGCTAAAAACTCATCCGATAAAACTGAAATATCAGGTTTTTTAATTCCTGCCGCATCGAAAATATCAATGACCTGTTCTGATACTAAGGATTTATCAATCACCTGACGAATCGTTGTTTCAATATCTTCGTCTGTTCTACCTGAATCAGTAGCATCAAATTTGGCTAATCGTGCTTTGACGGCTTGGAAAAATGCCATTTCATCTTTAATTGCCATTGCTTGTTCATGGGGAATAGCAATCGCAAAGGCTTGTGATAATTTAGTTACTTCATCAATGTAACGTTTTTTACCTCTGTTTATTATTTTGCCTTGTTTATCCGTTTTATTGTCAAAACTTAAAATGTGTTCTTCAGCGGCTAAAATCAACGATAACTTTCGAGATGTATCCGCTGTGAAAAAATCACTGTAATCAAAACCATGATACATAGCTGAAACAACTTCTTTTTTCTCTAGCATAGCGGCTACAGCTTGTTCTTGCAGAAGTGTTGGATTGCCTTTTCCTCCTGCATCGGTATAAAAAGATAAGGCTTGTTTTAAGTCTGCGGCAATCCCTAAATAATCAACGACTAATCCTGCTGGTTTATCTTTATAAACACGATTAACACGAGCTATGGCTTGCATCAAATTATGACCTTGCATTGGCTTATCAATGTATAAGGTGTGCAAACTTGGTGCATCAAAACCTGTGAGCCACATATCACGAACAATGACTAATTTCAGTTCATCACTATCATCTTTCATGCGTTCAGCTAACATTTTACGTTGCTGTTTAGTGGTGTGATGTTTGGCTATTTTGTCACCGTCTGAAGAGGCTGATGTCATTACAACTTTAATAATGCCTTTGTTTAAATCGTCTGAATGCCATTCTGGTTTTAGTTTGATAATTGCTTCGTATAAATCCACTGCAATTTTGCGTGACATACTGACAATCATGCCTTTACCAGCAAAAACCTCCTGTCTTGCTTCAAAATGGCTAACAATATCTTGAGCGATATTTTTAATACGACTTTCACTACCCAATAAACTTTCTAATTGAGTTTGTTTTGCTTTGGCTTGTTGAGATTCTGTTAAATCATCTTGGGCTAATTCTTGGTCTAACTCGGCAATGAGTTTTTTACCTTCTTCACTCAATGCAATTTTAGCTAAACGGCTTTCATAGAAAATTCTAACCGTTGCTCCATCTTCAACGGCTTGTGAAATATCATAAATATCAACGTAATCACCAAAAACAGCAGGAGTATTAGCATCAGCCTTTTCAATTGGTGTACCTGTAAATCCTAAATAAGTCGCATTAGGCAAGGCATCACGCAAATACTTTGCAAAACCATAAACGATTCTTTTACCAATGATTTCACCGTTAGCATCTTTTTCATCAACGGTTTTTGCGGCAAATCCATATTGTGTTCGATGAGCTTCATCAACCACGACAATGATGTTTCTACGATTAGATAATTCATCGTACACATTGCCTTCATCGGGCTGAAATTTCTGAATCGTTGAAAATACAACACCACCTGATGCGACTTTTAATAAATCTTTGAGTTGTCCTCTATCTTCAGCTTGTTTAGGTTCTTGGCGAAGTAATTGTACTGAAGCGGCGAAAGTATCAAATAACTGGTCATCTAAATCGTTTCTGTCAGTAATCACCAGCACCGTTGGATTATCAAGACCTAAAACAATTTTTCCTGTGTAAAACACCATTGATAACGATTTACCACTACCTTGTGTATGCCAAACAACCCCAGCTTTTTTATTCCCTGATTCATTACTGGCAAGTAACGTTGAATTGATGGCTTTATTGACGGCGTAATATTGATGATAAGCCGCTATTTTTTTAACCGTATGTATGCTGATTACATCCGTAATGGCATCAACCTTTTTTGATTTTTCAAACACGACAAAATGACGCACCAAATCCAGCAATGTCTTTTTGTTCAACATTCCATTGATAAGCGTTTCAAGTTGGCTGACTAAATGTGATTCTTCGGTTTTACCATCAACAGTTTTCCATGTCATAAACCGTGAGAAATCAGCAGATAATGAACCTGCTTTAGCTTCTAAACCATCCGAAATAACCAGTAACGCATTGTAAGTAAATAAGCTAGGAATGGTGGCTTTATAAGTTGTGAGTTGTCTGTAAGCCGATTGGATTGTGGCATCTTCACTGGTTGGATTTTTGAGTTCAATCACAACCAATGGCAAACCATTTACGAACAAAATCACGTCAGGACGTTTTTCTTGGTGATTTTCAATAACTGTAAATTGATTAACCACTAAAAACTCGTTGTTTTCAGGATTATCAAAATCAATCAACATGACAGAATCACCACGTTCGTGACCATCTTTTTGATAAGTCACTTTAACGCCTTCGGTGAGCATTCGATGGAAGGTTTCGTTATTCGCTAATAATTCTGGGGAATGAATCCGCTCAACATCTTTTAAGGCTTGTTGTCTTGCTGATTCTGGAATGGTGGGGTTTATGTGATTGATGGCAGATTGCAAACGCTCAATGAGTAGGACATCAGAATAATTTTCACGTTCTGGTTGTTCGTAAAAATAACCTAAACGTTCAAAAAGTTTAATTGCGAAATCTTCAATAACTGATTCTGTTAAACGGCTCATTCTTCCTCCTCTTCCATTTCATCTTGAGTTCCTATGAAATTCTTATATGCTTCTTCATAAGCCTGCGAATCTAATCCATAAAGAATTTCACTAGCAGTAAATGAATAATCCCCCATTTCAAACTCACCGTAAAAACCATCCCAAAAATCATTAAATTCCATCAATTCTTCATAATCTAAATTTTCTTTTATCGTTGGAATATGTTCATTCTCAAACGCACGAATTAAAAAAACAGCAATTACCAATGTACTATCTATAAGAAATTCTCTTGTGAGAGTATCAGTTGATTCGTTACGAATTTTCATTTCTTCTGCCGTTCGACCATGAGAAATGATGCCAATCTTATTGCGTAATTCGCCTATTTCCTGACCAATTGTTGCCAAAGAACTTGATATTTTCATCTCAAAGTTTTTTGAACTATAACCTAAGGCGGAACACGTTTGTTTCATAACACCATTGATTTTTGAATTAGATTCAAGAGCGATGCCTTTTGCACTACAAATCTCTTTGCCGATACTTTCAAGTAATGCCTTAGTGTTTTCTAATGCTTGACTGAAATCAGATTCTATATACAGTTCAATCCGATCAACATAAATGCCTAAATAAGACCATCTTCCATGTTGTTCAATCAACTTCCGAAATTTTTCCATCAAAATCTCACCCGAACTTCACCACTCATCAACTTCGGCAACAAATTATCACGGAGTTTTTCGAGTGTTTTTATTTGCTTTGCAATTCCAATTTGTTTATTCAAAATCGGTGTCATTTTTTCAGACATGATTGTTAATTCATCATCACTCGGAACTAAAACCATTGCGGCATCTAAATCACTTCTTTTGATATGTCCCATTGTTGTAGCATGACTTGAAGAAATAGAAATAAACTCGTCCAAATGGTGTTTGCACCACATTAAATAAAACCACTTTGGATATTCTGTCGAAGTAACTTTGAACAAATGCTGATTCAAAATGCACTTTTCACCGTTCCAAACTTTAACCATAAGCGATGCTGACCAAGCAAAAATTACATCACCATTTTCGATAATGTATTCAGGCTTTATTTCGCTTGTCGCCCAGTCGGACGATTCTGATATGCCGCTGTTCAATTCTTTAATTTTGAGAACAGGTAATTTATCAATTGCGTTTTTTGGTGGATGCTTCTGACAAGCCAAGCCATTTAAAAAATTAGCAATTTGACTTAATGGCGTTTCCTCCCAATCCTCACTCGCTTCCTCAATAAACCACTGCCTAAAAAGCGTTTCTGCCATTGCTTCAAGGGTTTTATTTTGGCGGTGCAACAGATCTATTTTGTCATCTAAACTGCTGAGAGTGTTGGCTATGGCTTTTTGTTCGTTAATTGGTGGAATGCAGATAGGCAAATCTCTTTGTGCAGTGATACCAACATAAGCTCTAGTAGAACCGCTATCACCATGATTTGCCAAAGTATCTTGAAACGAAGGGGAATCAAAATAGTATTTCAAATACCTATTATTTAATTTTTGCTCATTTACAACTCGATAATATGTAACCTGTGGCGTTAGCATGATATAGGGAGTTTGTAGCTTTCCAACTATTGCAGTTCTTCCAAGAGTTGCTTTGTGAGTTAATAATACGTCACCAGTAACAGAAAAACCTTTATTGAGCGTTTTGGCTTGTTCTTCGCTAATAAACTTGCAGTGTATTAAATCAACTTTTCCATTAACTACGTCAGAAGCCATCACAAAAGGGATTCCAAAATTTTTAAAATCATTACCTTTAGGATGAATTTCACCATGATTACCATCAAGAGGTTTCGCCAGAATTTTATGATTTACCAGTTCGTCAACTTTTTGAATTAACCAATTGGCTGGTAGTATTCCTAATTCTGTTTCTTGCCATTCGCTCATCATTCGCCCTCCACAAGTTTAGCACCATGCAGACGTGATAATTTACGGTCAAACGTATGCAATACCATTTGCTTATGCTTGGCATCATTGAGAATTAAACAATCAGCAAAACCAGCGTTACTTGCACTAAAAATGGTTAATGAGTTATCTAAACTTGCTTTATCTTCCAAGTAAATGTTTGAATGTTGCATTAACTTTTCTAAAACTAAAATAATTTGCTCTTTAGTAAATTTATAGGTGCTTTGTAAAACCCAAACCGTTTCAATTAACACAATTCGACAAACCCACACCTCGCCATGCTTGTTGAGTAATTGACGTGCAAGTTGTGATTGTTCTTCAGCTTCTGAATCTTTGACCAACAATCGAACTAAAACATTCGTATCAATTGCAATCATTGAAACGTTCCTGACCTTGTTGTGAAATTGCCTGTTCCATTTCTTCCAATGAAACGCTATGAGATGCCGTTAAAATTCCAAATAAATCATCAAAAGGATTTGGTTTAGAAGATTTAACTTTAGGCTCTTCAAGTAATGTTAAAAATGCTCGTCCAGCAGGTAATTTATTAGCTACAGGATCGATAGAATGAACAACACCGTTATAATCAATTTGAACTTCAATCGTTTGTAACATGACTTACTCCAAGTTTATGTTTGCTAGATTTTCAGCAATGGCTTTGTTTAATTCAGATTCTTCTAAAAGTTGTGATTCAAATTCGGCTTTAAGATTGGCAAAACGTTCTTTGAAATCAAAATCATCTTCTTCATCAGGCAAACCGACATAACGCCCTGCTGTTAAAACGTAATCCAATTCTTTGACACGTTCAATCGGAGCGGCACAACAAAACCCTTTGATGTCTTCATAATTACCATTGGGATTACGCCAGTTGTGATAAGTATCTGAAATTTGCTTTATATCGTCTTGTGATAATTCACGAGTTCGGCGGTTGATTAAATGCCCTAAATTACGAGCATCAATAAACAAAATTTCATTACTGCGGTTTCGATATTTTCCACCTTTGCGATTACGATTCATAAACCATAATGCGGCTGGAATTTGAGTATTGAGAAATAATTTTGCAGGTAAATTGACGATGCAATCAATAACGTTAGCATCTTCAATCAAAGCACGGCGAATATCGCCTTCACCACTGGTTTTAGAGGTTAATGCACCTTTCGATAATACAACGCCAGCTTGACCTTCAGGGGCTAAGTGATAAAGAAAATGCTGTAACCATGCAAAGTTGGCATTACCAGCAGGAGGCGTTCCGTATTGCCAACGACCATCATTTCTCAATAATTCACCACTCCAATCACTGACATTAAAAGGTGGATTCGCAATAATAAAATCAGCTTTTAAATCTTTGTGAGCATCGTTTAAAAATGAACCTTCATTATTCCATTTCACTTGTTCACTGTTGATGCCACGAATAGCAAGGTTCATCTTAGCTAATCGCCAAGTAGTTTGATTACTTTCCTGTCCATAAATTGAAATATCACTAATACGCCCTTGATGTTCTTCAACAAACTTTTCAGACTGTACAAACATTCCCCCACTGCCACAACAAGGATCAAATACCCGTCCTTTATAGGGTTCAAGCATTAAAACCAATAATTCAACAATACTGCGTGGTGTATAAAATTGTCCGCCTTGTTTTCCTTCAGCAAGTGCAAATTCCCCTAAGAAATACTCAAACACATGACCTAATACATCGGCACTACGAGATTTTGCATCACCTAAAGCGATATTACCTACCAAATCAATCAATTCACCTAAACTGGTAGGGTCTAAGTTTTGTCGTGCAAAAACTTTAGGTAAAACGCCTTTTAATGAATTGTTTTCTTTTTCAATCGCATCCATCGCCTCATCAACTAAATTTCCAATTTTAGGTTGTTTGGCTTGTGCTTGTAGAAACGACCAACGAGCTTGGATTGGAACAAAAAAGATATTATCGGCTTGGTATTCGTCACGGTCTTCAGGGTCTGCACCTTGATATTCCCCTTCACCAGCTTTTAACTTGGCAAACTGTTCTTCAAACGAATCTGAAATATATTTGAGAAAAATTAGCCCTAAAACAACGTGTTTATATTCTGCGGCATCAATGTTCTTGCGTAATTTATCTGCGGCTTTCCATAGCTGTTTTTCTAACGGCTCTTCAGTTGTTGTTTTTACTTTTGCCATGTTTAAAAATTTTCCGTGTTGTTATTTAACAATGTTTCATTTTAGCAAAATTAGGTAATGGACGTTCGTATAGCTGACGTGTTCTATTTCCTAAAAATCTTTTTCCACAACAAATTTTCCCCCTTACCTGCTTTTTTTACTTCAACCGTTTCTGATTGATGAAAAAGTTGTTCCTGTTGGTGCGTAAGTAACAAAGTCAGTTTTCGGCGTTCTTCGGCTTCACTATCTAACCTCAATAATAACTCCCTGTTAAACTGTTTTTCACGTTCTAACTGTTGGGCTAACGAATCAATTTTCTGCTCGTATAACAGGCGTTCTAACCGTTCTGATTCGGTTCTGATTATGGGTTCTTCTTGGCGTTCTTGAACGTTCTTTTCAAATACTCTAAACAGTTCTGAAGCATCTATTTCAAAAATTCCATCTTCACGCTTATATGCTGATAACCTACCATTTTTGATGGCATTATGAATAAGAGATTTGCTTTTTCCAGTTTCTTTTGCGGCTTGTGATAACGTGAATTTTGGCATCGTTCTGTTTCGTTCTTTTTAGGGTTCTTATCCGTTCTTTTGATAGTACAGAAATTGAGGCAAAAAACCTAACTGAAATCACAATCAAGAGGGGCTTATAGACGAGAGAAATTTTTCAAACAACAATCGGTGTCTTGTTTGAACGGATAGAAAAAAGGATAATCAACAAAATTCAGCTCAAATGGTGGGCTGGTAGATACAAAAAACCCCGAAATCTCAAGCTACTTTGGACGGTAAGAGAGATTTTCAGGGCTTTAGGTCACAACGGAAAAGTTATGAGAAATATTTTTTATACAACTAATCGTAAGAAAAAAGAATTAAACCTTAGATTAGAGGAAGAAAGAAAACCAAATCTTAAAAAAAGAGGTGGCATGTAATGACTTTCTCGACCTCCATATTATCACAGGCTTTTTATTTTCAAAACACTGAAAATTATCTAACCCCCCATTTTTCAAACAATCGAATCATTGATTGCAACTTAGAAAGTCTGAATCAAGAGCAAATTGTCTCTTTTCTGATAACCCTTTCAGAACAGGATAAAAATGCGATTGTTGTTGATGCAAACCCTATGGCATCAGGCAAAACACAGCTTGCATCAGCGATAGTAAAAAAACTAAATTACGATTCTTTTGCGGCTATTGCTCACCGTGTATCACTGATTCATGGATTAAGTAAAACGCTGAACCTAACTCACTATCAAGATGTTACGCCCCAAGATTACCTTAAAAATCTTGCTGTTTGCGTCAATTCTATTCAAAAACTCGAAGTCTCTAAACGATTCAAAAACTCAATTATTGATGAATTTAGACAAACTTTAGAAACCATTTTGATGGCTAAAACCATTGAAAATAAAAAAGAAATTCTAAATGAGTTCAATGCGCTGCTAAATAATGCCAGCTTCTCAATGTGCCTTGATGCTGACTTTAATGACTTCTGTTTGGATTATTTACTAGAACATACCGATAAGACCATTTACCGAATTCATCGCTATACTGAACCGCACAATAAACAAATTATTGAACGTAGAAACCACAATGCTATCCGCAAAGAGTGCGTTCAAAATTACTTAAATGGCTTAAATTCGATGGTGGGTGTTACGTCAATTACCGAAGCGCAACGGTGTATGCAATATTGGGGTGAACGGAATATCAAAACCAGTGAAATTTTAGATATTACAGGTGAAAACAAAAAAGATACGCGTATCAAAGCGTTCTATTTGAACCCTAACGAAGAAATTAAAAAATATCGGATTGTTATTTATACGCCCTGTATTACCAGTGGTGTGTCGATTATTGAGCCTTATTTTGACCGTCATTACATGATGATTGGAAAAGTATTGCAATCCAATGAAAATCTGCAAATGTTAGCGCGTGATAGAACTGCTAAAACCATTTATTGCAGTTTTACCAAAGATAACGGCATTGAGCTGCCCACGGATATTACGCAACTCATTGATGGCAGTATCAAACAACGCATGCGTTTAAGCCTCAAAGACGGTGTATTGAAATCCGAAGTTAAACTGGATGAAATTGAATTGCTACAATTAAAACTGATGATTCAATTTAATGAAGACTTAAATAACTATCGAGTAAATTTCTTTAATCATGCTCTCAAAAATGGTTATAACGTCAAATCTTACGACCCTAGCAGTAATGAAAAAGACGATGCGCTTCAAGATGGGCTAAATAAACGCACCCTAGAGCATCGTATTACCACAATTTTAAATTCACCTGTTATTGATGATATTCAAGCTCAGACCATCGATAAAGCAGGCGAAACTACCCAAGAAGAAACCAATTCGTTGCATCGTTACAAAACGGTGCAAATGACGGGGATTCCTGAAATCACTGACCAAAACGTTGCTCATTATTTAAAAGGCGATTTTAAGGTTGTTTTGCGTTATGAATCACTTGTATCTAATCCATACCTGCTAATTGAAAAAGACCGTATCAATTGGCAAGAAAACGGTAAATTTGTGAGTAACTCAGGATTGGCACATATTGCTAATGAAGTGATTGCATTACTGAGTGGCAAAATAATTGATAACCAAATTGCTCATTCAGCTTGTAACGTTTTGGTTAAACATTCAGACGAACTGGTTGCTAACGGTTTCACCAATTATGCAGGAAAAGAAATTACTCGTCCGTTAAGAATAATTAAAAATTTCCTCAATAAATTCGGTTATACAACAGAGTTTTTGCAACAACGCGGTACGATTAAACGTGAACGAGTTTATACATTGGTAAGAATTGCTCACATCGAACAATACGCTAATCAACGCCAAGTTGTGCAACAACAAGCCTCGACAGAAATGCACACTAACGAATCTTTATTTTCTAAAGAAATAAAAACCGTTAGTGTGCATTCAGACGAAAACAGTATTTCGACTAAAAAAATAAAAGAATTTATCGAAAATATTAACCAAACTCATGACAATTTCGAGTTTGCGACATAAAAAAAATCGCGCTTTTCCCTTGTTAAGACATGCGAAAAGTTCCACACCCCCTGATTATTTTAATAACCAATTGATATATTTGTATTTTTATAATTTTGGTTGAGTAAAAATTTATCGTTTTTCTTAGTTTTTTGGATTTTTTGAAAGATTTTAGAGGTTAGCGGTTTTTATTTTATGCTGTAATTTCTACTAATTATTGTTTATTTTCTACATTTAATGTCGTATATTTCACAAATATTTAACTTCATTTTTACGATTTCAAAATCAATATGAGAAAACGACCGTCAACGAAAAAACATCGTGTACCTGCTCCTCCAAAAGTTATCCCTGTTATTGAACCTTTACGGGTTAATAACGTTAAACGGGTGGCTTTTTATTTGACTGACCCAACTGCGCCGAAAGGTAGACGACGTAAAGTAATTGCTTTGGGTATTCATTATTTGGACGCATTGGAGCATATAGGCGTTTTTGATAAGCCAAGGTGGCTAGGACAGGCAGTTGATAAACATTACGCCTTAAACGGGCAAAATGACGCTTTAATACGAATTGTGGAGTTTTGTATTATTCAGGCTCTATTGTCGAAAATAGAGCGTGTTACGCCTGTGGAATGCTGCCAAAATTGTTTAGGCGCATATAAAAACTAAATATTTTCATTTTTTATTAGGTAACGTTATCTAAATCAATTTTGATTTATAGCGCACGAGCCGTGACTGCGGGTCGGAGCGACTGCGAGCGTAGAGAGCAGACGCGGCGAAGGGCGCGAAATATTTTGATTTTTACAGTATCAGGGGTCGATACACGAAACGGAATATAAACCCCGTTAAGGAATTTCAATCGATGATAACGGTTTGAATTTACTGTCATTTCGTATCTTCCAGATGTAATCGCCAGTCAAATTGATATGTTCCCAACCCAGTGGTGAAAGATATTGAAGCCACTCCTCATCAAACTGAATTTTTTGTTCTCGCAATTTTTCAACAGCTTGTTCTATATAAACGGTATTCCACAATACGATTGCAGAAGTAACAAGTGTCAAGCCGCTTGCTCTGTGGCGTTGTTGTTCATAACTTCGATCTCGAATTTCACCTAAACGATTGAAGAATACTGCTCGAGCCAACG
>CAILJB010000013.1 GCA_903834465.1 uncultured Pseudomonadota bacterium | reverse complement strand
TCAAACTAAAAAACCACCGCTTGATTTAACAAACGGTGGTTTTAGTAAGCTGGTAGAATTACCCGAGTTGATACGGTTAGCACACCGCTCAATCCACAATTTCAACCGCGACACGGTGTGAAAAATGGCAGTAATTCTATGGCCCTATTATGCCACTTACTCGCCAAAATTCAAAAGTATCATCAATGATACAAATCCGCCCGTGGTTATCCCAAACATTTTTATGGATAACTAAATCATGAGCAACCAATACATCGAACGCTACGCAATCGAAAACGCTAAACATGACGCAAGCAGCCTTACTCTTGAAACAGGAATTGAACATACCGTAAAAGAAATAGACGAAGGTGTTTTTATTGCCGTGCCTGTTGATTGCATTCCAAAACCATCAAGCGAAGTCGATAGGGCTATCGCGCTAAAAATAGAACAATTGGCGCGTGAAAAACTCGCGTATGAAAAGGAACGACAACGAAAAGAAAATAATCGCGTTACGAGTGTTACGAAATCGCGTTACGACCGCGTTACGAAAAACGAAGCCGTAACAGTAACACACGGTTTTTCATTTTCAAGCGGTGACGAACTCGCAGCCAAAGCCAAAGCCCCCGACTATTTAATTAACGGAATTTTAGAGTCGGACAGTCACGGAATGCTTGCTGGTGCATCAATGGCGTTTAAAACCTTTGTGGCTATCGGCATGGTTCATTCTATCTGCACTGGTGATGATTTTATGGGGCAAAAAGTCTACAAAACAGGAACGGTTTTATACGTTTGTGGCGAAGGACAGGGCGCGTTATCGCGTCGAATCAAAGCAAAACAAATTATTGATGGTGGCTTTAATGGCAATTTAAAAATACTCGATGGAACAGTACGCATTGATAACAAAACCGATATGGAACGTTTGAAACAAGCAATTGACGAAATACAGCCAGTTTTAGTGGTATTCGATACATTTGCATCGTTAGTTAGTGAAACCGACGAAAACAACCCTAGCGACGTTGGCAGAGTGTTACGACTGATAAAAGAAACGTGTCGTAACGCAAGTAACACGTCATCAATGATTGTGCATCATCATGGAAAAGACGCTTCAAAAGGTATGCGTGGAGCGTCGAACTTCACTAATGACGTTGATTTTTCTTTTGAGCTTACTCGTAACGTCGATTCAATGATGACAACACTATCGTGCAAAAAAATGAAGGATGGCGAAAACTTCAATGACATTCACATTGTGGCGCGGGTTGTAGAATTAGGCTTAATCAAACAAGACGGCACAGAAACAACATCATTAGTCATGGTGAAATCAGACCATGCCCCAGCCAAAAAATCAGCTAATAAGCTAAATCCGAATAGCGAGCGAGCGTTATCTAAATTACGCGAAACAATTACAGCAAAAGGAATCGTAACGCCCAAAATAGTTGCCGAAAAATTCCCAGACGATACCGACAAAATGCCGCGTTACGTTGTTACGATTGACCAATGGCGTGAGTTTGCGTTTGCGGCTATTT
>CAILJB010000012.1 GCA_903834465.1 uncultured Pseudomonadota bacterium | reverse complement strand
GCTGTGCAATTGATGAGCGAGCGGGATGATAAATTCGATTTGGATTTGTGCAAACATTTGTCGCCACTCGGTTGGGAACATATCGGCTTGACTGGAGATTATGTTTGGAAGTTGAACGATAAAGAAAAGACTTTAATTTCAGATGGTTGAGCTTTTAGAAATTCCTTAACGGGGGATTTACCCCGTTTCGTGCGTCGACCCGTTGAATAATTAAATTCAAATAATCGATAGCTATCAAAGACAATCATTTCTATACTTTTAATATAGATATTATTTCTATATAATGAGCGTCATGACAACAAAGCAACGCTTTCGTAACAAATACCGCCTTGAACTTCGTGAAAATGACCATGAGCCAATGCACGTTCATTTTGTTGGCGGTGATATAAACGCGAAAATAGACCTACGAACCTTGAACATTATTGCAGGTGTTATTCCTGCTAATTTGAGAAAAGAAGTTTTAGCGTGGTTACAAGAAAATCAAACCAGCATGATTGAGGAATGGAAAATATGTCAAAAACAATGAAACGTCCACGACTTTTAGCTGTTGAAGCACTCGACGATTACAAGTTACGCCTACATTTTATAAACGGTAGTATTTTCACGGTTTCGATGGCAGATGAGTTAGAAAAAACAGCGCGGCTACGTCTTTTAAAAGACCCTAATCAATTTAAAAAAGCCTCCATAATTGAAGGCGAAGGATGGACGGTTGAATGGCAAGATTTAGATATTCAGTTTTGCGCGGATATTCTTTGGCTTGATGCCCAAGCGCAAAATACAACTGATGAGAATACAAAGATTTTTGTAATGTGGCGAGCGCGTAACGGTTTATCATTGACTGAGGCGGCAAAAGAATTAGGCATGACACCGCGTACTATGAGTGCTTATGGAACAGGGCAAAGACCTGTACCTCGTTATATTGCGCTGGCTTGTAAAGGCTGGGAAAAAGAAAATAACGCATTTATGTAGCGGCGATAAACAACATCATAGTTTCGGGTCGACGCACGAAACGGAGTAAATCCCCCGTTAAGGAATTTCTAAAAGCTCAACCATCTGAAATTAAAGTCTTTTCTTTATCGTTCAACTTCCAAACATAATCTCCAGTTGCTGCATCAGGGGGACAGTCACAAGCTGCGGAGGATTCGTGTCCCCCTGGTTTTTAGATTGATATTGATTGCTATAGGTTTCTGACAACTGTATTGGGTTGTCACTGAACCCTTCTAACTGAGCTAGATTCGATGTTTTTTCAGAAGTATTTTGAGAGTTGTTCGCAATTATCGGGTAATTACTAATAAATAGGCTAGTAAGCTGACCAAAATCCCCCCCATAGCTAATGCGTTCAAATTATAAGCGGGTTTACTCACAAATTTAAAGCCCGTAATATTGTGTCGTGGTTTAAGAATGGTAAACGTACTGCACAAAAGCCACTGGATTACGGCAAAGAGTATGCCTTCAAGTCCTTGCTATTCGTGCAGGAAGTGACCGCCATGTGATTAAGCTGGAAAGGTTCTATCTTGATGCACTAAGCAATGTAGGCGTTGAGAATGTGCCTGATTTCTTGAGTTCGCAGGTAGAACGTGAGTGGCAAGAAACTACTGGCGCGAAGTCGATAACCAAAATGGTAAAACACGCGATCGTCAATCAACTCACTCAACAAGGCAGACAGAGCTATGAGCAATGAAAATCAAGACATACGCTGGAAACAACGCTTTGATAACCTTCAATCGGTTTATAAATTGTTGCAGGAAGCTCTTGACGCTAACACCCAAACGCCTAACAGTAAATTGATTCAAATGGCACTCATCAAAGCGTTTGAAATGACGTTTGAGCTATCTTGGAAAACAATGAAAGATTTTCTTGCTTATAACGGCATTGACGTTAAGTTCCCGCGTGAAATCATCAAACAGGCATTTGCTAACGATATTATCGTTGATGGACAATTGTGGATTGATATGTTAGAAGACCGTAATTTAATGACCCACACTTATGACGAAGAACGCGCCCACGAAGCAATCCAACACATTTGTCAGGATTATTTGCAAGGATTAGCGCAACTGCATCAATACCTACTCGATAGGTTGGCTTAATGTTTGGCTTACATGAACGCACGTTAGCGGCTATCGAAACGTGCTTGCAACATTATCCTGAAATTTCATGGGTGAAAATTTATGGATCACGGGCAAAAGGGAATTTTCAACGTGGCTCCGACATTGATTTAGCTTTTAGTTGTCCAGTGAATTGCGCGGCAAAATTACTCGATGCTCTTGATAATTTGCCAACTCCGTATTTGTTCGACGTGACACATTACGAAAGTCTAAAAAATGAAGCTCTCAAATCACATATAGACCGTGTTGGTGTGCTGATTTACCTTGCTAACAGTTGTGAATTTATCAAACCTTATTCGCCGCAAATTCAACAACAGGCATTGTTTTAAAGCGATTTTTCAAAAACTAACAAAATACTTTTATGATGTTCGACTACGATGATAAGGAATTATCGCCGATTGAACTGCACGCCAAATTTATTGAATTCATGCCTGAATTTAAGAATGTGGGTATGCTCATCGTGCCTAGCAGTAGTGCGGGGGTTCATTTAGCTGACGACGCGCCCCCAGACGTAATCAAATCGGGTTGCCACATTTATTGCCATCAGCTTTAGCAATTGAAGAACTTTGTGCTGAAGCGATTACCAATGCTAACCGTCGGATATACGACAAACTAACGGATAAATTATCGGAATTTCATCGCAAAAAACTCAATGACCTTCTGAAAATTAAGCCAGACAGTAAATTCACTTGGTTAGCGTGGATACGGCAATCTCCTAAAAAAGTCAGTACAACTCAAATCCTTGAACACATCGAGCGTTTGAAAAAATTGCTCGACTTGCAATTGATGGCACAACACGCCACTTTAGGCGTTCATCAAAATTGGTTGTTAAAAATTGCTCGTGAAGGCTCGCAAATGACAGTTCAACATCTGATGGATTTTGAAGATAAACGTCGTTATGCCATATTGGTGGCACTGGTTATTGAAAGTACCGCTACCATTACAGATGAAATCATTGATTTACATGACCGAATCATTGAAAAATTATTCAACACTGCAAAAAATACGCATCAAAAACAATTTCAACAATCTGGTAAAGCTATCAATCATCAAATGCTGTTGTACAGCAAGATTGGTCAAGCGTTACTTGATGCCAAACAAAATGAAACGGATCTGTTTGTCGCGATTGAATCTGTGATTTCATGGGAAGATTTTGAAACCAGCATCACTGAAGTTCAATCACTAACACGGCTTATATGGAAAAAGCTGTGCAATTGATGAGCGAGCGGGATGATAAATTCGATTTGGATTTGTGCAAACATTTGTCGCCACTCGGTTGGGAACATATCGGCTTGACTGGAGATTATGTTTGGAAGTTGAACGAT
>CAILJB010000011.1 GCA_903834465.1 uncultured Pseudomonadota bacterium | reverse complement strand
GCTGTGCAATTGATGAGCGAGCGGGATGATAAATTCGATTTGGATTTGTGCAAACATTTGTCGCCACTCGGTTGGGAACATATCGGCTTGACTGGAGATTATGTTTGGAAGTTGAACGATAAAGAAAAGACTTTAATTTCATATAGTTGAATTTTTAGAAATCCATTAACCGGGTATTTGCCCCGTTTCGTGCGTTGCCCCCATTATACAGATTTAAAAAAAATGAATTTCCCCGTTAGACAGTTTTATCTCAAGTGTAGCTTGGTGGTGTTAAATTTTAATCAGCGTATCATCGAGCCACTCTCAGTGTAACTTGCTGCTAGTACATTGAAATATATGCTAATTTTTGTAAATATTTCGTTGGCTTATTACTTAATAGAGGAATTTCACGATGGCTAATATCTTTGGTACACCAGGCGATGACACAATAAACGGCGGACCCGGCGATGACAATATTGAGGGATACACAGGGAACGATGTTTTAACTGACACAATGGGTAGTAATACCATTATGGGGGGAACAGGCGATGACATATTGGTAAGCGGTATTGGTAATGACACATTAGATGGTGGTACGGGAAATGATTATCTGAACGCTGGCGACGGTGATAATTATCTGGATGGTGGTACTGGCAACGACATGATAATTAGCGGCGATGGTACTGATTTTATCTATGGTGGGTCGGGCGACGATACCATATACAGTAACGCAGGCAATGATACGATTGATGGTGGCTCAGGCATTGATTATATCGATGCTGGTGCTGGTGATGACAGCATTGACGGTGGCTCTGGCGCAGACAGTATTATCGGTGGCATGGGTGGCGACATCATGACCGGTGGTTCTGGGGCAGATTTATTTATTTACAGAAGCCTAGCGGAATCAGCTCCAAGCAATATGGATACTATTGTTGATTTTGCACACAGCGACTACGATAAAATCGATTTGTCTGCTATTGATGCCGATACCACACAACCTGGTATGCAGCATTTCACATTTATAGGTTCAAATGCTTTCAGTGCGCCTGGTCAGGTACGTTTCGATTCTGTCACACATACTTTATATGCCACTGATAATGCAAGTCATACAGCAGATTTCGCGATACAAATGAGTGGTGTTCCGAGCTTAGATGTCACTGATTTTGTCTTGACAAGTTTATCAAACATTGTTGATGGCACCGCAAATTTACTCGAAGGCGATACAGGGGCAAACACGCTAACCGGTGGACCAGGCGATGACGTATTGAATGGTTATTCAGGCAATGATTTGCTGACCGATCTTCAAGGTAACAATAAATTATTCGGTGGCACTGATAATGATACCTTGACAACTGGCGCAGGTAATGATTGGTTAGATGGCGGCACGGGAAATGACAGATTGTTTGCAGGCGAAGGCAACGATACCTTAGACGGTGGAACAGGCGATGATTACCTTGATGGTGGTCCAGGTAATGATAGTCTAATCGGTGGCACAGGCGATGACACCCTTATTGGCGGTCCAGGCAATGATACGTTAACAGGTGGCACAGGTGCGGATACGTTTGTTTTCACACCTTCAGATGTTACACATGATGTGATTACAGACTTCAATAGTGTTGATGGCGATAAAATCGACATTGTTGCTGGTACAGCTATGCCTAGCATGCCGCAGAATTTTTCTTTCCTTAAAAGTGCGGTGTTTAATGCGCCGGGGCAGATGTATTTTGATCCGTCATCCCATGTTTTATCTGTGAGTACCAGTGGTAATGCCACGCCAGATTTCTCAGTTACCTTGACTAACGTAAGCAGTTTGAAAGCATCGGATGTTATTTTTACCCCCGTAACTTTGTCAAATATTGTCGCAGGTTCAACTGCCAATTTAGTTGAAGGTAATACCGGTGCAAATACATTGATTGGTGGCTCGGGTGACGATGTATTGAATGGCTATTCAGGCAATGATGTACTAACTGATCTTTCTGGCAATAATAAATTGTTCGGTGGTCCCGATAATGACACATTAACCACTGGCGACGGCAATGATTGGTTAGATGGCGGCACAGGCGATGATATTTTAAACGCAGGCAATGGTAATAACTGGCTCGATGGTGGCACAGGCGATGATAAATTAACCGCTGGCACCGGTAATGATACGTTGTACGGTGGCACAGGTGATGATTACCTTGATGGTGGTGCTGGTAATGACTTGTTAGATGGTGGTACTGGCAATGACACCCTTATCGGCGGTCCAGGTAATGATACCTTAACAGGCGGCACAGGTGCAGATACGTTTGTTTTTTACACAGGTGCGAATTCAGGTACAGACACGATTACCGACTTCAATAGCGTTGACGGCGATAAAATTGACCTTTCCGGTTTCGATGCGAATGTCAATGCGCCTGGCTTACAACAAAATTTTTCCTATCTCAAAAGTAGTGCAGCTATTCAGCCAGGTCAAATTCATTTTGATGTGAAATCACACGTTTTATCTGTCAGTAACGATGCAGGAGCTGCGCCGTTTACTATTAAATTACCTGGCGTGAGCAGTTTTGATATGTCCAATGTTATTTTTAATAAATCAGTGTTATCTAATCTCGTGATTGGAACATCTAATTTTGTCGAAGGTAATACGGGAGCTAACACGTTGATTGGTGGCTCAGGTGACGATGTATTGAATGGCTATTCAGGCAATGATGTGCTGACGGATCTTTCTGGCAATAATAAATTGTTCGGTGGTCCCGATAATGACACATTGACTACTGGTGCAGGCAATGATTGGTTAGACGGCGGCACAGGGAATGACATTTTAAATGCGGGTGAAGGTAATAACTGGTTGGATGGTGGAACCGGTAATGATCGACTGTATGCTGGTGCGGGTAACGATACGCTATATGGCGGCACAGGCGATGATTATCTCGACGGCGGTGCAGGTAATGACTTCTTAGATGGTGGCACAGGCGATGATACCCTTATCGGTGGTCCAGGCAATGACACCTTGACTGGTGGCACTGGAGCTGACACGTTTGTTTTTTACAGGTCAGGGAACTCTGGTATAGACACCATTACCGATTTCAATAGCGTTGATGGCGATAGGATTGATCTTTCTGGTTTAGATGCTAATAGCAATTTGCCCGGTCTACAACAGAATTTTTCTTTCGTTCAAAGCGCGGTGTTTGACGCACCGGGGCAGATGTATTTTGATCCGTTGTCACATATTTTATCTGTCAGCACCACTGGGAATGCCACACCTGATTTTTCGGTTAAATTGGCAGGAGTAAACAGTTTTGATATGTCTAATGTCATTTTTACTAATCCTGCAATGTCGAACCTTGTTTTGGAAGGCGACACAGGAAATAACACCGTGACTGGCGGTGTCGGCGATGACGTATTGATGGGTTATCCAGGTAATGATGTACTCTTTGATACGTCTGGTAATAATAAATTGTTTGGTGGGCCGGGCAACGATGTCTTAACGACTGGTGACGGTAATGACTGGTTAGATGGTGGTCCAGGCGATGATATTTTACACGCTGGCGAAGGTAATAACTGGCTCGATGGCGGCACGGGTGATGACCAA
The DNA here is from genome assembly GCA_903834465.1 of uncultured Pseudomonadota bacterium. Classification (GTDB taxonomy): domain Bacteria; phylum Pseudomonadota; class Gammaproteobacteria; order Methylococcales; family Methylomonadaceae; genus UBA10906. Next base: position 8,939 of record CAILJB010000011.1, on the reverse strand, counting down.
TTGTATGCCGGTTCGGGCAACGACACGCTTTACGGTGGCACAGGCGATGATTATATCGAAGCGGGTGCAGGTAATGATTATTTAAATGGTGGCACAGGCGTTGATACTCTTATCGGTGGCATGGGTGCAGATACCATGACTGGTGGCACAGGTGCAGATATTTTCACTTACAATTCATTGAGTGAATCAGGCATAACGGCTGACACGAGAGACGTTATTACCGATTTCGTACACAGTGACGGCGACAAAGTAAGTTTCCGTGGTATCGATGCAAATACCAGTGCAACTGGCATTCAAGGTTTCACTTATATCAATACGGCAGCATTTAGCGCACCAGGTCAAATACGTTTTGATCCCTCGACAAATATGTTATCCGCTACTGATAATGTGAGCCTTCAAGCAAATTTTTCACTCACACTCACAGGTATTACAACCTTCCAGTTATCTGATCTTCTTCTTTAATATTTTTTAAGTCTGACCACTAAACAAAAAGTAATTTGTTTGGTGGTTAAATTTATAAATTTATAAATTTATGAAAATAACTAAAGAAGGTTGGCAACTATGCAGAAAAAAACTCGCACCGCCACTGTTATCAGTCCAGTTATTGATTTTAAAAAAGTAGGCTTCGCACAGTCAGATTTTCTGACTAATATGAGTTATGAATTACGCACACCACTTAATGCAATTCTTGGCTTTGCACAATTACTAGAAACAGATTCTTTACCGTTGAAAAGTAGCCAAAAAGCGAGCGTTGAGCAAATTTTGCAAGCTGGTTGGTATATGTTGGAGTTTATTAACAAAATTATTGAGTTAGCATTGAGTGAATCGGGGAAGATTTCGCTTTCATTTGAACCGGTTTCATTGCGTGACGTGTTACTCGATTGTCAAAAAATCATCGAACCGTTGGCACAAAAACGTAACATTTCAATACATTTCCCTCTGCTAGATAAACCTTATTTCGTTAAAGTTGACCACACTCGAATAAAGCAAATTTTGGTCAGTTTATTGTCTAACGCCATCAAATATAATCGTCCCGAAGGCTCGGTTGATGTGACGTATAGCATCATCAATAAAACACATATTCGCCTCATCATACGCGATACAGGTCACGGATTATCCTCCGAAAAACTTGAACAACTTTTTGAACCATTCAATCGTCTCGGACAAGAATCTAGCGGTGAGGCGGGTGTTGGCATTGATTTAGTAATGTCTAAGCTGCTTGTGGAATTGATGGGGGGTAATCTTGGGGTAGAAAGCACTGTCGATATTGGAAGTGTATTTTGGTTTGAATTTGCTTTAACGCATCACACCAAAAAATCAATTAGAGAAAGTGAAGTCGTAGAACTTTCGACGGGGATAGCGCGAAAAGAAATAAATAACGTTTCCGCAAAAGAATCAAAGCCGAAATTAGATGTTCATGACATTTTTAATGCAAAAATTTTGATTGTTGATGATCAAGAAGCGAATGTTCTGTTGCTTGATCAAATGCTTCATGAAGCGGGTTATACATCCATTTCTTTTACGATGAATCCGTATGCCGTCAATGATTTGAATCGTAAAAATCATTACGACTTGATTTTGCTTGATTTACAAATGCCGGGGATGGATGGTTTTCATATTATGGAAAATTTGAAGCAAAGTGAATGCGATGGTTATCTGCCAGTTATTGTGATTTCTGCTCACGAAAAATACAGAGTACGCGCCTTACAAGAAGGTGCAAAAGATTTTATCAGTAAGCCCTTTAATTTATCTGAAGTTTTGATGCGAATTTACAATATGCTCGAAGTGCGTTTGTTGCATAAGGAATCAAAAAATTACAGTTTGAAGCTAGAAAAAGTAGTACGCGAGTTGCGTGAAACAGAATCTAATCTACTCAGTGCTGAAGGGGTTTTATCGAAAGAAAAAGCCGTTCTCAATGAAAATATGCTGCAACTACGCGAAGCCAATGCCACGCTTGTTTCAAACAATATTGAAGCGCACACGCTCACGAAAAAAATGGAAGAGGCGAAAGTTAAAATGACCCATTTAGCGCAACATGATGCCCTTACAGGATTACCCAATCGTCTTTTACTAAATGATCGACTTGCACAAATGGTTTCTTTGGCAGACCGTCAAAATAAATTGTTTGCAGTCATGTTTTTGGATTTAGATTACTTCAAACTTATCAATGATGAGTATGGACATTCTATTGGCGATAAGGTGTTACAAGTGGTGGCTAGACGTTTGCTGGCATGTGTACGTCATTCAGATACTGTTTGTCGTCAAGGTGGCGATGAATTTGTCATCTTACTCACTGATATTGAACAGCCTGAATGTGCGGTAAATAGTACAAAAAGCGTTGCAAAAAAAATCCTAAAAGCTTTAACGACACCTTATCTCATTGATGGACTTGAAATGAAGGCTTCGGTGAGTATTGGTATTAGCATGTATCCCGACAATGGTTTGGATGCAGATACCTTAATCAAAAATGCAGACACCGCCATGTATCGCGCGAAAGAAGCGGGACGCGATAGTTATCAATTTTTTGAATAGTAGGGGCAGCCCTGGTGGCTGCCCTTCACTTCAACAACTTTGAATAGCCCTCCAACACCCAAAACCATCAAACACACGCAACAATAGGCAACGTGCAATCATCAAAATTGATTGTGAAAAATACAGGGCAGCCACGAGGGCTGCCCCTACATACATAAATGAGGTTGATTATGTCGCAAAAAACATCACCGTCACCTACTGTCATCTTTAAATCTGACGTACTCCAAAAAGCAATTTTCAATAGTTCAGATTTTTCCTGTGTCGTTACCGATACAAAAGGTGTGATTCAAATTTTCAATGTCGGCGCAGAAAAGATGTTGGGATATTCTGCCCAAGAAGTTATCCATAAAATGACGCCTGCTGACATCGCAGACCCAACAGAAATTATGATTCTCGCAAAGGCGTTGAGCGACGAACTCGAAATACCAATTGTTGAAGGTTTCGACTCTTTGGTGTTGAAAGCCTCGCGCGGCATTAGCGATAGTTACGCGCTCATTTTTATTCGCAAAGACAGCAGTCAATTTTCTGCAATTGTATCGGTAACAGCTCTGCGCGATGATGAAGACGTTATTACAGGTTATTTGTTTATTTACACGGATAATGCAGCACGCCATCAAGAAGAGGATGCCATTCGCACGGTTTCTGAATATTCGCGCAGTTTGATAGAAGCAAGTCTTGATTCTTTTGTCACAATTAGCGCAGAAGGCAAAATCACCGATGTCAACACTGCAACTGAATTAGTCACAGGCGTTGATAGAGAAAATTTAATTGGTAGCGATTTTGCAAATTATTTCACCGAACCCGAAAAAGCCAGTGAAGGTTATCAACTGGTGTTTTCGCAAGGCAGTGTGACAAATTATCCGCTGACTTTGCGTCACGTTTCAGGCAAAGTCACAGACGTACTTTATAACGCCAGCGTTTATCGTGGTCATAACGGCGATGTACTAGGTATTTTTGCTGCCGCGCGAGATGTTACGGAACGCAAAAAAGAAGAAGCCTTGCTTAAAGCCGGTGCGTTACAAAGTGCAATTTTTAACAGCGCGAATTTTTCCAGCATTGCCACCGATGCGAAAGGCGTAATTCAAATTTTCAACGTCGGTGCAGAACGCATGCTCGGTTATGTGGCGGCTGAAGTGATGAATAAAATCACGCCCGCCGATATTTCTGACCCGCAAGAAGTCATTGCTCGCGCACAAGTTTTGAGTGATGAACTCGGCACGCATATTACCCCTGGTTTTGAAGCCTTGGTATTTAAGGCTTCACGGGGTATCGAAGATATTTACGAACTCACTTATATTCGCAAAGACGGCAGTCGTTTTCCGGCAGTCGTTTCGGTCACAGCGTTGCGCGATGATGAGGAAAGTATTATTGGCTATTTGCTGATTGGTACGGACAACACCGCTCGCAAACAAGCCGAAGAAGCCTTATTAAAAGCCGACGCATTGCAAAGCGCGATTTTCAACAGTGCGAATTTTTCCAGCATTGCCACCGATGCGAAAGGCGTAATTCAAATTTTCAACGTCGGTGCAGAACGCATGCTCGGTTATGTTGCCGCCGATGTGATGAATAAAATTACGCCCGCCGATATTTCTGACCCACAAGAAGTCATTACCCGCGCCCAGGCCTTGAGTGATGAATTGGGGACACCGATTACCCCAGGTTTTGAAGCCTTGGTGTTTAAGGCTTCACGCGGCATCGAAGATATTTACGAACTGACTTATATTCGCAAAGACGGTAGTCGTTTTCCAGCGGTGGTATCGGTCACAGCATTACGCGATGCACAAGGAATTATTATTGGTTATTTGCTCATTGGTACGGATAACACCGCGCGTAAGCAAGCCGAAGAAGCCTTACTTAAAGCAGGTGCGTTGCAAAGCGCGATTTTTAACAGTGAGAATTTTTCCAGCATTGCCACCGATGCGAAAGGCGTGATTCAAATTTTCAACGTTGGGGCAGAACGCATGCTCGGTTATGTTGCTGCCGATGTGATGAACAAAATCACACCTGCCGATATTTCGGATCCGCAAGAAGTCATTACCCGCGCCCAAGCCTTGAGTGATGAACTGGGGACATCAATTACCCCGGGTTTTGAAGCCTTGGTGTTTAAAGCCTCGCGTGGCATCGAAGATATTTACGAATTGACCTATATTCGCAAAGACGGTAGTCGTTTTCCGGCAGTGGTATCGGTCACAGCCTTACGCGACGCGCAAGGTGCGATTATTGGTTATTTGTTGATTGGTACAGACAATACTATTCATAAACAAATTGAAGCCGAACAAACCTTACTTGCTCAACGTCTGCGTGACCAACAGTTTTACACCCGTTCGTTATTTGAATCGAACATTGATGCACTGATAACCACTGACCCATCTGGTATTATCACAGACGTGAATAAACAGATGGAAGTATTAACGGGTTGCACGCGCGATGAGTTAATTGGTGCGCCATTTAAAAATCATTTCACGCATCCTGAGCAAGCCGAAGCGGGAATTAAACTGGTCATAAATCACAAAAAAATTACGAATTATGTCCTAACTGCTCGCTCAATCGATGGCAAAGAAACCGTGGTTTCTTACAACGCCACGACTTTTTACGATAGAAACAGAAAATTGCAAGGCGTTTTCGGTGCCGCCCGCGATATAACAGAGTTAAAACGTTTAGATCAGGTATTACGCGAAAAAAATATTGAGTTAGAAAATGCGACGTTAGTGGCTGAAAAAGCCAATCTGGCGAAATCGGACTTTCTTTCTAGCATGAGCCACGAATTACGCAGTCCATTGAATGCCATTTTAGGATTTGCAGAATTGATGGAATCCGACCCCATTCCACCTACGCCAAGCCAAAAATTAAGCCTTGCACAAATTGTGAAAGCGGGCTGGCATTTACTCACACTCATCAACGAAATTCTGGATTTGGCAAAGGTCGAATCGCGGCAAATGCCATTGTCAAAAGAAGCGGTTTCATTGTCAGAAGTGATGTTGGAATGCAAAGCGATGGTCGAACCCCTCGCAAAACAACGGGGCATAAAATTGAGCATTCCCCTGTTTGATGTGCCTTATTTTGTCATTGCCGACAGGGTGCGACTCAAACAAGTGTTCATCAATTTGTTATCTAATGCCATCAAATATAATCGCCCGAATGGCACGATTATCGTCGCTTGCACTAACATTCTCGAACGTACTCGCATCACTATCGCTGATACGGGTTTTGGTTTATCGCCTGACAAAATAGATCAGCTCTTTCAAGCCTTTAATCGTCTTGGACGTGAAGCCAATAGCGAAGAAGGAACGGGCATAGGTCTTGTCGTTTCGAAACGAATGGTTGAACTCATGGGCGGCACAATTGGCGTTGAAAGTACCGTCGGTGTTGGCAGTGTGTTTTGGTTTGAACTCGCTTCGATTTCTGAACCTAAACAACTCGCCGAAGAAAAAAACGAAGAAATTACATTTTTACCCCCACAAAATTCGCCTGTTACGCGGTTATCAACCTTGCTTTATGTGGAAGACAATCCTGCTAATTTAAAATTAGTTGAACAAATTATCAGTCGTCATCCTGATATGAAGTTATTGATGGCTACAGATGGAAAACTTGGTGTCAAAATGGCGCGTGAACATTTACCGGACGTAATTTTGATGGACATTAACTTACCCATCATAAATGGTTTTGAGGCGTTAGAAATATTGCGAAAAGATTCGCTGACGGCACAAATCCCCATTATTGCGGTGAGCGCAAATGCGATGCCTGACGATGTTCAAAAAGGCATTGATGCCGGATTTTTTCGTTATATAACAAAACCAATTCGAGTTAATGAGTTAATGACGGTACTTAATTTAGCATTGGAATCTTTACGGGAGTAAATGCACTATGACCATTCACGCCATCAATTCAGCGGCTATTTTGCAAAGTAAAATTTTGATTGTCGATGACCAAGAAGCCAATGTTATTTTGCTTGAGCAGATTCTTTTGCGTGAAGGCTATGTTTTGATAACGTCTACGATGAACCCGTGCGAGGTTTGTGAACTACATCGACAAAATAACTATGATTTAATTTTGCTTGACCTGCAAATGCCTGAAATGGATGGTTTTCAGGTGATGGAAGGCTTAAAACAAATTGAAAAAGGCAGTTATTTGTCTGTTTTAGTCATTACTGCCCAGCCAGATCAAAAAATTCGGGCTTTAAAAGAAGGGGCAGAGGATTTTATTAGCAAGCCTTTTGAACGTGCCGAAGTGCTGGTGCGGGTTCATAATATTTTAAAAATTCGTTTATTAAATAACGAATTGCACAACTATAACGCCGTATTAGAACAGCGTGTCCGCGAAAGAACTGCAGAATTAAAAGAAGGTTATCAAGAAACGATTTTCACGATGACTCGCGCGGCAGAACATAGAGATGAAGATACGGGCGCACATGTTCAACGCATCAGTTATTACAGTCGCGTGCTTGCTCAAACACTTGGCATGGATGAGGAATTTATTGAAAACATCTTTTTTGCTAGTCCGATGCACGACATTGGCAAAATCGGTATTCCTGACCATGTGTTATTAAAACCTTGTGGTTTTATACCTGATGAATGGGACATTATGCGAGAACACGCCGCTATGGGGGCGAAGATCTTGGGTAACAGCAAATCACCTTATCTAAAAATGGGAGCAGAAATTGCGCTCAATCATCATGAACGTTGGGACGGCAGCGGTTATCCAAATGGCAGAAAGGGCGAGGAAATTCCTCTTTCCGCACGCATTATGAGCATTTGTGATATTTACGACGCGCTGCGGAGCAAACGCCCCTATAAATCTGCTTTCGACCACATCAAAACAATAAATATCATTATTTACGGAGATGACCGCACCCAACCAGAACATTTTGACCCCGTTATTCTTGACGCATTCAAACGCACACACGAAGCATTTTGTGCTATTTTTGCCGAATACGAAGCAGTGGAGATTTTATGAATAGCATGCAGAATATATTGGAAGCTAGAATTTTAATTGTTGATGATTTAGAAGCCGATGTCATGTTATTTGAGCAAATTCTACGGCGTGCAGGTTATTGCACAATTACATCTACGATGAATCCGGAAGATGTTTGTGCATTGCATCTTAAAGAACGCTACGACTTGATTTTACTCGATTTGCAAATGCCAAATGTGGACGGGTTTGAAATCATGCAAAGTCTTAGAGAAATCGAAATGGAAGGTTATTTACCGGTGATTGTCATTACCGCCTATCCAGAAGAACGATTGCACGCCTTAAAAGCGGGGGCAAATGATTTTATCAACAAGCCAATTGAAATAGCAGAAGTTCTAGCGCGAGTTCACAATATGTTGGAAGTTCGTTTGCTGCATCGAGCATTACACAATCACAACGCTATTTTGGCGCAAGAAGTTCAAGAAAGAACGCTTAATTTACAACTTAGAGCCGCTGATTTACAAGAAGGGTATTTAGAAACAATTTTCACCATGACGAGAGCCGCCGAACTAAAAGATGAAGACACCGGCACACACGTTCAACGCATTAGTTATTACAGTCGTGAGCTTGCCAAAATTCTCAACATGGATGAAAAGTTTATCGACACTATTTTCTTTGCCAGTCCCATGCACGATATTGGAAAAATTGGCATTCCCGATTGTATTTTGCTCAAACCATGCGGATTTACGCCGGATGAATGGCTGATTATGCAAGGACATTCTGCAATGGGTGCAAAGATACTCGGTGAAAGTAAATCGCCTTACCTAAAAATGGGAGCGGAAATCGCGCTCAATCATCATGAACGTTGGGATGGTAGCGGTTATCCAAATGGCATAAAGGAGGAGGAAATCCCTCTTGCCGCACGCATTATGAGTATTTGTGATATTTACGATGCACTGCGTAGCAAACGCCCTTACAAACCTGCCTTTAGCCATCAAAAAGCGTTAAACATTATTACGCATAGCGACGGAAGGACGGCACCCGCTCATTTTGATCCGGTGATTTTGGCTAATTTTCAAGAAAATCATCAAACATTCCGCGATATTTTTGATGGCTAAATGATGTCGTTGCCATTACTAAAAATACCCATTTAGAAATTACTCAGAGCATTATCATGGCAACTTACAGTATTAAATTTAATTTCGACAAAACAGTGAGCGCAATTTATCAAGCTGTTTTTCAAGCCGCTGCTACTCGTTGGGACAGTATTATTACGACCAATTTGCCTGATTATGAAGGCATACATGACCTTATAATCAACGTTTCTATGCCTGTAATTGATGGGATAGGCGGCATACTAGGTCAATCAGGGCCAACGGTATTGCGTCCAATTACAAATTTGCCTGCCGAAGGCATCATGGAATTTGATATTGCTGACGTAATCAATATGGCGGCAAAAAATCTCTTGCCTGATGTTATTTTGCATGAAATGGCTCATG
>CAILJB010000010.1 GCA_903834465.1 uncultured Pseudomonadota bacterium | reverse complement strand
TACAACGCCGCTGTTAGTTATGGTATCGCTAGCACTAATGCCAGTATCTGCTGATAACGAGAGTGATGGAACAGGAATTTTTTCTGTTAATTTAACAACGGCAGGGGTCATTGCCGTCGTGTTAGGTTCGTTAATTTGAATGTTAAAAACTCTATCACCAGCACCAGTGGTATCACTCGGGTTTTCGATATAATAGATGTTCTGTAACAGCGTTTGCACTGAAGTTGATGTTGCATTGGCATTCAACAAAATAGCCAGACCATTGCTCGCCTTGTCATTTGCTATAACCGTTCCAATTGTTACGCCAGATACTGAAATAAGTTCGCCAACACTTATCGTACTATCGTTACCTGATTGAACATTTGTGCCATCAACGCTAAATACACCACTGCCCAAACTGCCCGGGGCAAACGAAACAGAAACCGTTGTATTGTTGTAATTGGTCGTATCTGGATCAGTAACTAAAGCATCTTGCCCAACATCCAAAAGCAAGGGTGTACTTGAGCCTAACCAAAATACACTGCTATCTCCGTTTAAATTCGTAACCGAAGGGGAATCATTGCTGCCATTGATGGTAAGTGTTAATACACCAATATCTGTTAACAGATTGTCATAAACGGTGTAGTTAAAACTCTCTGTGAGTGTGTCACCCAGTTTGAGAGCTTGAACCGTGGTATTGCTGTCATTGACAACATAGGTGTAACTGCCATTAGCATTGAGCGTTAGGTCGCCATAATTTCCTGCGATTACTTGACCAACGGTTCCTGCTGCACCGCTGCCTTCTATATTTCCCGATCTAATCGCGCTAACACTTAACGCTCTGCCATCCACATCTGTATCATTTGTTAGAACATTGCCGACGGCCGGACTTGCATTTTCACTATTATTGTTACCACCCGCTTCTGTTGCACTGCCCGCATCATTAACCGCAACAGGCGGATTATTAACCACAACAGGAGGTGGTGCAACGATTGTTAAATTGAATGTTTGAGCTGATAAAAGCCCCCCCGCGCCATCAGAAACACCAAAAATAAGACTGTCTGCGCCATTGATACCTGATGTTGGTGTATATCCGATTAAACCATTATCAATATCAGCTTGGGTGAATGTGCTGTTAGCTGTTAGCGTCACACTGCTTTTAGTCAATATGCCTTTAGTTGGCGCAGTTGCTATAGTGTAAGTTAGCGAAGAGCTTGCTTGCTCTGCATCTACAACTTTAAGTATTGCGTTGGTAATTGTTGTAATCGTTGCATTTTGAGCGAGTGTTAAGCCCGCATTTACGCCACCAGTGAAAGTGGGTGGTGTATTACTGTTAATGGCGGCGATTGTTGCTGCAACATTGCTTGTTAGTAGCGAAGAATAGGTGAAAGATTTGCTTGCTCCAGCAGCTAATGCTCCAGCGTCGTAGTCAATGACAATATTATCGTTAGCGGTGGTGGTTGTATTTATCGCTGGAGCAGTTGCGTAATAACTCGATGTAAAAGGATTGAACGCTGCGTTATTAGCGGTGCTTGGAACAGTCCCAATATTATATATGGATACTCTAGTGTTCGGATCGGTTGAATAATAGCCGAATATTGCAGGATGACCCGTGGCAGTTTGCCATGCGTCAGCTGGCGAGTTTGGATTTTGTGCAAGAACTAAGGATGCGCCGCTACCTGGTTGTTGAGATACAATCGTATTTACAGTAGTCTTATTATTCGTATAATCCGATGTGTTATCAGGATTCACCATCCTCAGATAACGAGCATCGTTCATCGAAGTTGCACTGATATTTTTTAGTGTAACGTCTGCGGAGTAGTAGAGATCATTAACACCAAAACTGTAAGCAATGGTAACTTGCAGATTACCATTGTAAATACCAATGTATGTCGCAGAAAGTGTATTGCCAGCAGATGTGTTGGTTAACGAAACATCGCTAATTTGGTGCAGACTACCCGTCGCCGTACTTGAAATCGGCGTAGGTGTTGTACTAGTACCAATATAATAGTTTGTGCCGTATGAATTGACACCTGCCGGAGTAGTGTATCCTGCTGAAAAAAGTTCAAGCGGAGTTCCTGGCAAGAAAAAGTCTAAATTAGTTGCATTGTTAGCAGCACTAAACCCTGCGGGGTTGTATACCATCCCGACTAATGTTTCACCTTTCCCGACATAATAACCCACCGGCGGCGCATCACTTGTCCCAAAATTACCATCTGGCGAAATACCTAGCTCAAAATAGTTGCCCAACAAAAAAATATTTCCTGCTGCATCTTGAATAGAACTTGCTGCCATAGGTAAAACTCCGTAACTAATTATTAAACGGGCGAATATTAGCCCGATTTTGTCTATCTACATTAAAAAATTGCTTTTAGCAATTTTGTCTAATTTCATCTCTTTTTGAGAGAAGAAGGTGGTTTTTGTTGTTGTGTTATAATTCGGCACTGAATTTCAAAAACAATATCTTGATTGCACTTTGTCGGACGTGGCGATAGATTCTTTAGTGGTTGTTTGTATTAGGGGAAATAGACCCACACGTTACACATTGCAAGCATCGCTTAAATAATAAAAATAACAACATCCTGAAAAATTAAACATGACTAAAAAAATAACATTTCACATTCAAAACGGCGGTTCATTACGCGGTGAAGCACGAGTTGCTGGCGATAAATCCATTTCACATCGCTCGATTATGCTTGGTTCATTAGCTGAAGGGGTTACGCACGTTACAGGCTTTTTAGAAGCTGAAGATGCGTTAGCGACATTACAAGCCTTTCGGGATATGGGCGTAAATATCGAACAAACGGGGAACGGTTGTGTGACAATTCATGGCGTGGGAAAACACGGTTTGAAAGCTCCGCAAAAACCGTTATATCTGGGCAATTCTGGAACATCGATGCGTTTATTAAGCGGTTTATTAGCAGGTCAAGCCTTTGATTCGGTTCTGTCAGGTGATGAATCGTTGTCAAAACGCCCCATGAAACGTGTCACTGAACCGTTAGCACAAATGGGCGCAGACATTAAAACCACCGAAAAAGGCACTGCGCCGTTGCACATTACGGGTAAAGCAGGGCAGTTGACGGGGATTGATTATGTAATGCCAATGGCGAGCGCACAGGTCAAATCGTGTTTATTACTCGCCGGCATGTACGCGCAAGGCGAAACAAAAGTGACCGAACCTGCACCCACTCGCGACCATACTGAACGAATGTTGACCGGTTTTGGTTATCCCGTTTCGCAACAAGGCAATCAAGCCAGTATTTCTACAAATGGAAAATTAACGGCAATGACCATTGACGTGCCGAGCGATATTTCGTCAGCAGCATTTTTCTTGGTTGGCGCGTCGATTGCGACTAATTCAGATGTATTGCTCAAACACGTTGGCATCAATCCAACGCGAACTGGCGTAATTGATATTTTGCGTTTGATGGGAGCAAACATTGAAGTGTTGAACGAACGCATTGTTGGTGGTGAACCCGTTGCGGATTTGCGTGTTATTTCAGCTCCATTGAAAGGCATTAAAATTCCTGAACATCTCGTGCCGTTAGCCATCGACGAATTCCCCGTTTTATTTATTGCTGCCGCATGTGCAGAAGGTGAAACCCGTTTAACTGGCGCAGAAGAATTGCGTGTTAAAGAATCAGACCGAATTCAAGTAATGGCGGATGGTTTGCAAATTTTAGGGGTAAACGCGCAACCTACGCCCGATGGCATGATTATTCAAAGCGGTGCAATGGGTGGAGGAGAAATTGATTCACATGGCGATCATCGTATTGCGATGGCGTTTGCAATTGCCGGTTTACGCGCAAATGCACCGATTACCATTTTAGATTGCGCGAATGTCAATACGTCATTTCCAGAATTCAAAAAATTGGCAACAAATCTTGGTTTACAACTGACCAGCGAGGAAGGTTAATGGATATTCCAATTTTAACGTTAGATGGTCCAAGTGGCGCGGGTAAAGGCACAGTCAGTCGATTGATTGCCCAAAAATTAGGTTGGCATTATTTAGACAGTGGCGCGATTTACCGTGCATTAGCTCTTGAGATTACCGAGAAAAATGTGGCAGATGCAGGGATTGCCGAAATTGTAGAAGTCGCCTTGGCAATGGATTTGGTTTTTGAATGCGGTGAAGACCGATTAGTTAAGCTCAATGGTCAAGATATAACAGATTTGTTAGGCTTAGAAAGCACGGGGAATATGGCTTCAAAAATTGCAGCCATACCTGAAGTTCGCGCAGCATTATTACAAAAACAGCATGATTTTAAACAAGCCCCCGGATTAGTTGCCGATGGTCGAGACATGGGAACAGTGGTTTTCCCGGAGGCATGTTATAAAGTTTTTCTGACAGCAAGTGCATTAACAAGGGCAGAAAGACGTTATAAACAGTTGAAACTGAAAGGAATTGATGCTAACCTTTCAAAGATAACTGCCGATATACAAGAACGCGATCAGCGTGATAGTGAGCGTCAATTTTCGCCACTGATTCCAGCCGCTGATGCCGTTTATATTGATTCTTCTGACTTGAGTATTCAAGCCGTTGTTGAAGAAGTGTTAAGTTTAGTCCGATAAACGGACATTTTTATAGTCGCCGCAAAAATTTGCGGTTTTTTTATTAACTTTTAAATAACAGTAAAGATTGGTTTGAAATTAACCGATCTGGGAAAGAAAAATGAGCGAAAGCTTTGCTGCGTTACTTGAAGAGAGTTTAACCAAGACCAAAATGAGTCCTGGTGCCATGTTAGTTGGAACGGTAATCGATATTGAAAATGATATGGTTATCGTCAGTACCCATTCAAAATCAGAAGGCGTTATCCCGAAATGGCAATTTTTGAATGCGAATGGCGAATTAGAAATTTCGATTGGCGATGAAATCGAAGTGGCTTTAGATTTGTTTGAAGACGGTTTAGGTTCTACGATTCTTTCCCGCGATAAAGCAAAGAAAAATAAAGCATGGTTCGAACTCGAAACCGCGTTTGAAAATGATGCCACCATTATTGGTCGTATTAACGGCAAAGTACGCGGCGGCTTTACCGTGGAAGTGGGTGCATTACGCGCGTTCTTACCTGGTTCACTCGTTGACGTACGCCCGATTCGTGACACCACTTTCTTAGAAGGTCGTGATTTAGAATTCAAAGTCATCAAAATTGACCAAAAACGTAATAACGTGGTGTTATCACGTCGCGCCGTTGTTGAAAAAGAATACAGCGCAGAACGTGAAGAATTATTAAAAACGCTTGAAGAAGGCGCAACCGTTATCGGCGTAGTGAAAAACTTAACAGATTACGGCGCGTTCATTGATTTAGGCGGCATCGACGGTTTATTACACATCACCGATATGGCGTGGAGACGTGTACGTCATCCGTCAGAATGTGTTGAAATTGGTCAAGAAATCAAAGTTAAAGTGTTGAAATATGACAAAGACAAAAACCGTGTGTCTTTAGGTATGAAACAAATGGGTGAAGATCCATGGCAAAACATTGCACGCCGTTACCCAGCTGGTACGCGCGTCTTCGGCAAAGTTAATAACTTAACAGATTACGGCTGTTTTGTTGAAATCGAAGAAGGCGTTGAAGGTTTGGTTCACGTTTCAGAAATGGATTGGACAAACAAAAACGTCAACCCATCACGTTTAGTGCAATTGGGCGATGAAGTTGAAATCATGGTTTTGGAAATCGATGAAGAACGTCGTCGTATTTCACTTGGCATGAAACAATGCAAAACCAATCCTTGGGATGAATTTGCAGCAACGCACAACAAAGGCGACAAAATCACCGGTAAAATCAAATCAATCACTGATTTCGGTATCTTCATTGGCTTAGATGGCGGCATTGATGGCTTAGTTCACATGTCAGACATTTCATGGGCAGATGAAGGCGAAAATTCAGTTCGTGATTTCAAAAAAGGCGATGAACTCGAAACTATCATCTTAGCGGTTGATTCAGAACGTGAACGTATCTCGTTAGGTATCAAACAATTAGCTCAAGACCCATTCCAAAACTTCCTCGCGACGCATGAAAAAGGCAGCGCAGTAAAAGGTACGATTAAAGAAGTGGATGCAAAAGGGGCGATTGTTACGTTAGAAGACGGTATCGAAGGTTACTTGAGAGCGTCTGAAATTCAACGTGATCGCGTTGAAGATGCGCGTACTTTATTGAAAGAAGGCGACAGCATTGAAGCAAAATTCATTGGCATCGACAAAAAAGCGAAAACCATCAGCTTGTCGATGAAACCAAAAGAAGAGCATCAAGCTCATGCAGAAAAAGAACACCCAATTTCTGCAAAAGAGTATTCAGCACAACAAAGCCAAAGCGTTGCATCACCCACTTTAGGTGATATTTTCAAGCAACAAATGGAAAAATAAAATCTTGAGATTGGAAAGGAGACGCGGCTTGTCGTGTCTCCTTTTTTATTTTGACAGGAGCGCAGGTGACAAAATCTGAACTAATCGATGTACTGGCAAAACAGCAATCCCATTTTGCCTTAAAAGACGTAGAATTAACCGTAAAGTGTATTATTGAGCAAATGAATCAAGCGTTGTCTGCCGGAGAACGTATTGAAATTAGAGGATTCGGAAGTTTTTCATTACGTTTGCGTCCACCACGCATGGGACGTAATCCAAAAACGGGCGAATCTGTAGCATTAGCCAAAAAACACGTTCCACATTTCAAACCAGGTAAAGAACTGCGTGATCGCGTGAATGCGTCTGCGGATAAATATAAAATCATCGAGTAGGCATAAAAGCCCGCCATTTTTGTTACATATTGTTAGCGCAGCTTTTTCAGCCGCGCTATTTTTTTGTATTTTTTTCAGCAACTAGGCTTGAGTATTGATAATAATGCCAAGTGGGCTTTGACCTTGTAAATTTTGCGCCAGTGCTTGTAAAAAACTGCCTAGCGTCGCGCCACTATTTGTAGCACTCGCACCTTGAGCCTCTAAGATACTTTGAAAACCATTTTGCAAAGTTTGAATCGCACTTGAACCGTTATTTTCCGTATTCCGACTGTTGTCATTTAATTGTGTTACCAATGTTTGCAAATTTGACGCTATATTACCAACAGTCGTGCTATTGTTGCCCGTATACGCCGCTAATGCCGCTTCGTTAAGACCACTCAATTCGGAATCATTTGAACTTTCTGATGATTCATTATCTTGTAAGGTCTGTTTTGAACTTGCTTGTTGAGAAACAGATGCCGTTGTTTTTTGAGATGTATCCTTTTTACTTAAAATCGTAAACAAATCTTGAATAAACGTATTCAATGATTTTTGAGAAGCATTCGCTCTATTCGCACTACTCACAACGGGTGCTGACGAATTAGTAGGATTAGCAACGCCAATTTGCGCTAAAGCCTGTCCGATATAAGACGAAAATGCCGACTCATTCGCTGCATTGTTAGCTAAATTAGCACTATTTGCAGCCGCAACTTTATTAGTCGTTTGCGGATTATAAAAATTGGGATTGGAAACTGAAGAAATATTAAAATCCATAACAAACCTCGCCCGTTGGGCAATAAAATCGAATAAAATAGATGTTTGACATCAAACACCCTAACCGTTAGGTCGGATTTTACGCCAATTACTTTAAAAATAAAGCGACTTACCACACACTTTTTACATTTACTTTCATAACGAACTTCAAGGAATTTTATGCTAGAAAATTATAGACAACATGTTGCAGAACGTGCCGACCAAGGCGTTGTTCCCAAACCATTAGATGCAACACAAACTGCGGCAGTGTGTGAATTATTGAAAAATCCACCCGCAAGCGAAGAGGATTTTATTTTAGATTTGCTCACAAATCATGTGCCGGCGGGTGTAGACGAAGCGGCTTATGTGAAAGCAGGCTTTTTAGCCGCACTGGCAAAAGGCGAAACAACATCACCAATTCTTACGGCTGAACGTGCTACCGAATTATTAGGCACGATGCTGGGCGGTTATAACATTGCGCCACTGATTGATTTGTTAGACAGCAAACATGAGGCAATTTGTGGTGTTGCAGCAAAAGGTTTGTCGCATACGTTGCTTATTTTTGATGCGTTCCACGATGTTCAAGCAAAAGCGAAAGCCGGTAATTTATACGCTCAACAGGTGATGCAATCGTGGGCAGATGCAGAATGGTTTACGCATAAACCGGCTGTGCCTGAAAAATTAACAGTAGCAGTTTTCAAAGTGACTGGCGAAACAAATACCGACGATTTATCACCAGCTCCCGATGCGTGGTCACGTCCAGATATTCCATTGCACGCAAAAGCGATGCTCAAAATGCCGCGTGATGGCATCACAAATGCTGAAGTACAAATTGGCGAATTAAAACAAAAAGGTTTTCCAGTTGCGTATGTCGGCGATGTCGTTGGCACCGGTTCATCACGCAAATCAGCAACGAATTCTGTACTTTGGTTTATGGGCAACGACATTCCGCATATTCCGAACAAACGCGAAGGCGGTGTATGTATCGGTGGGAAAATTGCTCCGATTTTCTTTAACACGATGGAAGATTCGGGAGCGTTACCGTTTGAATGCGATGTGAGCCAATTAAATATGGGCGATGTCATCGACATTTATCCGTATCAAGGCGAAGTCAAACGTCATGGTAGCAATGAAGTCGTTTGTAAATTTGAATTAAAAACAGACGTATTGCTCGACGAAGTTCGCGCGGGTGGACGCATTCCGTTAATTATCGGACGTGGATTAACTGACAGAGCGCGAATCGCATTGGGTTTAGCGCCTTCAACCGTTTTCAAACGTCCTATTGATGAAAAAGACAGCGGCAAAGGTTTCACCCTCGCACAAAAAATCGTCGGCAAAGCCTGCGGCGTAACCGGCGTTCGTCCGAATACTTATTGCGAACCGCACATGACCACCGTCGGTTCACAAGATACTACCGGCCCGATGACACGCGATGAGTTGAAAGATTTAGCGTGTTTGGGTTTTTCAGCCGATTTGGTGATGCAATCATTCTGTCATACCGCCGCCTATCCAAAACCTATCGATGTTGAAATGCAACACACTTTGCCCGATTTCATCATGAATCGTGGCGGTGTTTCGTTACGTCCGGGAGATGGGATTATTCATTCATGGTTAAACCGAATGCTGTTGCCAGACTCTGTTGGCACTGGTGGCGATTCACATACCCGTTTTCCAATCGGAATTTCATTCCCTGCTGGTTCAGGATTAGTTGCCTTTGCAGCGGCAACAGGCGTAATGCCACTTGATATGCCTGAATCGGTTTTGGTGCGTTTTACAGGCGAAATGCAAGCGGGCATTACACTGCGTGATTTAGTCAATGCGATTCCTTATGTTGCCATTCAACGCGGTTTGTTGACTGTCGATAAAAAAGGTAAAAAGAACGTTTTTTCAGGACGAATTTTAGAAATCGAAGGCTTGCCTGATTTGAAAGTTGAACAAGCCTTTGAATTATCCGATGCGTCAGCAGAACGTAGCGCGGCTGGTTGCACCGTGCGTTTGAATGAAGCCCCGATTCGTGAGTATCTGAATTCAAATATCACGTTGTTGCAGTGGATGATTAAAGAAGGTTACGGCGACGCACGCACGATTGAACGTCGCATTGCAAAAATGCAAGAATGGCTCGAAAATCCGGTATTACTTGAACCGGATGTCGATGCAGAATACTTCGAAGTTCTCGAAATCAACATGAATGAAATCACAGAGCCATTGCTGGCTTGTCCAAATGACCCCGACGATATTAAAAAATTATCGGACGTTGCCGGAACACATATCGATGAAGTGTTTTTAGGTTCGTGCATGACTAATATTGGGCATTTCCGCGCGGCAGGAAATTTACTTAAAGCACAACAAGGCGATTTGCCCAGTAAATTATGGATTGCACCACCCACAAAAATGGATGCGACGCAACTTACTAAAGAAGGTTATTACGATACCTTTGAAAAATCGGGCGCACGTTTAGAAATGCCTGGTTGCTCATTGTGCATGGGAAATCAAGCACGAGTTAAAGAAGGCGCAACGGTTGTTTCAACATCAACACGCAATTTTCCGAATCGTTTGGGTGATAACACCAACGTGTTTTTATCATCAGCAGAACTCGCGGCAGTATGTTCGATTTTAGGCAAAATTCCAACCGTTGAAGAATATATGTCTTATGCCACGCAAATTAACGAAACCGCTGATGAAACGTATAACTATTTGAATTTTGACCAAATCTCAGATTATCGCGGTTAATCACGGATATTTTGCAGGGATTCAATTATTTTGAGTCCCTGTGTGTTTTATTGCGGTAAAATCAACATCCCTGCTTTATCAAATTGATAGCGTTTTTCTAACCAGCCTTTTCCCATTAACATTAAGATACTGTCGTAATAATGCGTGGGTTTGTCAGAGAATTCTCGTGTTTTCAGTTTTTCGACAAAGACATTCGCTCTTGTTAAATCATTCGCACTGATTAAAAATGGCAATACGGCTGCCGTAAAACCTAATGGTTTATCACCTACTTGCGCGTTTGTTTTCGTATCGTATTGTTCCGAGACAAAACCATCGGTTTGAACCACTTTTAACATAGGCGAAAAAGCTGTCATTAACTCAACCTTATACGTCTCTGCATCACTTAACATTCCCAACCATAAATACACGCGAATGGCATTATAACCGCCGATTTTTCCGTCTTTTATATCAGGAATAACTTGATTGTTATCTGTCAAGGTTGCCCATTCTGGGCTAAAACCTTGCTGCATGGATTGCTTTAAAAATTTGACCGTATTTTGCGTAATGTCTTGCCACGGCGAATGAGGATATAACACGGCAAAACGTCTGAAAATTTGCACCGGCAAATAACTCGGATTTAATCGCCACGAGTGTTCAGTAAGTTGAAAACCTTTTTTACCGGGCAGAATCATCCAACCATAATTGGGAATATTTACCGCTTCTTCATTTAAAATTCGCTGCGCTAAAAAATAACTTAACGATTGATAGCGATACTCGCCCCACAATCGTCCTGCTTCAGCGAGCGCGTAAGCTATCCATAAATCGGCATCCGATGCAGAATTTTCGTCCAAAATACCATATATGCCCCATTGCCACGCTGGCAACTGCGCTGTTAAATCACCATGCGCTAAATTCGTTTCCGTCCAATTTAACACACGGTCAAATGTGGCTTTGTCATTGGCAATTAACGCACACAATAACGCATACGATTGACCTTCTGAGGTTGTAATCAGTTGCTCTGTGCTACCATCGATGACGCGACCTTCAGGCGAAATATACACGCGTTTAAATTGTTCCCAATCTGTCCACGGTTCACGGGCATGAAGACAAAATGAAACAAGTATTAACGCAATGGTCAGTAAAATTTTCATTACTCATAATCTCGATGTAAACGTAAATAAGCAATATATTTAAGCAATCGCCATAACACTACAATTATCAATGTAATCATGATAAACGTTAAAAAGCCTAGCAAAACAGGATTATCCGATAATTCAAATGAAATCAATTTGATAATGGATAATTGCCCAACGTAATACGTTTCACCAACCTGAATATTCGTTACCTCGTCATCTCGAAACAATGCCACCGAGCCGAAAATTTTATGGGCTTTTTTCATCAACGTCGTGGTAATTTTTTCGAAAGCGGCTGGTTCTGAAGCGACAACAGCTATTACACTTCTATTTTTTCCCCACGGCGACTCAAAACCAATTAACGCGCCGACTTTGCCTTGATTATTAAATTCCACTTGTTTGGACATGGCACGGTCAACGTTGAGTTGTTGCGGCTGAAAGTCGCTAGTAAATTCTGTATCGCCACGAATAGGCAACGTTATCGCTTTTTTAATTTCCGTTACCATAATTTGAAATAAATCTTTTGTGTCTGTGCGTTGCATAATGTCTTGGGACAAATAACCAATGACCAATAAATCTTTATTTTCAATACCGTCAAATGGTGCAGCATTTGCCACTGTAAATTTTGTTGCCGTTAATCCAGTCGATGAACCAAATAAACCCATTAAATTCAAATACGTTTCCACTTCGCTGGTTGAAGCATTTTTGTTCATAATGATTGCGGTGTCTGCTAAATCGGCTAGTCGCGTAAAGGGAAAACCGACATTGCTAAAGGCTTTCAAATCTGGCATAGCGAGATAGTGCGGAAAGCCGCTTAAATCGAGCGTCGAATCTGCATCGATTTCGCCGTACATATAATTGGGTGTGATTTCTCTACAATCTCTGCCATCAGGTTTGGTAAATTCATATTCAAATTGAATTCGATTTTTTGCGCCCAAATGAAAACCAGGTAAAAGCACTTCGTTTGCCGCACCAAAAACTAACTCATCCACAAGCGGAATGCGTATTCTATCATCTTCAGAACCTTGACTAATGCCAGTTTTGTTTAACGCAAAGCCTTTGACAAACAAATCATTTATTTTTATAGAAAGTTGCGAATCATCTTCTTTATTGGGCGGTGAATAGCGATATTTAAGATTAAGGGGAATGCCTCGACTGCGCCAAGTAAATAAATCAGGAGAAATATTGAAATTCACCACAATCGGACGCGGGGTACGACCTTTTGATTGTAATTCTGTTGGCAATTGAATTAACTCTCCCAATTTGACTTCACGATTTGTCGGAATCCAATTTGGCGCATCATAGGGTTGGCGTGGCAAAATCTCTTTTATCTGTGTCACTTCGGCAAAAGACCCCGCCAGAATAGCCGAACCTGTCGCTAAACCTTCCATCGCCTTGCGTAAATCCGCTTTATCGCGCCCTAAAACCAATAATAATTTAATAAATGGGTTTGTGGGATGCGTAATCAATTGCACAGTCGGCGCATTAACAGGCGGTACATCTTTGATGAAATTAGGACGTTTATCATTCGTTGCAAACACGATGCCATGTTTTTTGGGCAATTGATTGATAAGAACAGGAAAATACATCTCGCGCCAATTTGCCAAACTACCTAAATATGACACAGCAATTCCTGCTGCTTCTAATGTCTCATCATTTGAATTTTCAGGAAAAATAAACGGCACTTCAACCGTTGAAAAATCATTTACATCAAAAAAAGGTTTCGGAAAAATCGACATGTCATTTTTAAATGCCATTGACTGCACGGTTAGCCTCAAAGTGCTTTGATTGCTAATATCAAACCACATACTTTGTTGCGCGGTATTCGCACATTCTTTTTCGCTATAAGCAATCAATTCAAAAGTAATTTCGTTGTATTTGGATAAAAAACGGGAATCGAATTGCAGGGTATTTTTTATCGGAATACCGGCTTTATGGAGTTCGACGGGAAAATAACCGGCAACTTGATTATTGATGAGAACGCGCACATGGGAAATATCGGGGGATAACGCGGGCGAATAAGTATAAATCACGTCTATTTTAGCGGCGGTTACAAGCTCATCGATGCGCGAACCAAAACCTACCGGAAATTGTGCTAAATTACCTTTTAATGTAATCGGTAAACCTAAACCGAGTTTTTCAAATGAGATTATTTCCTCTCTAATAACCGGATTATCGATAGTGTAAGAGGTGTTTTCATCAAAAAAATTGCGTTGGGCGCAAAAACTGGGTGGTGAAACTAAAAAAAATAGCCATGTAAAAAATAGGGTGGCGAAAACACTGCTCTTGTCAGATTGAACAACAGAGATTGTCTTGTTTCTCATTTTAAATATTCTCATCTGACATCGAATGTGGTCGGCGTATCACTAATATTTTTGGGAAGTAATGACCGAATAAAAGCAATCGTCATACCTAATAATAAAAATGGATGCGTAATAAATTTGGGAAGTGTTCGAGCTAATACAATATAACCATGAAAACCGACACCGATGATGGCTTTGATGCTAGTCAAAGGTTTATCTTGCTTGAAGTCGGTTCGCCATGTCGCCCACGCATCGCTGCGTGAATAAGTGCATTGAATGTAATCAAGTTCTTGTTGCTTGGTGAAATTTTCAAATAAAACACCTAAAAAACCTTTATTCACATTCGTGATACGAGCCGGAAATACAAACTCTCGATTGCCGCGTGAAATAAGAATGTGAACTTGCTCGTTGCGTTCAAAATTCAAAACGTTAGAATCAATGCGTAACCCTAACCCAGAACCGGAGTAATCTTCCATTTTCGCGCAAATCAAATGTCCGGATTTTTTTCTAATCGATACGATGGTATCAACTTCGATGCGATGTTGCGTGCGAACTTGCCGTGTTTCTTGCGCGACGCTAATTGCACCACCTAACACTAAAAGATTATAAGCTGTCCAAGCAAAATTGATGAATACCGTTCCATGTTCATTGTCTGGGCCTAAAAAATACCGATAAATTGCCGCGCCGATACCGAGTAAATTTAAAACAATCAAAAACAAATACGGTTTTGAAATCGTTAAATCAAAAAATTCATCTTTGATTAGTCCACCTTTTGCCGTGACATTGAACGTGCCAATTTTAGGATTGATAAGCGCGACTGTAGTCGGTCTGGCGATATACCATGCTAAAACCGTTTCATAAATTTCTGCCCAAAATGAATAACGGTATTTTCCCTGCATATACGAACTGGCAATACTCGAATGCACAATGACGGGCAGGGCATAAAGCAATATTTCAGTCGTTGGCGCGTAAATTAAATAACTGTGAAAATACAAAAATCCCAATGGCGCGAGCAGAAAAATTAAGCGCGGAATGCCGCCTAAAAAGTGAATCATCGCGTTGGCGTAACACAAACGCTGTCCAATAGTTAAGCCTTTGCCTAGTAACGGATTATCGACGCGAAAAATTTGCGCCATGCCTCGCGCCCACCGAATGCGTTGCCCAATGTGTGCCGATAACGTTTCAGTGGCCAGTCCCGCCGCTTGAACGACGTTGATATAAGCGGAGGTATAACCTTTTCGATGTAGTCGCAATGCGGTATGAGCATCTTCGGTAACGGTTTCAACAGCAATGCCGCCAACTTCGAGCAATCTATCACGATGCAAAATCGCGCATGAACCGCAAAAAAATGACGCATTCCACAAATCATTACCATCCTGCACCACGCCATAAAATAACGTGTTTTCATTCGGTGTTTTTTTGAAATTACCGATATTTCGTTCAAACGGGTCAGGCGAATAAAAATGATGTGGCGTTTGAATTAACGCCAATTTTTTGTCTCTCAAAAACCAGCCCATCGTCATTTGTAAAAAAGACCGCACCGGAATGTGGTCGCAATCAAAAATAGCCACATATTCGCCATTAGTTTTGACTAAGGCTTGATTGATATTTCCGGCTTTGGCATGGCGATTATTATCGCGGGTGATATAGCCGGCATTGACTTCTTTTGCAAATTCACCAAATTCAGGTCGTCGTCCGTCGTCGAGAATATAAACATGCAGTTTATATTCTGGCCAGTCCATACTTAATGCCGCCAGAGTGGTAGTTTTAATAATGCTAAGGTCTTCGTTATAAGTAGGGATAAAAATATCGATACTTGGCCACAATGTCGTATCTTCAGGTAAGGGCGTGGGTTTACGTTGCAATGGCCAAGCAGTTTGAAAATAACCAAGCAGTAATATCAGCCAAGTGTATGTTTCAGCGCAAATCAAAATGACACCAAAAAAAATGTCCACACTGCTATCAATATTCAGCGTCGAGGTATATCGCCACCATAAATAGCGTGTTGAAACCGTGAGAGATAATGAAATCAAAATCAATTTTGGTAAATTACCCGTAATCGTGCGAGCAATCATGGCAACCAGCCACAACATAAAAATAAATGCGATTTGCGCTGAAATATTAAACGGTACGGTTAAACAAACCATACTTAGAAAAAAAATACCCAGTAAATAATATTTCGGATCAAATTTATCCTGATAATTTTCAGAGGCTTTTTCAATTTTAGTCAGCACAAAACCAAAGCCTTTACTGATAGCGGTAAAAGGTAAAAAGATGAAAGAGGTTATAAGGTTAAAAATATTCAAAATCATTTTTAAATCAAAGGATAACGCTGCTGATGCTGTTTGAGTTTGGATTGTCATTAACCAAAACGATTGTAAGCCAAAACGAATCACGTCGGCAAAGCTCAAGGTTATCCAATTGATATGTGGAAAGCATTTTTTTAAGAAAATCGCGGCATTTTCCCGTTGCGATTCATGACAAAAAAGAATCATAAAGATGAAAATGAATAGCCCCGCAAACGTGCCGAACAATTGGTTTCTATCGTTAAAAAGTATTTTTTTAAAGTTGCGCCATTCTTGAATGACCAGCGGTTGAAAAATAATAGACAATAAAATCACATCAAGTGGCGTTTTGATTGGGCTATAAACGCCTTTTTTCTTTTTTGTGGCAATCACGGTTGTTCCAATCGATTAAAATAGCTCATTAACCAAATTGCGAGTGTTCGAAATTCGCGGACGGCGGTAGATGTTGGCGCGTGAATGTTGACGGTCGTTTTATGGGCGAAGGCTTCTTTAATACTTTCATCAAAATGAATATTGATAGGTAGCAATTTATTTAACAGCAGATTTTTAAAAACCAACGTCATTTCGTGGTCAAGTTCGCTGTGAGGAATGAGTTTATTTATAACGAAAAACGATTTATTACTTAGTTCCGCATCGTTAACGATGTAATTAGATTGCATCGAATTGATGAGTAACGATAAATTTGCCACGCTTGGTTCAAATACACGCAAAATAAAATTACTTAATGCCAAGGCTTGTTTGTTTAAGAGATTTATGTCACTGGAAATATTTAAAATAAGCCACGTTTCAGGTGATAAATCGAGCGAATTTAATTGGTAATGTAATTTGTTATCGTCAAGATATTCGACGATGAGACGTTGATGCGTTTGATAGGTCAGTTGACCAAAAGGCAAAAAAGAAATGCCATGTTCACATTCAAAAGCCGCACACCATAGCTTTTTTTGAGTCAAATTTAATGCCCAACCTACGGAATTTTGCCAATCCATATTGAAATGCAAGCGAAGTAAATTATTTGGATTTAAATCAAACACCAATACTTTTTGATTTAATTCTAATAACATTCGTGCAAGGTTGGCAGAAATGGTCGAGCCACCTACGCCTGCTTGCAAGCCTTGGACACATAACACG
This sequence comes from uncultured Pseudomonadota bacterium, assembly GCA_903834465.1. GTDB lineage: Bacteria > Pseudomonadota > Gammaproteobacteria > Methylococcales > Methylomonadaceae > UBA10906. Next base: position 135,236 of record CAILJB010000010.1, on the reverse strand, counting down.
CGCATTTAAATTCCGCCTTGCTGTCGATTTTCGAGCGGTGTTTTACAAAAAGAAATAATTTGTTCAACCAATGGCCACTTACGTTGAATTTTAATGACCGCTTCATTTTCTTTTATTTCGATATAGCTGTTAGCTTTGATGCCAATGCTTTTGTAGAGTTCATTAACATCATTTTTTTCATATTTCATTCTTAATTTCCCTATTCATCGTACTTTATCCACTTGTTGTCATTAAACGAGTAATAATAATTCTTGTTGTATTGAATAACAGTTGAACCTTCATTTTCAGATACCATCGGCGTTTCGGGTAAATTATTTAGGAATTTTTCTGGCTCAAACTGATTTTGACTGAAAATATTTTGCTCAAGCAATTGATTCACAAGGTGTGCAATGGCTAAAAAACTGCTTGGTTGCGTCACACGTTTTTGTTCACCGACACGTTGCAAATTATTTCCAATTATTTTTAGACCAACGGGAACATTGGTAATGGCTGGACTGGGTAATTCACGCATGCCGGCAATTTGCACTTTATCACCACGAATATTTGCGCCATGTTCGGGAACAAATAACACCACAATCGGACGATTTGATTTTTTCAAACCTTCCAATATGGCATACATATCATCGAGCAATGTAATCAAACGTCTTTCATACGTTTCCGATGCTTTCGATTGTTTTTCTTTCTCAAAGCGAACACCATCATGCAAGCTGATAGTGTTGTAAAAAGTAATTTTTTTATGCGCTGACGAGGTTTCTTGTTGCGTAAGCCACTGCGAAATCACATCAATATCTCGATAAATATAAGATCCATCAAAACTCAATAAATAGGGATTTAACTTATATTTCATAGGCTCTGCCTCCATGCCGCCTTTTTCTTTTATCAATGACAAAAAATTATCAAATACGCCATCATGATTCAAAATTAACGCCGTATCAAAACCAATACTTTTTAAATTTTCCAGTAAATAACATTGCTTATTTGAAGGATTTGCCAATAAATCGGCATGTGGTTTTTGTCCACAATTCGCTTGCAATAATCGAATTACCGTAGGACCACTGTATGAGGAGACCGAATTGAAATGGTCAAAAATAATATCGAATTCTTTGAATAATTTATGATTTTCTTGATGAAAATATTTCACATCATCCCATGCCAACGAACACACGCTAAGAACCAAAATATCAAAATTGCTTTTAGCCGCTAATTCTATATTTATGGGAAGTTTTAAATCCGCTTGTTGGCTAAAAAACGTATTTTTATAGCTAGTGATTTGCTCTGCGAGATTTACTTTTGTTGAATCAATGGTTTTTGTTTCAGTTGCGATGGTTTCAATGCTTTGATTCGCAGCAGGAAGTTTTAAATTACTATTTGAAAGTTGTAAATAAAGCACCGCGCCCGTTACTAATACAGAAATCCGTATGATTTTATGAAACATGAAATAAAACACACTAATAATAAATAACGTCAGCACGAAATTTACCGACACAAACCGTGTCGCCAATTCAATTAAATAACTGGTAGAAAAATTTGAGAGTTGTTCCGTTTGTGCTAACAATCGTGAAAAAGGCGGTAAATACGAATCACTGTAAAATAAATATACGCCAACAGAAATAGCACTCAGTTGTTTGGTAACATTTAAAAATTTATTTCGCGTTGGTAAAAACAAAAATGCAATAAACGCTAGATTTTGCAGGAAATTAAATTCAATCCCTCCGTTAATAAATAAAATTAACTTGAAAATGAAATACACATTCCAAACTCCTAAATTTATTTCACTCCATTTCATTTAGATTCCTTACTGTTTTTACCAAAGAAATGTTCGAACTCAACTGGTTTTAAGGCTTTGGATTTGCCAAACTTCCTGCTCAAAATTTTAACTAAAACATAGCCCAACAATTTAATCATCAAACCCAAACCGATACCGGCTAAAAATGAAACTGCAACGGTAATAACGAAATCACTGATGTTCATGGCTGGCTCGTTTTTAACGTTAAAAAAATAGGGATTGCTGCTTTTCGCGCGACTGCCCCTTTTTGTTTTATATGTTCTGTGGCTAATGTTTGGTAATCGTTTTCGGATTTTTCTCTTGTTTCAAGCGCAATCTCTCTAATTTCATTTCGGATTTCATCAATGTAAGAAAAAAATTCATGTTCTAAAAACAAATCTTCAATCGGTAATGCGATTAAATGCGACAAGGCTTTTCGGACTTCAAATTGTTCACATTGAAATAAAAATAAATATAAATAATTTTCCGTAAAAGTGAAAATATCGCCACGGCGTACAATTTCTATCAATGCCGAAATTTCTTCGATGGGAATCGCTCTGTTTAAAGTTAGTTTGATGAGCGATGGATTAGTTTCAATCCGTTGCGCCGAATCATCCAGTGACGTAACTTGCGAAATGAAATCGCCTAACGGCAAATATCCCTTACCGTAATCATTGAGATTGATTTGATAAATGTCTTCAATTTTATTCGGGACATTACGCATGAAATAACTGCTTTGCATTGCGTAAACAATAGTTTCAAATCGCAAAAAAGTCACTTCATGCGGAACGATTAAATTCGCGCCAGAGTTTAAAATGAATTTTTCTTCAATATTTCGCAAACAATGTTCAGTTTCATGCAAAATAATTTTAAGTTGCATGCCACCGTGTTTTCGTAATTCAAGCACTTTTTCAGCGATTGCATTTACATTTATATTGGCATCAATATAAATAATAATTGTCGTTGCACTGTTGCTGATAATGTCCATCTCTACATCGTCAATAGAATCAAAAACTTCCCATTCACGCGGAAAAATTTCACGCCCCTCTTTTTTTGCATGAAAAACCAATACCCGATTATTTTTCGACAACGATAATGTGACAGTATTTTTTAACTCTAACGCATTGCTTTCTGCGACCGAAAGTTGCTGCGTGGCTTCTTGAAAATTTAAATTCAGTAATACATTCGATTGAACCGATGTGTGTAAATGCCAAAAGATGAGTTCATATTTAATTTCAGATACGTCGAATTCGATATTCGCCAGCCCGTTAAAACTATTGTTTAAGGTTAAAAATTTATTTCTGACTAGACTCGCTGCCATATCACCATGAATTAGCCAAACACAGGTTTTTTTATGACGTTTTAACCAATTTTGCCACCCTTCTAAAACAGCATTTAACGCTGTTTCGGGAATTAACGAAAAACAGTCTTGGTCAAATTCGATAAGAATCAAATCAATAGCATCGAAAACTTTTTTATCCATGTCTTGTTTGATATTACTAAACAAACGGCGTTCGTCGCCATCTAAATAGACCGTGTTTAAAAATAGATTTCCGTCTTGATAAATCGCCGCTAATTTTTGTTGAATGACAGGTGACACGTCGAACAATTTATGTCGTTTTTCAAAGGAAAGTAACGCTGTTTTTGTGTCTGGATTTTCGATCACTGTTTGCACAAAAATCGATTTCACAAATGAAAACGACGGGGCTGTTATCACAAAAAGCCCTGACAGCTCTAGCGAACTGTAACAAGGTTCTAATTTTTCAATACCTAAAAACATCAAAAATTTACTTCGATTCTGGCGCGTAAACCGAAGGCGCAGTTATGGGTGTTAAATTTTCATTCGGTTTGGATGTTTCTGGGATAATTGGTGAAATAGTTTGAGATTCTGTGTTGTTAAAAATATGGTCAATTAAATACAAATTTTTCAATGGTTCACGGCTGGTATCCTCTGCACCAATGGCTTTTTCGTAAATATTGCGTGAGAGTTTGGCATAAATTGAATTCAAATTTTCATATACCAGTGCGTAACTGGGATTATTTTTAAATGCGGCTTGCAAGGTTTCTTGCGCTTTCATGAGATGACCTTGCGTGGCATAAATAAACGCTAAATTGTTATACGCTTCGGGCAAACGGGGATGCTCTTTAATCAATTTAGAAAAAATTGGGGCGGCTTGTTCGTAGTTTTTTTCTTGAATAAATTTTAAGCCTTGCGAAAATTGCGCTTGCAATTCTTTTTCATCAGCAAATGTCACGGCGTTATGTGACAGCAGCAGGGTTAAAAAAAGATTTTTAACAAAAGTATTCATCATTTTTCTCAATGGTATTTGATTAGGTGTCAGCATAAGTATTTGGTGCGCGAGGCGGCGTTTCAATGGGCGACCAATGTTCATTGAAATCATATTTTAAAAATAAACCTACGTTACTGGGGCTATAAAATGGAGAACGTTGCACTTGCATTCGTGCGCCCATCGACCAATGATTGGTTAAACGTTTTTCGATAATCGAATTGATACTGTAACTACTGCCTTGGCTAGTGCTACCTATGTATATCGGATTTACGCCAGTAACAGCTTGTCGCTCTTCGGCTAAGGCTTGCAAATCGGGATTGTTTGGGAAATAGGGCGCATCATCCACTTTTGCAAACGAATACGCCCCCGAAACACGCACTGAATACGACCAAGTGTCATAACGACCAAAAACTGTTGCTGGTAAAGATAATGACGCATACGATTGTGGACTGTAATAACCGCCATGCCCTAACGTGAGTTGACTTAAATTGTGAGCATATTTCATGTAGAGCGAATTCAAACCAAAGTCGATATTGATTAAATTGTCCGCACTTTTCCACGCACTCCAATAAGTGCCAATCATCGCCATGAGTTTGGTATTGTCTTCAATATTTTTGCCGGTAATTTGATGATATTGCCAACTCGACCAAACACCGACAGGACTGCCATTGTCAAAACCTAAACTTACACTCACGCCTGTTTGCCGTGCGCCACCCCAGATTTTTTTCGTATTCGGGTCAATCAATCCTGCATAAGAGAGCGTAGAATTTGTCAGTGGGCGTTTTGCAACATTTACCGCCCATGACACCGCATCGATGTCACCATCAATTCGCAAACCACCCACTACGTCTGTGACTAAAAAATTCTCCGGCGTTCGACCAATATCCATTTTCCAATTTTTGCCAATCCAACCGACGTTATAGCCCGCTCCTTTTGCATCCATTGCCGCTTGGGATTGCCCGCAATTTGGAAAACACAACAACGAACTGCCATAATCTTTCGCATTACTTAATTGACTTAAATCTTGTTTGCCGGCATCAACGGCAATGGGGTCTGTTCTAAAGGTTAAATGTCCTAATTTTTGAATCGGAATTTTCGCTTCAATGGGTATTCCCATACCGGTTGTTGTCGTGCCAAAACCGTAATCTGTTGAAACAGATACATAGCCATCGGTTTTTTTGCGTAATTCATCGATATTTGATTTCACATTTTTCGCCAGCCAATCATCATCGGTGGTTTGATAAAGCTGTTTTTTATCGATTTTATTAAATTCAATCGCCTTGTTTTCTGCTGAAACTGTTTCAGGCTGAACGTTAATTTTCATTTTATTTTTCGCTAAGGCGGCATAACTGAGTTGTTCAGCGATGTCCCATTTTTTCAGTGTTAGCGCGATTTTAGACGCATCGTATAACGCACGGTCTTCGTTTGTTTTGTCGGCAAGCATGTCTTGTAACATCTTTTCGCTAGTTTCAAGCTGCTCATATTTTGCCAACATTTGAATTTTTCTAATCACCGGAAAATCCGAATAGGCATCAGAATTTGCTAGTTCATTAATATGATTTTCCACCCAAGAGACAGTTAAGGCTTTCGCTTTTTCATCTGACATATTGTCAGAAAATTTTGCCAGATTCTGATAAATCGAAATAAACAGCGGGTCTTGTTGCAAAATTGAAAAATAAAGCTGATTCGCGGCAATTTTATTGCCTGCCTCCAAATATTGTTTAGCTTGCAGCGTTTTATATTTGAGCATCAATTTACCGTATTGCAATTGCGCTTGCGTGGAAGCGGTCGATAAATCGATGGTTTTTTCTAATGCGGCTAATTTTTCAAAATCTTTGAGGTTAAACAGAAGTTCAGCATAAATTAACGTCGTATTAAGCGACCATTTTTCGTCTCGATTTAACGCATCCATAATACTTTTCGAATGCGTAATATCTTCAAGGTCAAGCCAATAATTAGCCAGTTTTAAACGTAAATCGACATCGTTAGCTACTTCCGATTCAATCGATGTTAAAAGTTCACTGGCTTTTTGTTTGTCGAGTTTAAGTAAACTCTCCAATACGCTTAACTGGTATTCCAACCAAATACGTTGCTGATTTTGAATCACACTCGGCGTGCGTTCAGTGGGTGCAATTTTGTCCATTTCGGCTAAGGCTTCTTGTAATTTGTTTTGTTTTGCTAAGTAAAGCGACGACGCGAAATGACTATCCGATGAAGGAGAGATATTGGCAACTAATTGTTGAATAAATTTTTCAGCATCATTTTTTCGATTGAGCTGATTTAAAACACCGGCGGCTTGATATGTCAGCCAAGGATTGAGCGTTTTTAACGACAGCGCGGCATCCATTTTTTCATTTGCCGTTTCCAAATCATGATTATTTAAAGCCGTTTCAGAATCATTGACGAACACATTGATTTTTAATGCCGCGAGGTCATCAGCGATAAGTTTCTTTTGTGCAGCGGTAAATTTCTCAGCTAAAGCAAGGGCTTCGTGTATTTTATTGTTATCTGCGCGTAAATTTACGCGCCCTAATAATGCCTCACGATTATCATTTTCAAGTTGCAAGGCTTGAACAAAAAAAGCATCTGCTTCATCGAGGATTTTATTTTTTGCCAAAATCTTGCCCAGCGCGATGTATGGATACACTTCTTTTGGATTGAGATGAATGGCTTTTTTATACATCGCCATGGCAACTGCTTGATTTGTTTCGGCAACTTTACTGGCGCGATTGATGAGCATCCAATATTGCGAGGTGGAAATTAAGCTATCCCATTCATCATCGTTATTACGATTAGAATCGATTTTTTTACCTTGTTGAAACAGGGCAATTGCCTCGGCGTATTTCGATTGGTTCATTCGCACCCGTCCCAAACCGTTATAAACTTGCGGATTATCGAGATGCACATTTTTAACATAGGCAAATTTTTGCTCTGCCAAATCGATTTTATTTACCTTTAAAAATTCAAAACCTTTTAACATCGCCTGATAAGCAGGGTCACTAATCATTTGCTGATAACTAGCTAACGCCGTTTTTAATTCAACGACTTTGGTTTTAACCGATAAATCTTCTGGATAGGCTCGCGCTAACTCATCAATTTCTTGCGTAGTCAATTTTTCAATCGGAACATCGGACAACGCCGATTTCCAGACTGTCGCCGCTTTAGATTTATAAACCTCGTCGTGTGATAGCTGCTCATAAACGATTAGAGACGCTTTATCATCCGGTGTTTTTTGGCTAATAACAGCGGCTAATGCCAATTTGAATTCGGGATTGTTTGGATATTGCGTATTTCTTTCTTTGAGCAATTTAACGGCACGGTCAAAATCGACCGTACTTCTTTTGGCAATTAACGTCAAATAGTCAATTTCAATGGCTGTCGTTGGCATGCCGTAAGGAAATAAACTTTCATAAATAGCAATCGCTTCGTCATAACGCCGATTACCCATTAAAAAATTCGCTTGTTGCAATTGCAATTTTTTAGAGCTAAATGTTTCAAACAACGTTTTTAATTTATTGAGTTCGGGATGATTTGGATATTGCGCTTCAAAATTGAGAATATTTTTCTTCGCACTTTCGTTATCACCTTTGAGAATGTTTAATCGCGCTTGAAAAAATAACGCTTCAGGATTGCTTTTGTCTATGGCTAACCAGTGTTCTAATGCCGCTTCAGCAATGTCGTAACGATGATTTGATTCAGCAAGCACGATTTGTTGTTTAAAAAAATCTTCAGGTTTTATCGTTTCAGCAGGCAGCGGTGCAGCGGCGGCAATGCCAATGAAAAAAATGCTAGGTAATAAAATCGTAGGGTGATTACGCATTGCGATGTCAAGAAACTGGCTTTATTGATAAAGAGTTTCTTTTTATCAGCAATACAAGTGCCAACGAATCTAATTTCAGTCATGATAAAATTTGCCATTTATACCACGCACGATGTCGTGGATAATGCCGTCTTTTCTACTGTCTTTCGTGGCGCGTTTTATTTTTTAGGATGTAATCATGGCTATTTCACCAACCGCTGAAGAAACGTTGAATCAATCTCCACGTTTGAGTGTTTCATTTCGTGTTTTACTTGGTTTGTATTTAATCATACCGTTATGTTTACTTTTATACGGTCTGGATACCACGTTTTGGCAAGGTTGGTTGCGTGATAATTTACCGACGCGCCCGACACATTTTCTGTTATTCCAAATTTTATTTGGCACGCCGCATATTTTGGCTAGTACAATTTTACTGGTTAGCAATGACGAATATATGCAGTTTTACAAACGCCATTTATTTTGGATGACCGTGGCGATTGCGATTGTGTTTGGCATTGGCAGTTTGTTTATTCCATATCGGGTATTTTATGTCGCGGTAGCGGGTTGGACGGTTTATCACGTTTTAAAACAACAACACGGTGTAGCACGAGGCGTGTGTCAATTGCCTGCGTGGGCATATCACAGTTTGTTGTGGCTGAGTGTGGCGGCAGGTTTGTTAATTTACATCGGAATTTTTCTGCATACCAGTTTGGAAGCTGAAACGATGATGCAACTTAAAAATGCGGCGGGGATTTTAACTGGGATTTTATTTTTGAATGCGCTCTATTGTCAACGTTATGCGCGGAGCGTGCTTGGAAAAATCTTTTTGTGGGCAAATGTGTTTTTGGTGGTGAGCAGTTTTTATTTATATGTTGAAAGTTATTACTTTTTCGCAATGCTAATACCGCGTTTGGTTCACGATGCCACAGCATACGTTTTTTATGTGACGCACGATGTTAATAAACATTCAGTTGAACCACAAAACGCGCTTTATCGTTGGACAAAACAGTATTCAATTTCTATATTTATCGTGTTGCCAATTTTGTCATTTTCAATCGCATTTGTGTTGCAAGCCTATGGCGATACAGTTGTTTCGTGGCTAACTCAAGCGGTTTTTGGTATGGAAATTCGTAAAGCGGTAACGTTAGGCTTATTAGGTTATTTCGCATTGATGCACTATTACAGCGAAGCGATAACGTGGAAAGCAGGCTCACCTTATCGACAATTTATTTCGTTTTCAAAATAAGGGTAGGCGCGATGTTATTCGCGCCTCATATTTCAAATTTAGCCAACGTGTTCGGAAACTTCTAAATCAAACCCTGATAACGCCACATATTTCTTTTGTGTGCCGAGAACTTTCAATTTTTTTACGCCCAAATCTGCCAAAATCCGTGCGCCAGTTCCTGTCGTGCGCCAATCCACATCATTATTTGGTATGACATTATGTCCATTGTCGGCAAGTTGATAACGGTGAATTTGCTCCGCTAAGGCTTGATTGGTTTCACTTTGACGAATCAATACTAAAACACCACATCCTGCTTGCGCGATTTTTTCCATCGCAGAGCGGATCGACAAACTTGCCTCATTGCGTTTCGATGAAAAAATATCATCCAACACATTTCGCGCATGAACGCGCACTAAAACCGGTTCTTCACCGTAAACTTTTCCCATCACTAGCGCGAGGTGCAGATTGTTGTCGTTGCGATCTTGATAGGCGTATAAACGAAAATCGCCAAAATCGGTTGGATACGCACATTCGCTTACACGTTCTAAGGTATTTTCATGTTGAATACGGTAGTGAATCAAATCCGCAATCGTGCCGATTTTAAGTTGATGCTGCGCGGCAAAGGTTTCTAAATCTGCACGACGTGCCATTGAGCCGTCTTCATTTAGAATTTCAACAATCACCGCCGCTGGTTCAACTCCACCAGCTAAGCGCGCTAAATCACAGCCCGCTTCAGTATGTCCAGCACGATTTAATACGCCACCGGGTTGCGCCATTAACGGGAAAATATGCCCCGGTTGTACTAAATCTTCGGGCGTTGCATTTTTAGCGACAGCCGCTTGAACGGTTCGCGCTCTGTCTGCTGCGGAAATTCCGGTTGTTACACCGGTTGCTGCTTCAATGGAAACGGTGAAATTGGTGTAATGCGGCGTTTTATTTTCACTAACCATCAGCGGTAAACGTAATTGCAAACAACGTTCTTGCGTCAAAGTCAGACAAATCAAACCGCGTCCGTAACGCGCCATAAAGTTAATATCTTCGGGGCGGGCAAATTCTGCCGCCATGAGCAAATCGCCTTCATTTTCACGGTCTTCATCGTCCATAATAATGACCATTTTGCCTTGTTTAAGGTCTGCAATAATTTCTTCGGTGCTGTTCATTTAGTTATAAATCCACTGGTTTGTAATAATTCCATCGTCACCGCTGCACACGGTTTCGCCGCCGCTTCGCCTTTCATGAGCCGCTCCATATAACGCGCTAATACATCAACTTCTAAATTCACTTTCGTACCGACATTTGCATCATTTAAAGTCGTTTCTTTAAGCGTATGCGGCACAATGTTGATGCCAAACGTTGCGCCATCCACATGATTCACCGTAAGGCTAATCCCGTTGATGCAAATCGAACCTTTTTGAGCGATATATTTTGCTAAATCGTCAGGAGCTTGCACGGTGAAACGAATCGAACGCCCATCAGCACGTTTATCAACAATCGTACCAATACCGTCAACATGACCGCTGACAATATGACCGCCTAAACGGGTCGTCGGCGTGAGCGCGAGTTCTAAATTCACAGGCATTCCAACTTGCGCGTGCGCTAAACAAGTGTGCGAAAGTGTTTCATTTGATACATCGGCGACAAAATAATCGTGTCCTAATTCAATTGCCGTTAAACACACACCATTGACAGCAATACTGTCGCCTAAATTGGCATCAGCAAGTGGCAGTTTTCCGGTATGAATTTTTAAACGCACATCGCCACCATGAGGCGTAATCGCTGTGATTTTACCAACGGCTAAAATAATTCCTGTAAACATAAGAGACCTTTCTGCATTTTATTGAATGACGGTATTTTGTTGTATTACCGAAGCGAATGCGTCTAATTTTGACACGTTTCGTTATGTAAAACGAATGTATGAAATTGGAAAAGCAGAGAATTTTACAACAAACTCGAATAAAAGAGATTTATCCGAGTGTTAAGTTTTAGAGGATTAGGCTTTAGGCAAAGTTACGCCCATTTGACCTTGATATTTACCGCCACGGTCAGCATAAGAAGTCTCACACTCTTCATCACCGCCAAAAAACAACATTTGCGCGACACCTTCGTTAGCGTAAATTTTTGCCGGTAACGTCGTCGTATTGGAAAATTCCAACGTAACGTGACCGCTCCATTCAGGTTCTAACGGGGTGACATTTACAATGATACCGCACCGCGCATACGTCGATTTGCCAAGACAAATGGTAAGTACGTCTCTTGGAATATTAAAATATTCAACCGTTCGTGCTAACGCAAATGAATTCGGTGGAATAATGCAAACGTCTGATTGCACATCCACAAAACTATTGGGATCAAAATTTTTGGGGTCAACAATAGCGGAATTGATATTGGTAAAAATTTTAAATTCATCCGCGCAGCGCACGTCATAACCATAACTTGACGTACCATACGAAATGACGCGCCCGTTTTCATTTTCGCGCACTTGGTTTCGCTCAAACGGACTAATCATGCCGTGTTGCTCTGCCATGCGGCGTATCCATTTATCTGATTTAATGCTCATAGAAAGATGACGCGGGGATTGAAACAGTAAGATTGTCAGATTAACGGGAAAAAAGTGGCACTGGCGTTAATCTGACTTAATACAACATGAAACTATTTAATTTTAGCTTCTTTATAAATAACGTGTTTACGAACAACGGGATCAAATTTTTTGATTTCCATTTTTTCAGGCATCGTTTTTTTGTTTTTTGTTGTTGTATAAAAATGACCTGTACCTTCGGTCGAAATCAATTTAATTTTATCGCGCATGATTTTATCCTCGTAGACTTAAACTTTTTGACCAGCTTTACGCAAGTCCGCTAAGACTGCATCAATACCGTTTTTATCGATAATTCGCATTGCTTTTGTTGAAACGCGCAAACGTACCCAACGATTTTCACTTTCTACCCAAAAACGGTGATGTTGCAAATTAGGCAAAAAGCGTCTTCTGGTTTTATTATTGGCGTGTGAAACATTGTTTCCGGTTACTGGGCGTTTACCCGTAACTTGACATACTCTTGACATGAAGACCTCTGTAACTGTATTTAATTGAAAGATAGCTCGACTTTATACCAAAATTTCTTTTCAACGTAAATAACAAAGTCTATATAATTACTTTCATTCAAAACTTAATAACTCAATAAAATTAAAGTCTCATGTCTATCAAACTCGGCATGGTCATGGATGCCATCGACCACATCAACATAAAAAAAGACACCAGTTTTGCCATGTTACTTGAAGCCCAAACGCGCGGTTGGGAATTGCATTACATGGAATTGGGCGATTTATTTCTTCGCAATGGGCGAGCTTATGCGCGAACTCGCACGCTAAAAGTGCAACGCAATCCACAACAATGGTTTGAATTTATCGCTGAACAAACTATTCCGTTAGAGGAATTAAACGTCATTTTAATGCGTAAAGACCCGCCATTTGATAGCGAATTTCTTTATGCCACTTATATTTTGGAACGTGCAGAAAGTGCCGGCGTTTATGTGGTCAATAAACCGCAATCGTTGCGTGATGCGAATGAAAAATTGTTTACCGCCTGGTTTTCACAATGTTGCGCGGAAACACTGGTCTCGCGTAATTCGCAGCAAATTCGTGATTTTTTATACGAACAACACGATATTATTCTCAAACCATTAGACGGCATGGGCGGCACATCGATTTTTCGGTTACGTTTAGATGACCCAAATATTAGTGTTATTTTGGAAACGATGACTAATTACAATCAACGTTACATCATGGCGCAACGTTATTTACCGGCGATTAAAGACGGCGATAAACGTATTTTAGTGGTTAATGGCGAAGCAATTCCTTATGCGTTGGCGCGAATCCCACAGCAGGGCGAAACACGCGGTAATTTAGCCGCTGGTGGACGCGCTGAAGGTCGCCCATTAACCGAACGAGATTACTGGATTGTCAATCAAGTTGCCCCTACATTAAAAGCGAAAGGTTTAATCTTTGTTGGTTTGGATGTGATTGGCGACACGCTCACAGAAATCAATGTCACCAGTCCGACTTGTGTGCAAGAATTAGACGCTCAATTCGGTTTAAACATTGCCGGTGTGTTGATGGATCATATTGCGGCGACTTTGGCATAAATGGCAATATTTTGGGCATTTGCGGTTGTTGTTGCGCTACATGTTATTTTGTTGCTCAACGTTACGTTGAAACTCGCGGCGCATGAAAAAAAAACGCCTTCGCTAATGGATGTGACGCTAATCACTATGCCATCGCCCGTTCAGCCAAAGCAAAGTGATTTTATTGCCGCTGAGAATCAAATCGGTAGTAAAGCTATGCCAGAAATTGCACCTGAACCGCCGCATAGCGCATCGGTTCAAGCTGCAACAAAACCTGTTTTGCCACCTAAACCGCAAAAAAAAGATGCTCCCCCCAAAAAAATTATTCCGCCTCCTAAAACAGAGCCGTCTCAATTTGTTGAAAAAAAATCAAAACCAGTTAAACATCCTAAAATTGAAAAAATAGAGCAACCAGTTACTGAAAAAATTGAAACGGAAGAAAAACCGCATTTATCGCCCGAATTATTACAACAACAAATTTCTCAACTTGGCAGCGATATTCGTCAACAACAGCTGAGTAATAATGACCAACGGGTGAAATTTATTGATTCAGTCAGTGCGAGTAAATACGTTGCCGCGCAATATTTGCAAGATTGGGAAAGTAAAGTCGAGCGCACTGGTAATATGAATTACCCCGAAGTCGCCATGCAAAAGAACTTTTCTGGCACACTCACAATGGATGTGGGTATTAAACCTGACGGCAGTATTTACAGTATTCGCATCAATCAATCCTCTGGTAATCCGGCTTTGGACGAGGCTGCCAAGAAAATTGTACGAATGAGTGCGCCATTTGCGCCATTGCCGATTGATTTACTTAAAGAACTCGATGTGTTAATTATTACGCGCGTGTGGCGGTTTTCAGACCAATCTGGCATGACGACACAATAAATTGAACCTTTTACCTTGAATTTTTGATATGACCGAAACCCTTTATTTAGACAATCAATTTATTATCGCCATGCCCACGTTGGCAGATGATAATTTTTCGCACGCGGCAATTTACCTTTGTCAACACAATGCCGATGGTGCGTTGGGTATAGTGATAAATCGAAAATCTGACATGAAATTAAAAGAAATTTTCATGCAAATGGATATTCCAATTGGTTCGATGTCCGCTGCCGAAGCTCCTGTTTATGTGGGCGGTCCCGTGCAACAAGAGCGTGGTTTTGTGTTACACACGACAGGCGGAAAATGGGCGATTACCTTACCGATTTCTGACACCATGTCGCTGACAACTTCACGCGATATTATCGAAGCCATTGCTAGGGGTGAAGGGCCTGAACGTTATTTTGTCGCGCTTGGTTATGCAGGGTGGGGCAAAGGACAATTAGAACAAGAAATTTTAGCGAATTCATGGCTTAACACACCGTTTGGCGAACCAATTTTATTTGATACCCCCATTGATTTACGCTGGAGCATGGCAGCCAGCCAAATTGGCATCAATATCAATAAACTAACCGTTGGCGCGGGTCATGCGTGATCCTTTAGCGTTACAATCAAACGACACTTATTTAGGGTTTGATTTCGGTACAAAAAAAATTGGCGTTGCCGTCGGACAACTCACGACTGCCACCGCAAATTCGTTACAAACTATGCGATCACCGAATCAAACGCCGAATTGGCAAGCCATTGAACAACTCGTTCGTGATTGGCAACCGGCTGGTTTTGTGGTCGGGATTTCGCGTCAACACGATGGCACAGATAATCCCGTTACGCCGCGCATGCTAAAATTTTGCCGTCAATTAAATGGACGTTTTAATCTGCCTGTTCATCAACAAGATGAAACGTTATCGACGTTTGAGGCGAAACAATTGTTATTTGATGACGTTAAAGTCAATGCGACGAAATTGTGGGATGTTCAAGATCAACTCGCCGCGCAATTGATTTTACAAACGTGGTTAAACCAGCAAGATAAAACGCTTTAAATTATCATGCGTGAAAAAAATCTCAATGATGAAGACGCGGATTTGTTTCGTCAATCCATCGGTAAAGTGCAAGCGGTCAAACAAGATAAAGTGGCGTTGCATGCAGAACGAAAACCCAAGCCTAAGCCGTATCCCAAACCGTTAGCTGTCAATTTTGACGCGCATTTAAGTTCACGAAATCCAGACGATATTGAAACCGTTGGTATTTATGATTCGATGAATTTTTTATCTGTGGGATTGCAAAATAATGTATTGAAAAAATTACGCCGTGGCTTTTTTGGTATTGATGCTGAAATCGATTTACATGGTTTGAATACCCAAGATGCAAAACGACAACTACTGCATTTTTTGCACAACAGTGTTGAAGAAGGCTGTCGTTGTGTGCATATCGTGCATGGCAAGGGCTATCGTTCGCAAGATAATTTGCCGGTCATTAAAAACGAATTAAATCGCTGGTTACGCCAACATAAGGACGTGCAGGCATTTTGTTCAACTAGTCCTAAAGATGGCGGCACAGGTGCATTGTTTGTTTTATTACGTTTGTCGGATAAATATGGTTTTGGTGATTATGAATAATGAATATTTTTTATTTACACGCTAATCCGAAAATTTGCGCTCAACAACATGTTGATAAACATGTCGTGAAAATGATTTTGGAGTACGCACAATTATTATCAACCACCCATCGATTGTTGGATGGGACAGAAATTATCACTACTTCACGCATAGGTAGGAAAGTTAAACGTTGGCAATTACCCGACGAATGCGATGATATATTGTATGAGGCTACGCATTTACAACATCCCTCTGCGATTTGGACACGCCGAAGTGATGAACATTATCTTTTTTTGTGGCAATTATTTAGTTGTTTGTTAGAAGAATACACCTTTCGTTATGAAAAAATACATGCCACAGGTCGATTGCTTATGCCGTTAAAACGTTTGCCGATAAATATTGAGACGCGAGGTCTTACGCAACCAATTCCTGTCATGCCTGAAAAATATAAAATCGCTGGTGATTCGGTGAATTCGTATCGAAATTATTATATGGGCGAAAAAACGCCATTATTTTCATGGAAAAAACGTGACAAACCGGAATGGATAACGTGAATTTATAGTTTTGGCATCAACACCGATTCAATCACATTTTGTTTTTCAGGTGTCGCAACACTTGATTCATTTTGCCAACCGCCCCCCATCGCTTTATGCAACGCTACGTTTTGTTGCGCGATAGTTCCTAAACTGTCAACTTGTTGAATTGTCATTTGATACAATGCTTGCTGCGCTTGCAACACATCCATAAAACCTGTTAAGCCTTTTCTATAACGTTCTTTAGACAGTTCTAAAACAGTTTGGTTTGCTACAACGGCTTGCGTTAAGGTGTCATAGCGTTGCGATTCATTGTGATAAGCCACGAGCGCGTTTTCAACTTCTTGAAATGCAGTTAATACCGTTGATTGATAGGCTAAAAATGCTTGCTCATATTGCGCGTCTTTGGCTTTGATATTCGCTTGAATTTTTCCCCAATTAAACAATGGCATGGTAATCGTTGAAGCACTCGACCACGATTTTCCCAGCGCGGTAAAGTCAGTCATCTTAAGATTTTGCAAACCAATAAAAGCAGCTAAATCGACTTTCGGATACATTTCGGCCGTGGCAATACCGACGGTCGCATTTGCTTGTGCCATTTGTCGCTCGGCTTTACGAATATCGGGGCGACGTTGTAACAATTCAGACGGCAACTTATCGAGTGATGCTGTTGCACTGGGAATCGGTTTTACGCCAGTAAAACGTTGTGCTAACGCATTCGGTTCGCGCCCCAATAAAACACTTAACGCATGAATGGCTTGTTTAATCTCGGTTTCATAACGTGGTAAATTCGCCGCCGTACTGTCGTATTGTGCTTGGGCTTGCGCGAGTTCTAATGTATTGGCAAAACCACTTTGCACTCTAACTTGCGTTAATTTTACGGTATCGGCTTGCGCGGCGAGTAATTCATGGTGCGTTTGAGCTAACTGCTGATTGGTACACAAAATTATGTATTGGCGAACTACGTCACCAAGTAAAGTAAGTAATACATCACGACTGTTTTCTACTTCTATATCAATAGACGCATCCGCCGCTTCAACCGCACGTTGAATGCCACCAAAAAAATCCAATTCCCATTGCGCGTCAAAACCCAATTGGAAAATGTTAATAACTTGTCCAGTTACCGGACTTCCGCCGCTGGTTGATGAATTATTAAAACGACTACTTGCTGCATTTCGACCAGCTAACGTTGGCAACCCCGTCGCAATGGCTTCACTGCGTAAAATTCGTGCTTCTTTTACACGCGACAAGGCTTGTTTTAAATTTAAATTTGCGGAAATAGCTTCGTTGACTAACTGATTTAACACAGGATCATTAAACGTTTTCCACCATTGGTCAGATGTTTTTTGTGCAGCAACGCTTTCACTCCATTTTGTTGGCAAAGGAATTTCAGGCGTTTGATAATCGCGTCCGACCACGCATGATACGAGAAATAGTGGCAAACTGATTACAAAAAAACGTTTCATGAGTCTGCGCCTGCATCGCTGGCTTCAATGAATATATCCATTTGTTGCCCAACATAAGCCGGTAATTGTTGAGGGTTAAATTGATATAACGCTTGTAAAACACGGGTATCGACACGCTCCGTGCTGTCGCCGGTGAGTGATTTTTTCGGTACGACGAGCGGCTCGACATAAGCAAGTTGTAAATCCACTTTGAAGCGACGATTGCCACGCAAATAAGCGACAGCTTTCGCGTTTTTATCAAATCGCCACGCATCGTTTTCATCAATATCAACGCGGATATGGAAATTATTTAAATCGCCAAAAACAAGCAACGGTAATGCTAATGCGCCTGCACTCGCAAATTCTCCCGCTCGAATATTAACTTGCAAAACCTCACCATCAATGGGCGCACGCACAATTAACCGTTCTAATGTCGTTTCGGTGCTGATAATAGCGGATTGGGCTTGTTCGACAAAAGCGACGGCACTTTCTAATTTTGCTTTGGCGATAGTGACCGCATTACGGCGTTTTAACATTTCCTCGCCACTGATTGCACGAGAATCGCTAATAGCGTTGGCTAAGTCAAATAGTGATTGCGCGTCAATTAGCGTGGCTTTGGCAACTAGAACATCAGCTTGGGCTTTGACTAAATCCGCGCGGCGCATGACCAATTCCGCACGATTTTCACGATCATCCAAATAAAATAGTGGTGAGCCAGCACTAACTTTGTCACCAACTTTAACCGCGACTTTGCTAACTAATCGCGCTAACGGTGAACCAATGGCAATATTTTCATTTTTAGCTTCGATAATCCCCGCACCAGCAATAAAATTTGTGAAAGGCGCAGAGGCGGGTTCAACTAATGCTGGGGCAATGGGAACGGGTTGATTGCTACTGACAACCGTATAAGAGGCAAATAAAAAACCGACTGCGGCAAGTGAGGGGAGGGTATATTTCATAATATTTTACCTATTGCCAAAACAATTAAAATTGGTTGTGTTACATGATTAACTCAAACTCATTTTCAACGCCACAGCCGTTGCCCAAGGTGTGAGAGTGAGTGTTAAACATAAAATTGCTGCTAACATGGATAAATGTCCTCCTATTGGCAATCCTGACATCGCTGCATCTACTGCCCCGCTGGCAAAAATTAACATTGGTACATACAACGGTAAAACTAATACCGCTAATAATGCACCACCTTTACGCAAACCCAATGTTAATGCAACGGCAATCGCCCCAATTAAACTCAACACTGGCATTCCCAATAATAATGTCACCAATAAAACCAGCATAACATCCGCATCCATGCCCAGCATTGTGGCAATAAACGGTGTCATCAGTAATAACGGCATGCTCGACAATAACCAATGTGCAATAATCTTGGCTAATACGAGCAATGATAACGGATGCGGTGACATCACCATCAACTCTAAACTACCATCTTCAAAATCAGAGCGAAACAGTGATTCCATTGACAATAAAGACGCTAATAATGCGGCGACCCAAATAATGGCGGGAGCGATGCGTTTTAACAATAACGGTTCTGCACCCAATGCTAATGGAAATAACGTCACTACCATCACAAAAAAAGCCAGCGGGTTAATTAAATCTGCGCGGTGACGGTAAGCCAGTAATAAATCACGACGAATCACCGCGATAAAAGCCGTAAATAACGTCATCGGCGCAACTCTATTTTTTGGACTAATGTCGCCGGTAAATGTGTTTCGTGATGTGAGGTCATGATTACCATACCGCCTTGTTTAACGTGTGCGGTCATTAACTGTTCAATCAACTGAATACTCACGCGGTCAAGCGAAGTAAAAGGTTCATCGAGTATCCACAACGTTTTATGCGTACAAAGCAAACGCGCTAAAGCCAACCGTCGGCGTTGACCTGCTGATAAATATCGCACTAGCGTATCTTGATAACCGTTTAAATGAACTTGTTGCAAACTTTCATCAATACTTAACGCAGGCGTGGCAAGGGCCTGAACATACCGCAAATTTTCTTGCGCGGTGAGCGTGTCTTTTAAGCCATTACTATGACCGATATAGGTAACGTCTTGATAAAAAGCAGCGCCTAAATCATCCAGCGCTTGAGCATTCCAAAATAATTCACCTTCATCCGGTTGACGCAGACCGGTTAAAATACGCAACAACGATGTTTTTCCCGCACCATTTACACCTTCAATAAGTAAAATTTGCCCGCTGTATAAATGAAAATTTAAACCGCTAAACAATACGCGGTCATCGCGCTGACATGCCAGCTGGCGTGCTTCTAACGTGAATTCACTCATTTTGGTAGCAATAATTGCAAATTTTGCGCGGCTTTTTCACAACCAATCGCGGTTTGTTCAACGCGCCGTTGTAAAGCAAAATCGACGCTTAAACCGTCACTTTCACGCGCAGCGTACTCATTTAAAGATTCACACGCGCGTTGCATTTTTTGTTCAGCATCCAAGATTGTCGCAGACGGTTCACTATCACTTAACATCACCGCGCTGGTCATGCTGTTTTGTAATTGAAAAACATTTTCGACACGTTGCCGGAACGCATCTAATGTTTGATTTTGCTCGCCGTAAGTTCCCAGTAACGTGGTGTTACAACCGAGCAATAATGCAATATTTGCGACAATAAACGATTTTTTAAACACACATTAGACCGCTGAGGTTTCAATTTGATTTACTAACGCGCCAGCGGCGAGTTCCAAACCCAGTTTATAACATTGACTTGCAGAGTTTGCATCGCCTTGATTTAACGCCAAATCACCCAACAAACGATACCCCTGCACACTGGGTTCGATAGCAATACTTTGTTGCAAATAGCGTTGCGCTTTAGCGTAATCAGTACGTTGACTGCTTAATTTCCCTAGCACCATCAACAATACAGCATCATTGGCATGACCAATCAACCAGCGTTCGGCAGTTTCTAATTGCAACACAGGATCAACCGATTGCACGTTGCCAAACAAAACTAGCAATGTTTCACTCCAATTCGCAGACAAGGCTTTAACCAATTCATCTTCGATACTTGCGCCCGCGCCTACATCAATCATGGCGGCAAAGTAAATCGCCGCCACGCCTCTCATGACTTTAATCGACAACGGCATTTCTACCCATAACGTTTGCAACGTTTGACGGTCTTTTTGTTCTGCGGCTTGTTTGAGCAAATTACTAAACACTTTGGCTTCGAGCAGTTTTAATTCTGCTTCGAGCAATACTTTTTGCGTATCGAGTGACGGAATCAAGGAACGCAAGGCTTGCCAATCTTCTAATTTTTGGTATGTCAAATGTAACAAACGTAAAACATTCGCTTGTTTCGGATTGAGTGAATGCAGGCGTGTCAACGTTTCCAGAGCTTCTTCGTATTGATCACCTGATAAATTTAATTCCGCTTGAGTTAAACCAACGGCAATTTCTGCATCATTACCGTGTTCAGCGGCAAACTGTAAATATTCGTCACGTTTATCAAATGCGCCACGCGATTGTGCCGCGCGAGCCGCTGTCAAATAATGAATCAACGGTGCGCCGCTGTGCGAAGCGTGTTTAATCAAAATATTTTCAGCGTCTTCCCAATTACCTTCCGCAGAATCGACTAAGCCTTTGATTAAGGCTTGTTGCGAAATGGCTAATTTATTCGTTGCCACACGTTTTTTAATTTGTTTGGGTAATCGAAACATCCAGCCCGACAAACGAAACAAAATATACAGTGCTAAAAAAATAACAACCAGAATCCCTAAAAATACAAATAACGAGGTTTCCAGCGACCATTGTTCAATGCCAATTAACACATAGCCTGCGCTATTTAAATGCGTCAAAAACTGACTGCCATAAAAACCGGCAGAACCTAACGCGCCCAGAATAATTAAAAGAGGAACTATTTTTTTCATGTGTAATTCTCTTCTTATTGTTGCGCGGCGGACGTTGTTTCGTTATCTACCGCAATAGGCACAGGAGCTGGCGCAGATTTAGTTGGACTTGATAAGGCTTTATCGGTTTCGATACGCAATTTGGTAATATCGCGCAACATTTTCAACGACAAGCTAATATCAGGGAATTGGCTACGAATTCGTACATCAGCAAGTTTATCGAGTGACGCAGCAAAACGTTCGGCTTCTTTTTCTTTGGCGAAGTTTTGCAACAACCATTTTTGTGTATCACTCAAACTCGCTTGATAAAGTATATCGTTTTGTTGAACGAGCGCGATTTTAATCATTTCTAATTTAACGCGCAGTTGTTCACGAATAAATTGCGCTTGTTCAGGCGTTAAAATTTCGTTGACGTGTTGTTGAACGTGGCGAATTGTCACCATCGTTTCTAACTGTCCAAGTAAATCCGTTGGTTCTTTTTTAACTTCTGGCGCAATAGGTTTCACGGTTTCATCTTTACCTGCATAAGGTAAAAGCAACGTGAGCGAATCAATTTGCGATTCCAATGTTTGCAACGTTGAATAAATACCGACAATATCTGCCGTATTGATACCACTAATTGCAGCAATGTCTTTAGCGAGTTGTTCGCGCACTTTATACGCTGCCGCATCGCCACTTTCGCGTAAACGCTGGTCAGCGGCTTCTAAGGCTTCTCGCGTGGTGTTCACATCGCCCATCAAAAGCAAACGCTGATTTGCAACGCTGAGTAAATATTCTGCATCCGCAAGTAACCAATCACCGCGTGTTTTGCCTAATTGACGTTGTAATTTTTGAATTTCTTCAGCCAAATCTTTTCGTGTGGCATCTAATTTTTCATTATGCAATTGCGAAAATTCGGTAACGGTATTATTGAAATGCGCTTCTTTATTGGCAACATCCGATTGAACGGTGGCAAGTTGCGATTGAATCGCGGCAAGTTGCGCCTGATAATCGCTGATTTGTTGCGATACCGCGCCTTTCACTTCGCCACCTAAACCTTCTTGTTTATCGCGTAGCTGTGAAAAAAAGTAATAGCCAGCTCCCGCAACGACGGCGATAACCAGCAAAATGATTAAGCCAAACCAAAATCCGCTGCGAGAACGTCTGACTTCTTGCGATGTCTCTTTGACAGTTTTTTGTTGTTGTTCAACCGATTCAATCAATTCAGCCACTTTCTTCCCCGTTTATTATCGTCGTTATTGTTTTAAGAATTGCATCATCTGACGGTGCTTGTGTGCGTTCGATGCGTTGAAAACCGAGTGATTTTGCAATCGTTTCGATTCGCTCACTGACCACCACTAAAGGTATTTTTTTTAACAAATCGTGTTGCATTTTCGGCAACATCGTTACTAAATTTTGTATTGCCTCGCCGCTGGTGATGCTAAGAAAATCTAACTGTTTTTGCTTAATTAGCGTCACGACATCGCTGCAATCTATGTCAGGTATTGCGCGGCGATAAACGTTTTGATAACTGACTTTTGCGCCCCGTTGCGTTAAAACATCGGCTAACGTTTCGCGTCCATTTTCACCACGAATAATCACAATATCTTGCTGTGAAACCTGTTGCAGCGTAGTCAAATTTAATAATGCTTCACTATTATAACCTTGCTTAGGCATTAAATCGACGCTTACCCCTACCGTTTCTAAGGATTGCGCGGTCGCCTGACCGATAGCAAAACACGATTTTGTTTTTAATTGCTGCATTTTAGCATCATCAAGCTGCGAACAATATAAACGCACGGCATTGACGCTGGTAAAAATAACAGAATTTGCTTGCGTTAAATATTGCTCGATTTCGCTGGCATCCAAAAGTATTGGAATAATTTCTAACGTTGGTAAACGAATTGGAATGCCATTATTTTCACGAATCAAATTACACAAATTTTCTGCCTGATACGCGGGGCGAGTGACTAAAATTCGTGCTTGTTTTAAATCAGTCATCAATCAACGCTTTCAAAATTTCCGCCGCGCCTTGTTTGAGCAAATCGTCGGCGATGCTTTCACCAATTTCAATTGCAGACAAACCCCGTTTTTCCGCACGATAAATTACGTCACCGTCAGGATTTCCCACTAACGCACGCATGAAAATTTCACCGTTTTCTAACTGAGCAAAACCGGCAATGGGTACTTGGCAACCACCGTTTAATTTTGCATTCATCGTGCGTTCGGCTGTAACACAAACGGCTGTCGTTTCATGATGCAGAGCTTTTAACATTTCGTTAATTTCAACATCATCAATGCGGCATTCGATGCCAATTGCCCCTTGTCCACAGGCTGGCAAACTAATTTCAGTTGGCAAACTTTGACGAATTCGTGTAGACATTCCCAAACGTTTTAAACCCGCCGAAGCGAGAATAATCGCGTCATAATCGCCTGCATCGAGTTTTGCCAGACGAGTATTCACATTGCCACGCAACGATAAAATTTCAGCATTCGGAAAATGGGCTTTAATTTGACATTGACGACGCAAACTTGATGTACCGATTCGCGCATTTTCGGGTAAATCATCGAGCGTTTGATAATGATTCGACACAAACGCATCGGTGGGGTCTTCACGTTCTAAAATTGCGGCTAGGTGTAAACCTTCGGGAAATTCAATTGGCACATCTTTCATCGAATGCACAGCAATATCAGCATTGCCTTTGAGCATGCCTTGTTCGAGTTCTTTGACGAATAACCCTTTACCGCCAATTTTTGCCAGTGGCGCGTCAAGAATTTTATCGCCGCGCGTTATCATTTTTACGAGTTCGGTTTTGATAGTGGGAAATGCTTGCTCTAAAAGCGCGGCAACATGTTCGGCTTGCCAGAGAGCTAAAGGACTTTGACGGGTAGCGATGCGGATAGTTTTTATAGTCACTGCGATTAAGAAGTTGGGGTGAAAATTTCGGGAGAGTTTAGCCTAAATCTTGATTTTCGTCGAAATAGACTACACAAATTGTGTGGGTCGGGTTAGCGAATGTAACCCGACTTTTTTCAACAAAAACTTACAACGCGCTAATTTTGGCGTGTTGTGTTTCCAAGTTAGCAAGCATCGATTGCATTTCAGCGAGTTTAGCACGTTCTTTTTCGAGAACTTCCGCAGGAGCTTTATCAACGAATGCAGGATTATTCAATTTGCCTTCAACACGCGGTAAATCATTGCGAATGCGTTGAATTTCTTTGTCCAAACGGGCGAGTTCTGCCGTTTTATCAATCAAACCCGCCATTGGAATCAAAATCTGCATATCACCAACCAACGCAATCGCTGATTCTGGCGCAATCTCATCGGCATTTAGCCACGTCATGGTTTCTAAACGCGCTAATCTGTTCAAATAAACACGATTGATTTCTAAACGTTCCGCGTCTTGCTCGCTACCGTGTTGCAATAACACAGGTAACGGTTTGCTTGGCGCGATATTCATTTCACCGCGAATTCGACGTACGCCCAAAATCACTGCCATGAGCCAATCAGTGGTTTCAATCGCTTGCGTGTCAATTTTCGATTCATCTACAATCGGATAGGCTTGCAACATAATCGTGTCGCCTTCAACGCCAGCGAGTGGTGCGACACGTTGCCAAATTTCTTCGGTGATAAACGGCATAATCGGATGCGCTAAACGCAAAATTGTTTCTAAAACGTGCAACAACGTTTTGCGGGTGCCACGTTGCAACGCTTCGTTATCCGATTGCAACGCCACTTTGGTGAGTTCCAAATACCAATCGCAGTATTCGTTCCAAGTAAAATCATAAATCGCTTGTGCCGCCAAATCGAAACGGTAGTTATCGATTGCGTGGCTAGTGGTTGAAATGACTTGATTCAAACGCGCAGTAATCCAACGGTCAACGTGTGAGAATTCACATTCGCCTGTCAAACCACAATCGTGTTCTTCAGTGTTCATCAACACATAACGCGCGGCATTCCAGAGTTTGTTACAGAAATTGCGATAACCTTCTGTGCGAGCCAAATCAAAACGAATATCTCGACCTGTTGAAGCGAGCGAGGCAAAGGTAAAACGCAACGCATCCGTGCCGTAAGATTGAATACCGTCTGGGAATTGTTTGCGAGTAGCTTGTTCGATTTTTTTCGCAAACTGTGGTTGCATCATGCCAGAAGTACGTTTTGCCACCAGTGCTTCTAAATCGATGCCGTCGATAATGTCAATCGGGTCTAATACGTTGCCTTTTGATTTGGACATTTTTTGTCCTTCGGCATCACGCACCAAACCGTGGATATAGACTTCTTTGAACGGCACTTCGCCACGGAATTTCAATCCCATCATAATCATCCTAGCCACCCAGAAGAAAATGATGTCAAAACCTGTGACTAAAACGCTGGTTGGGTAAAAGGTTTTTAAATAATCAGGTTCATTTTTGCCGTCCCAACCCAATGTTGAGAACGGCCACAACGCCGACGAAAACCAAGTATCTAAAACGTCTTCATCTTGTTTTATAACGTAATCAGCGGGCAGATTGTGTTTTTCACGAATTGCGGTTTCTGATTCGCCGACGTAGATATTGCCTTTGTCGTCGTACCACGCAGGAATACGATGTCCCCACCAAATTTGACGTGAAATACACCAATCCTGAATGTTCCGCATCCAATCGAAATAAGTATTTTTCCAGTTATCAGGAACAAATTTAATATCGCCATTTTCAACCGCCGCAATCGCAGGTTCTGCAAGTGGCGCAACTTTTACATACCATTGGTCAGTCAAAAATGGTTCGATAACACTGCCAGAACGGTCGCCGCGTGGGGTCATCAATTTATGGTCAGCGATTTTTTCAAGTAATCCCGCCGCTTCAAAATCAGCAACAATTTGTTTGCGAGCTTCGAAACGGTCTAACCCACGGTATTTTTCAGGAATCAATGAAACCGTTGATTCTCCCCCATGCAGCTCATCGGCTGCGACCAACCCATCACTAGGTGCTTTATGTCCATAACTAAAATCGTCGAATACAGTTGCTTTAATTTTTGCATCAACTGTGAAAATGTTAATCAAACCGCCGTGCGGCAAATCTTGAATCGCCGACGTATGACGATGGCGCGTCCAGACTTCGTAATCATTGAAATCGTGAGCAGGCGTGATTTTTACGCAACCTGTTCCAAATTCTGGGTCAACGTATTCATCCGCAATAATCGGAATTCGACGACCTGTTAACGGCAATTCCACGAATTCGCCGAGCAAATGTTTATAACGGTCATCGTTTGGATGAATCGCCACCGCCGCATCACCGAGCATGGTTTCAGGGCGCGTTGTGGCAACAATTAAATGCCCTTGACCATTCAACAACGGGTAACGCAAATGCCACATAAAACCGTTTTCTTCTTCGGATAAAACTTCTAAATCCGAAACCGCCGTGTGCAAAATAGGATCCCAATTCACCAACCGTTTACCGCGATAAATTAAGCCTTCTTCGTACAATTTAATGAAAACTTCTTGCACCGCGCCAGACATGCCTTCGTCCATCGTAAAACGTTCGCGTGACCAATCGAGTGATGAACCCATGCGACGTAATTGGCGCGTAATCGTGCCGCCTGATTCGCCTTTCCATTCCCAGATTTTTTCGATGAATTTTTCGCGTCCATAATCGTGGCGGGTTTTGCCTTCGGCGTTGCATAAACGTTCAACTACCATTTGTGTCGCAATCCCCGCGTGGTCAGTTCCCGCTTGCCACAACGTGTTGCAACCTTTCATACGGTGATAACGCGTTAGCGCATCCATAATGGTGTCTTGAAACGCATGCCCCATGTGCAAACTGCCTGTGACGTTTGGCGGTGGAATCATGATGCAATAGGGTTCGCCTTCGCCACTTGGCGCGAAATACTGTTTGCTTTCCCAGTTTTCATACCAACGTTGTTCGATGCTATGCGGGGAGTAGGTTTTTTCCATGAGTTTTTCTCCTTATGAGTTTTTTATAAATTAAAAATTGTTACGCGGATTTCTTTAAGCGGATTGCCATTATCGCAGACAAAATCAGCACAATGACTGAAAAAATTAACAAAATGATAAGCGGCACAAGCACACCCGGTGTTTGCGTTGACGTTTGCTCTGGCGATGCGATAAGTTGCTGAGCGACTGGTAAATCTAAAAGCACTTCTTTATTCATTGGCGGATAACACACGCCGCGTTCGGCACAGCCTTGAAAATAGGCGCGTAATTTAATGGTTTGTGCGCCATGGTCTTCGCGAATCAGCGGTACGTTAAAATTTAAATCTTCAGATAAAACTTCCACATCACCAAAGGATTCATCGTGTTTCGGTTCGCCGTTCGGAATGCTGTAATCGCCTAGTTTTGTGCCAGCAGCATTGACTAATTCGAGCTTAACTTTCTCGCGATACAAATAATAATTCGGCGCAATTTCCCAACTCACATACAGCGTATTGCCGTTTTTGACGCTGGCAGAAAATTCAAACGCATCCTCAGGTTCTAATAATTGGTCGCCAAACAAATTTAATTTTAAAGCCGCCGTATTGCGAACTAATTGTTCAAGCGAATCTTCCGCAAAAATGGACGAATTGAAGACGAAAACTGTTAAAAAAATTAAGACGTAACGTGACATGAGCTAATCCAGTTTAAATAATCAGGTAAACCTTGTTCAATCGGCAAGGCAATAATTTCCGGCACGTCGTAAGGATGATGTTTTTTTAGCCATGTTTCAATAGCCGCATATTGATTGGCTTGCGCTTTGATAATGAGCAAATGTTCTTGCGCGGTTTCGATTTTTCCTTGCCACGCATAAACCGAAGTCATCCTGGGCAAAATGTTTACACATGCGGCTAATTGTTTTTTGACCAGCGCGTGAGCGCATTGCTTTGCAAAGCTGAATTGCGGAAAAGTACACAGAATAATTTGGTAATGGCTCATTATGAATGGTGACGTTATGA
Source organism: uncultured Pseudomonadota bacterium (assembly GCA_903834465.1). Classification (GTDB taxonomy): domain Bacteria; phylum Pseudomonadota; class Gammaproteobacteria; order Methylococcales; family Methylomonadaceae; genus UBA10906. Next base: position 106,806 of record CAILJB010000010.1, on the reverse strand, counting down.
ATGACGAAGCGACACATTATCGCACGTTTGCTTTTATATGCTGAGTGGGTGCATAAATCTACGCTATCTGGCATTCTATGACGTTAAATTATCCGGAGTTATCCTTCATGTCCTTGCCGCATCCTGCTAAAAAACTATATCAACATCTTTATGTCCAAGTCCTCACCGCTATTATTTTCGGCGTATTATTGGGGCATTTTTATCCCGATACCGCGATTGCGGTTAAACCGTTAGGCGATGGTTTTATCAAACTGATTAAAATGCTTATTGCGCCGATTATTTTTTGCACCGTTGTCACTGGTATCGCCGGTATGCAAGATATGGAAAAAGTCGGACGTGTGGGTTTGAAAACGTTGCTCTATTTTGAAGTAGCGAGTACGGCAGCATTGATATTGGGATTGCTGGTGGTGCATATTTTAAAACCGGGTGTAGGCATGAATATCGATGTCAGCACATTGGACACGAAAAGCCTGACAACGTATACCGAAGCGGCAAAATCGCATAACGTGATGGATTTTTTGCTAAATATAATTCCCAGCAGTGCGGTCGATGCGTTTGCGAAAGGCGACATCTTGCAAGTGTTGTTATTTTCATTGTTGTTTGGTTTTTCACTTGCCGCGATGAAAGGTGCCGGCACAGAAGTTGTCGGTTTAATTCATAAAATGTCGCAAGTGTTATTCGGTATTGTCGAAACAGTTATGAAACTCGCGCCCATCGGTGCGTTTGGTGCAATGGCGTTCACGATTGGTAAATATGGCGTGGCATCGTTATTGCCATTATTAACGCTGATGGGTAGTTTTTATTTAACCTGTATTTTATTTATTTTTGGTATTTTGGGTTTAGTGGCGAAATTTACAGGGTTTAGCATTTTCAAATTTGTTGCTTATTTGAAAGAAGAATTATTCATTGTGTTAGGTACATCGTCTTCGGAATCCGTGTTGCCACGCATTATGACGAAACTGGAAAATTTAGGCTGTTCTAAATCAGTTGTCGGCTTAGTAATTCCAACCGGTTATTCGTTTAATTTAGACGGTACGTCGATTTATTTAACGATGGCGGCGATTTTTATCGCACAAGCGACTAATACGCCGTTGACGTTAGTGCAAGAATTAACATTACTTGGTGTTTTATTGCTCACTTCAAAAGGTGCAGCAGGCGTGACGGGTAGTGGATTTATTACGTTGGCGGCAACTTTATCAGCAGTGCCAAGTGTTCCCGTGGCGGGATTGGCTTTGATTTTGGGTATCGACCGTTTTATGTCAGAAGCTCGCGCGTTGACCAATTTAATTGGCAACGGTGTTGCAACTGTTGTTGCGGCGAAATGGGAAGGCGAATTGGATGAAGAAAAAATGAATGCAGCGTTGAATAGAAATAATCAATAAATGGTAGTATTTATGCTACATTTTTATTTTGAAATTCGCGTCAAATAAAACAGTTGGGTAAAATTTCGCAAGTATCTTGCGAACATCTCAGAAGATACCAAATTATTAGTCATCAATATTCCGGAGCAGTGAATTATGAAACACATTTTGGCAGGTTTAATTTTATCCATGTTATTTGCGCCAGTTATGGCTGAAGAACAAAGTCAACCAACACAACCGACAACAACCAGTTCGCCATCGCCAGATAAAAAAGCCGATACCACCAAGCCGGAGGAAAAGACTAATATCGTTGATTTTTGCCGTACGCACACTTGCTAATTGGGAGGGTGAATATGAATTCTTTGTTAAAAAAAACAATTTTTGCACTGTCTTGCATGGCAACATCGGTTACTTTTGCAGCTGATGCACCACATTGGACTTATGATGAGCAAAATGTTTGGGGTGAAATACCCTCGTCCCTTACTCCTCCCGGTCTCCCACCGTATACAGAATGTGGATTGGGACAAAAACAATCTCCTGTTGATTTAGGTTCGACAAAATTAGTTGCCAGTACAAATGCGTTGAAAATGCAATACCTGGCAGAACCGTTGGTCATTTCTAACAACGGTCATACTTTGAAAGTTAATACAACAACGGGAAGTTTGAATATTGGTAATGAGCAATACAGCTTATTGCAATATCACATACATGCGCCTAGTGAACACGTTCTTAATGGTAAAACGTATCCTGCTGAAATTCATTTTGTTCATAGCACACCAGATGGAAAATTAGCGGTTGTTGGCGTTTTCATTGAAGAAGGTAAAGTAAATCCTGAATTTCAAAAAATTCTGGCTCACTCGCCAAACCAAGTGCAAGACGTGACAGTTCAAGGTGTAACCATCAATCCAATCAATTTATTGCCAAGTTCTTCGATTGACCGAAATAAATTTTTCTTGTATTCAGGCTCATTAACTACGCCACCATGCACAGAGGGTGTGAACTGGTATGTTTTGAAAAAACCGATTCAATTGTCTAAAACACAAATCAGCACGTTTGAAACGTTTTATTCTGACAATGCACGTCCCAATCAACCGTTGAATGGTCGGCAAGTATTAGAGAAACAGTAAAATTTTAGCGCACGTTTACAATATGCCCATCATCCATTTCTGCAATCCGGTCGGCAAAACTAAAAATTCGGGCATCGTGCGAGACAATTACTAAGGCGCGGTCTTTATGTAACGCGACTTCTTTGAGTAAATTCATGACATTATGTCCACTAGCGTGGTCTAACGCGCTAGTGGGTTCATCACAAACAATCAAACGTGGGCTGTGAACTAACGCTCGTGCAATAGCAACGCGCTGTTGTTGTCCACCTGAAAGTTGCGCGGGAAACGATTTCCATCTGTCTTCCAATCCAACACTTTCCAACACTTCAATGGCTTTACGTTTGGCAACATCACGTTTTACGCCGTTAATAATCAGTGGCACAGACACATTTTCGGCAGCATTGAGTGATGGCAATAAATTAAACGCCTGGAAGACAAAACCAATTTGTTGAGCGCGAAATCGCAATTTTTCTTTGCTTTTCATGGTCAATAAATTTTCGCCAAACAATTCACACAAGCCTTCATCTTGATCCAAAATCCCCGCGATAACGGAGATTAACGTCGTTTTACCACAACCAGAAGGCCCGACTAGCATCATCAATTCACCTAAATTTATCGTTAAATTAACGGCATTTAACGCTGTGACTTTTTGTTCACCAGTGTCGTAGGTTTTTGTTAAGTTTTCACAACGGACGGCAATATTCATATCAACTTTTAAATACAATGGCAGGTTCTAAACGTATCACTTTGATAATGCTGATAAAGGCGGCAAACATACAAATCACACTCACACCCGTGCCGCTAAAAACTAAGAGTTGCCAGGGGAATTTAAATGCCAAAATTGAATGCCGCATTGCAAAACCAAATAATGCAGTTAGTCCAACACCCATGCCGTAACCAATACTGCCCGCCACTAATGCTTGTAACAAAATCATTCGCAGTAGCACCCAATTACTCGCACCCATCGCTTTTAACACACCAAATTGACGAATATTGTCTAAGGTAAAATTGTAAAATGTTTGTCCTGCGATTGCCGCCCCGACAATAAACCCCAATCCTACCGATACGCCAAAGTTAATGGGAATCCCCGTGTTTTTCATTAAATACCAAAATGTTAAATCCATAAATTCTTGGCGCGTATAAGCCGCAAGACCCGTGTTGGCACGAATACGTTGCGTTAATTTATGTAAATCCTGACCTTGTTTTGCTTTTACAAGCACAAATGACAATTGTTTACGTTCGGGTGGTGCGTAACTGATGGCGCGAGAATAGGTAGTATAAATAACCGGTTGTGATTGAAATGTGCGCGTTACTTTGGCAATGCCTACGACAATGGCGCGTTTGTCATTAAGTTCTAACGTATCGCCAACTTTTAGAGGTATTTGTTTTCCGCCTGCTACGCGGGCAGGTTTAGCAAGTTTTTCTGTTGCGCCATCAATATCAACAATGATGCCATCGCTACGACGTAAATCTTCTAATTTTCCTTCCAGTAATACTGGTGGTGAACCAATTAACGTCGTATCATCCAAACCAATGACGTTACAGTTTTGAAACGTTCCATCCGCTAATCGCGCTTTTAATGTGCCTTTATAAAGCGGCATTGCCCATTCCACACCGCTAATGCCGCGTACGCGATAAAGTTCAGTGTCTTGCAATGGTTTCACATCATCGATGTATTGCACTTTAGTATCCATGACCCAAATATCGGGCAAACCTAAATCGGTAATAAAACTGTAAGAGCGAGCGATAAAGCCGGTAAAAATGGCCGGTTGTTGCGTCATAATGAGCGAGGCAAACGTCAAACCCATCACAATACCGATATATTTGCCTGTATCGCCCATTAACATTTTTATTGCGATGTAATTCATGATTTCGTTCCTCTAAACGCGACTAAATAAATCTGCTAATGCCACAACTTTTTCACTTGCAGGTCTTACGGCATAAACACCACTTAACGGTATTTCTGGCTGCATGCCGCGTACAAATAAATATCGCACCCCACCAAAATGTTGCTCAATATCATAATCATTCAAACGATTTTGCAAATAACGATGCAACACTACGCTATAAAGCCAATATTGCAACCCGTAATTGTGTTCACGCATAGATTGTAACAATGTTTCTGCTTCATAATCGGGCAGGGCATTGGTTTTATAATCGATGACATAATAACGATTTTCATAGACGCAAATTAAATCGATAAAGCCTGTCAAATAACCGTTTATGGTTTTGTTGTCTAACGGTTGATAACTGTTTTCATCCGCCAAAATACGGTTAATTTCAGCAGTGTTAATTTTTTGCGTTGCCAAATAAAACGGCATTTCTTTCAAACAAGCTGATTCGGACAAATTCATCAAACAAAAATCGGCATCGTTTTTCAATAATGGCGTTTGCACGATGGTTTGTAAAAGTTCATCTAAAATTTCAGGTCGCGCGACTTTCAAACCATAACGCAAACAGGCTTTATCACGCGCCGTTGAAATATCCACGCCTTGCGCTAAATCTGAAAAACTGTACTGTTCTAACAAATCATGCACGACATTACCAGTGTGTGCGCCACGCGGTAAATCTAACATTATCGGTGCGGCGATTTCTACTGGTTCTTGTGCTTTATCTTCGGGTAAATCGGGCGTGTTCTGACGACTTAACGCAGATAACGCTGTGTAACTACTCATTTGCCACGGACTAAAACGCAAATCGCGGTGGCGCGTTTGATGATGCAACATTTCCGTTTTAATTTCTGGCGTGTAATGTCCATCAGGTTTTTCGCGCTCAAACAAACAGTTGAAATCAAAACAATCAGGTAGCAATTTCTTCAAATTTTCAAACGTGTTTTGTTGACTTGCGGCATCGGCATTTTCAAATTCAAATAAATGCGCCATAGCAGAATTATTCGCGGCTTTTTCGGTTCGCACATCCGCCCATGCTAAATAACACCGATATTTTGCACGGGTCACAGCAACGTAAAACATGCGGCAATCTTCGGCACATTGTTCTTCTAATGCTAATTCACGGTGTTTTTCAAAATCTGTCGAACCTAAATCCACACGCATTTTGCCATCAATGTGACATTGGGCAATATCGTCTTGTTGCAAATAATTATTGAGCCACAGCGACGGACAAAAAACGACTTCATATTCCAATCCTTTTGAGCGGTGCATGGTGACAATATTTACCGCATCTTCGTCGCTTTCGAGGCGTAATTGTTGGTTATCGCTGCCACCATTTTTTTTATCTAACGCATGGGTAATCGCAATGCGTAACCAATCTAAAGTCTTTTGTAGCGATAAATGTTCATCGAGTGCGGCTTGTTGTAGCAATTCGAGCAAATGGAAAATATTGGTTAATTGCCGCTCAGCGAGTGAACTTTTTGCTAATTGATGCGTGACATTTTCGGCAGCTAAAAAGGCGTGCATCATTGCCATCAAGCCCGTTTTTTGCCATTGTTCGTGGTACGTTAAAAACTTGTTTAACCACGCATCTAATGCCGTTTCGTCATTGATTAAGCGATAAAACGCTTGCCCGTGCGGAATACTGGCGAACCAATTTAACGTCAGCGCATGTTTTAAGGCTTCGGTGTCTGCTGGATTGACGAGCGCATTTAATAGCGTGTGTAAATCCGTCGCTTCTGTCGTGGTAAAAACAGATTCGGTACTGTTCAAAACAGACGGCACACCGACATCGCGCAACGCGGTTTGATAGGCTTTTGCTTGTTTATTGGTTCGCATCAAAATCGCAATATCTTTGGGTTTTAAACACCGATTTTCCGGTTGCAATACATAATCATCGTTTAGTAATGCCAAAATTTCCTGCACCACCGCGTGACAAAATTGCGTTTCAACGATTTTACGTTGTTTTGTAGACCAAAATTCGTCTTCAGGCACTAATTGCCAAAGCATCAATGGCGGCACGGGTTTATTTTTTAAAAAAATTTCACCGTCTTCACGTTTATTTGCTGGCACAACAGGATTAAATTCTAATTCTTCAATAAAAAACGCATTCTCACGTTGAAATAATTGATTCACCGCTTGCACCAAATTCGGATGAGAACGCCAATTTTTTTCTAACGTAAACGATTCGCTGGCACTGTGTTTTGCGTCCAAATACGAGTAAATATCTGCGCCACGGAATTTATAAATGGCTTGTTTGGGGTCTCCAATTAAATACAAATACTGGCTTTGTGCGGCAAATAACGATTTGAAAATGAACCATTGGCTGTCGTCAGTATCTTGGAATTCGTCGATTAACGCGACTAAAAAACGCTGCCGTAATTCTTGCACTAATTGTTCGGATTTATTTTCGCCGCGTAGAGCTTCATCGAGACGAATGATTAAATGGTCGTAGGTAAGCGCGTTACGCTGCAATAGCCGTTGGTCGATTTCGTAACGCAACGTTTCCACTAATTGGCGGCGTAACATCAAACCACATTGGTCAAACGTATTTTGTAACGTGTCGAAAAGTTGCGTATTTATCCCTAATTCATTGACAAAGGCATCTTGATTTTTTTTGGATACTTTTTTGCTGTTTAACGCCTCGAAAATGCCGACTGTTGTTAAAAAATTGAACGCTTTTTTATCGATTTGAACTGTATCGCCATTTAACCACGCATTTAGCGTGACAAAATTTTCTTCTGCGCCTTTTTTAAATTTATCCACCGAAGCGTGTAATTTCTCGCGGCAACGATTGAATTCAATTCGCGCCAAATCGAAAAACTGTTTTAACTCCATTAACAGCGTGTCGATGTCTTTTAATTCAGTGGGATAAATGGTGACGTGATGCCCAATATTTTTAACGCTATCGAGCAATTTATCAGGCGTGTCATAATTTGCCGTTAAAATCGCAGCTTCCCACGCAGTACGTTCATAAAGCTGTTTTCGCCAAAAATCATCGGCGCAACTTTGGGTAATTTGCGCTAAATCGTCAGTGAGTTCGGCATTAAAAAGTTGTCCGCTTTCGAGCGCGTGTTCACGCAATACTTTTTGGCAAAAACTGTGAATAGTAAAAATACTGGCTTGGTCGATGGTTAATAATGCGGTTTGCAAACGGTGTGCAATATCGCACTTTTCGATAGACAGCGCGTTTAGCCATTGTACTAATGTGTTATCTATATTTTCAGTTTGACCATTTACGGCGCGTTTCGCTTCGGCAAGACGCAATCGAACACGTTCTTTAAGTTCTTCGGTGGCGGCTTTTGTGAAGGTAACGACTAAAATTTTTTCGAGCGGTAAATTTTGTTCCACCACAAAACGCAACACCAGCATCGCTAATGTGTATGTTTTTCCTGTCCCTGCGCTGGCTTCAATTAAATTAACACCGTTGATTAGCGGTGTATTTAATGCGTCAAAACAATTTTTTTGCATTTTTTCTGTAAAATGTTGTAGTGTAAGGCAAAATCGCCTTAATCAATTGATATGTCATCAAACAGTCATAAAACGGTTGTTAGAATGGTTCTTTTCGTTTTTTAACCTTAATTATGCCCAATTTTATTATTCTCGTTGTTGAAGATGAAGACGCAATCAGAGAAATGTTAATCGTCGTGCTAGAACAAGCTGGTTTTACCGTTCAAGCTGTGTCGAATGCCGAAGAAGCACAACGTTTCTTAAATGATACCTTACCTGATTTAATTTTACTGGATTGGATGTTGCCTAATTTGAATGGCGTGGAATGGGCAAGACGGTTACGCAAAGAACCTGTGTATCAAGAATTACCGATTATCTTACTCACCGCGCGCGGCGAAGAAGAAGACAAAATTCGCGGTTTTGGCTGTGGTATTGATGATTATATGACCAAGCCTTTTTCACCACGCGAATTAGTCGCACGATTACGCGCTGTCTTGCGTCGTAGCAGTAAACATCAATGGTCGCCACAAATTATTGTGGGCGATTTAATTCTTGATACCGAGCAACATCGCTTAACAATTGCCGAGCAAACCGTCGAAGTGAGTCCGACCGAATTCCGGTTGATGCAATTTTTTATGACGCATCCAGATAAAGTATTTAATCGCACGCAATTACTCGACCAAGTTTGGGGACGCAGCGTTTATATTGAAGAACGCACCGTTGATGTGCATATTCGCCGGTTACGCAAAATTTTAGAAACGTATGGACGAGAAGAATTAGTGCAAACCGTACGCGGTTTTGGCTATCGATTTTCAGTAACGCAGTAGCGGGAGGACGTATGGGTATTTGGCGACGCGAAATCATTACTTTTTTACTATTATTTTCGGTAATTTGTGTAATTGGTTTGTTTACAAAATTATTTGTGCCGTTGCTTTTAATATTGACGTTATCGCTACTTTTTCAGCATTTATATCAAATCAATCGCTTTGAAAAATGGTTGCGTACCGGCGGGCAAGGTAATTATCCGAAAACAACGGGTGCGTGGGAAGAGCTTTATTACCACGTTTATCGTATCAAAAAAAATAATAAACGTCGTAAAAAGAAACTTAGCAAAATGGTCGATCAATTTCGTGAATCGACTGAAGCCTTGCCCGATGCTGCTGTCGTATTAAATGCCGGTGATGAAATTGAATGGGCAAATAAGGCCGCGCGTGAAGTGTTGGGATTACGCCAAGGTGATAAAGGTCAGCGCATTCCTAATTTGATTCGTTTCCCCGAATTTATCCAATATTTAAAATCGAAACAATACGATGAACCGGTGATTATGCCGTCGCCGCTGAATAATCAAATTATTTTAGCGGTTCGTATCATTAACTATGGGGCGGGTTTACGTTTATTGCTGGCGCAAGATGTGACGCAATTAAAACAAATGGAGCGGATGCGAAAAGATTTTGTGGCAAATGTATCGCATGAATTACGCACGCCGTTGACAGTGCTTAAAGGTTACATTGAAACCTTACAAGATATGGATGAGCAAGTGTCGCCATTGTTGACCAATTCACTGAAAAACATGCAAGGGCAAACCGATAGAATGCAGCATTTGGTGGATGATTTGTTGTTGTTGGCGCATTTAGAGACTAAAAACAAAAAACACGAAGTCATTGATATTCCTACGTTACTCACGCAAATTTGCCATGAAACCGAAGCAACGGTTGGTGAAGAACGAATCAAATTAACGTTAAATTGTGATGCCAATTTAGTGGGTGAAGAAAATGAATTACGCAGTGCATTTACCAATTTATTGAGTAATGCGTTGAAATATTCTCCTGAAGATACATTGGTGCAACTTCATTGGTATCAAACTGAAGATGGCGTATTTTTAGATGTCATTGACCAAGGTGAAGGCATTGCGCTGACAGATATTTTGCGCGTGACAGAACGGTTTTATCGTGTTGAAACAAAACGTTCTAAAAAAATAAATGGCACAGGGCTAGGATTAGCGATTGTGAAACACGTTTTAATGCGGCATGATGCACAGCTCATTATTCGTAGTGAACTTGGCAAAGGTAGTTGTTTTAAATGTGCTTTTCCACTTAAACGTTTAGGCAATAAAACAAATAATTAGCCACCTATCACGCGATAATATCAATAGTTATTTTTGGGAAGGATAGCGTTATGAAAGAAAAAATAAAAAAACTTTTAAATTACTTTTTAATCGGAATTTTGGCTGTTATTCCGATTGCCTTGGTCATTAAAATTTTGTTTTTCGTGAAAGATTTGCTAGCAGACATGTTCCGTTTTGTTTATAGCTACGCAGATAATACGATTTACACGATTTTATTTTTAACATTAAGCTGCGTTGTTTTAGTGTCGATTGGACACAAATTAGTCGTTGAAGGGCGTGTGTGGTTTATTACGTTGATTGATGCGACGATTGAAAAAATTCCGTTTTTAAACACTATTTATCGTGTATTGAAAAAAGTAATCAGCATGTTTTCGAGTAGTGAACAACAGTTCGCCAAAGAAGTGGTTTATGTGGAATATCCCAAAGAGGGTATCTGGGTTCCTGCTTATGTGACAAACCGTTTTGAGAGTAAATATGTGTTGTTTATTCCAACGTCACCGAATCCAACGTCTGGTTTTACGGTGATTGTGGACAAAAGCAAAGTCGTTAAATCAAAAATGAACATCGAAGAAGCTAGTAGCTTTATTGTCAGTATCGGTGTGGATTATGACAAAGTTTCTGAATTAGAAAAATTGCCTTAAAAATTCTCTGTAACAAAAAAGGCTCAAGGTTTTATTATTTACTTGAGCCTTTTTTAGTTTGTGCGAACGAACTTATTTAATCAAACTCAGTAACACACCTGCTGCCACCGCTGAACCAATAACACCGGCTACATTCGGGCCCATCGCGTGCATCAATAAGAAATTATGCGGATTACTTTCCAAGCCAATTTTATTCGCGACTCGCGCCGCCATCGGTACAGCCGAAACGCCTGCCGCACCAATTAACGGGTTAATCGGTGTATCACTAAAACGATTCATCAGTTTTGCCATCATAACGCCAGCGGCGGTTCCAATCGCAAAAGCAATCGCGCCTAACACTAAAATCCCCAGTGTTTTGACTTGTAAAAACGCTTCTGCACTCAGCTTAGAACCGACAGCTAAACCTAAGAAAATGGTGACGATGTTAATCAATTCGTTTTGAGCCGTTTGACTTAAGCGATCGACTACGCCACAAGCATTCATCAAATTACCTAAGGCAAACATGCCCACTAATGGCGTAGCAGAAGGCAATAACAAAATCGACAACAATAATAACGTTAAAGGAAAAATAATTTTTTCAGTTTTACTGACGTGCCGTAATTGCTGCATTTCGATTTTACGTTCCGCTTCAGTCGTCAACGCACGCATAATTGGCGGTTGAATCAATGGCACTAATGCCATATACGAATAAGCGGCAACGGCAATTGCACCTAATAAATCAGGCGCAAGTTTAGATGCCACATAAATCGCTGTCGGGCCATCCGCTCCGCCAATGATACCAATTGCTGCCGCATCTTTGAGCGAAAACTCTAGTCCTGGAATGACATTTAACGCTAACGCCCCGATTAACGAGGCGAAAATACCAAACTGTGCCGCTGCACCAAGGAGTAATGTTTTAGGATTGGCGAGCATCGGGCCAAAATCCGTCATCGCGCCCACGCCCATAAAAATTAACAATGGGAAAATGCCCAGCTTAATGCCGTAATACAGAAAATGCAGCAAACCGCCTTCTTCAGCAATCCCTGCAAGAGGAATATTACTCAAAATCGCGCCAAAACCAATTGGCAATAATAGCAACGGTTCAAAGCCTTTTTTTATTGCTAAAAACAGTAGCAAAAAGCCAATCAGCATCATAAACGCCTGACCGGCAGTAAAGTTATAAATACCGGTACTTTGCCATAATGAAGTTAAATTTTCCATAACACCCTTTAGAGCGAAATTAACACGTTGCCACCGGCGACGGCATTACCTTCTTTCACATGAACGGCACTCACTACGCCAGTAAATTTAGAACGCACTTCGGTTTCCATTTTCATGGCTTCCATTAAAACGACGACATCGCCTTCATTAACTTCACTACCAACGCTGACCAATATTTTTAAAATATTGCCTGACATCGGTGCTTCAATCGTTGCGCCACTGCCAGCAACGGCAGCTAAAGGTGCTGCAACAGCGACAGGTTGGATATTTAACGCCGTGCCACCTGCGGCAACTGCAACATTAAAGTTTTTACCATCGACATTCACTGTATACGTTTCAACAGCACTGCTTTCTTTTTTCAGGGCATTCGCTGCGGCAAATGCTTGTGCATCAGGTTTTGGCTCAAACGCATTTGGATTATTACGATTTGCTAAAAATTTCCAACCCACTTGCGCGAATAAACCGTTAATCAAAGCATCTTCTTCAACATTTGCAGTCAGTGTGACATTTTCCGCTTTGGCTTTAGCTTGCACGTCAGTAATCAATTTCTCCATTTCTGCGTCAATTAAGTCCGCAGGACGGCAAGTAATTGGTTGTGCGCCATTTAACACTTTTGCTTGTAATTCAGCATTTATGGGGGCTGGAGTCACACCGTATTCACCTTTCAAAACACCAGCGGTTTCTTTGGTAATCGTTTTATAGCGTTCGCCGTTCATAACGTTAAGAACGGCTTGCGTGCCAACAATTTGTGACGTTGGAGTAACTAACGGAATGAATCCTAAATCTTCACGCACACGCGGAATTTCTTTCATTACTTCGTCGAATTTATCTGCTGCACCTTGTTCTTTGAGCTGGCTTTCCATGTTTGTTAACATACCACCAGGCACTTGCGAAACTAAAATGCGTCCATCCACGCCTTTTAAACCACCTTCAAATTGCGCGTATTTTTTACGCACTTCACGGAAATAGTGCGCGATGTCTTCAAGTTTAACTAAATCTAAACCTGTCGCACGTTTTTCGCCTTCTAAGCTGGCAACGATTGTTTCGGTGGGACTGTGACCATACGTCATACTGAGCGATGAAATCGCCGTATCCACGTTGTCTACGCCCGCTTCAATGGCTTTAATTAACGTAGCAACGCTTAAACCTGTTGTCGCATGGCAATGCAAATGAATCGGAATCGACGTACTTTTTTTCAATTTTGAAACTAATTCATACGCTTCGTAAGGTTTGAGTAACCCCGCCATGTCTTTGATACAGATTGAATCTGCGCCCATGTCTTCGATGGTTTTGCCTAAATCAAGCCATGTTTTTAACGTGTGGACAGGGCTAGTTGTGTAGGAAATCGTGCCTTGCGCGTGTTTACCGGTATTTTTTACAGCTTTTACAGCATGTTCGATGTTACGCATATCGTTCATCGCATCGAAAGTTCGGAATACATCGATACCATTTACCGCACAACGTTCGATAAATTTATCCACCACATCATCGGCATAATGCCGATAACCGAGCAAATTTTGCCCGCGCAACAGCATTTGTTGCGGTGTATTAGGCATGGCTGCTTTCAATAAACGTAATCTTTCCCAAGGGTCTTCGCCTAAATAACGAATACAGGCATCAAAGGTAGCACCGCCCCACGATTCGATAGACCAATAACCGATAGCATCTAGTTGAGCGCAAATCGGCAACATATCGTCGATGCGAATGCGCGTGGCTAAAATCGATTGATGAGCATCACGCAAAACAACTTCGGTGATTCCTAATTTCTTGGTGTTGGTGGCCATTCTTAATATCTCTCCTAATGCTTTAAAGTTCTTGTAGAGGACTGTAAAGCGTTTGATTGGCAGGGTTGAGGTTAGGGTTTAGTTTATTAGTGTGTGCTACGGTACTGATGCACGGCGGCTGTAATTGCCGCAATATAACGATTGTCGATTGCTGCATTCTGCACGCTATTCGTGACAATAACCTCTTCAGGAAAGTAACGCTGTATAAGCCCAGACATTACGTTAATCACGATGACTAGCATGGTTAAAAATAAAAATACAATTCCCATGCCCGCGAACATCAATTCCATGCCGCTACTCATAAGTTCTGTCATGATTGCTCACTCGGTAAATATTAGAATCCGCACATTGTATTATATTCTTTTTAAAAAACTGTAGTAATTGCTGGTGTAAGTGAGTAAATTTTTCTTCGCGGTGTTTTAATCAACATCGTTATCGGCAAAAAATAGATATGCTTGTGTCTAATTTGACGCTTATGACGTTTCAATATATTATTAAGGGATGCAAAATCGACTGCCTAAAATCATTGAACCTCTACATCTTGCCGACAAGCGCGGCGAATTACATGGTCAACTACCGCTTAAAGACTTAACACGTTTGTGCGAAAAATTAGTTGATAACGCAGGTTTTGTTGACGTTAATTTGTATTTTGGGCGCGAAGGTCGGCTAGCCAAAATTGAAGGCAACTTAGAAGTAACGTTGTTACTTGAATGCCAGAATTGTTTGCAAGGTGTTGAATTAAAAGTTAATAATGAGGTCAAGTTAGGTATTGCTACCACATTTGAACAGGTGGATCGTTTGCCGCCAGATTATGAACCATTATTACTTGAAGAAGAAACGCTGCCCCTTAGTCTTCTTGTCGAAGACGAATTATTACTCAATCTGCCCGATTATCCCAAACACGAGCATGATTGCATAATAAAACGAGCGACTCAAAAATTGGCAGTTGCTTTCGATGAAACAACACTCAAAAAACCTAATCCTTTTTCCGTTTTAGCCCATTTAAAATCTACTGGAGAATCCTAATGGCAGTACAAAAGAGTAAAGTCACACGTTCAAGACGTGGACAACGTCGTTCACACGACGCATTAACAGCAAAAACATTATCACAAGACCCAATTACTGGCGAAATGCACTTACGTCACCACATGACCCCAGATGGTTATTTCAAAGGTCGTCAAATTGTAGCGTCTAGTGCTGTTGAAATTGACTAAACATTAGTTTTTATCGGACGAACATTATGCCGAATCAGGGTTTCTGATTCGGCTTCTTTTTAAGCCCTGCGGAGCAATTTTTCAGCGTGAGTTTAATAATTTCAATTGATGCGATGGGTGGCGATTACGGCGTTGATGTTACTGTGCCGGCTGCGTTAGCCTGTCTACAAGAAAATTCAGCTCTAAGCCTTATTTTAGTGGGCGATGAAACAGTGCTTAATCCGTTGTTAGCGCAAGCCTTACTGGTTTATGGCAACCGATTAAGCATTCAACACGCCTCGCAAAAAGTGGACATGGACGAATCACCGTCGAAAGCCCTTAAAAATAAAAAAGATTCTTCGATGCGCGTGGCAATTAACCTTGTTCATGAAAAACGTGCCGATGCCTGTGTTAGCGCAGGAAATACCGGTGCGTTAATGGCGACAGCGCGATTTGTATTAAAAATGCTTAACGGTATTGACCGTCCTGCGATTATTTCCACGTTACCATCGATTGATGGACACACGCACATGCTGGATTTGGGCGGAAATGTTGATTGCACCGCCGAGCATTTATTTCAATTTGCAGTGATGGGCAATGAACTCGTAAAAGCCATCGAAGGCATTGAAAATCCGCGCGTAGGCTTGCTCAATATTGGCGAAGAAGAAATGAAAGGCAATGAACAAGTCAAAGCTGCTGCCAAATTATTACAAGATTCCGAACTTAATTACATCGGTTATGTCGAAGGCAATTCTATCAACGCAGGTAATATCAACGTTGATTTAGTGGTGTGTGATGGTTTTGTTGGCAATGTTTCATTGAAATCCATTGAAGGCGCAGCAAAAATGATTGGCACAGTTTTAAAAGAAGCCTTTGCGAAAAATTGGCTGACAAAATTAGTCGCAATCATTGCCTATCCCGTTTTAAAAAATTTCAAACAACGTATCGATCCGCGTTTATATAACGGCGCGAGTTTTCTAGGTTTGCGTGGACTAGTGATTAAAAGTCACGGCGGCGCAGACGTGTTAGCGTTTAAAACAGCGATTAAATTAGCGGAAGTCGAAGTGCAACAAAACGTCATTCAAAAAATTACCGATCAAGTCGAAGCGACTTTAGCCCAGCGAGTTGTCTTATGAGTCGTTACGCAAAAATTATCGGCACAGGCGGCTATTTACCCGAAAATGTGGTCACAAATCATGACCTTGCTGAACGTGTTGACACGTCAGATGAATGGATTTTTGAACGCACGGGCATTCGCAGTCGTCACGTTGTGTCTGCTCACGAGACTGCCGCGAGTATGGCAGAAATTGCCGCGCGTCAAGCTATCGAAGCGGCTCAAATTCAGCCCAATGATATTGATTTAATTATTGTTGCGACAGGTACGCCAGACAATGTATATCCTAGCACTGCATGTTTGTTGCAACATCGTTTAGGCGTGACAGGTGGCGTAGCATTTGATATTCAAGCGGCGTGTAGCGGTTCGATTTTCGCGTTAAGTATTGCTGACCAATATATTAAATCTGGTGCGGCAAAAACCGTTCTAATCGTGGGTTCAGAAGTGTGTTCACGCATTGTCGATTGGACAGATCGCGGCACTTGCATTTTATTTGGTGACGGTGCAGGGGCAATGTTATTACAGGCTTCAACGGATACTGGCGTGTTATCAACGCATATTCATTCCGATGGGCAATATGACGAATTGCTTTATTGTCCAAATCCTCAAGCAACGGGCGACGAAGAATCGTTAGGCTATATTTCCATGCGTGGCAACGAAGTGTTTAAAGTTGCGGTGAATACGTTAGGACGCATTGTTGACGAAACGCTTGACGCACATAATATGGATAAATCTGAAATCGACTGGCTCGTGCCACATCAGGCTAATATTCGGATTATCGCGGCAACAGCGAAAAAATTAAAAATGTCGATGGAACAAGTGGTTGTGACGCTTGAAACGCAAGGTAATACGTCATCTGCATCAGTTTTGTTAGCGTTCAATGAAGCTGTGCGTGATGGGCGAATCCAACGCGGTCAAACAGTGTTGCTTGAAGCCTTTGGAGCGGGATTTACTTGGGGTTCTGCATTGGTTCGGTATTGAAAATTTAGGAGAGAAAAAATGATAGATTTAGGAGAAACAATCGATTTAATTAAAAAGGTTGCAGAAGAACAAGGTTATACCATTACAGATGGTGACTTCATGTTTGAAGTCTATTTTGATACATATCATTCCGTTGCATTCCAAATTAGTGCGAACAAAAACTCTGGTTATATTGAAGTTAAACAATGGGAAGAAGGAGATGGATATGAAGCATCAAAATTTGGGCGATGTGTGTATTCGATTAGAACTTACAGTGGTGCAATACATTTTTGTAACATTTTAATGGCGAGTGTAGAAATTCGTGCTAAAAAACCTGCAAATTGATTTGAGTTTTGAAATTTTGATTTTTTGGAGGTTTTACGATGGACGCAATTAGCTACACTCAAGCACGCAATTCGTTATCAGCTGTTATGGCACGTGTGACGGAAAATCATGAGCCTTTGATTATTACACCTCGAAAAGGCAAAGCAACGGTTTTGATGGCGTTAGAAGATTTTAATGCTTGGCAAGAAACAAGTTATCTCACACGTTCACCAGCCAATGCTGCTGATTTGTTGGATGCAGTTAAAGAAATTGCAGAACACCGTAATTTAATCGAACGTGAGTTAATCGAAGCATGATTTCTTTTCGTGAACGCGCTTGGGATGATTACTTGTTTTGGCAACAAACGAACAAAGCTATTCATAAGCGCATCAATTTTTTGATTAAAGATATTCAACGAAATCCATTTGAAGGCATTGGCAAACCTGAACCCTTGAAATATGAATTTAGTGGTTTTTGGTCGCGTCGAATTGATGATGAACATCGTTTGGTTTATACATTTATTGACGACAATTTGATTATTGTTCAATGTCGTTATCACTATTGATTTTTACTTTACTTTAAATTTAAATTTAATTTTTCAAACATGACTGAACAAACTTATAACCTAGCCTTTGTTTTTCCAGGTCAAGGCTCACAATCAGTGGGAATGCTCAATGATTTAGCCGCCACTTATCCAGATGTAAAACAAACTTTTGAACGTGCATCGGATGCGTTGCAAAAAGATTTATGGGCATTAGTGACCGACAATGCGTTGGAAGCGGAATTAAATCAAACTCATAATACGCAACCTGCCATGCTTGCTGTAGGTGTTGCGGTTTGGAATGTTTGGACAAAACACAGCGCAATTCGCCCTGCATGGATGGCAGGACACAGTTTGGGCGAATACAGTGCCTTAGTTTGTGCGGGCGCATTGGATTTTGAAGACGCAATTAAATTAGTGGCATTGCGCGGACAATTGATGCAACAAGCCGTGCCGGAAGGCGTGGGCGCAATGGCCGCAATTTTAGGTTTAGATGACCACGATGTAGTGAAAGTTTGCGCCGAAGCGGCAGGCAATGACGTGGTTTCAGCGGTAAATTTTAATTCCCAAGGGCAGGTTGTTATTGCCGGTCATACCGCCGCTGTTGAACGTGCTATGGCTGGCGCAAAAGCGGCTGGTGCAAAACGGGCTGTTTTATTACCCGTTAGCGTGCCGTCTCATTGTGCCTTGATGCAACCTGCCGCTGAAAAATTAGCCGAGGCTCTCGAAAATCTGACCATTAACGCACCCAATGCGACGTTGATTCACAACGTTGACGTATTGTCACATCGTTCGCCAGAATTGATTCGTCACGCGCTCAAAGAACAACTTTATAAACCGGTGCGTTGGGTAGATACAATTAAATTCATGACAGACCAAGGCGTGACACGCTTTGTGGAATGTGGTGCAGGGAAAGTGTTAATCGGGCTAAATAAACGTATCGCTAAGGATGCCGCGCATTTTAGTGTGTACGATGTCGAAACAATGAACAATGCAATGGAGCAAATAAATGACTAAAAGAATTGCTTTAGTAACCGGCGCGAGTCGTGGAATTGGACGTGCGATTAGTGAACGATTAGCCGAAGATGGCTTTTTCGTTTTAGGTTCTGCAACGTCTGAAAATGGTGCAGCAGCGATTTCAACGTATTTAGGCGAAAACGGCAAAGGTTTAACGCTGGATGTTTCAAATGCAGAATCGATTGAAACCGTGATGAAATCCATTACCGATGAATTCGGCACGCCGCACGTTTTAGTCAATAATGCGGGCATTACGCGCGATAATTTGTTAATGCGTATGAAAGATAACGAATGGGACGATATTATCTCAACCAATTTAACGTCGGTTTTTCGCATGAGTAAAGCGGTTTTGCGCGGCATGATGAAAGCGAAAACAGGTCGTATCATCAATATTTCATCTGTTGTCGGTTCGACAGGAAATGCCGGTCAAGCTAATTATGCTGCCGCAAAAGCAGGGATGATTGGATTTACTAAATCGATGGCAAAAGAAGTGGGTTCGCGCAATATTACTGTAAATACAGTTGCGCCTGGTTTTATCGATACGGATATGACCAAAGAATTGAGTGATGACATTAAAAATCATTTATTAACCGCGATTCCATTAGCGCGTTTAGGCGATGCAAAAGAAATTGCACATGCGGTGAGCTTTTTAGCTTCGGACGGTGCAGCCTATATTACGGGTGAAACCTTGCATGTAAATGGCGGCATGTTCATGCCGTAAAAGTGTGACATTGCGGCAATATGCCGTATAATTCGCGCCGTTGTCAGCCAATCGATGGCGGCATTTTTTAGTAAAAACAACAACAATATCCAAGATAAGCACTATTTCAATTGCTTATTTTGTTAGAGGAATAAATTATGAGTAACATTGAAGAACGAGTAAAAAAAATTGTTTCTGAACAATTAGGTGTAAAAGAAGACATCGCTGCAGACGCATCATTTGTTGATGATTTAGGCGCGGATTCTTTGGACACCGTTGAACTCGTTATGGCTTTAGAAGAAGAATTCGAATGCGAAATTCCTGATGAAGAAGCTGAAAAAATCACCACTGTTCAACAAGCGATTGATTACGTTACCTCCCACGTTTAATTAGAAGTGCGTGTGGATGAACAACTTGTTCATCCACTACATTTTCGTCGCACGTCTTTTCCTTTCTTCTTTTTTCCTACGGTACATTACATTGAAACGTCGAGTCGTTATTACAGGATTAGGCGCGGTTACGCCCTTAGCTAACACAGTTGCAGACACTTGGGCTGGTATTATTAACGGCAAAAGTGGTATTAGCGCAATTGATTCTTTTGATATTTCCCCTTTTGCCACAACGTTTGGTGGTGTCATTCGCAATCTTGACATCGGTCAATATATTTCTGAAAAAGATGCAAAACGCATGGACGGGTTTGTGCATTACGGCATTGCCGCCGGTTGTCAGGCATTTGATGATTCGGGATTGGTTGTTACCGAAGAAAATGCTGAACGTATTGGTGTTGCAATTGGGGCAGGAATTGGCGGCATCACGGGCATTGAAGAATGTTATGCCACTTATGAAAAAGCGGGGCCTCGTCGAATTTCACCGTTTTTTGTACCGGGTAATATTATCAACATGATTTCCGGTAATTTATCGATTAAATACGGTTTGAAAGGCCCAAACTTTGCAATTGTCACAGCTTGTGCGACAGGCACGCATAATATTGGTGATGCGGCACGCTTGATTAAATACGGTGATGCGGATGTGATGATTGCTGGTGGCGCGGAACGCTGTACCACGTCACCCACAGCAATGGGCGGTTTTGCATCAGCAAAAGCCTTGTCACGTCGCAATGATGCACCGCAACAAGCAAGTCGTCCATGGGATAAAGACCGTGACGGTTTTGTATTAAGCGACGGGGCGGGCGTAGTTGTTTTAGAAGAACTTGAACACGCGAAAGCGCGTGGCGCAAAAATTTATGCAGAACTTGTTGGTTTCGGCATGAGTGGCGATGCGTATCACATTACTACGCCGTCAGAAGGTGGTGAAGGTGCGGCGCGTTGTATGCGTAATGCCTTGCGTGATGCTGGATTGAACGTTTCAGAAGTGGATTATATCAATGCTCACGGTACATCTACGCCAGCAGGTGATTTAGGTGAAACGCAAGCCATGAAAGCCGCGTTAGGCGAACATGCTTATAACGTCGCCATCAGTTCAACAAAATCGATGATTGGTCACATGTTAGGCGCAGCGGGCGGCATTGAAGCGGTTTTAACCGCATTGAGTATTCAAAATCAAGTTGCACCACCCACAATTAACTTAGAAAACCAAGACACAGAATGTGATTTAGATTATGTGCCAAATACGGCGCGTGATATGAAAATCGATGTGGCGATGTCTAATTCATTTGGCTTTGGTGGCACAAATGGAACGTTGATTTTTAAACGTTATCAATAAAAATTTCTACACAAACCACGATTCCAAACATGCTCGTCAATGGTGAATATAAAGACACTATTGCCATTATGGATCGTGGTTTTCAATACGGCGATGGATTATTTGAAACAATCGAAGTTCGTCAAAATATCCCCATTTTTCTTGAACAACATTTACGGCGTTTAAGTAACGATTCACAGCGGCTTTATCTGCCAAAACTTGATTTAGAGTTGTTGTGTTCTGAAATCAAACAGCTTTGTCAAAATGCCGGTAATGCCGTGTTAAAAATTATCATCACGCGCGGCAGTGGTGGACGTGGTTATCGTCAACCTGATGATATTCAGCCAACACGCATTTTGAGTTTGCATCCCTTTCCTGATTATCCGCAACGTTATTATAACGATGGAATAGTGGCACGGATTTGTAATACACGTTTAGGTTTAAATCCGGTGTTAGCAGGCATGAAACATTTGAATCGTTTAGAACAAGTGCTGGCACGAGCTGAATGGCAAGATTCTGAAATTCAAGAAGGTATTATGCTAAACATCAATCAGTATGTTATCGAAGGTACGATGACAAATCTTTTTTATGTCAAAAATGGCGAACTATTTACGGCATCGTTGAATTTGTGCGGTATTGCAGGTATTTTGAAACATTGGATTTTTGAACAAATGTCTGTGAAGGAACACGATTTTTTTCTAAGTGATTTACAGCAAGCAGATGAAATTTTTGTTTGTAATTCAGTTATTGGGATTTGGGGGGTTCAGAAAATCGAACAACAACATTTTTCTATCGGCGAAATAACCAAACATTTGCAGCATACGTTGGAATGCGAAAAACAAAAACAGGTGGCTTATGCAATTAAATAAAATCGCTGGCTACACATTGATTGTGTTGAGTTATGTTGGCGGCTGGGCGTGGATGGATTACAACAGCGCGTTAAATAATCCAGCTATTATCGAAAAACCGGTGACAATTGAAATTGAAAAAGGCGAAAATCTCAAACAAATTACTGAAAAACTCGTTGCACAAAAAGTTTTGATTAAACCATTTTGGTTCAAGTTTATTGCTAAACGCGATGATGCTAATAAAAAAATTAAATCTGGTGAATATGAGCTTGCCGTAGATTTAACAGCCCCTCAAATTCTAGCATTATTCGTTCAGGGTAAAGTCAAACAACACGCGATTACATTCCCAGAAGGTCGGAATTTCAAAGAGATTCGTCAAGAATTAGATAAAAACCCCTATCTTGAACATACGTTACAAAATATGCCGTCAGAAACAATTGTCACAAAATTAGGTATTTCGCAAAATCATCCCGAAGGGCTATTTTTTCCTGACACATATTTTTTCGAAAAACACACCAGCGATGTGGCGTTATTAAAACGCGCTTACGGAAAAATGCAGGTTGTTTTAGCAGAAGAATGGCAAAACAGAGCGGATAATTTACCGCTGACCACGCCCTATCAGGCGTTAATTTTGGCTTCAATTATAGAAAAAGAAACCGCCGCACCGGCTGAACGCACTCAAATTGCAGGGGTTTTTAGTCGTCGATTGCAACAAGATATGATGTTGCAAACTGATCCGACCGTGATTTATGGTATGGGCGAAGCATATCAAGGCGATATAAAAACTGGCGATTTGCAAAAAACAACACCTTATAACACTTACACATTTAAAGGCTTGCCACCCACACCAATTGCGATGGCAGGACGCGAGGCCATTCATGCCGCGCTGCATCCTGACACAAGCGAAGCCTTATATTTCGTAGCAAAAGGCGATGGTACACACGTTTTTTCTACAACGTTAGACGCGCATAATGCCGCTGTCGAACAATATCAGCGTCACAAAAATGAGGCAACAAATGAGCAGAGGTAAATTCATTACGTTTGAAGGCGGCGAAGGTGTAGGAAAAACTACAAATGTGGCGTTTGTTGAAAGCTATTTGCAAGCACGAAAAATTCCCGTTGTTGTCACGCGCGAACCTGGCGGCACAAAATTAGCCGAAAAATTACGCGCCTTATTACTCGATAAAAAAAGTGAAGCCATTGCCGACGAAGCAGAATTATTATTGATGTTCGCCGCCAGAGCGCAGCATTTAAAACACGTTATCGAACCTGCATTAGCGCGGGGAGATTGGGTAATTTGTGACCGATTTACCGATGCAACGTATGCGTATCAAGGCGGCGGGCGAAATGTCAAAATTAGTCATATCGAATGGTTAGAAAATTTAGTGCAAGGCAGTTTACGACCGGATTTAACGTTGCTACTCGATGCGCCGGTGAAAATTGGCATGGAACGCGCGGGAAAACGGGGCGCGTTTGACCGTTTTGAATCCGAAACGGTGCAGTTTTTTGAAGATGTGCGTCGCGCGTATTTATTACAAGCTGAAATTCATCCGCACCGTATTAAATTGATTAAAGCCAATCAGCCACTCGCCGACGTGCAACAAACAATTATTAACGTGTTAAGTCCGTTACTGCGATGAATTTATACCCTTGGCAACATCACGATTGGCAACAATTGCAAAATTATATCGTGCAACAGCGTGTGCCACAAGCCTTACTTATCAATGGCGCGTTAGGGATTGGCAAACAACAATTAGCCGAGCAATTTGCCCATGCTTTGTTATGCAACCGTCCGCAATCGACAGGTTTAAGTTGTGGTCAATGCAGTAGTTGTTTGTTAATTAAAGCGCAAACACATCCCGATTTTATGGACGTGCAACCCGAAGAAGTTGGCAAAAATATTACCATCGCGCAAATTCGCACGTTAATGGAAAAGCTAAATTTAAAACCGCAATTTGAACGTTACCGCGCTATTTTGATTCACCCTGCCGATGCGTTAAATAATGCCGCCGCAAATGCGTTTTTAAAATATTTAGAAGAACCCACCGAACGCACCGTGTTGATTTTGGTAACGCATCGCATGAATAAATTACCGGCAACCATTAAAAGTCGCTGTCAGAAATTCACGTTGGCGATGCCGGATAAAAATCTCGTTTTACCGTGGCTCGCCCAACAATCAACAGCCGAAAATGCAGAAATTGTATTAAATTTAGCACAAGGCTCGCCATTGCTCGCGCAACAATACGCCACCGATGAACATTTGATGCAACGTCGTGATTGCTTTAATGCGTGGCTTTCGATTGCAAGACAACAAAGTCATCCTGTTATCGTGGCAGAGCAGTGGTTGAAATTACCTGAAACAACGCTTTTATTTTGGCTCAGTTCATGGGTGATTGATTTAATGCGCTATCGTCATCAAACTGCACCAAGAAATCTGTATCATGCGGATTTGAAAATGGCGTTAAGTGAACTTGCGCCGCATTTGAATCCTATTAAATTATATGAATTTTATGATTTATTGCTGCAAAGTCGGCGACGGTTGGAAACACAAATCAACAAACAAGTGTTATGGGAAGAAATTTTAATTTCATGGGCATTGCTCAATCGGAGATAAATTATGGCTGAAAAACAAAGTGTATTGTCATTTTCGCTCAAAGATAAAAATGCGTTGTATACCTCTTATATGCCATTTGTAATAAATGGGGGCATTTTTATTCCAACCACGCGCGAATATGAACTCGGTCAAGAAATATTTATGTTATTGAATTTGATGGCTGAAACAGAACGTTTTCCCATTAACGGTAAAGTAGTATGGAAAACCCCCGTTGGTTCAGATGGCTATCGTTCAGCGGGTATTGGCGTTCAATTTGGTCAACAAGATGTGGCTATCAAAAATAAAATTGAAGCCTATCTTGCGGGGGCGATGGAATCTGACCGCCCGACTTATACGATGTAAAGGATAGTTATGCTTATCGATTCACACTGTCATCTCGACCGTCTTGATTTAAAACCGTATCAAAACGATTTTGCGTGTTTGATGCAACATATTCGTGAGCAACAAATCGAGCATTTATTGTGCATTGCCATTGATTTAGAAGCCTATCCGGCAATGCGTGACTTGGTGGCAGATTATGATGATATTTCCGTGACAGTCGGCGTGCATCCCAATGAACATGAAGGACAAGAGCCTAGCGTTGACGATTTAATTACTTTAGGGCAAGACGAAAAAGTGATTGGCATTGGCGAAACGGGTTTGGATTATTTTCGTAGCGAAGGGGATTTAACGTGGCAGCGTGACCGTTTTAGAAACCATATTCATGCGGCAAAACACTTAAATAAACCGTTGATTATTCACACTCGTGAAGCAAAGCAAGAGGCGTTAGATATTTTGCACGAAGAAAATGCTGGCGAAGTGGGCGGGATTATTCATTGTTTTACCGAAGATTGGGAATTTGCCAAACGGGCGTTGGATTTGAATTTTTACATTTCGTTTTCGGGAATTGTCACATTCAATAGCGCGAAAAATATTCAGGAAGTCGCAAAAAAAATGCCTGTTGACCGGTTGTTAATTGAAACCGATTCACCGTATTTAGCTCCCGTGCCACATCGCGGTAGACCGAATTATCCGCATTATGTGACGCATGTTGCACAAAGTGTTGCAGATTTACGCGGGATTTCGTTACATTCGCTTGCTGATATTTCTACCCGAAACTTTTATACGTTGTTTAAAAAGTCATGACGATTACGTTGCGTTATTTTGCGAGTTTACGAGAAACACTCGGACATTCCATAAAAAAAATGGAAATTTTTGAACCTCAAACTGTTCTAAGTCTGTGGAAGTTGGCGAATCCAACGATTCCTTTACCTGAAAATACATTAACGGCTGTGAATATGGATTATGTGCCGCTTACGCATGCAATTAAAGATGGCGATGAAATCGCTTTTTTTCCGCCTGTAACAGGTGGTTAAACGATGACAATAAAAATTTGCGATACGATTTTCGAACCGTTTACTGAAATTCAAATCCATCAAAATAAACTCACGCTACAGGGTAAATTTGGCGCGACCAGTATTTTCATTGGCACAATGCGTGATTTTAACGACGGTAATGACGTGCAAGCGATGACGTTAGAGCATTACGAAGGCATGACGCAAAAGCAACTGGCAAAAATTATCACCGCCGCAAAACAACAATGGCAAATTTTGGACTGTTTAATTGTGCATCGTGTCGGGGAAATTTTGCCGAATGAACCGATTGTTTTGGTAGCCGTTTGGTCGGCGCATCGTGGCGAAGCATTTGATGCGTGTCGGTATTTGATGGAAGAATTAAAAGCCAACGCGCCATTTTGGAAATTAGAGCAATTAGCGTCCAATGAAAAACGGTGGGTGAAAGGTAAAAATTAAACTTTCTAGCCTTTCACCAAAAATCATTTAAAAAGCAGGTTTTTCTTCGGCTTCTTGATAACGTGAAATACTGTCCATAATTTCTGCTTTAGCATCTTCGATACCAAACCATCCTTCAATTTTTACCCATTTCCCTTCTTCTAAATCTTTGTAATGTTGAAAAAAATGCGCGATTTTATCTAATTTATCTTCAGAAATATCTTGATAAGATTCCACTTTTTTATAGCAAGGCGTTAATTTTGAAACTGGAACGGCTAAAATTTTTGCATCGCTTCCCGCTTCATCAATCATTTTCAATACACCAATTGGGCGACAACGCACCACGCAACCACTTAATAATGGGGCAGGTGTAATGACTAACACATCAACGGGATCACCGTCGTCAGAAAGACTATGTGGCACATAACCATAATTGGTTGGATATTGCATTGCCGTTCCCATGAAACGATCAACAGTTAATGCACCGGTATCTTTATCGACTTCATATTTTACAGGGTCGCTATACGCAGGAATTTCAATTACAACGTTAATATCGTTAGGTACATCTTTGCCAGCAGGCACTCTCATTAGTGACATAGTTATCCTCTTTTTAAAGTTAATTTTAATGAATGCTGGCATTATACCAGACTTATGTTGGGCTTTTTAGCGAGGAAACAAATGCAGGGCAGATTAGAAAAAATGGTGACGCATCATGACGCGCCAGTGCGTTACGAATTAGTTTTGGGTGAGCAGCGGGTTTTGTTAAATGAGTTACTCGGCAAAACGTTGACATTGCAACACACGGGGCAGTTATCGTGTTTGCATTGCAATCAGCCGATGAAAAAAAGTTTTAATCAAGGTTACTGCTACCCGTGTTTTACGCGCTTGGTACAATGCGATTTGTGTATGATGAAACCTGAAACGTGTCATCACGCCGCCGGAACATGTCGGGATAATGCGTGGGCGGAAACGTTTTGTTTTCAACCGCATTTTGTGTATTTAGCCAATACGAGCGCTTTAAAAGTGGGAATTACGCGCCATACGCAAATTCCAACGCGCTGGATAGACCAAGGCGCAATTCAAGCATTGCCGATTTTTAAAGTTACGTCGCGTCGTCTTTCAGGACAAATTGAAACACTGATTGCCAAACATGTCAGCGATAAAACGCAATGGCAAACGATGCTAAAACACAAAATTGAACCACTGGATTTACTTGCTGAACGCGATAGATTATTGACGAATTGCGCTGCCGAATTGAATGCGTTGCAGCAAGCAAATAGTGGCGCGATTGAATTTTTAGAGGCTGCTCAAATCGTCAATTTACATTACCCCATTGAAACCGCACCGTTGAAAGTTAAAGCATTGAATTTTGATAAAACGCCCCACATTTCTGGCGTTTTGCAAGGTATTAAAGGGCAATATTTGATATTGGATAATGGTGTTTTGAATGTACGAAAATTTGCGGGTTATGAAATTATGTTGAAAGTTTGATATGCGATAAATTGCATTTCTCATTTTTTATTGTGACCACAAAGGTTATATTGTTCCTTTGTAAACGTTTTTACGCATCAAAACCTAAATTTAAAAGACATTCCCATGAATTCCAGTAAAAAAATAACTGAACAAACACCACCGCCTGCTTATTTTGGCTCTTTAACAATTACAGACGTGAAATGTTTTAAAGGCGAACACACTATTGATTTGTCAGATGGTAATGGCAAGCCTGCAATGTGGACGGTGATTTTAGGTAATAACAATACTGGGAAAACTACGTTGTTGAGGTGTTTGGCTAATTTAGAACCTGAATTACTCTCCTTTGTGAATGGTAAATATTTGTGTCCAAAAGGTTATAGACGTGACACTAGGCTAACCAACTATTCAGTATCATCTGCCTTATCATATGACGGCGCAGAATGCGATTTCGATTGGAAATATGCAAATCCTTCTGAAGGTGTTACTGCTGCTTATAGTTATAAGGAACCGAAATTCAGCGCATTACACGACCTTATTATCTACGGTTATGGGACATCTCGTAAGATGGGTAACTCATTGGATGAAACGGAAAATCCAGATAATACAATAAGTTTGTTTGATAGCAGTGTTATTTTAACGAATGTAGAAGAATGGCTACTAAAACTTGATCACGTTATTAAAAGTAACTCAAATGAAAACGCAACTAAATCGGCAAGGTCAATGCTTCAAAAGATATTAAAGGTGATTACAAGTGGATTACTTCCTGGTGTTAATAACTTTAGTTTCGTAACTGATTTCACGAATGGTCGAGCAAAAAATTTTGTTACTGCACAAATGGATTATGGAGATATTCCATTACGAGAATTAGGTGAAGGCTACTAGGTAACATTAGCTTGGATTCTTGATTTAGCTAAAAAGATGTTTGAACATTATCCAGACAGTGAAAATCCATTACACGAACCAGCCATTGTTTTAGTCGATGAAATCGATTTACATCTTCATCCTGAATGGCAACGCGAAATTATTAGTTTTCTCAAAGAGAAATTTCCTCGCACGCAATTTATTGTGACGACACACAGCCCGTTAATTGTGCAATCGGCTGAAGACATCAACTTAGTATTGTTAAAGAAAGAAGAAAATCATGTGGTTATCGAACAGCCGAAATTGAAAACGTATCGCGGTTGGACGGTTGAGGAGATATTGAGCGAATTGATGGGGTTAGATGACAAAACGTTGTCAGATGATTATTTAAAACTTATGCAACAGTTTGATGAAGCCTTAGACAAAGACGATTATAAAAAAGCAAAAAATGCTTACGATGAATTGGACAAAATCCTTCATTCAAGTCATCAGCGTAAATTGTTACGCATTCAAATGTCATCGTTAATGCTTCATCAACGAGAAGACGGAATGAAATCATAGGCTCATTAAAAAATATAATGCTTGAAGGTACTAGAGAATATGAATACAGCGCAACTGTAGCAACCGTGTTATTAACAAATCCCGATTACGCCGAAATCAAACAATTATTCAAAGACCATCAGTTGTGGAACGATGAATTTATCGAATTAGAAAAACAAGTCCGTTATTGCGCTTTAATCTGAAAATGAACCCTTAGATTTATCCCACCAACTCAACCCGCACCGCACATTTCTTGTAATCCGTTTCTTTAGAAATAGGGCAAGTAGCATCTAAGGTTAATTGATTGACCAATCGATTCGCATCAAACCACGGAATAAAAACCAAACCTTGCGGTGGACGATTACGCCCCTGCGTTTCAACTTGCGCCACAATCGTTCCGCGTCGCGAACTGATTCTTGCCATCCCACCATTTTGCAAACCACGTTGTTTTGCATCGTCAGGGTGCATAAACACTAACGCTTCAGGCATCGCATGATGTAATGTTGGCACGCGCTGCGTCATCGAACCCGAATGCCAATGTTCTGATACGCGCCCCGTAGACAACCACAAATCAAATTCATCATCCGGTATTTCGGGCGGCTCTTCGTATGGCAACGCAAAAATAACCGCTTTGCCATCAGGTTTTCCATAAAATGCCAAATCGTTATCGAGTTTCACATACGGGTCAGAATCCGCACGAAATCGCCACAACGTTTCTTTGCCATTTACCACCGGCCATCGCAAACCACGAACTTGATGATAAATATCAAACGCCGCTAAATCGTAACCGCGCCCACGACCAAAACGCGCGTATTCTTCAAACAACCCTTTTTGAATATAAAATCCAAAATCGTGCGCGTCATCATTATCAAAACCCTGCGCCATTTCACTTAACAAAAATTTATCGA
Source organism: uncultured Pseudomonadota bacterium (assembly GCA_903834465.1). Lineage (GTDB taxonomy): Bacteria > Pseudomonadota > Gammaproteobacteria > Methylococcales > Methylomonadaceae > UBA10906. Next base: position 76,687 of record CAILJB010000010.1, on the reverse strand, counting down.
CTTCGCCATTAGCAAATAACACTTCGTAAAGTGTTTTATCACGATAATCCGGTTTTTTCGCAATTAGCTCGTCTGACCACACGTCGCTAATTTTGAAGCGTTTAGAAAATTCCACGATTTGCCATAAATCCGATTTTGCACCCGCAGGCGGTTTGACTTGTTGTCGCCAAAATTGCGTGCGCCGTTCTGCATTGCCATACGCACCTTCTTTTTCGACCCACATCGCGGTCGGCAAAATCAAATCCGCTTCGCGCGTTGTCACGGTCGGATACGGGTCTGAAACAATAATAAAATTTTCAGGATTGCGATAAGCCGGATACGTTTCGTCGTTCGAATTCGCCGCCGCCTGCACGTTGTTATTGCACATCACCCAATAAACATTGAGTTTGCCATCTTTGAGCATTCGATTTTGTTCGACGGCGTGATAACCCACTTTGTCAGGAATCGTACCTTCAGGAAGTTGCCAAATCGCTTCGGCAATATCACGGTGTTCTTTTTTTGTTACCAGCATATCGGCGGGTAAGCGGTGTGAAAATGTACCAACTTCTCGCGCTGTCCCGCACGCCGAAGGTTGTCCCGTAAGCGAAAACGGACTATTTCCGGCTTGAGCAATTTTGCCTGTGAGTAAATGCAGGTTATAAATCAGATTATTCGCCCAAGTGCCGCGCGTATGCTGGTTTAACCCCATCGTCCAAAACGACGTAACTTTACAATTTTGGTCGGCATATAACGCCGCTAAGGCTTGTAATTCTGCTTTAGGAACGCCGGAAATTTCATGCGCCTTTTCTAACGTATAATCTGAAACAAATTTTTTGTACGTTTCAAAATCAATGGTTGTGGAATCATTGGCACTATTCGCATTTTGTGCAGCTTGTTCAAGCGGATGCGTTGGACGTAATCCGTAACCAATATCGGTATTGCCTTGTTGAAAATTGACGTGTTTGGCAATGAAATCCTGATTAACCTTGCCATTTTCAATGATGTAATGGGCAATGTAATTTAGAATCGCCAAATCACTTTGTGGTTTGAAAACCAATTTAATGTCGGCTAACTCAAAATTTTTATTTTCATAAGTGGACATTACGGCGACTTTGACGTGCGGATGACTCAAGCGTTTAGCGGTAATGCGTGACCACAAAATTGGGTGCATTTCCGCCATATTCGCGCCCCACAAAACAAACGCATCGGCGTGTTCAATGTCGTCGTAACACCCCATCGGTTCATCGCTGCCAAATGTCCGCATAAAACCTGCGACCGCCGATGCCATGCAATGGCGCGAATTCGGGTCTAAATTGTTAGAACGAAAACCGGCTTTGAGCAATTTTACGGCGGCGTAACCTTCCCAAATCGTCCATTGCCCCGATCCAAACATGCCGACAGAACTTGCGCCTTTGGTTTGCAGCGCGTGTTTCCATTTCTCTGCCATGATGGCAAACGCATCGTCCCAACTAATCGAGCTAAATTCGCCGTTTTTGTCGTATTGTCCATCTTTCATTCGCAATAGCGGAGTCGTCAACCGGTCGTCGCCATACATAATTTTCGAGAGTGAATCACCCAACGTACAGGTCAAACCTTTGTTCACCTCGGCTTCAATATCGCCTTTTGTGGCAACAACGCGCCCATCTTTTGTGCCGACTAAAACGCCACAACCCGTGCCACAAAATCGGCACGGGGCTTTGTCCCAACGAATTTCACTGGATGAATTCACGACAACCGCCGAAACACAATTTCCGCCGCAGATAACGTTTTATTCAAGGCTTCGTCATCGTGTGCCGCCGACACAAAACCGGCTTCAAATGCAGACGGCGCAAGATACACGCCTTGTTCTAACATCGCGTGGAAAAAGCGTTTGAAATAGGCTTGGTCACACGCCATCACTTGCGCGAAAGTGGTGATATTTTTGTCTTCGGTGAAAAACAAACCAAACATTCCGCCGACTTGATTAGTCGTTAATGGCACTCCGGCTTGCCCGGCGACAGCTTTCAATCCTTCTGTTAAGCGTGTCGTTTTAGCGGTCAAATCGGTATGAAAATTTGGCGCAGCAATCAATTCCAACGTTTTCAATCCCGCTGCCATCGCAACCGGATTACCGGACAATGTTCCTGCTTGATAAACCGAACCCAGTGGCGCGAGGCATTCCATGATTTCACGTTTTCCACCAAACGCCCCAACCGGCATGCCGCCACCAATGACTTTGCCTAATGTGGTCAAATCGGGGGTGATGTTGTAATAACCTTGTGCGCCTTGCAAACTAACGCGAAAACCAGTCATCACTTCATCAAAAATTAACACACTGCCATGTTCATCACACACATCACGCAATGTTTCTAAAAAATCTTCGACTGGCGGCACGCAATTCATATTTCCAGCAACCGGTTCGACAATAATGCAGGCGATTTGCTCACCAAGTTGTTTAAATAATTCACGCACGGCATTGGCATCGTTATACGGTAACGTCAACGTATCAACAGCCACGGCTTCTGACACACCAGACGAACTTGGCACACCAAACGTTAATGCGCCCGAACCAGCTTTAACAAGCAGCGCATCGGAATGACCGTGATAACAGCCTTCAAATTTCACAATTTTATTGCGTCCGGTATAACCTTTCGCCAAACGAATTGCGCTCATGGTCGCTTCAGTGCCAGAACTGACCATGCGGACGAGTTCAATCGATGGCACAAGTTCGCAAACCCGTTGCGCCATCAGCGTTTCAATTTCCGTTGGCGCACCAAAACTTAACCCTTTTTCAGCCGTTGTTTTAACCGCATCAATCACCGCCGGATGCGCGTGACCTAAAATCATCGGTCCCCACGAACCCACATAATCGACATATTGATTACCTTCGCAATCGTAAATATACGCGCCAGCGGCATGGTCAATAAAAATTGGTGTGCCGCCAACGCCATTAAATGAACGCACTGGTGAATTCACGCCGCCGGCGATAACGTTTTTGGCTTGGTTAAATAATTGCGCGGAAGTTGTCATAAGTTTTTCCCCTGTTTTAATCGTACTTTTTTAAGGTTTAAAGGCTGTGATACTGCATTGCGTGTTAGTGTAACAAAAAATACAATCCTAATAACTGCAACTTACTAAAACAACGTAATGATTAAAACACTGTTAATTATTGAAGATGAAAAACTGCTCGGCTCTGAACTTTCGCGCCATTATCGGCAAATGGGCTGGGAAGTTATACTGACAACAACGTTAAATGAGGCAAAAGAACTTTTAATGTCGAAAGCGATTGAACCATTGTTAATTTTATCGGATATGAACTTACCTGATGGGAACGCGCTTGATTTTATGGAAAAAATGAAAAAACAGGTCAGTATTGCCGAATGGTTATTTTTGACTGGCTACGGTAGCGTGCCAGATTCGGTGCGAGCGTTACGTTTAGGCGCATACGATTTTTTAGAAAAACCGTGTGATTTGGATCGCTTAGATTTGCTGATTACCAGTGCAACACGCAGTGCGGGAATGCGGCGGCGCGTTATCGATCAAACTAAACAAGGACATCGACGTTATTCACCGGAAGCCTTTGTTGGACACAGTTCGCAAGCCCACGCAGTGCGGCAATTATTAGGTAAACTTACCCAAGTTCCGTTTAGCGCGTTAATTATTGGTGGGGAAACGGGGACGGGTAAAGGTTTGATTGCGCGTATTTTACATTATGGCGGTTCACGCGCCGCGCAACCGATGATTGAAGTCAATTGTGCCGCATTGCCGCGTGAATTATTGGAATCTGAATTATTCGGACACGAAGCCGGTGCGTTTACAGGCGCAACCGGAAGGCATCGCGGTTTATTAGAACAAGCCGATGGTGGCACGTTATTTATGGATGAACTTGGCGAAATGCCGTTGGAATTACAAGCAAAACTCTTGAAAGTTATTGAAGACCATAAAGTTCGGCGGTTAGGCAGTGAAAAAGAAATTGGTGTCGATGTACAAATTATCGCCGCAAGTAATCGAGACTTAGAAAGTATGGCGCAAGCGGGAACATTTCGCGCGGATTTATATCATCGGTTAAATGTATTTCGTGTGAATTTACCACCGTTGCGCGAAGCCGTGGATGATTTGGATGAACTTGTGCCGTTATTTGTCGCCGAATACAATGCAAAAGCCGGGCGACACGTTAAAAATATTTCTTCCGAAGCGTGGCAACAACTCAAAGCCCATGATTGGCGCGGCAATGTACGCGAACTGCGAAATGTGATTGAGCGATGTGTGTTATTTGCAGATGGGGCGGAATTTCCGGTGCAGTGGTTGCAACTCGGTAAGCCTGCCGAAAATTTAGTGACGGTCGATACAACGCATTTGCATTTACCCTTAGATGGCAGTATGGCGTTAGATGATATGGACAAGTATATTATTAAAACCGCTTTGGATCGTGCAGATAATAATTTAATGGCGGCGGCACGCGCATTAGGTACAACACGCGAGACGCTGCGTTATCGCGTGAAAAAATATCAATTGAATGGCATTGATGTATAGAAAAATGTTTGATAGTTGACTATTTTGCTTGGTTAAGTATAGTTAAACCATTTTCCTTTATTCTTAGTCAATAGGATTGCTCGTGCGTTTAACTACTAAAGGTCGCTATGCCGTAACGGCGATGTTGGATTTAGCTTGTCATAGTCAAGAAAAACCCGTCACACTTACCGAAATTGCGGCACGCCAAACAATTTCGTTATCGTATTTGGAACAATTGTTTGCACGCTTGCGAAAAGCAGGCATTGTACAAGGCGTGCGAGGGCCAGGCGGCGGTTATCAATTAAGCCAATCGCCTAAACAAATCAGCATCGCAGACATTATTGAAGCTGTAAATGAACCCATTGATTCGACAAAATGTGGGGGTGAAGCGAATTGCCAACACGATAGTGTCTGTTTAACGCATGATTTATGGACGGGGTTAAGTGAGCATATTCAAGATTATTTGTCGAATATTACGCTCGCTGATTTACTTGCTAAACGTGATGAGCGGAGGCAGGCGGTACAAACAGGTGAATGTATTGTGACGATTAAACAACCCCGAAAACAAATCTAACGAAAAAACCGTCTTAACGACGGTTTTTTATATTTTATACCAAACGCACAAAATCCATTTTTGCCAGTACCGCAACGGCTAACACGGTGTCACCTAACGTAATGCCACTTTGTTGCGAAAGATCGTTAATGCTTAATTCTGTCGTTAAATTTGCTAAAATTTGTTTCACAATCATCTCACTAGGTAAAACTTGCGTGGCATAATTAAACAATGGATTTTTAATTAACGCAGAATAATTTGTTGTCTTATTGGCCTGTAGAAAAACACGCGTTTCGGGTTGAATTAACGCTGTTGGATAATGTCTGAAACTGTAAAATGGATCAAGACGGTTTGCGGCTACACGCGGTGAAGAGTGTAATTGAGGCGGTGCCGAATGTCGCAACGTATGCAATTGCGCGTAAAGCGTTTGGTATTGCGTATAAATAACGCGCCAATCGAATTGAGTTCGCGCTCGTTCTTTACCAGACTTACCCATTTCTTGCCGCAAGTCGAAATTTTTGACCAAGGTAGTTAATTTTTCGACCAGGATAGACATGGATACTGAAATAGTTTGGCAACTTAATCCACAATAAACGTCGTAACTCAGCGTTCCCGCTTCATGGGTTTTAGCGAAATTATCACCTAAATTTGGAGGCGGCATCCACGTTGGAATGCGAAAACCATCTATGCCATCACGCACCGTATCTTTATAACCATTCCAATCACTGACCACAACTGGCAATCCCGCTGCCATTGCTTCAATGGGGGTAATCCCAAACGTTTCTTGAATATTGTCAGACAACGAAATAAAAATATCAGCACTCGCCCAACTGTGTCGTGCCAATTCAGGTTCACGTCCGTCAATAAATAACGCCCGCACATCAGGACAAAATTGCGCGGCACCGTCGGTAAAACTAGCTTTAATTGCATCATTGCCAAACCAACCGCATTGTAATAACGTGATTTTTTTACCTGTTTGTTTAGCTACTTCTTGTGCAGCGAGATACATCGCATGCGGATGCGCTTTGGCATGAAAGGACAAACGACCAACAAATACTAAAACCATTTCGTCTTCATCAATCGATAATGCTGCCCGCGCCTTTGCACGATCATCAGCATTAAAATCAAAATCGTCACAATGAATGCCCAATGGAATAACGGGCAATTGCGGCAGCGTAATTTGAATTTGTGTGCCAAATCGCCAGCGTAACGCTTCAATTTCGGCATTCAATAATACTTTAACCGTTTCCAATACGGCTGTAGATGTGCAAATCAACGCATCCCATGGCATAACCGGCGCGGCTAACAATCCGGTAATGGCATCCATTGCGCGATGCGAAGCCGTCGTGTGTGTTACGCCCACTAATGAATATGTAGCATTTCCGGCGCGTAAACGTAATTTTGATGCCACATCTAACCCAGGTCCAGGTAAGTAGAGCGTACCAATTTCATGAAGTAAATCTAATCTGTCGGCAGGAATCCATTGCGTGGTTGCTTTGGGGTCAATGGATTGCACTAAATTTGTAAAAATAGCGGCGGATTTTTGATGTGGAGTATACGCATAAAGAGCTTGTTCGTTACGTCCTGAAACGGCGGCGCGTAAAAAACTATTGCCAGCCGCCTGTCGTCCCATCAATTTAGGTTCGGATAATAAATAAGCATCCGGTTCAAAAAGTATAGCTGCATTAAATGACATGAAAAGTTCCGTGAAATATAAAAAACCGTAAAAATAGTACAATATTCTAATCGTATTCCGATAAATCGAAGGCATATTGTCATCAATAACAGTTATACTCAGACACTGGCAATATTTGGTTCTTAGACTAAAATATTCAGCTATTATTAAACACTAATCTTATAAACTTAATCCGGCGGTAAAATTATCATGCCATTTAGAATTTTTAAAACCAGTAAACCAAGCGCAACCATTACCACTTTGCCTGATTTGGGCATGGATGAGACACATATCGAAAACGATTTTAAACGTTATTACGGGCATCGTTTAGGTCGTGATGCGAGTTGCCGTTCACCGCATTATGCCTATGAAGCGTTATCACTTTCAATTAGTGATCGTCTCGTCGAACGTTGGAAACGTACTTATACAACATACAAAGATCAGGATTGCCGCCGTGCGTCTTATTTGTCGATGGAATTTTTGATGGGACGTGCGTTAAGTAACGCCATGTTAAATTTAGATCTCGATAAAGTGGTGGCAAATGCCATGTACGATTTGGGATTAGACCTCGAAGAATTAGTGGAAAGTGAACCCGATGCAGGTTTAGGAAATGGTGGTTTAGGACGTTTGGCGGCTTGTTTTATTGATAGTTGTGCGACGTTGAAATTACCTGTTACCGGTTACGGATTACGTTACGAATACGGTATGTTTACTCAGGCTATTGTTAATGGTGAACAAGTTGAAAAACCTGATCATTGGTTGCGTAACGGTAATGTGTGGGAAATCGAACGCGCTGAATATGTGCAACGAGTGAAATTTGGCGGACGCACAGAAATACGCGAAGACGAAAAAGGACATCGTCGCGTTTATTGGGTTGATACGCACGATATTCTTGCGGTTCCTTTTGATACGCCTGTTCCGGGTTATCAAAACGGTACTGTTAATACATTACGTTTATGGAAAGCAACCGCAACCGAAGAATTTGATTTACAAGAATTCAACGCGGGGGATTATGCAGAATCGGTTGCATCAAAAAATACGGCTGAAAATATTACGATGGTGCTTTACCCAAATGATGCGAATGAAAACGGCAAAGCCTTACGTCTGCGTCAACAATATTTACTTGCTTCGGCGAGTTTACAAGATGTAATTGCAACATGGGTGGGACGACACGGTAATAATTTCAAAGAATTTTCGTCTAAAAATTGTTTCCAGCTCAATGACACTCATCCAAGTATTTCGGTTGCAGAGTTAATGCGTTTGTTAATCGATGTTTATGGTTTGCCATGGAATGAAGCGTGGACAATTACCAGTAATACCATGGCGTACACCAATCACACGTTATTACCCGAAGCCTTAGAACGTTGGTCAGTCGGTTTATTTAAAGAATTATTGCCGCGTTTGATGGAAATTATTTTTGAAATCAACATGCACTTTATGGCGCAAGTTTCATCTCGTTGGCCAGGTGACAGAGACCGTTTAACACGGATGTCAATTATTGAAGAAAGTAGCGGTGGACAATATGTACGCATGGCGTATTTAGCGATTGTCGGCAGTTATTCTGTCAATGGTGTCGCCGAATTACATTCGAAATTATTGCAACAAGGTCTATTCCATGATTTCTACGAATTATGGCCGCAAAAATTCAATAACAAAACGAATGGTGTCACACCACGTCGTTGGCTTGCCGCGTGCAATCCTGAACTCGCAGCATTGATTACTGAAACCATTGGTGAAGGCTGGATTACGGATTTATCGCAATTACAGTTGCTCGTACCGTATGCAGACGATCCAAAATTCCGTGCTAAATGGTCAGCATTAAAACAAAATGCTAAACAAAAACTGATTGATTACAAAAAACAAGAACATGATGTTGATTTCAACGTAAACGCGATTTTTGACGTACAAGTCAAACGGATTCATGAATATAAACGTCAATTGTTAAACGTGTTGCATGTTATTCATTTGTACGACCGTATTAAACGTGGCGATACAGTAAATTGGGTAGACCGTTGTGTGTTAATTGGTGGTAAAGCTGCGCCTGGTTATTACATGGCAAAACGCATTATCAAATTGATTAACAACGTCGGTCATGTCATCAATAACGATCCTGATGTCGGCGGTAAATTGAAATTGGTATTTTTGCCAAATTATCGCGTTTCGGCGATGGAAAAAATCTGTCCAGGTGCCGATTTATCTGAACAAATCTCAACAGCCGGTAAAGAAGCCTCTGGTACGGGCAACATGAAATTCATGATGAATGGCTCTTTGACTATCGGTACGTTAGACGGCGCAAATATTGAAATCCGCGAAGAAGTTGGCGATGATAATTTCTTCTTGTTTGGTTTAACCGAAGAAGAAGTTCAAGCGTTGAACAATAATTACAATCCACAAGCCTACATTGACGCGGATGAGGATTTACGCCGTACTATGAACTTGTTGGAATGTGGACATTTCAATCAATTTGAGCCAGGTATTTTTGACGATATTATCAATTCGATTAAAAGCGGGAATGATCAGTGGAAAACCATTGCAGACTTCCGTAGTTTTGTCGATGCACAACGTCGCGTGGATGAAGCGTATCAGGATAAAGACCGTTGGACAAAAATGAGTATTCTTAATTGTGCGGCGAGTGGTAAATTTTCAACAGATCGCACAATTACAGATTACAATAATGACATTTGGAAATTAACGCCTGTGAATATCGACAATAATTTCTAATATGTTTCACATTGTTCTTTTTGAGCCGGAAATTCCTGCTAATACGGGCAATATCATTCGATTATGTGCAAATGCAGGGATGCAATTGCACTTAATTAAACCGTTAGGGTTTGAGTTGGATGATAAGAAATTGCGCCGTGCTGGTTTGGATTATCATGAGTGGGTTGCTGTTCAAGTCCATGAATCGTTGTCCGATTTTTTGACGAAAGTGCAACCTTCACGCATTTTTGCCATGACTACAAAAGGAAAAACCGCTTACAGTTCAGTGGAATTTCAAGAAGGCGACACATTTTTGTTTGGCCCTGAAACACGCGGTTTGCCTGCAAATGTATTGCAAGATATTGGCGAAAATTGTTTGTATTTACCAATGCAAGCAGAAAGTCGTAGTTTGAATTTGTCGAATACCGTGGCAATTGTACTTTATGACGCATGGCGACAAGTTGGATTTGTAGGAGCTGTGATTAAGTAACGTAATTACCGCGTTATTCGAAAAAGGCGTACAAAAGAATTTTTTGTACGCCTTTTTTTATTCTATTATTTTTTAATATTAACAATCAGTTGGGAATTATTCATCGTAATTCACTTTAATGTATACCTAGCTCACAGGGAAAACTCCAAGTGTGGCTTGGTGGTTTACCCTTAACACTCTGAATAGAATGCCACCAAGCTTGTTTTGTTGGTGTATGAATTTGTAGCTTACAGGGATATTGCGACATGAAAGAACTGATTAAGTTTTATCAAAATGATTATGGGATGGCATTTCCCTTATTGTTGTCCAGCGGGTTTGGTGCGTTAGGTCTTGCAGTGGTGAGCCGTTTTGCAGTGAGTGGTTTGGTGATGGCTGCGGTTTTGATTGTTATGACTATCGCTCTAAATTTTTGGGGACGAAACCGCTATCAGATGTCGTTACAATCTATTCAACAAGGTTTACTTGAATGTTCTCAACAAGAAAATGAGCAAAAAATTCAACTCTTGCAGCAAGAACATGACGAAACAATTTCTCGTGTTTGCGTTGAAAAAGTTGAAATAGAACGAAATCGTATCAACACGCTAATAATGAATTTGGAGCAACGTTTCGAGGCGTTATTGAATCGTTTTAGTGGGCAAGATGAACAAAATATAACGCCCTGCAAAATTACACAATCTTCTATCGAAGCACGCATTGCTGATTTGTCGCAACGTTTTGATGCGTTAATTGATTATCTTGATCAACAAACAGAAAATTCTGAGCAGCAACAATCTTGTCCCGTTGGCTTAGTGCCGTTATGTCAAAAAGTTTTACCTATTTGGGCAAATCAAATTGAAATGGCGCGAGGACATACCGAAGAATCGGTAGCAAATTTAGCACAACGTTTCGATGCGTTATCACAACGTCTTGATGCTGCTATTGTCGCGTCTCAAAGCACTGTAGAAGGCGATCAATCTCATCATGGTGGAATCGTTGAATTGCTACAAAATAGTCAATTGGAATTAGGTTCTATCACCCAAGCTCTCAGTGCCTCGTTAGAAGATAAAGAAAAACTGTTACATTCAATCGAAGCCTTATCGAGCTTTACTAATAAACTCAGTCAAATGGCATCAGAAGTTAGCAGCATTGCCAATCAAACAAATCTACTTGCTCTAAACGCAGCCATTCAATCAGCACGCGCTGGCGATGCTGGACATGGCTTTTCAGTTGTTGCCGACGAAGTACGCAAATTAGCGCGTTTATCAGGTGGTATCGGTAAGCAAATCAATGAAACAATCGATTCTGTCAATGAAGCCATCGAAGATACGCTAGTCATTTCTCATAAATTCGCCCAGCAAGATAAAAATACCTTAAACAAAGCAGAACATATTATTGATTCCGTATTGGGACACTTCGCTCGTGCGGCCGCTGGATTAACAGATTCTGCGGAGTTATTGCGTACTGAAAATAATGCCATAAATCTTGAAATCTCTGAGGTGTTTGTTGATTTACAGTTTCAAGATCGGGTTAGTCAAATTTTGGCATTGGTCTGCAATGATTTGAACAAGCTTGAAAACCATTTAAATGAACTCGACGAAGAAAATAGTAACCCCGTGAACGTGGAGAAATGGTTAGAAGAATTAACGCAAACTTACACAATGGAAGAACAGCTTGCCGCACATAAAGGCGAGAAGACCAGTATTAGTACCAACGAAACCAGCATTACATTTTTTTGAGGAATTAGACATGGCAAAAACAATTCTGTTTGTGGAAGATTCGGCTTCGGTTAGACAAGTCATGAAAACGGCTCTCACACGCGAAGGATACGATGTTATTTTGGCGTGTGATGGACAGGATGCGTTGACTAAATTAGATGGAGGCAAAATTCATTTAATTATTAGCGATGTAAATATGCCTAATATGGATGGTCTTACGTTTGTTAAAAAGGCAAAGCAATTGCCCACTTACAAATTTACGCCAATCATCATGCTAACTACCGAAACGCAAGAATCGAAAATGAATGAAGGTAAAGCGGCTGGCGTGAAGGCTTGGATAGTAAAACCGTTTCAACCGCCTCATTTACTCGCGGCAGTTTCACAGCTTATCCAAGCATAAAAATTGAGGGGAGTAATTTATGGCAAGCAAAAAGAAGCAGCAGGATGGTCTTATTGCAATAGAAGGTGAATTAACCATTTATACCGTTATGGAATTGAAAGATAAGTTTCTGGGCGGTTTGTTGACAAATGACGTGTTGACGTTGGATTTATCTGAAGTAAGTGAATTTGATGGTGCTGGATTACAACTACTGATTATGGCAAAGCAAGGCGCGACAGCTTTGAATAAAAGTTTTCGAATTACCAATCAAAGTCCGGTAATTGTGGAACTTTTGGATTTATCCAGTTTGACTGGTTTTTTCGGCGAATAGTTGCTGATTGTTCATAAACTCTTGAAGGTGACTTAATATGATTCCAGACGAATATTTACAAACTTTTGTTGTTGAGTGCAAAGAATTACTCGAACAAATGGAAGAAGCCTTGTTAGTGGTAGAACATGATCCCGAAGACCCTGAAATTATCAATGCTATTTTTCGAGCTGCACATACTATCAAAGGTTCTGCTGGATTGTTTGGTCTTGAGCCTATTGTGGCATTCACGCATGTTGCAGAAAGTGTTTTAGATAGGGTGCGTAGCGGAGAAATTCTTATAAATTCCGACTTAATAACGTTATTCATCGAAGTTCATGATCATTTAGGTAAATTGATTGATCATGTTGTAGAAGGCGTTCATCCCGCTGACGAAATTAAGTCTTGCAGTAAAAGTTTAGTCGCTCAATTACAAACTTATTTAAGTGGTGCAATCGTAACGCACGCCAATGATTCAGATAAAACACCTGTTATTCAAGAAACCAAAACAGAAAAAGCGGTGCAGAGCGATGAAGTAAGTACCGATTATTGGCATTTATCTTTGCGCTTTGGATTAGAGGTTTTTAGAAACGGCATGGATCCTTTTTCTTTTGTGCGCTGTTTGACTACATTGGGGAAAATTGTAAAGCTGGTAACGGTCATGGATAGCATTCCATCGGTTGATGAAATGGATCCTGAATCCTGTTATTTAGGATTTGAAATTAGCTTTGACAGTGATGCCGACAAAATCACCATTGAAAATGTTTTCAATTTTGTTCATGACGACTGTGAAATTCATATCCTTCCACCACATAGTAAAGTCTCCGAATACGAACGAATGATTTTGGAATTACCTGAACAAGAAATGCGTTTAGGCGAAATTCTTATTAAGTGTGGTTCTTTAACGCCAAAAGAATTAGATGCAATACTCAATCTTCAATCAGAAAATTCCAATGAATCGCCAAAACTTATCGGCGAAGTTTTGCTTGAGCAAAAGGTTGTTAGTCCACCCGTGGTGGATGCGGCACTGGAAAAACAAAAACAAGTTAAAGAAAACAAAAAAACTGAAGCCAACTTGATTCGTGTCGATGCTGAAAAACTCGATGAACTTATCAATTTGGTGGGGGAACTCATTATCGCCGGCGCAGGAACGAACTTGATTGCGCGACGTGCCAATATGGCGGACTTGATTGAATCCACTGCAACCCTTTCACGATTGGTCGAAGAAGTACGCGATTCTGCTCTCGCGTTACGCATGGTGCAAATCGGCGGCACGTTCAATCGTTTTCAACGAGTGGTGCGTGATGTGAGCAAAGAATTAGGCAAAGACATTGATTTAATTATCAGTGGTGCAGAAACTGAACTCGATAAAACAGTCGTGGAAAAAATCGGCGACCCCCTTACTCATCTCGTGCGTAACTCAATGGATCACGGTATCGAACCCGCCGAGGTGCGTATTGCGCGTGGTAAACCCGTTAAAGGTTCTCTTAAACTCAATGCTTATCATGATGCAGGTAGCATTGTAATTGAAGTGAGCGATGATGGTGGCGGCTTGAACAAAGAAAAAATTATGAGTAAAGCTATCGAGCGCGGATTAGTTGCCGAAGGTGCAAATTTAACTGACAAAGAAGTTTATAACCTTATTTTTGAAGCAGGATTTTCTACTGCGGATGTGGTCAGTAATTTATCTGGACGCGGCGTGGGTATGGATGTGGTGCGCCGAAACATCCAAGCCCTGCGCGGCACCGTCGATTTAGACAGTGTTGAAGGTCAAGGCAGCACTATTCGTATTCGTTTACCGCTAACATTAGCCATTATCGACGGTTTTATGGTGGGCGTGGGTAACTCTATCTTTGTTGTTCCATTGGATATGGTAGTCGAATGTATTGAGTTAAAGGCGTGGACTGGTGATGAGGGAGATGGACAATATCTCAATTTGCGCGGAGAAGTATTACCTTATCGTCGGTTACGAGACTATTTTGATACCGAAGGTGATGATGTTGTGCAACGTGAGAATGTCGTTATTGTTCGCTATGGTGAGCATAAAGCCGGTTTGGTAGTTGACAAGTTGATGGGCGAATTCCAAACGGTTATTAAGCCGTTGGGGAAATTGTTTAAAAGTGAAAAGAGCATCGGTGGATTTACCATTTTGGGCAGCGGTGAGGTCGCAATGATTGTTGATGTGCCAGGGTTAATGAATCAGATTGAACACGAAAAAGACGAAGGTGGAACGACAGTTGTTGTCGCATCAAAATAGTTGAGTGATATAAAAGCATGAACGGCCGCTTTCCTATGTAAAGAAACTGTATCAATTTTTAGAGAGGATTTAGAAAATGACAGTCGCCCAAAGATTATATCTATTGATAGCCATTGCATTGATTGGCATCCTTAGTTTAGCTGGACTAAGTTATCAGAAGATGAACAAAATTTATGAATCTGCTAACTACGCTAACATCAACACAGTACCCAGTTTGGTGCTGATGGATGATTTACGCAAAAACTATTTGCGTGTTCGTATCCAGATGAATCGTCATATTTTAAACACTGACAGCTCAAAAATGCTGGAAATCGAAAATACTCTGAAAAATAACCGCCAAAATGTGTTCGAGAATGTTAAAAAATACTTGACAAATGGATGCAATAACATTTCTTGTGCTTCAGACGATAAGGACAAAGGCTATATCGAAGAGGTAGGAAAAAATTTCGAGAAATTCGATGCGATGCTTGAGCCAATTTTAATGGAATCTAGGGCGAATCACACGGAGAAAGCACGCGATATGATGGCTGTAACCATCGATTTATCGGAAAAAATTGCGGGAATAATTAACGACGATTTCGATTATAACGTACAGCTTGCAAAAAAAGCGTCAGACGAAGCTATAGAAGTAAAAAGCAATGCCATCACTCTCTCTATAATCATCGCTTTTTTGGTGTTGGTGACAATCTTTATCATGGGTTGGCTAATTGTTCGAAATTTGGTGCAGCAATTGGGAGGCGAGCCTGTCTATGCAGCGGAAGTAGTGAGAAAAATTGCGGCAGGTGACATGACTGTCAATGTTGAAATCAAACAAGGTGATAACAGTAGCATGCTAGCAGCAATTAAAGGGATGGTAGAGAAACTCTCTCAAATTATTAGTGACGTTAATAGTGCCGCCACTAACATTGCATCCGCTAGTGAACAAGTCTCTGCCACAGCTCAAAGCATGAGCCAGGCCACCAGTGAGCAAGCCGCTTCAGTTGAAGAAACGAGTGCCGCCATTGAACAAATGTCCGCATCTATTAACCAAAACACTGAAAATGCTAAAGTTACCGATGGGATGGCAACACAAGCCAGTAACGAAGCAGTACAAGGCGGTGAAGCCGTTAAAGGAACCGTTAGCGCGATGAAAAGCATCGCTGGAAAAATTGGCATTATCGATGATATTGCATACCAAACGAATTTACTTGCTTTAAACGCCGCCATTGAAGCTGCTAGAGCCGGTGAACATGGAAGAGGGTTTGCAGTTGTGGCAGCGGAAGTACGCAAACTGGCTGAACGCAGTCAAATCGCGGCAAAAGAAATTGGTGAACTTGCAGAAAGCAGTGTTAATAGGGCTGAAAGTGCTGGCAAATTGCTTGATACGATTGTACCTGCCATTAAAAAAACATCAGATTTAGTTCAAGAAATTACTGCCGCATCTGAAGAACAATCCACAGGCGTGAATCAAATCAATGTCGCCGTCAATCAGCTTAATCAAGTTACCCAACAAAACGCCGCCTCATCAGAAGAGTTAGCGGCAACTTCAGAAGAAATGAGCGGTCAAGCCCAGCAGTTGCAAGAACTTATGGCATTTTTCATTGTGGGTAATGTTGCAAATACGATGTCAGCAAACAAGCGTTTTAAACCGCCCGTTAAAAAAATAACAGTGACAAAACAATTGCCTAATGAAGCTGAATTTGAACGGTTCTAAACATTGAATAAAGATTGTTAGTCGAGTTAGCGTTTTTCAATAGATTTAAACAACCACAGTTTAAGGAGATTCAAATGAAACTAAGTAATTTATTTTCCAATCCAAGTCAACAATTGGCTGAAAACAAAAACTTTCTTGAAATCCAACGAGTTGCTCAAGCAATTACTTATGGGAAAGTTAATGAACGTATCAACATCTCTATTTTGACAGGCGAAATGCAGCAGTCTGGCAATTTAATCAATCAAATGTTAGATGCCATCACTCAGCCTCTCAATGTGACCTCAAATTATGTTGAGCGTATTTCCAAAGGCGATACGCCACCGAAAATTACGGATAATTACAACGGTGATTTCAATACGATCAAAAATAATCTCAATCTAGTTATCGATGCCATAAATCAGCAAGCAACAGCCGCTCAACACATCGCCGATGGTGACTTGTCGGTTAGAGTTGATGTGCGTTCTGAAAACGACATCGCAGCTAAGAGCTTGATTCGGATTATTGATGTGCAGCAAGCATTACAAAAAGAATTACAACGACTTACGATTGCATCACGAGACGGACAATTATCAGAACGCGGGAAACCTGAACAATTTAAAGGCTCGTATGCTGAGGTTATTAGTGGTGTGAACGAAATGCTTGATGCAATTTTGTTACCTATTGGCGAGGGTAATCGTATTTTGGCACAAATTTCTAGTGGCAAAATTGATGAGTTAATTGCTCAAACCTATAAAGGTGATCATGAAAAAATGAAGCAAGCCGTCAATGAAGTAGCGACGACGTTACAAGGACTGCAAAAAGAATTACAACGGCTCACGATTGCATCACGAGACGGACAATTATCAGAACGCGGAAAACCTGAACAATTCAAAGGCGCGTATGCCGAAGTCGTCAGCGGTGTGAACGAAATGCTCGATGCGATTTTGTTACCCATTGGCGAAGGCAATCGCATTTTGACATTGATTAGCGGCGGTAACTTGCGTCAAAAAGTAGAAATTGCTTGTAAAGGCGACCATGAAAAAATGAAACAGTCTGTAAATGGCGTTCATGCTTGGTTGTCAGAGCTGATTGCGTACATCACAAAGATTGCCAATGGCGATATGAGTGCAGAAATGACAAAAGCATCTGATGATGACCAAATTCACGAATGGTTGATGTTGCTTAAACATAATATTCAAAATCTCGTGTTTGATGCGAGTATGTTGGAAGTGGCTGCAGCAGAAGGGCGTTTACAAACTCGCGCCGATGCGAGTAAACATCAAGGTGATTACCGTAAAATTGTTGACGGTGTAAATAATACGTTGGATGGCATTGTGCTTCCTGTCAACGAGGTGGTTGCGGTACTCATGGAAATGGAACATGGAAATCTTACCCTCACGGTCGATGGCGATTATAAAGGTCAGCTCAAAGACTTTAAGGATGCCGTAAATAACACGAATGCAAAACTCTCGCAAATAATCAGCGAAGTAACAGGCGCAGCAACTAATATTGCTTCCGCCAGTGAAGAAGTTTCTGCCACAGCACAAAGCATCAGTCAGGCAACTAGCGAGCAAGCCGCTTCAGTTGAGGAGACCAGTGCCTCTATTGAACAAATGTCATCTTCTATCAACCAAAATACTGAAAATGCTAAAGTCACCGATAGTATGGCAACTCAAGCCAGCGATGAAGCGGTGCAAGGCGGTGGAGCAGTTAATGAAACGGTTGGCGCAATGAAAAGTATTGCTGGAAAAATTGGTATCATTGACGACATTGCTTACCAAACAAACTTATTAGCATTAAACGCGGCAATTGAAGCCGCCCGCGCTGGTGAACATGGTAAAGGTTTTGCGGTGGTAGCAGCTGAAGTGCGAAAACTGGCTGAACGTAGTCAAATCGCCGCTAAGGAAATTGGTGAACTCGCTGAAAACAGCGTCGGCATGGCGGAAAGTGCTGGCAAACTGTTAGATACTATCGTGCCATCGATTAAGAAAACATCCGAGTTGGTGCAAGAAATCACCGCCGCCTCTGAAGAGCAATCGGCAGGTGTGCATCAAATCAATGTGGCAATGAGTCAGCTCAATCAGATTACGCAGCAAAATGCGAGTTCATCGGAAGAACTAGCGGCAACCTCAGAAGAAATGAGCGGTCAAGCCCAACAATTGCAAGAACTTATGGCATTTTTCACCATTGATGGTACCGGTACGCAATCGGTAATGTCTAAGGCAAAACATCATAACCCTCCTGTTAAAAAAATAGCTGTAACAAAGCATGCCGCAACACCCAATGAATCTGAATTTGTTCGGTTTTAGGAGAATAAGATGAGTGCAATCACACAAGCCGCAAATACATTGCCAGTAATGGAAGAGCAACAGCAATATCTCACTTTTATGTTAAGCGGCGAGACCTATGCCACAAGTATTCTTCGTATCAAAGAAATCATTCAATATGGTCAACTAACCGAAGTGCCACGTATGCCAGATTTTATCCGAGGCGTTATTAACTTGCGTGGGGCGGTCGTGCCGGTCATTGATTTAAGTGCGCGTTTTGGTAAACCGCCCACATTAGTCGGGCGACGTAATTGCATTATTATTATCGAAGTTTCCACAGAATCTGAAACACACAGCGTTGGTGTAATGGTTGATGCTGTAAACGCGGTGCTAGAAATACCCGCGAATGAAATTGAACCTGCCCCCTCATTTGGTACAGATATTCGCACAGATTTTATTGCTGGTATGGGAAAAATAAATGGCAAGTTTGTCATCATCCTCAATATTCAGCATGTATTGTCAATGGATGATATGGCAACGTTAGCGACGGTGCATTCTCATCCAACGGCGGAATTGTCATAAGCTGCACATTTTTAAACTTTAGATTTAAAAACCATGCTAGGAGATACAAATGAAACTAAGTGATTTATTTTCCAATCAAACAAAAGAATTGGAAGAAAAACAAACAACTATCGAAATTCAACGAGTTACTCAAGCCATTATCTCTGGAAAAACCAAAGAGCGTTTCAATACATCGATGTTGACTAAGGAAGCACAACAATTTGGTAGTTCAATCAATCAGATGCTCGATGCTCTCGTTGAGCCACTTAATCTCGCCACGAACTATATCGAACGTATTTCCAAAGGCGATACGCCCCCTAAGATTACCGATATTTATAATGGTGACTTTAATACCATCAAAAATAATCTCAATACTTGTATTGATGCCATCAATCGTATGGTTTCCGAAGCGACGAACTTAGAAAAAGCCGCGATTGCCGGCAAATTGTCAACTCGTGCTGATGCCAGTCAATATCAAGGTGATTACCGTAAAGTCGTGGAAGGGGTGAATAATTGTTTGGATGCCGTGATTAACCCACTAAATGTCGCGGCAAATTATGTAGATTGCATCTCCAGAGGGGATATACCACCCAAAATTACCGATATTTATAATGGTGACTTTAATACCATCAAAAATAACCTCAATACCTGCATTGATGCTATCAATCGTATGGTTGCCGAAGCGACGAACTTAGAAAAAGCCGCGATTGCCGGTAAATTGGCAACTCGCGCTGATGCCAGTCAGTATCAAGGGGATTACCGTAAAGTCGTGGAAGGGGTGAATAATTGTTTGGATGCCGTAATTAACCCACTAAATGTCGCGGCAAATTATGTAGATTGCATCTCCAAAGGGGATGTACCATCCAAAATTACCGATACTTACAACGGTGACTTTAATACCATCAAAAATAATCTAAATTTAGTCATTGATGCAATAAATCAACAAGCAACAGAGGCTCAAAGTATTGCGGATGGGAATTTATCAATTAAGGTTAATGTACGTTCGGATAATGACCTTGTGGCTAAAAGTTTAGCGCGTGTTATTGAAGTGCAGCAAAGTTTACAAAAAGAGCTGCAACGGCTTACGGTCGCGTCCAAAGAAGGACTACTTTCTGAACGTGGCAAATCGGAACAATTCAAAGGCGCGTACGGTGAAGTGATTAGCGATGTGAACGAGATGCTCGATGCCATTCTGTTACCGATTGGGGAAGGGAATCGAATTTTGGCTCAAATCTCTGCCGGTAACATCGACGAGTTAATTACCCAAACCTATAAAGGCGATCACGAAAAAATGAAGCAAGCCGTCAACAACGTGGCAATGACGTTACAAGGGCTGCAAAAAGAATTGCAACGACTCACGATGGCATCACGGGACGGACAATTGTCTGAACGTGGCAAATCGGAACACTTCAAAGGCGCGTATGGTGAAGTGGTGAGCGGCGTAAATGAGATGCTTGATGCCATTCTGTTACCGATTGGCGAAGGAAATCGAATTTTGGCACAAATTTCCGCCGGCAACATTGACGAGTTAATTACCCAAACCTACAAGGGTGATCACGAAAAAATGAAACAAGCGGTCAATAATGTAGCAATGACGTTGCAAGGTTTACTAAAAGAGCTGCAACATCTTATTTCTGCTTCCAGAGATGGCTTATTGTCCGAACGTGGTAAACCCGAACAGTTCAATGGCGCATACAGTGAAGTGATTAGTGGTGTTAATAATATGCTGGATGCCATTGTTCTTCCTGTAAATGAAGCCATAGCCGTACTCATAGAAATGGAAAAGGGCGATTTAACTCAAACTGTGAATGGCGATTACAAAGGACAACTCAAAGATTTCAAAGATACGGTAA
The DNA here is from genome assembly GCA_903834465.1 of uncultured Pseudomonadota bacterium. Classification (GTDB taxonomy): domain Bacteria; phylum Pseudomonadota; class Gammaproteobacteria; order Methylococcales; family Methylomonadaceae; genus UBA10906. The sequence continues at coordinate 55,809 of CAILJB010000010.1, read as the reverse complement.
ACAATACCGTTGCTAAAATTTCACAGGTAATTAGCGAAGTTTCCAGTGCAACGTCCAATATCGCTTCCGCCAGCGAACAAGTTTCTGCCACCGCTCAAAGTATGAGCCAGGCGACAAGTGAACAAGCTGCTAGCGTTGAAGAAACCAGTGCCGCGGTTGAAGAAATGTCAGCATCCATCAATCAAAATACTGAAAACGCTAAAGTTACCGACGGGATGGCAACTCAGGCAAGTAAAGAAGCCGTGCAAGGTGGCGGAGCTGTCAATGAAACTGTGGAAGCGATGAAAAGTATTGCAGGAAAAATCGGCATCATCGATGACATTGCTTATCAAACCAACTTGTTAGCGTTAAATGCAGCAATTGAAGCGGCGCGAGCGGGTGAACATGGCAAAGGATTTGCCGTCGTTGCTGCCGAAGTACGCAAACTTGCAGAACGTAGTCAAATTGCCGCGCAAGAAATCAGCGCACTTGCTGAAAGCAGCGTAAGTATGGCGGAAAGTGCAGGAAAATTGTTGGATACCATTGTCCCATCAATCAAAAAAACGTCCGATTTAGTACAAGAAATTTCAGCAGCTTCTGAAGAGCAATCGTCGGGCGTAAGACAAATCAATGTTGCGATGAATCAGCTCAATCAAATTACACAGCAAAATGCGAGTTCATCAGATGAGTTAGCGGCAACATCTGAAGAAATGAGCGCACAAGCCGACCAATTGCAAGAACTTATGACATTCTTCACAGTGGTGGGGGATGCGGCGAGTTCAGTATTGACGAGTTCTAAAACCAAACATGTGAAACCGCCCGTTAAAAAACCTGTAATGATTAAACAGTTACATAATGAAGATGAATTTGTAAGATTTTAGGAGTAAATTGAAATGCCTGCACTATATCAACCCACTTTCGTTGACGCAGTATTGAAAGAAACCGAATTTACAAAGATTCGTGATTTGCTTTACCGTATTGCGGGTATTAGTATGTCGCCGGCTAAAAAGCCACTGGTGGCGAGCCGTTTGGCAAAACGACTTCGACACTACGGATTAGCAAGTTACAACGAGTATCTTCGCATGATTACGGCAATTGATGGCAAAAAAGAATTGCAAGTAGCGGTGGATTTGCTTACCACCAACGAAACCCATTTTTTTCGTGAACCTAAACATTTTGATTTTTTGCGGCAGCATATTTTGCATTCAGCAAAATCAGGAAAAGTGTTGCGTATTTGGAGTGCGGCTTGTTCGAGCGGCGAAGAGCCTTACAGTATCGCCATGCTATTGGACGAGTTATTGGGAAATGCCCCGTGGGAAATTGTCGCCTCTGACTTGAGTAGTCGCGTTTTGGAAAAAGCACGAATGGGACTTTATCCTATAGAACGTATACCAGAAATTCCTCGACATTATTTATCGAATTACTGTCTTAAAGGCACAGGTTCTCAAACGGGAACACTATTGATTGAACGTCGTCTGCGTGAACGCATACAGTTTATGCAGCATAACCTTACCGAATCACCTCCAAAAATTGGTCAATTCGATGTAATATTTTTGCGTAATGTTTTGATTTATTTCAATCCGGATACTAAATCTAAAGTCGTATCACGTTTACTGCCATTACTTAATTCAGGTGGACATTTTTTTGTGGGGCATTCCGAATCGTTGCATGGTGTTACTGACGAATTACATGCGGTGCAACCGGCTGTTTATTTAAAATCCTAAATCGTTCATTGTGCGTGCTGTAAAAAATATGACATACCAAAAGAAGGAAATGTAAACGGATATTCAGCTGATTGAAACAAAAACGCATCCTGTGCCGAAAGAAGGTGTACAAAAAGGTATTTTTGTACGCCTTTTTTATTTATTTAAGATTTTTCAACAATAATAATTAGTTAAGCCGTCTTCATTTTAATTTACGTTAAGTTATACCCAGTTTTGAAGTGTAATATAACCAGCATTACTTGGTGTCGCTTAGAAGTAAGTGACATTAAAATGTCCCTCAATATTTAAAATCTAAAAAGTGAATTAAAGCACGCCAAAACTAAGCCGATAGCAAAGTCAATCTGTAGTGACAATAGCTATTGCTTTATAACCTGTCAATGCTCATGCCATGAACTGTTTACGATAATTTATATATGAAAATTTCGTGAATTTTTTTAATAATTTCATATCGCGTTAAAAATACCCACAAGCTCGGTGAATGTACCGTAATTGTGAAGGATTTCTTGCGCCATAATTTTAAGCAAATCCAGCATTTTGGCTTGTTGGTCAATGACTAAACAGTATAAAAATTTAGGAAAAAACTGATGAAACTTTATCAAAATGATTACGGGTTAGCGTTCCCTTTAATGCTATCTGGTGGATTTGGCTCGTTAGCACTTGCCATTTCAAGCTATTTTGCAATAAACGGTTTGATTATGGCGGCGTGTTTAATTGTTATCACCATCGCATCGTGCTTTTGGACTCGAAATCGTTATCAAATGTCGTTGCAACGTATTCAGCAAAATTTGCTTGAAGATTCGCAACAAAACAATGAGCAAAAAATAAGAATGTTAGAGCAAGAACATAACGAAACTTTATCGCGTATTCGCAATGAAAAAGTTGAAACAGAACACACTCATTTTCAAACATTGATTACAAGTTTGGAACAACGTTTTAGCGTGTTATCAAATCGTTTGGGTGAGCAGAATGTAGAAAAATTCGATGAAAATACCGCTATAGAAACGCGCATTACTGATTTAGTGCAACGTTTTGATCGCTTACTTGCAAATTTCGAAAAGCCTGTTGTTGCAACTGAAAACCAAGAACAAAACATCATTGGACTGACACCGCTATGTCAAAAAGTATTGCCCATTTGGTCGAATCAAATCGAAATGGCTCGTGTACACACCGAAGAATCGGTAGCAAATTTAGCACAACGTTTTGATGCACTATCACAACGTCTTGATGCCGCAATTATTGCGTCTCAAGGTACGGTCGAAGGCGGTCAGGAATCAGAAGGCGGAATTGTCAGTTTATTAAAAAATAGTCAATCTGAATTAAGTTCTATTACTGAAGCTCTAAGTGCTTCGCTAGGCGAAAAAGAAAGATTGTTACGTTCAATTGAAGGTTTGTCTGGTTTTACTGAGAAACTTAGTGGCATGGCATTGGAAGTGAGCAATATTGCTAATCAAACCAATCTGTTAGCACTTAATGCTGCAATTCAATCGGCGCGAGCTGGCGATGCGGGACATGGTTTTTCAGTGGTTGCCGATGAAGTGCGTAAATTAGCGCGTTTATCAGGCGGTATCGGCAAACAAATCAATGGCACGATTGATTCAGTAAACGAAGCGATTGAAGACACGTTAATTATTTCGCGCAACTTCGCCAAACAAGATGAACAAACTTTAGATAAAGCAGAACGCATTATTTCTTCCGTATTAAGTCGTTTTACCCACGCAGCGGCGGAATTAAACGATTCTACAGAATTATTGCGTACGGAAAATACCGCGATAAATGATGGAATATCCGAAGTGTTTGTCGAGTTGCAATTCCAAGATAGGGTAAGCCAAATTTTGATATTGGTTTGCAATGATTTAAACAAACTTGAACAACATTTGAATGAATTGGGTAATGACAACAGTGCTGACGAAATACCGCGCTCGATAAATGCAGAACAGTGGTTAGAAGAACTCACTAAAACTTACACCATGGAAGATCAACTCGCCTCACACGAGGGTGTGAAAAATATCAATACGACTAATCAAACCGGCATTACATTTTTTTGAGGAAATAACAATGGCAAAAACAATTTTATTTGTAGAAGATTCGGCATCAGTCAGACAAGTGATGACGACCACTTTAAAACGTGAAGGCTACGACGTGATTACGGCTGTGGATGGTCAAGACGCTTTAACAAAATTGGATGGCAAAAAAATTCATCTGATTATTAGCGATGTGAACATGCCCAATATGGATGGTCTGACCTTCGTTAAAAAAGCAAAGCAATTACCGGCTTACAAATTTACGCCAATCATCATGCTAACCACTGAAACCCAAGAATCGAAAATGAGCGAAGGTAAAGCAGCGGGTGTAAAAGCATGGATTGTTAAACCGTTTCAACCACCACATTTACTCGCGGCAGTATCGCAGTTGATATTGGCGTAAAGAATAAGGGGAAATTTATGGCGAACAAACAGCAAAACAGACGCATCGTTATAGAAGGTGAATTGAATATTTATACCGCTATGGAGATGAAAGATACTTTGTTGGCAGGGCTATTGACGAATGAAGAATTAGAGCTGGATTTGTCCGCCGTAGATGAATTTGATGCGGCAGGTCTGCAATTGCTAATTATGGCAAAGCAAGGCGCGACAGCATTAGGTCGAACGTTGAAAATTACAGGACATACGCCAGTTGTATTAGACATTTTGAATTTATCAGGCTTGGGCGATTTTTTTGGCGACCCGTTGCTGATTGATGAGAGTAACGTAGCATGATTCCAGACGAGTATTTACAAACCTTTGTGGTCGAGTGTGGCGAATTACTCGAACAAATGGAAGAAGCTCTATTGGTCATAGAGCGCGACCCTAAAGACCCTGAAATTATTAACGCCATTTTTCGTGCTGCACACACCATTAAAGGTTCAGCGGGTTTATTTGGTCTTGATCCGATTGTGGCATTTACGCATGTAGCAGAAAGTGTTTTAGATCGAGCGCGTGGGGGCGAGGTCATCATTGATTCGACGTTAGCAGCGTTATTTATTGAAGTGCATGACCATTTAGCTAGATTGGTTGAGCATGTTATCGAAGGCAAACATCCTGCTGATGAAATTGACCGTGACAGTAAACGTTTAATTGCCCGATTGGAAACGTATTTAGGTGATACGGCAACGCATTATTTAGACGAATCGCTCATTGTACATGCGATTAAGGCAGTAGAAGAAAATAGCAACGGCGTAGAAACGGATTATTGGCATTTGTCTTTACGTTTTGGCACCGATGTTTTTAGAAATGGCATGGATCCTTTCTCTTTCGTACGTTGTCTAAACACGTTAGGAAGCATTGTAAAACTCGTCACCATCATCGATACGATTCCACCTGCTGACGAAATGGATCCCGAATCGTGTTATTTGGGTTTTGAAATCAGTTTTCAAAGTGATGCCGACAAGCTCGCAATTGAAAATGTCTTCAATTTTGTTCGTGATGATTGTGTGATTCATATTCTGCCACCACGCAGCAAAATTGAAGAGTACAAACGTTTGATTAAAGCGTTGCCTGAACAAGAAATGCGTTTAGGTGAAATTCTCATCCAGTGCGGCACGTTAACACCTGAAGAACTGGAAAGTATTTTGCGTATTCAGTCTAAACATCATGCAAATGAAGTGCAACGTCCTCTTGGTGAAGTATTGGTTGAACAGCACATAGTCAGTCCACCAGTCGTCAACGCGGCATTAGAAAAACAACAGCAGGTTAAAGAAAATAAAAAACCAGAAACTAATTTAATCCGCGTGGATGCTGAAAAACTCGACGAACTCATCAATTTAGTCGGTGAACTTATCATTGCGGGAGCAGGAACAAATCTCATTGCGCGGCGTGCCAATATGGCAGATTTGATGGAATCGACCGCAACGCTTTCACGATTAGTCGAAGAAGTCCGTGATTCGGCATTAGCACTGCGAATGGTGCAAATCGGTGGCACGTTCAATCGCTTCCAGCGTGTGGTGCGTGATGTCAGCAAAGAGTTGGGCAAAGACATCGATTTAGTTATCAGCGGTGCAGAAACCGAACTCGATAAAACCGTTGTCGAAAAAATCGGCGATCCGCTGACGCATCTTGTGCGTAATTCAATGGATCACGGTATCGAATCTGCCGAAATTCGCCTTGCGCGTGGAAAACCTGCAAAAGGCAAACTCAAACTCAACGCTTATCATGATGCAGGCAGCATTGTGATTGAAGTCACTGATGATGGTGGCGGTCTAAACAGAGAAAAAATTCTAGGTAAAGCCATTGAGAGTGGGCTAGTCACCGAAGGTGCAAATTTAACTGATAAAGAAATCTACAATTTGATTTTTGAAGCGGGATTTTCAACGGCTGATGCCATTAGCAATTTGTCTGGGCGGGGTGTGGGCATGGACGTGGTACGCCGAAATATTGAAGCGTTGCGTGGCACCGTTGATTTAGACAGTATCGAAGGTCAAGGCAGCACCATTCGAATTCGTTTACCGCTCACGTTAGCCATTATTGACGGTTTCATGGTAGCGGTTGGTGAGACCACGTTCGTTGTACCGTTAGACATGGTGGTCGAATGTATTGAGTTAAATGCGTGGGCTGGCGATACGAGTGATGGGCAATATCTCAATCTGCGTGGTGAAGTGCTGCCATATCGGCGATTAAGCGAATACTTTGATACCAAAGGCGACAGAGTGCAACGCGAAAATGTTGTGGTGGTGCGTTATGGCGAACATAAAGCCGGATTGGTTGTAGACAAACTGATGGGTGAATTTCAGACCGTTATTAAACCACTAGGTAAATTGTTTTCAGGCGAAAAAAGTATCGGTGGATTTACCATTTTAGGTAGCGGTGAAGTGGCATTGATTGTAGATGTTCCTGGATTGATGAATCAGATTGAGCATGAAAGAGAGGTGGGACTGTCTTATGCTGCGGTAGCTGCATAATGAACTGTAGATAGGAATAAATCGTGTCAAAACAATCACAATAATACGCTGGTATGGAAAAAAATGATGGCAAATTTGTCATCATTTTAAGTATTAAACATAGTTATCACTTTATAAAATTAAATTTTCAACAGAATGTATTTATCAAACTAGGGGAACAAAATGGCATTTTTTGGCGATAAAATAAAACCTGAACAACTCAATGAATTAGTTAGAATCATTGAAAATATTACCAGTGGGGATATTGATTCACGAATCTCTATCTCCGGTGCATCAGAATCTCTTGCGCCAGTCCTGCACGCTTTGCAAGAATTACAAATAAAAGAGAAAAAACTCAAAGCATCCGAAACGCTTTTTAAAAGCAAAATGGATGCTATTTTGACCAGTACGGTTAATGGCAAATTGGATGCGCGTATCAGTTTTGATTCTTTGCCTGAAGGCAGTTTGAGAACAACGAGCGAAAATGTTAATGCTATTCTCGATGCAGTTGTTGCTCCCTTAAAAACTGCATCAAGCTATGTTGAACGTATTGCCAAAGGTGATATTCCACCCGTAATTACCGATACTTATAATGGCGATTTCAACACTATTAAAAACAATCTCAATACTTGCATCAACGCCATCAGCAGTATGGTGGCAGAAGCGGCAAATCTTGAACGTGCAGCCATTGATGGCAAATTGGCAACCCGTGCCGATGCTAGCAAATATCAAGGCGATTATCGCAAAGTAGTGGAAGGCGTGAATAACTGTTTAGATGCTGTCATTAACCCGTTAAATGTGGCAGCGAATTACGTTGATCGCATTGCCAAAGGTGATATTCCACCCGCAATTACCGATACTTATAATGGTGATTTCAATACTATTAAAAACAATCTCAATTTAGCCATTGACGCTATCAATGAACAAGCTGCAACCGCACAAGCTATCGCGTATGGCGATTTAACAATTAAAGTTAATGTCCGGTCGAAAAACGATGAAGTGGGAAAAAGTTTGTTGCAAATTGTAGAAGTATTGCAAGGTTTGCTAAAAGAGTTACAAACGCTCACCGTCGCTTCAACCGAAGGGCAATTATCGGCACGAGGCAAACCAGAACAATTTAATGGTGCCTATGCTGATGTGGTTAAGGGAATTAACGAAATGTTGAACGCTGTCGCCACCCCAATGAAAGTGACTTCCGATTATATCGATCAAATCGCAAAAGGCATTATTCCTGCGACGATTACCACAGATTATAAAGGTGAATATCTTGTTATTCGGAATAATCTTAATGGTCTTATCCAAGTAATGAGTGATTTGTTAAAACAAACCGACATTATTATTCATGCTGCCGCCGATGGTGAACTCGATAAACGTGCAAATGCCGATTTATTCCAAGGTGGTTGGAAGCAATTGGTTATTGGCGTTAATGACACCGTTACCAATATTGTCAATCCACTAAATGTAACAGCGGACTATGTAGAACAAATCGCCAACGGTGTGATTCCGCCGGTTATTACCATTGAATACAAAGGACAATATAACGTTATCAAAAATAACCTCAATAATGCGGTTAAAACGATGAGCGACCTACTCAAAGAAACCGACATTTTGATTCAAGGTGCAGCCGTTGGTGAATTGGATAAACGGGCAAATGCAGACATATTCCAAGGCGGTTGGAAACAATTGGTCGTCGGGGTGAACGATACGGTGAAAAATATTGCCGAACCCATGAAAGTCACCTCTGACTATATTAACCAAATCGCCAACGGTATTATTCCCGCGCAAATCACTACAGATTACAAAGGCGAGTATCTGGTTATTCGTGACAATCTCAACGCGCTCGTCAAAATGATGGGTGATTTGCTCAAAGAAACCGACATTTTGATTCAAGGTGCGGCAGTCGGTGAATTGGATAAACGGGCAAATGCGGACATGTTCCAAGGCGGTTGGAAACAATTGGTCGTGGGCGTGAACGATACGGTGAAAAATATTGCCGAACCCATGAAAGTCACTTCTGATTATATCAACCAAATCGCCAGCGGCATTATTCCGGCGCAAATCACCACTGACTATAAAGGCGAATATCTCATTATTCGTAATAACCTCAATGGTCTTCTAAAAATGATGAGTGACTTACTCAATGAAACTGGTTCGCTCATTGAAGGTGCGGCTAACGGAGATCTCAATAAACGTGCGAACGCGGCTCAATTCCAAGGTGGCTGGAACGCGTTAGTAGTAGGGGTCAATCAAATTGTGGACGGCATTGTTCTTCCTGTAAATGAAGCCGTTGACGTACTTAAAGAAATGGAAAAAGGCGATTTGACCAAAAGTGTCAAGGGGGATTACAAAGGTCAACTTAAAGATTTCAAAGACACGGTCAACAACACCATTGAAAAACTTTCACAAGTTATTAGCGAAGTGAATGGTGCCGCATCCAACATTGCTTCTGCCTCAGAAGAGGTTTCTGCGACAGCTCAAAACATGAGCCAAGCCGCATCTGAACAAGCCTCAAGTGTTGAAGAAACGAGTGCATCTGTTGAGCAAATGTCAGCGTCGATTAACCAAAATACTGAAAATGCTAAAGTAACTGACGGCATGGCGACACAAGCCAGCACCGAAGCGGTGCAGGGTGGTGAAGCCGTTAAAGAAACTGTCCATGCCATGAAAAGCATCGCTGGAAAAATTGGCATCATTGATGATATTGCTTACCAAACCAATTTGTTGGCATTAAACGCGGCAATTGAGGCGGCGCGAGCTGGTGAACACGGTAAAGGTTTTGCGGTAGTAGCAGCTGAAGTTCGTAAACTGGCTGAACGCAGTCAAATCGCAGCACAGGAAATTGGCGAACTTGCTGAAAGCAGTGTTGACAGAGCAGAAAGTGCAGGGAAATTACTTGATACAATTGTGCCTTCGATTAAGAAAACCTCCGATTTAGTGCAAGAAATCGCCGCCGCGTCGGAAGAACAATCCTCAGGCGTTAGTCAAATCAATGTCGCTGTCAATCAGCTTAACCAAGTCACGCAGCAAAATGCCGCTTCATCGGAAGAATTAGCGGCGACCTCTGAACAAATGAGCGCGCAAGCGGCACAATTACAAGAGCTGATGTCATTTTTTACTGTGGAAGGTTCTACTAAAACGGCTAAGCGTAAACCAGCTGTTAAAAAAACAGCGGTATCCGCAACCAAGCACATCCATGACGAAGATGAATTTGTGCAATTTTAGGAGTGGGATATGAATGCACTGACACAATCGCCATCGACCTCAATTGCTGAACAGGATTCGGGCGAGCAGCAATATCTTACGTTTATGTTGACAGGCGAATCATACGCCATCAGCATACAGCGTATTAAAGAAATTATTCAGTATGGGCAATTGACCGAAGTACCGCGTATGCCAGAATTTATTCGTGGCGTGATTAACTTACGCGGTGCAGTCGTACCAGTCATCGATTTAAGTGCGCGGTTTGGAAAATCCCCTACTGTGGTGGGGCGACGAAACTGCATTATCATTATTGAAGTAGAAATAGGCGTGGAAACACACAGTGTTGGCGTAATGGTGGATGCAGTAAATGCCGTGTTGGAAATTCCCGCCTGCGAAATCGAACCTGCACCCTCTTTTGGGGCAAATATTCGCGCTGATTTTATTGCCGGTATGGGAAAAATAAATGGTAAGTTTGTCATTATTTTAAATATTCAGTATGTGTTATCGATGGATGATATGGCGGCATTGGTTTCAGTGCGCAGTCATTCGCCCGTAGAGCTACCATCAATTTGATATATGTTAGGTATGGTCTTTTGTGATACAGCGTAATAGAAATTTTTATCCACCTAAGGCTCGAATTGAAATGAATAACAACATAATCGTCCCTCCTAACAATATGCTGGGAGTGACGTTGAAGGAAAAAGAATTCACTCAATTTTGTGACCTGATTTTTCGCATCGCCGGCATTACGATGTCTGCCTCGAAAAAATCCCTCGTGACCAGTCGTTTAGCAAAGCGACTGGCTCATCACGGTCTGGCGAGTTATGGTGACTATTTCAACATGATCACTGCCGCTAATGGTAAAACCGAATTGCAAACAGCTGTTGATTTGCTTACCACGAACGAAACACATTTTTTTCGTGAGCCGAAACATTTCGATTTTTTACGCCAACAAATTTTACATGCAGCAAAATCTGGTAAAGCATTGCGAATTTGGAGTGCGGCTTGTTCAACTGGCGAAGAGCCTTACACTATTGCAATGTTACTAGATGAGATATTAGGTAATAATGCACCGTGGGAAGTAATCGCTTCTGATTTAAATACTCAAGTGTTAATGCAGGCGCGTTCTGGTCTTTATGCTATGGATAGAATGTCAGAAATTCCTCAATATTATTTGTCAAATTACTGTCTGAGAGGCACAGGTAGTCAAGAGGGAAAATTACTGATTGGGCGTAAACTGCGCGAACGTGTACAATTCATACAGCATAATCTGACTGACCCGCCACCGAAGTTGGGGCAATTTGATATAATATTCCTCCGTAACGTTTTGATTTATTTTAATCAAGATACAAAATCAAAGGTTGTAGCGCGTTTATTGCCATTATTGCGTTCGGGTGGATATTTTTTAGTGGGGCATTCTGAAACGTTAAATGGTGTAGCCCCAGAAGTACGTTTAATACAACCTGCCGTTTATTTAAAACCGTAAGCAAATTCACAGATTTTTAGGGAGTGTACATTGGGGCAAATCAATGTGTTATTAGTGGATGATTCTGCTGTGGTGCGACAAGTTTTAACAGCATGTTTATCAAAAGACCCAAGTATTAAAGTGATTGGTGCGGTTGCCGATCCAATATTTGCCATGACTAGAATGCAAATACAATGGCCCGATGTCATCGTATTAGACGTAGAAATGCCACGCATGGATGGTATTACTTTTTTGAAAAAATTGATGCACGAACATCCTACGCCTGTGGTCATTTGTTCGACGCTAACCGAAAAAGGTGCAGAAACCACTATGCAAGCCTTGGCAGCAGGTGCAGTGAGTATTGTCACCAAACCTAAAGTTGGGCTTAAACAATTTTTACAGGATGATTCAGAAAGTTTGATTGCGGCGGTTAAAGCCGCCTCTCACGCAAATTTACGGCGTTTAAGTGCCGTTGCATCCGCCGTACCGGTACAAGCAAAATTAACCGCCGATGCAATTCTTCCCGCAAGTTCTCATGCAATGGCGGAAACAACAGACCGGATTGTTGCGATTGGAACGTCTACTGGCGGAACGCAAGCCTTGGAAGTGGTGCTAGTTGCTTTACCGCGTGTTTGCCCTGGCATTGTAATTGTGCAACACATGCCCGAAAAATTTACCGGCGCGTTTGCGGCGCGTTTAAATGGTTTATGTCAGATTGAAGTGCGTGAAGCCGTTAATGGTGATCGTGTTTTACCTGGACGCGCACTTATTGCTCAAGGTGGAAAACACATGCTACTCAAACGTAGTGGCGCACAATATTATGTTGAAATTGTTGATGGCCCGCTTGTTACGCGCCATCGTCCTTCTGTTGACGTGTTATTTCGTTCCGTAGCTAAATGCGCGGGTAAAAACGCATTAGGCATTATTATGACAGGTATGGGCGATGATGGAGCGCGAGGCTTAAAAGAAATGTCTGAGATGGGCGCACGCACGTTGGGGCAAGATGAGGAAAGTTGCGTGGTGTACGGAATGCCTAAAGAAGCGGTAAAATTAGGGGCGGTAAATAAAGAATTACCACTAAGCCGTATTGCACATGAAATCGTCGCTTATGGTCATGGAAGATAACAAAAAGCGTGCAAAATATCTCGCACGCTTTTATGTCTAAAATCAAGATTCTGCTTTTTGTTCGCGAGCCAACAAATTTTGTACAGCCTCACGCGGTGCAAGACCTTCATAAAGCACTTTATACGTTTGCTCGGTAATAGGCATTTCAATCCCAAACTTTTGCGCTAATAAAAACGTTTGTTTGGCTGCCGAAACACCTTCGATTTCTTGACCAATTTCTTCTTTAGCTTGTTCAAACGATTTGCCTTGTCCTAACGCCAAACCGAATCGACGATTACGCGATTGGTTATCGGTGCAAGTTAAAAGTAAATCGCCTAAGCCCGCTAACCCCATAAACGTGTCTTGTTTTCCACCGAGCTGAACGCCTAAACGAATAATTTCATTTAAGCCCCGTGTAATCAATGCCGCTCGCGTATTCGCACCAAAACCTAAGCCGTCTGCAATGCCTGCGGCAATTGCCATGACGTTTTTAACTGCGCCGCCAACTTCAACACCAATCAAATCGTTATTGGTGTACGCGCGAAACCGGTCGCTGTGCATAATGGTCGCTAATTGCGCCGCAAATTCAGGTTGTGTTGAAGCAATTGCAATCGCCGTCGGTAAATCGGCGGCGACTTCTTTTGCAAAACTAGGGCCTGAAATCAATGCTGCTGGCGTTTGAGAACCAAAAACCTCGGCAACAATTTCATGCAATAAACCACCATTTTCTTTGTTAAACCCTTTGGTTGCCCAAGCAATTTTTACGTTTTCAGAAACTAAGGGTTTTAACTTTTGCAACGTGTCTTTGAAAGCGTGCGAGGGAACGGACACCAAAATTATGTCACTGAACGCGGCAACTTCCGCTAAATCGGCTGTTAATGTCAATTTGTCATTAAACGGCAAATTTGGTAAATACCTCCGATTTTCGCGTTCGCGTTTTAGAGTTTCAATGTGCGCGGGATGATGCCCCCACAATAGTGTTTGGCAACCATTACGCGCCGCCAACATGGCTAATGCCGTTCCCCAAGACCCCGCACCAAGTACCGCTATTTTGTTAGTCATAATTCAAGCATTAGTTAATCGCGTCAGAACTTGGTGCTTGTGTTTGCGCTTGAGCGTGTTGCGCGTATAACGCATCAAAATTCACGGGTGCAAGAATGAATTGTGGGAAACCGCCTTTTGCAACTAAATCAGACACCACTTCACGCGCATACGGGAATAAAATGTTTGGACAGAAACTGCCAACCATGCCGCCCATTTCTTGTTCGCTGAAACCACCTAAAACGAAAATACCGGCTTGTGTGACTTCCACTAAATACGCGACAACTTCGCCGCTTTTGACGGTAATCGTTAATTTAATTGCTACTTCTGCAAGATTTTCATCCAATTGTTGTACATTGGTTGCTAAATTAAATTCCACCGATGGTTTCCATTCTTCAACGAAAACTTGTGGTGAATTTGGCGTTTCAAATGAAATATCTTTAGTATAAATTTTTTGAATTGCGAATTGTTTTTCTTCAGCCATGATTTCCTCTCTTAAAATTTTAAGGTTATGTAAATAAAATAATATTAAACCGGAATGTTAAACAGTAACCCGATTTTTACTGGTGACTTTAATTGGTAATTTGTATTCGTCTTGCCATGCGTTCATACCGCCAGTCAAAATCAATACGTTTTCAAAACCCGATTTGGTCAATAATTTAGCAGCTGCCGCAGCACGAGTACCGGTTTGGCAAGTGATTAACAACAGATTTTTTTTGTATTTTTGCAACACAGGCAATTGCTCTGTAAGTTTACTTAACGGCGCGTTTACAGCATTTTCGATATGACCTTGAATAAAATCTGGCGATTCACGCACGTCAATGACGACCGTATTTGCATCGTCGATTTTAGCAACCGCTAACAGAGGCGAAATCGCATTGAAGCGTTTGAAGGCAGTATCAAAAAATTCCTGTATGAGTAAAAACGTCACTACCGCCATTGCAAGCGACAAAATATAGTGATTTAAAATAAATTCGAGATAACGATCCATGAGTACGCTTTAGTTATGAGGTGAATAAAAAGAATTTGAAGTAACGACGGACGGCGTGTGTTGCTATAATGCCGCCTAACAACGCTAGATTATGCGAAATCATACCTCACTATTCGCCATTACGGCTATTTCAAACAGGAAAAAAATCATGGCGCAACGTATTAAACCGTTAGTTTTATTGATTCTTGATGGCTTTGGCTATTCGCCAGTGACTGAAAATAACGCCATTGCGCTGGCAAAAACGCCGTGCTGGGATAAATTGCAAAAAACGTATCCAATGACGTATTTGAATTGTTCGGGTCATGCCGTGGGTTTGCCAGATGGACAAATGGGAAATTCGGAAGTTGGACATTTACACATTGGCTGTGGGCGTTATATGCCGCAAGATTTTACCAAAGTAAACGATGCCATTGTAGACGGCAGTTTTTTTGAAAATTCTGTGTTGTGTCAAGCCGTGGATGAAGCAAAAAATAAAGACAAAGCATTGCATATTTTAGGCTTACTTTCTCCTGGAGGCGTGCATAGTCATGAAGCACAAATTGCCGCGATGGTCGAATTAGCAGCAAAACGCGGCTTAACAAAAATTTATGTGCATGCGTTTTTGGATGGACGCGATGTGCCGCCAAGAAGTGCTGCCAGTTCGTTTATTTTTTTAGAAAATAAAATGACTGAACTGGGCGTTGGACAAATTGCGTCGATAACCGGACGATTTTATGCAATGGACAGAGACAACCGTTGGGAGCGCGTTAAACAAGCCTACGATATGCTTATGAAAACACAAGCTCCGTATTTTGCAACTACAGCACAAGCCGGTTTAGATGCTGCCTACGAACGTGGTGAAGATGACGAATTTGTGTTGCCGACGTTAATTGCCGAAAATCCAGAATCTGCCATTTCGATTGATTTAGATGATTCGGTCGTATTTATGAATTTTCGCTCGGATAGAGCAAGAGAAATCAGTCAGGCAATTACTGAACCGACATTTGATAAATTTGACCGTAATCATGCGCCGCATCACGGTTATTTTGTGACCTTGACGGAATATCATGAAAAATTTACTTATCCGATTGCATTTCCATCTGTTGGAATTAAAAACAGTTTAGGCGATTATTTGTCACAACTTGGCATGTCGCAATTACGTCTAGCGGAAACTGAAAAGTATGCGCATGTAACGTTCTTTTTTAACGGTGGGCGCGATGAACCGTTTACAGGTGAAGACCGTATTTTAGTACCCTCGCCAAAAGTAAAAACATACGATTTACAACCCGAAATGAGTGCGCCCGAAGTCACTTATCATTTAGTCAAAGATATTCTCGAAGAAAAACATGATGTGATTATTTGTAATTACGCGAATTGCGATATGGTTGGTCATACCGGCGTGTTAGACGCAGCGATTACGGCAGTAGAAACCATTGATCATTCGTTGCAATGTATTGTGGATGCTTTGAAATCGGTTGGCGGACGAATGCTAATCACGGCTGATCATGGCAATATTGAACAAATGACGGACGATTCGACCGGACAAGTACATACGGCGCATACCACGAACGTAGTACCATTAGTTTATGTTGAAGGCGATAGAGCGTTGGCAGACGGCGGAAATTTAGCCGATATTGCGCCAACTATGTTAGCGATTTTGAATCTTACACCGCCTGTTGAAATGAGCGGTAAGTCATTGTTGCGTTAATTTGTGGCGCGATTATCTAAATACGTTTGCGGCGTTATTTTTATTGTCAGTGCGATAAATAGTCGCGCTGAAATTTTAACGTCGCGGGATGCGGTGATTAGTGTTGATAAACAAGCGCAAACCGCGTTGTTAAATGACCAACTCGCTGAACTTGATAAATTGTACGGGCGCACGGCCGCATTGTTAAAATCGTTGGAAAATCAGACCGCGCATCAAAAACAAAATTTGGTGAAAATTCATACTGAAATTCAGTCGTTGACACAAGAAATTAGCAAACAAAACGATGAACTTGCCGGTCAAATAAAAACGATGTATGCGATGGGACATAAAGAGCGTTTAAAGTTATTGTTAAATCAACAAGACCCCATATTATCGAGTCGAATGCTTGCGTATTACGATTATTTAAATGCGCGGCGTGTGAATCAATTGAATGGTGTGAGCGAGTCTTTACGGCGTTTAGAGCAGTTAAAAAAGCAAAATGAAACGGAAACCGCGCAACTTGAACAAGATTTAACGCAAAAAAAACTTGAGAAAAATTCCATTGAATCGCTAAAAAAACAACGGGCGCAATTGTTAAAACACGCCACGCCAGATTTTTTATCGAATGAACAACAAATCAATCGATTGAAAGACAGTGAAAATGCGTTAAAGAAATTGCTTTCCTCGTTGCAAACGTCAAGCAGCGATTTAAATACTGAAATTGATAAAGCGCGTGCATTGCGTAAATCACGTCAGGAAGCTGAAGAAGAAGCAACTTTTGTTGCGCCAAAATTGGCAGATGAAGAGCCAGTTATTGCATCCGTGAATAAAGAAATAGCTATTGAGCCGATAAAGTCGCTTAGTTCTGAGCATTTTCCTCCGTTGCAAGGTGATTTTGCAGTATTAAAAGGCGAATTACCTTGGCCAGTAAAAGGTGAGTTAATGCAAAAATTTGGCAGTGCGCGAGAAGAAGGAAAATTAGATGGCGTGCTAATTGCGGCTGACGAAGGCACTGAAATTCACAGCATTACCGATGGTAAAGTGGTTTATGCGGATTGGATGCGTGGTTATGGGTTAATTATTATTGTCGATCACGGAAAAGGTTATATCAGTTTGTATGCGTTTAATCAGAGTTTGTATAAAAAAGTCGGCGAAGTGGTCAATGCGGGTGATGTCATTGCGTCAGTAGGATTGAGCGGCGGTCATGATCGCGCGAGTTTGTATTTTGGGATTCGAAAAAAAGGCAAACCGGTTGACCCCATGGAATGGTGTAAATAAAAACAGGTGCAAATTTGTGCCTTTATTAAAATTGTTGAATGTGAAAGGTCATGTTGAAAAAGAAAAGTGTGTATTTATTATCGTTAGGCGTTGCATTAGGCGGAGCGATTGGTATGAGCGGCAGCGTCTTTGCTGAACGCGCTGCAACGTCGCCGAGCGTGGCAGTCGATTCGGAAACGTTGCCGTTAGAAGATTTAAAAACGTTTACCGAAATTTTTGGACGAATTAAACAAGATTACGTCGAACCGGTTTCAGACAAAAAATTATTAGAAGATGCCGTGCGTGGAATGTTGAGTGGTTTAGACCCGCATTCAGCGTATTTGGTTGCCGAAGAGTATCAAGAGTTAAAAGAAGGCACGACGGGGCAATTCGGTGGTTTAGGCATTGAAGTCACGATGGAAAATGGTTTCGTGAAAGTCGTGTCACCGATTGATGATACGCCAGCGCAACGTGCGGGCATTAAAACCGGCGATTTGATTATTCGTTTAGATGATAAGCCTGTCAAAGGTATGAGTTTAGCCGATGCCGTTAAAACTATGCGTGGTGAAGCGGGCAGTAAAATTTTACTCACCGTTGTGCGTGAAGGATCTGAAACCCCGTTAAAATTGACCATCACCCGTGACATCATCAAAGCGAAAAGCGTAAAAAGTAAAATGCTAGATAAAAATTACGGTTATGTTCGCATCAGTAGTTTTCAATCGAGTACGGGTGAGAATTTAAAAGAAGCCTTAGCGTCACTTAAAAAAGAAAATGGTGGCGCGTTGAAAGGTTTGGTGTTGGATTTACGCAATAACCCCGGTGGCGTATTGAATGCGGCAGTCGATGTCAGTGACGCATTTATGAAAAGCGGCTTAATTGTTTACACTAAAGGACGGATTCCTAACTCAGAAATGCGTTTTAATGCCGCGCCTGATGATTTAATCGATGACGCGCCAATGGTTGTATTGATTAACGCAGGTTCTGCATCAGCATCTGAAATTGTGGCGGGGGCGTTACAAGATTCTAAACGCGCCATCATTATGGGCGAAAAATCATTCGGTAAAGGTTCGGTGCAAACCATTTTACCCACCAGCAACGGTTCGGCAGTGAAACTCACCACTGCACGTTATTACACACCATCTGGTCGTTCGATACAGGCAGAAGGTATTGAACCCGATGTGGCTTTAGCACAAATGAAATTGGAAACTGTCGAAAAATCGGATTTCAAACCGGTGAAAGAAGCGGATTTATCGAACCATTTGCAAAACAGCAAAGAAAAAGCAATTGCAAAAGATGCTGAAGCGAAAGAAAAAGATGCCTTAGATGCAAAAGATTATGCTTTGAATGAAGCGTTGACATTGCTCAAAGGCATTAGCATTATGAAACGTTAATTTTAGGAATAGAACACATGGCAGATATAAAAAAAGTAGTTTTAGCGTATTCGGGCGGATTGGATACATCGGTAATTTTGAAATGGTTACAAGACGTTTATCAATGTGAAGTCGTGACCTTCACCGCAGATTTAGGGCAGGGCGAAGAAGTCGAACCTGCTCGCGCGAAAGCAAAATCGCTCGGCATTAAAGAAATTTACATTGACGATTTACGCGAAGAATTTGCCCGTGATTTCGTATTCCCTATGTTTCGTGCGAATACAATTTATGAAGGCGAATATTTGCTCGGCACGTCCATTGCGCGTCCATTGATTGCAAAACGTTTGATTGAAATTGCGAATGAAACCGGTGCAGATGCCATTTCACATGGCGCGACGGGAAAAGGTAATGACCAAGTGCGTTTTGAATTGGGTGCGTATGCGTTGCGCCCAGATATTCACGTCATTGCACCGTGGCGCGAATGGGATTTGAATTCACGTCAATCGCTTCTCGATTACGCCACGAAACACGGTATTCCGGTTGAACAAAAACAAGGTGGCGCGTCCCCGTATTCGATGGATGCAAATTTGTTGCACATTTCTTACGAAGGTCGCGTGCTTGAAAATCCGTGGACTGAACCCGAAGAAACCATGTGGCGTTGGACAGTTTCGCCTGAAAATGCACCCGATAAAGCAACGTATATCGAATTGACGTATTCAAAAGGTGACGTGGTTGCCATTAACGATGAACCGGTTTCGCCAGCTACCGTTTTAGAACGTTTGAATAAAATTGGTGGTGAAAATGGTATTGGTCGTTTGGATATTGTGGAAAACCGTTATGTCGGTATGAAATCACGCGGTTGTTACGAAACACCAGCGGGAACAATTATGCTCAAAGCGCATCGCGCCATTGAATCCTTGACGCTTGACCGCGAAGTCGCGCATTTAAAAGATGAATTGATGCCACGTTATGCGTCCATTATTTATAACGGTTATTGGTGGAGTCCAGAACGTCAAATGTTGCAAACCATGATTGATGAATCACAAATCAACGTGAATGGTAAAGTGCGTTTAAAACTCTATAAAGGCAACGTAATTGTGGTCGGACGTGAATCAGCATCAGACAGTTTATTCGATAAAAGTATTGCCACATTTGAAGATGACCAAGGCGCGTACGACCAAAAAGATGCCGCAGGCTTTATTAAACTCAATGCGTTGCGATTGCGAATCGCCGCAAAACGTAAAACAAAATAGTTTTTCAGAACATAAAAATATGACCACCAATTTACAACTGACCGCCGACGGCAAATTAAAACATTTTTTAACACCGGAAGGATTGAGTGCCGATTTATTGACGCAAATTCTTGATACGGCGGAAACGTTTATTGATTGTTCACACGCGCAGCAGCACATCAAATCTGTGCCGCTGTTGCGTGATAAAACGGTGGTGAATTTATTTTTTGAAAATAGCACGCGAACACGCACCACATTTGAACTTGCTGCAAAACGTTTAGGCGCAGAAGTAGTCAATATGAATATTGCCACGTCTGCCACGTCAAAAGGTGAGAGTTTGCTCGACACAATTCGTAATTTAGAAGCGATGTTTGTGGATGCGTTTGTGGTGCGTCATGCTGTGAGTGGCGCGGCGCATTTCATCGCGCAACAAACTGCACCACATATTAGCGTTATTAACGCAGGTGATGGGCAACATGCCCATCCAACGCAAGCAATGCTTGATATGTTTACGATTCGACAATTAAAACCGGATTTTTCACAATTGCGCGTCGCCATTATTGGCGACATTTTGCATTCACGCGTGGCACGTTCTGAAATTCACTCTTTAAATATTTTAGGGGTGAAAGAAGTGCGAGTCATTGCCCCGAAAACGTTATTACCTACCGAAATTGAAACATTAGGCGTAACAGTTTCACACGATTTGCAACAAGGTTTACAAGATATTGACGTAATTATTATGTTGCGTTTGCAAAAAGAGCGTATGACTTCGGCATTGTTGCCAAGCGAAAGTGAATATTTTAATTGTTTCGGTTTAACCGAAAAAAAATTAAAATTCGCCAAACCCGATGCCATTGTAATGCACCCCGGTCCTATCAATCGTGGCGTTGAAATTGATTCCAAAGTCGCTGATGGCAAACAATCCGTTATTTTGCAACAAGTCAGTAATGGCGTTGCGGTGCGAATGGCCGTCATGGCAATGACGATGACGATGCAGGCATGCTAATAACGTTTAACCTTCTTTTGTTTTCCGCTTAAGGCAAATTTAATACACCTCGCGTTACAATCGTTGCACCTTAACAACAAAACGTACAGTTTTATTCCATAAAAGTTAAAACCTTCTTACCTGCAATGACGCAGTGTAAGAAGCTGGCGAAGCACTTTGAATTTATTGAATTAGCGTTCTATCAAAGTCCTTCATACGCAAAATCACTTTAGTCATTTTGCATATTGAAATCAACTCTCGACCACTTTATGAAAAAATTGATCCCGATTTTATCGTTAACTGTTTTAAGCAGTTGCAGCAATACAACACAACTAAAAGCAAATTTAGTTCCACTTCAACAAGATGTTTTATCAACGCTTCAAACCGAAGCTCCTCAAGTTGCCAGTACGAAACAAAAAAACATTAAAAAAGTTGCGCTAACATCAACGCAGTCACATAACAAATTAAGCGGCAAACAAGGCGTTGCCTCGTGGTATGGCAATCAATTCCACGGTAAAAAAACGGCGACAGGCGAACTGTTTGATATGTACGCCATGACGGCAGCCCATAACAGTTTACCGCTCGATTCTTATGCTGAAGTGACCAATGTTGAAAATCATCGCACCGTGATTGTCCGTATTAACGATCGGGGACCTTTTTACGATCACCGTATTTTGGATTTGTCGTATTCAGCGGCAAAACAATTAGGTATGGACGAAGCCGGCACTAGCAAAGTCGCCATTAAAGCTATTGCACGCGAACAAGCCTTAGTACAGTTACAAAAACAAAATCAGCCTATCTATTTACAGGTTGGCAGTTTTAATGACAAAAAAATGGCGCAGGCTCTGCAAAAAAACATCAATAAACAACATTTATCTGACGTTAAAATTGCAGCATCAAGCCATAGAGGCGCAACCCTTTATAAAGTTCAATTGCCTATTAAGTCATCGCACCATGCAAGTGAGCTTAATGACAAATTGGCTAAATTGGGAATTACCGACACACAATTTGTGACAGAAACCAATTAAATCAATCAATTGTCATGATACAATTACGCTCAGTTTATTCTGTTTTATTCTTGACCGTAGCCCATGACAACCAAATCATTTTTTCGCTCTATTCTCTTTTTGATTCTTTTTCTGACCGCGTTGTATTCCAACGCGGAAGAATCTGAAATCCTAACGCCCGCCGCCCCTAAAATTGCAGCGAGTAGTTTCATTTTAATGGACTACCACACGGGTAAAATTCTCGCTGAGAACAACGCCGATATTAAACTAGCTCCGGCAAGTTTGACTAAAATTATGACGGTGTATGTTGCCTTTCGTGAAATCAGTAGCGGACATTTAAAACTGACTGATTTAGCAACAGTGAGTCAAAATGCGTGGCAAACGGGTGGTTCACGCATGTTTTTGGAAGTAAATGATAAGGTCAGCATCGAAGATTTAATCAAAGGGATTGTGATTCAATCGGGAAACGATGCGGCTGTTGCATTGGCTGAACATATTGCGGGCAGTGAATCGACGTTTGCCGAAATGATGAATCAACAAGCCGCGCGTTTAGGAATGCTCAACAGTCATTTTGAAGACAGTAACGGTTTACCTGCTGAAAATCATTACACCAGCGCACGCGATTTAGCGATTGTGACAAAAGCAATTATTGACGAATTTCCCGATTATTACCGCTGGTTTTCGCAAAAAGAGTTCACTTACAACAAAATCACGCAACATAATCGCAATCAACTTTTGTCACGCGATGAAACGGTTGATGGTGTGAAAACAGGTTTTACTGATGATGCCGGTTATTGTTTGGTAGCCTCAGCCGTGCGCGAAAATATGCGTTTAATTTCGGTGGTGATGGGAACAAGTAGTGCGAATGCGCGTGCTAACGAAAATCAAAATTTATTAAATTACGGTTTCCGTTTTTTCGAAGGGCATAAACTCTATGAAGCAAACAAACCATTAACAGAAGTGCGTGTTTGGAAAGGTAATACGCAAAACGTTCCACTTGGTTTAGCGCATGATTTGAATGTGACTATTCCGCGCCGTCATTATTCTGATTTGAAAGCAGAATTGACCGTAGATAAAAAAGTGACTGCGCCAGTAACGGAAGGCATGAAACTCGGCACGGTAAAAGTAAGCCTAAAAGGTGACACGATTGCAACAGCCGATTTAGTGGCATTAAAACCGGTTGAACAAGGCAATATTTTCCAACGACTTTACGATAGCATCATGATGATGCGGGAAAAATCCAATGACAAAAAGTAAAAAAGTATTTTTAAACGGCGAATATTTGCCAGTCGAAAAAGCCCATATTTCTGTTATGGATAGAGGTTTTTTGTTTGGCGATGGCATTTATGAAGTAATTCCGGTTTATCAGGGCAGTTTATTTCGTTTCGAAGAACATTTGGAACGTTTAGAAAACAGTTTGAAATTAACACGCATTGAAAATCCGTATTCCCGCGAAGAATGGCGCGACATTATGTTGCCGTTAATCGATGTAACAAAAGATCAATATATTTATTTTCAAGTCACGCGCGGCGCAGCAGAAAAACGTGATCATGCGTTTCCGATTGGTGTAAAACCAACCGTGTTTATGATGTGCAACGACATCGCACCTTTCAACGGTAAAGAAGAGGGCGTGAAAGCCATTAGCGTAGAAGATAACCGTTGGAGTGCATGCAATATCAAAGCCATCGCGTTACTGGGCAATATTTTATTGCGTCAACAAGCAGTTGAAAAAGACTGCGCGGAAGCGATTTTAGTGCGCGAAGGCTATGTAACCGAAGGTTCAGCAAGTAACGTGTTTGCCGTCATTGATGGTATTTTGATTACACCGCCTAAAAATAATTTCATTCTTGCAGGGATTACCCGTGATGTGATTTTAGAACTCGCCGAGGTAAATCGAATTCCTTATGCTGAAGATATTATCTCGCTTGACGCGCTAAAAACAGCGAGTGAAATTTGGTTCGCTAGTTCAACACGCGAAATTTTGCCAGTGATTGAATTGGATGGTCAGCTTATAGCAGGTGGCAAAGTTGGACGGCTTTGGCACACTATGAATGGTCTATTACAATCTTATAAAACCACTTACGCTGAAACACATAAATGAGTGAAATCGTAGAAGAAACCTTATTTGAATTCCCCTGCGAATTTCCCATTAAGGCAATGGGCAAACACAGCGGTGAATTAGAAATTACCGTGATTGAAATTGTCAGTCGTCATGCACCTGATACACATAATCATCAAGTTAAATCTAAACCGAGCAAAGACGGTAATTATTTAGCCGTGACGATTACAATTGTCGCAACAAGTAAGCAGCAGTTAGATGCGATTTATCAGGATTTGGTGGATCATCCGCATATTTTGTATGCGTTGTAAAACAATGTGATGTCCTTTATTGTTCATCAATTAGGTATTCAATCCTATGAAAAAGTGTGGCGCGACATGCAACAGTTTACGCAAACCCGCACACCTGAAACACCTGATGAAATTTGGCTTGTTGAACATTTCCCCGTTTATACGTTAGGTCTGAATGGAAAACGCGAACATCTGCTAAACACAGGTGATATTCCAGTTGTTCAAACGGATAGAGGCGGGCAGGTGACGTATCATGGTAAAGGGCAGGCGATTGTGTATATTCTGTTTGATTTGAAACGTTTGAAATTAAATAGCCAACAAATTGTTACCGTGCTGGAAAATGCCATGATTCAAACGCTTGCGGATTATCACATTCACGCCGATGCGCGAGCGGATGCGCGTGGCGTTTATGTTGAAAATAAAAAAATCGGTTCCATCGGTTTACGCATCAAACAAAATGGTTGTTATCACGGTTTGAGTTTGAATAATGATATGGATTTAACGCCATTTGATTTTATCAATCCGTGCGGTTATTCCAATTTAAAAATGACACAACTTGCCGATTTTGACGTTAAAGTCGAAACAGCCGAACTCGCACAACAAATAGCCTCTAAGATTACTCAAGAACTCGCATGACTGATTATCAAGCTCCATCGCGTACCACACCTGAAACGCATCAACGTAATAGTGAAAAATTGGCACGAATTCCCATCAAAGTTGAACCTACTGAAATACCGTTACGCAAACCAGAATGGATACGCATTAAATTATCGGCTGGGCAAGAAATCACGCGTATCAAACAACTTTTGCGGGAAAGTAAATTACACACCGTGTGCGAAGAAGCTGCTTGTCCAAATTTAGCCGAATGTTTCAAACATGGCACGGCAACATTTATGATTATGGGTGATTTGTGTACACGCCGTTGTCCATTTTGTGATGTTGCACATGGAAAACCGTTGCCGCTTGATCAAAATGAACCCTCGCAACTTGCCGATGCTGTGCAAAAAATGGCATTGAAATATGTCGTGATTACATCAGTGAATCGAGATGATTTGCGTGATGGTGGCGCGGGACATTTTGCCGATTGTATCAAAGAAATTCGTAAACAAACGCCAAACACTAAAATTGAAATTTTAGTCCCTGATTTTCGTGGACGAATTGAAAAAGCCGTTGAAATTTTAGCATCGCAACCTTGTGACGTGTTTAATCATAATTTGGAAACGGTGCCGCATTTGTACGCTAAAGCGCGTCCTGGTGCGGATTACGAAGGTTCATTAGAATTATTTCGACAATTTCACGCTGCGAAACCAACCATTCCGACAAAATCTGGATTGATGCTTGGTATTGGTGAAACGGAAGCAGAAGTTGAAACGGTGATGCGTGATTTGTTAAATGTGGGATGTTCAATGTTGACGTTAGGACAATATTTACAGCCGAGTAAATCACATTTGGCCGTTGAAGAATATATCACGCCTGAGCAATTTGAACGTTACGCCCAAACCGCAAAGGCGTTAGGTTTCAAACAAGTGGCAAGTGCGCCACTTGTTCGTTCTTCTTATCATGCGGATTTACAAGCAAAAGCAATTATTTAATTGTCTTCTGAAAAAAACCACATTTGATAAATGCTTAACAAAATTTGCAGTCCCATTGATAAGCCCATCAATGCGCCACTAAAAATCACAACGTAAGCAAAACCAGGAATCGATTTTGTAATAAACCAAGAGACAACGTCAAGTAACATTGCAGCAAATGGTACAACCATCGCGACACGTTTTACATAAACATTGATTTCACAGAGCAGGAAAATCTTGCCAATGAAAAATAAAATGAACGCAATACCAAACAAATGAATATGCGATACGCGAATTAAGGTTGGAATGGTTGCACCGCCAGCGTGTGAAACTTCAGAAACCCCTGCATAATTGGTCAAATCAGGCAAAGAAGGGTTAATGCTTGGCGTATGACAAAGCACACAATCACGATTTAGAATGGGCGCAATTTTTTCGTCATACGTTGCTTCGTCTGCGCCCGAATGAATCCAATTTAAAATCACATCTTGATCACTTTTGATTTTTAAATTGGGTTTCATAATGCCTGTAACGGCTGTTCCCAAGCGCGTTTGTGTGGTCGAACCGTAATAACTAATCACCACGTCATCCACCGTAAGCCCCGCTTTTCCGTCCAAACCTTGATGCGTGTAATACATATTTGCTAACGCCGCTAAATAACCTAATCCAATCGTCAACAAAAAAACCGTATTTAAAATACGTTCGCTAATCGAAATATCTTTGAATCGAATAAAACTTTTATCAGCCATAATTTGTAACCCTCTAAAAAATAAAGGCGTTCAAATTTGTTTGAACGCCTTTGAGATAAAATAAACTTTCGTCTAATCCTAGAATATTAACCAACCGTTAATCATGAAAGTGTTATTTGTGGTGCTTTGTTGCGTTGTACCATTGGCTTGCGAATAACCGATGTATTGCAAACTCGTACGCAAATTTAACCAAGGTGACGCATAAGAACTCGCTTTACCAAATGGCACATAAACCAATTCTGCGGTGTAAAATTCGCTATTGGGTTTGCTCGAACTGTAAAAGTTTGTTCCATCATCTGCGGTATTCAATGTCAAAGCATTTGAACCTTTAATATTGTTATAACCAAACGTTAAACCATACGTTTGATCGAATGTGTATGCCGCGTTAATTTTGAACGTGTTCAAATATGACCGCGCATTTGGATTCAATTGATTAGAAATATTGGTATAAGATAATTTTTGATCTTCATAAATGTAGGTCGATTTGATTTCAAAAATATGTTTTGGATTTGCCATATATTGATATGTTGTATCAAAACCAAAATCCGTGAAATTATCGGTTGCACCAAGACTTTTATCACGTCCAGGGAAAACATTTGCACTCATGCCGTAATGTCCCACTGAAACGAAATGTCCTTTCCAATCTTTTTGCAATGCCACGCGCCAGTAAGGTGCTGCACCATCAATTTGTTGTTGACCAGCATTCGCAACGCCTAAACTTTTTTGCATATTATTAGCCAGTGACGCATAACCACCCGCTTCTAAATACAATAAATTGTTAATCATTGTATAAGCGGTTGCACCGCCCACTTGGGTACTAAATGCACCATCAATGACAGAAGTTGATCCGACAGAAGGCATCACCGGACTGCCGTTATATGGAAATCCCCACGCGCTGGTTGTATTCCACAAATCTTGAGCAGTGGGATTATTATTTACTGAAATACCGTAAGTAACGGGTGTATCAAAAAATTCATTATTATCCGCAAAACGAATATCGGTATTGTCTAACGCCAATCGCTCCGTTGAACCATCAAAGGATAATTGACTAAACGCTCCCACTTTGCCGTAAATTTTACCTGCGTAAAAAAGAGAGGCTTGGTCAAACGTAAAGTTATTATTTTTATTATAGTTATTGGCTGGCGTGCTATTTTGATCTTGATTATCACCTTTGGTATGGGTAAACGAACCTTGAATCATACCGCTTACTGCCGGTATTTTAGATTCTTTACCATTGCTCATCGTATAACCACCCAATTTAAAATCACGTCCGAACGGTGTTAAATTGGGGCCAAAAGATTGCGTGTGACATTGACTACATGCCGCGCCTGTCTGGCGAGAAAAACTTGGTACAGCTTGGACTGTCGAACTCATCAATAACGTTGCTGAAGTAGTTGTCAATAACGAAATTGTTAATATTAAATTTGATTTTTTATTTTGCAATAGAAGATTACTCATAAGATTCTCCTGAATTATGAGAAGGGGGAAGGGGAAAGTTTAGATCGCACCACAAGAATGTTGTGGCGCGAGTGACACATTATCGACCAAATTAGCCGTTAATTAAATAATGTACAAAAATACTGCCTGCATAACCTGCTGCAATCGCAGGTGTCCATTTCAAATGGCTAAAGAAAGTGTATTTGTGGTTGGATTGTCCCATCAGCGCAACACCTGCCGCTGAACCCACGGATAACAATGACCCGCCAACACCTGCTGTTAATGTAACCAACAACCATTGGTATAAATCCATGTCCAAACTCATATTTAACACGGCGAACATGACAGGAATGTTATCAACAATGGCTGAAATCAAACCAACCAAAATATTCGCAGTTGTTGCGCCTAAACCGTCATACATTGCGCTAGACAATAATTCTAAGTAACCGATGTAACCTAAACCACCAACCGCGAAAACAACACCGAAGAAGAATAACAAGGTATCCCATTCTGCGTGCATGACTTTGTTGAAAATATCAAAACCGTGTTCGCCTTTTTTGTGCGCTTGCATTTTCAAATAGTAACCAAACAACATCAATGCAGATAAACCAGTCATCATGCCCATGAAAGGTGGCAAATGTAGAACTTGTTTAAAGCTAACTGCCGCGCCGATGGTGCATAAGAACATGAAGCAAATAATTAACGCCCCGGGTTTTAATTGAACAGCCGCTTCGCTAGTTGCTTTCGGTTGTTCATTTGGAACTGCCCAATACATAATTGCTGCTGGAATACCGTAGTTCACAACTGAAGGGATGAATAATTTGAAGAAATCGAAAAACTCTGCGTATTCTGCTTGCCAAACCATCAACGTGGTAATGTCACCAAACGGACAGAATGCACCACCTGCGTTTGCAGCGATAACTAAGTTTACAAAACCGATGCTGACGAATTTTTCATTATCTGCGCCAACGGCCATAACGACTGCGCCCACTAATAACGCTGCTGTTAAGTTATCGGCAACCGCTGATAAGAAAAACGTAATAATGCCTGTGATTAAAAACAATTGACGATAACCGAATTGTTTTCTAACAAGCCATGAACGCAAGGCTTCAAACACATTACGTTCTGCCATTGAATTGATATACGTCATCGCAACTAATAAAAATAACATCAATTCTGCATATTCTTTCACGTCATGCTCAAATGCTAAGTGCATTTCGTGCATTGGCACGCCTTTATCTTGCGCTAAAAGTGCCGCGTGCGCCCAAATAATGCCTGCCGCTAAAATAACCGGTTTTGATTTACGCATGTGCGTAAATTCTTCTGTCATTACAAAACCGTAAGCAATCAAGAAAATCAACACGGTATAAATACCGCGCTCAGTTCCGGTCATGTCTAAATTTTGAAAACCCTCTGCAAACGCGAATTGCGGCAACAGAAAGGCTAACAAGGCTAAAACGATTAACTTCATATACCCTCCACTTTTATTATTAAAAATTAAATATACATCAAGTGATTATGTTATCACCAAACCGGTGTATTTTAGCATTTTATGGTGGGAGTGACAGGATTACGCCTGTTGCGGGCTTTGAAATTGAGTTTGATTCGAAAAATTACCTACATAAAAAAGGCAGATTTTTAATCTGCCTTTTTATAACTACTTTTTAGGTGACGAAGCTAAAACATTTTCAACACACTTATCAAAACCAGCTTTCTTTTCATATTTATAAACATCAAATGCCTCGGGATATAATTCCTGAAATTTTTGATTGAATTCAGTAGCAGAGAAATTAGGATTCAATTTGTTTTTCACTTTTAAAAGTATTTTATTTATGTCTTTTATTAAATGACCTTTCTTATTTCTTGGTAACTTAACATCTTCACCAAATGCTTGTAATTTGATAAAAGCTCGGTGTTGAACAGAATGAACTTTGTCATTTATCATCAATCTCCATAGGATGTCTTTTGATTGCAGGCACTTGTATTTTCCAAGTTCATCAACGGCATTTAATCGATTTTGATAACTTGTTTTATCGTTTGCCTGTTTTTTTAAAGCTTCTATATTTTCAGGGATTGCATTTTCAAATTTATTATTCATCAAAATTACCCAAATTGTTTTGTGCAACAGTAATTTGCCAAAGTCTATTTGTCAAAAGTTATTTATGGCACGACTACTGATTGATAACCAGTATAATGTCACGCATGAAAACCGTTATCGAAACCCCAACATTTCAAAAACAAGCCGCCTATTGTTGGACAGAAGATGAGCGTTTAGCATTCATTGATTGGATTGCACAAAATCCATTTGCTGGCGACGTGATTCCAAATGCAGAAGGTGCGAGAAAGATACGTTGGGCAATAACAGGAAAAGGTAAACGCGGTGGTGTTCGCGTGATTTATTTTAATTTAACCGAGCGCGAGGAAATCGTTTTGATTACGATGTATCAAAAATCAGAACAGAAAAATATTAAAAAGGCGACTTAAATGGACATTGAAAAAATAGCACAAGCCATTGAAGCAGATGCGGGAATGCCGCTTGATGATTTACGGCAAGGTTTGGTAGAAATGCAAAATGGCATCGGTCTCGTGCATACACCTGAACAAATTTTAATTCGCCAAGTCCGCACGAAATTGAAGTTATCACAACAACGTTTTTCAAACGCAATCAATACGCCGGCAGCAACATTGCGTGATTGGGAACAAGGACGCTCTAAACCATCTGGAGCGGCAATATGTTTACTAAAAATAATCGATAAATACCCTAATCTGCTTTCAGAACTTGAAATAGCGCAATGATAAATTAGTTTTTTAACCGTAAAATCCCGTTTAGTGATTTACCAAACGGGTTTTATCATTTAAAAAGATTAAAAAATCGCCCCATAAAAAATACCAGCCAATAAGTTTTGTCATTTTATGGCGTGTACTATATGATTGCGACTCACTTTTACCGCCTTTTTTAGGCTCTGAAAATCATTCTTTATGTACCAATATAATCACAACGATCAAATTCTTATTGAAGAACGAGTCGCACAATTTAGGCGACAAACAGAACAGTTTTTAAACGGCGAAATTTCTGAAGACGGCTATCGTGCATTGCGTTTAAGAAATGGTGTCTATATTCAAACGCATGGACCTATGTTGCGTGTGGCAATTCCTTACGGCGTACTTAATGCAAAACAATTGCATAAACTCGCGCACATTGCTAGAACGTATGACCATAATTATTGCCATTTCACCACGCGCCAAAATGTGCAATACAACTGGCCAAAATTAGAACAAATTCCTGATATTTTGGCAGAACTCGCAGAAGTACAAATGCACGCGATTCAAACCAGCGGTAATTGTATGCGTAACACCACCAGCGACCATTTAGCAGGTGTGAGCGTCGATGAAATCGAAGATTCGCGCCCGTATTGCGAATTGATTCGTCAATGGACAACGTTGCATCCTGAATTTGATTATCTGCCGCGTAAATTCAAAATTGCAGTGAGCGGTTCGCTAACTGACAGAGCAGCAACCCAATTTCACGATATTGGTTTGCATTTGGTCAAAAATGACGCAGGTGAAATTGGTTTTAGAGTGTTAGTGGGCGGTGGTTTAGGACGTACGCCGATTATCGGACAAGTCATTAAACCGTTTTTAGCGAAAAAACATATTCTGTCTTATTTAGAAGCAACGTTACGGATTTATAATTTATTCGGACGACGTGATAATAAATATAAAGCGCGTATCAAAATTCTAGTAAAAGAAACGGGCTTGGAAGAATTTTCAGGATTAGTCGATAAAGAATGGGCGTTGATTCGTGATAAGTTGGAAGTGAGCGGAGAACGTTTCACGGCGATGAAAGCGCATTTCACACCATTTCATTATGATAAAAAAGCCGCACAGAATACAACTTTTGAGCAATATCAAAACGAAAATAAAACTTTTGCCAAATGGGTAGAGAAGAATACTGTTGAACATAAAATGGTCGGTTATCGTATCGTGTTCTTATCGCTAAAATCGCCAGATAGCCCGCCTGGTGATTTAACGGCAGAACAATTAGACACCATTGCAGATTTAGCCGTTCGTTACAGTTTTGGTGAAGTACGTAGTACGCATCGCCAAAATTTAGTTTTTGCCGATGTAAAACAAGCGGATTTATTCCAGTTGTGGCAATTGTTGAATGCCGCAAAATTAGCCACGCCAAATATTGGAGCAGCAACGGACATGATTTGCTGTCCAGGTTTAGATTTCTGTTCGCTTGCCAACGCGGGTTCGATTGGTATTGCTAAAGAAATCAACGAAATTTTGGATAACATGGATTATTTACATGATATTGGTGATGTAAATATCAACATGTCGGGATGTATGAATGGTTGCGCTCATCAAAGTGTGGGACACATTGGTATTTTAGGGGTCGATAAAAAAGGCGTGGAATGGTATCAGCTCACATTGGGCGGTTCGTCATCTAATGAAGCGGTAATTGGCGAACGTTTAGGACCTTCCATTCCTAAAAATGAAATCGCGCAGGCTGTGGGAATTATTTTAGACGTGTATGTTCAACAACGTCTGGATGAAGAAACCTTTTTAGAAACCGTTAAGCGCGTGGGAATCGAACCTTTCAAGGAGAAAGTTTATGCAAATCATTAAAAACAAACAAATTATCGATAACCACTGGACATATTTGTCCGATGACGCGCCGGTGATAGCAGGTAATATCAGTGTGTCATTAAATCGTTGGAAACAAGAAAAAACGCAATTAGTGGCGCGTGAAGGAAATTTGGGTGTACGAATTTCACCAGCTGATGATGTGACTGACTTAGTTGCCGACTTGTCTCAATTGGCGTTGGTGGAATTAGATTTTTCTGATTTTGCCGATGGTCGCAGTTTTTCGCAAGCGTATTTATTGCGAAATCGCTATGATTATCAAGGGGAAATTCGAGCGCTGGGTTCTTATTTAGCAGACCAAGCGTTTTATCTATCACGAGTAGGCGTAAATGCGTTTAGCGCGGTAAATTTGCCACAAACCCAAGCTACACTGAACGATTTTACGGTTTTTTATCAGTAAGTTAAGATTTAAGAAGCCCCATGAAAAAATCTTATGGGGCTTTTAACTATCCAATAAATTGATTGATTTCGTCAATCACATTACTGATTGAATTTGAATCAATCAAAAGAAACAATTTTCCTTCTACAGGTTGTTCTTTAACGACTAAATTAATGTGCGAGGCTAAAAGAAATTCTTTAATTTTAGCTTGTTGAATATAATCAACAACTTCTTCGCAGGATTTAACGGCATAACGCGGCAGTGAACTTTCAATTGGGATGTGTAATGCGTCAGCGATTGACGAGAGATAAGCGTTAATCATAATGTTGCCCAATTCGCCCATCGCTTCATGCTCAACTTCGCGAACCATGTCGATGTCCATTTCTTCGCCCATCATGTTTTGCACAATGTGTAACGCATTTTCGGCAGTAAATAACATCAACAATTCCGCATTAAATGCTCCGCAAAATTCTTCTGACACAACACCAAATTTTTCAGCATTCAAATGTAAAGCGGGCGCACTTACATTTCCTAATTTAATCAATTCAACATGTGGCGTAGAAGATTGTACGGATTCACCAATAACATCACTCAAACCTTGTGCAGCGCATTCCGTACCAATCTTGATGATTTTGCTTAACGCATCAAAATGAAGTTCACTTAAATTCATCTGTTTTACTCGCCCGTAAAATAATTTAGAGCTTGTGCAATGGACTGAGGATTAACGGGTTTAGAAACCAAAATCGTTCCTAACGCACGCGCCTGTTCTTGATAACTTTCTTGTACGTTTGCAGAAAAAATGACAAGACGAATATTTGGATATTTTGCCAAAATTTCTTTTGCTGCATCGGTTCCCAACATACCGGGCATATTGATGTCCATGGTGCAGTAATCGGGTTGCTCTGCATCAATCATGGTGATGGCTTCTTCGCCAGTCGTCGCTTCACTTAACACCCAATCAGGATGTGCTGCACTAATGTGTTGACGAATAAACATTCTTGAAATTTTACTATCATCAACAACCAAAACTTTTTTAGACATACATTACTCACTCAAACTAAGGGTTATAAAACGGGGCGAATTATCACATAAGTGGTAATAATTGGTTAAGGATTTTTCCGTTTGTAACCAGAATCTGTTTAGGAAAGATTCCGATATTTCCTTGAAAATCGGTTACAGTTGCACCCGCTTCTTGAGCGATTAACGCCCCCGCCGCGACATCGTATAAATTTAATTCTTGTTCCCAAAACGCATCGAGTTGTCCGTCAGCCACTAAACAAATATCAACCGCCGCTGAACCTAAACGTCGTTGTCCTGTCGTAGCTTGAGCAATACGGCAAAAACGTTCTAAATTATTATGTTCTAAATACGAGCGTAAACAGGCGAATCCGGTGCCAATCATCGCTTCATCTAAATTTTCTAAATCAGAAACACGAATCGATTTGCCATTTCGCCACGCACCTTCACTTTTTGCAGCGCAATAATAATCGTCTAATGCCGGTGCATAAACAGCTCCAGCCACGATTTCGCCGTCAATTTCTAACGCGACGCTAATTGACCAGTAATATTGTCCCCGCGAAAACGAATGCGTGCCATCAATCGGGTCAACAATCCAACGATTCGTTTGATTTTCCGATTGTCCACCTTCTTCGCCCCAAAAACCGTATTGTGGATAATGTTCGCTGAGTTTAACTTTCAAAAATTGCTCGACCGCTAAATCTGCTGCCGTGACAAAATCACGCGGGCTTTTTTTATCAACGGTTAAATGTTTTAAATCTCGAAAATGCGTTAAAGCAATCGTGCCGGCATCTCGAATAATGCGTTCTAAAAGCGGTAATGAAATAGTGGTCATAATTTTTTAGGGTTAATTGAAGATTACCTGCCAAATATGCGTGACTTGCTCACGCAATTCGACAAACTCTTGTGCAGTTGTAATAGCTTTATTACCTTGTAGAACGCGCTTGTGTCCGGCATCGCGATAAGCACAATAAGCGGTCGTTAAAATTTTTGCCTCATTTTCGGAAATAAATCCCTGCGTTTGCAAATTGGCTAATAAACGCACGTTGTCTGTGTATTGAGTTAATTCTGTTGAGGTTGCTGCGTGAGCCAACACACCAAACTGCACCATAAATTCAATATCCACAATCCCGCCGGTACTTTGTTTTAAATCGAATTTTTCAGCGGCTTTTGTGGCTAACGTTTCACGCATTTTTTCGCGCATCTCGCGGACTTCATTTTTTAATGTTGCAACATTGCGCGGCAAACTCAACACGCGCTGGCGTATCATCTCAAACGATTGTTGCAACGTCACGTCACCGGCAATAAAACGGCTTCGCACCAAGGCTTGTAATTCCCATGTCCAAGCGTGTTCGCGCAAATACGGTTCATACGTTTTGATATGCGTGACCAATGCCCCTGAATCACCATGCGGACGCAAACGCATATCGACTTCGTACAATTCACCAGCAAGTAATTTTGTATCTAAAATGTGGCGAATTTTTTGCCCTAAACGCGCGTAGAATTGCGAACATGATAACGGTTTTTCACCATTTGTCATGGCGTTACCATCGACGCAATCGAAAACAAACACCATATCTAAGTCCGAACTATAACTCAGCTCCAATCCGCCGAGTTTTCCAAAACCAATAACGGCAAATTTTATCTGTACGTCATCGCATTCGGGCGGATAACCATGTTTTTCAACCATCATTGCCCACGAACGTTTAACAACGCACTCAACAATACTTTCAGCCAAATACGTTAAATAATCGCTCACCACCATCAGTGAAATCACACCCATAATGTCTGCGGCGGCAATCCGTAGCACATTCACGTGTTTAAACTGCCGTAACGCAATCATTAACGCTTCGAGGTCTTTGTCGTCAATTCGCGCCATAAGATGGTTTAATTGCGCGTTTAAATCCGCTTTGTGCAACGGTTCGTAAAGCGAGCGTGTGTCGAGTAATTCATCAAATAAAATCGGATAACGTGCTAAATAATCACCAATCCACGCACTCTCTGACGCTAAACGTAATAACTGCGCCAACGCGGGGGGATTTTCGGCGAGCAATGCTAAATACACATTCCGTCCCGCCACGGAGGCAAACAAATTCAACAAACGCTTTAATGTTTCGTCAGGATTTGAAACCGTTTGCAATGTCGCAATCACTTGTGGCATCAGACGATTGATTACGCCTAAACCTTTATTACTTAAACGTCGAATCGCCGCCGCATTTTTAAATTCCAGAATAGCTGCCCAACTTTCCGTCGGATTTTTAAAACCGTATTCGCGCAAATTTTCGAGCAATTCCTTTTTATCGGCGATGCCTAACCAAATTTTTTGGCTTAATTGTTCGATCTCCTCTTGTTTTGATACCGAAAAAACAGCATCAAACACGCTGTGAACGCTGTCTCGCACGGCATTTAATTCAAGTAAAAAATCCTCCCAATTTGCATAACCTAATATATGCGCCATAATTTGCCGCTGACTGTCGCTAGTTGGTAAATCGTGCGTCTGTTTATCTTGAAATTGTTGAATACGATTTTCGACGCGCCGCAGAAAATGGTACGAGTGCGTTAATTGTTGAGCGTCTTCGGAATTGAGTAATTCTAATTCTGAAAGCCGTTGCAGCACGTCTAAAATACCGCGCGTTTGCAAACTTTTCTCGTTGCCGCCGCGAATCAATTGAAACGCTTGTCCAATAAATTCAATTTCTCGAATGCCGCCACGTCCTAATTTCACATTATCAACACGATCTTTACGACGTAATTCTTGGCTAATTTGCGTTTTGAGTGAGCGCAATTCTTCAAATGCACCGTAATCCAAATATCGGCGATACACAAACGCACGAAGCATCGACATTAACACTTTGCCTTGCTCAAAATCGCCAGCGACTTGCCGTGCTTTAATCATCGCGTAACGTTCCCATTCCCGTGCTTGAGTTTGATAATAATGTTCCATACCATCAAAAGTCATGATTATCGCACCACTGTCACCATAAGGACGCAAACGAATATCGGTACGAAACACAAAACCGTCCGCCGTAATTTCGTCTAACACACGCACTAAACTTTGACACAATTTGGTAAAAAATTCGCTGTAACTCGTTTCTTTACGATCAGACAATACGCCATCTTCAGCATAAGCAAAAATTAAATCAATATCAGACGAATAATTCAATTCAAACGCGCCTAATTTCCCCATGCCTAATACGACGATTTGCTGTGGTGTGCCGTCAGATAAAACCGGCGTGCCACGTTTTAAGCAGGCTTGCTTATAAAGAAAATCTAATGCTGTTTGAATGCACGCATCCGCAAGCCACGATAATTCTCGCAATGTTTGTGTCAGCTCTTCCCAATCCGCAATGTCACGCCATGCTAAACGTATCATTTCATCACGGCGAAAATGGCGTAGCGTCATCATCAAATCCACTTCGGTTTCAATCGATTTTTGCGCTAATTTTTGACGGTAAGTGGTTTCGCTATATGTTGTGAACAAATCGCCTGATTGGATTAAATCGAGCAAAATTTCAGGACGATGTTCGCAATGTTGTGCCACAAATTCACTGGCTGCCCACACTTTCACCCTCGCACTTTCAAAATCAGCGGGTAACGTAAATACGGCTAATCGTTCTGACCACAGTATTAAATCAACAGTGGCGCGGACCGATTCAGGTAAACGAGATAATTCGGATTCAAACATAATAGCAATTTTATTTTTAAAGTGAATTGCGCCATTTTCTGTGGCGTAAGGCAACATCATTTCGATTTATGGCAATTGACGCGCAATAATTTTGGTCTTGTTCGAGTTGATATGTTCGCCAGGTTTCATTAACGGGCAGACTTAAAAAACGTTCGGGTTGCGCTGTATCAATTTCACAACGATTTAAACCTAGTACAATCCCACGTCCAATACCTTTAACAACGGCTTCTTTGCGTGTCCAAAATTCATAAAAAACATTTAATCTTTCGTGTTCAGGTAAACCAAACCAATAATTTTGTTCAGACACAGCAAAGCATTTTTTCACTAAACCAGCAAGTGAACGGCGAGGCTTTATTTGCTCAATATCAACGCCAACCGGTATTTCATAACTAACCGCAATTAACAACTTTTCACCGGAATGAGATAAATTAAATTGCCATTCCGGAAAATAAAGCAAATACGGTTTACCAAACTCTCCACGTTCAATGACTAATTCTTCGGCAGATGTTCGCACATAACGCGCGAGGATTTGTCGCAAAATGGTTTGAGTCGAATCATTTGTCGTTAAATCAATTTCCCAAACATCAATCATGGGTGTGCGATTTCGCATTATGCGTCGCCTTGCCTAATCGATCGTTAATAGCTTGCCATGCTTCACCTTTTGGTGGTTGTTCAACTAAAATTAAATCTAATTTCAGCGCGTCTAGCTCGCGCAATTTGGCGTATAAATTTTGGGCATAAATCATCGAATTAGAAGGTAATGAAATTACAATGCGATTTTTTGTTGATGGCATATTTGAACCACATGTTAATACGCCTACTTTTTGATTTTTATCATTCAAAAACGTAACCAACATATTGCTGTTACAACACATAGCCGGTGTTAGCGGAGCGTAATGAATTGCCATCATACCTGCTGTTCGCACCGTCGTTTTTGAAAGTGAATCTGGAATAAAAACTTCCGTTTGTAATACGGTTTCTAAGTCACTGCGCGTGATTTGTCCAAAACGTAACAGCATCGGTTTGTCACTACTTAAATCAATAATCGTTGATTCGACACCGATTTGACATGCGCCGCCATCTAAAATCATATCCACATCATTGCCTAATTCATCGGCGACGTGCTGTGCTTGCGTGGGACTGATTCGGCAAAATCGATTCGCCGATGGCGCGGCAATTCCATTACCAAACGCGCGTAATAATTCCAACGCAATGGGATGATTTGGAATTCTCAACGCCACCGTATTTTGTCCGCCGGTGACGATTTCGCTCACATCGGGACGTTTTTTTAAAACAAATGCCAATGGCGCAGGGCAGAAATGTTGCGCTAATTTAAATGCCATATCGGGAATATCTTGCGCCCATTCCTCCAATTGCTCGACACTGGCAATATGAACAATCAAGGGGTGATTTTCAGGGCGATTTTTTGCCGCAAAAATACGTTTTATAGCTTCAGGATTTCGCGCATCTGCGCCAAGTCCGTAAACGGTCTCAGTAGGAAAAGCGACTAATCCACCATCTCGCAAACACTTTGCCGCTTGCCCAATAGTTTCTGATGTCGCATTGAAAATAGTCATGATGTTGTGTGGTTTAAATTTTATCTAAAGGGTTTAGAAATCGTTATTATACAGAACAAAAAAAATTTCATGTTTTACGAACGCATTTACAACTATTCAGGAGGAAAGATTTGAATCCTATTTTTTATCGTCTTGCCAAATTACGCGGTCTAGCATTTTTAGGTTTATTGTTGATGGCATTAGCTATTTTAGGTAGCATGATTTGGCGTAATCTACATCATTTCGATGCCGCGATTTCTTATGTCAATGCGTCGCATCACATTCAAAACGTTTCCGTTGGTCTGCAACAGTCGGTCATTGATTATTTAACTGAATCATCAAGCGTTTTACATTTAGAAATTTTGAACGATGCACTAGCGCATATTGATTCGTTATTGAGCAATAATGAGCATTATTTATCTGACCTCACTCGTACACGTTTAGAAACAGCGCGTAGTTTGCTAACTAATTTACAAAAATTAGACAAAACCGAGCAGCACCGCGATTTGATGAGCGTGCTAAAAATCATGAATGAATTGCTCGATAACGAAACGTTGCAACGAGAGCAAATGCTCGAAGACATCAATTTCGATACACAATCGGAATTGTATGTGGCGTTGATAATGTTTTGTGTCATTTTTATCGGGGCGATTTGGTTTTTACAGCGGCGAATTTTGCATCCATTGCACGATTTGCGCGAACTGTTAGAACGACTTACAGACGAAAATTACACCACGATTACGACAAAGCATCTTGACCCGCTATTATTGCCGGTCTTTCAAAGTTACAACGGCATGGTGAAACATTTAAGCGAACTTGAAGAAAGTAATCGCCAATATGCACAATCGTTGCAACGCGAAGTACGTTTAGCCACACAAGCCTTATTAGAACAACAACACAGTTTGGCGCGTGCAGAGAGATTAGCCGCAATTGGTGAAGTTTCCGCAGAACTCGCGCACGAAATTCGCAACCCACTCGCAGGGATTCAAATGGCGTTTAATAATTTGCGCCGTGAAATCGACAACGAAAATCAATGTGAACGCATGGCGTTAATTGACAGCGAATTAAAACGTTTGGCGCGTTTACTTAACGAAATGCTCAATGCCAGTAAACATACGCCGGAAGTTCCCAGTTCGTTTGATTTAAGTGTGCTGATTCGAGATTTAGTGACACTGGTGCGTTATCAAATTCCTGAAAATCTCTATTTGAGATTTATCACACCAGACACGTTGCTAGTTTATTTTCCTGAAAGTGGTTTGCGGCAAGCGTTATTAAATTTATTGCTCAATGCAGCAGATGCGCTGGATGGTAACGCAGGCGAAATTGTGATTTCTGCCAGCGTCAATGATGAGAATTTACGCATTCAAGTTCACGACAATGGACAGGGGTTTGCTCAAGAATGGTTGGAATATGGCATTCGTCCATTTCGAACCAGTCGTGAACGCGGCACCGGTTTGGGACTGGCGATGGTGCAACGATTTGTGAAAAACAATAACGGCACTTTAACGTTACGCAATGATAATGGTGCCGTTGTCAGTATTACGTTGCCGAAAATTAAACCGTAAAGGCGGGCAATTTTTTAGCGACTAATTGTTTTTTCAAAACGACATAATCAGGCAAACCGTTTTTGTACGGCGGATAATCTTCGCCGGCAATTAACGGTTGTAAATAAGCGCGACATGCTGGCGTAATACCAAAACTATCGGCACTGATAAATTCGAGCGGCATCATTTTTTCTACGTTCGCCACATCTTTTAGTTCTACGCAACCGATTTTCCATTGGTAAGGCGCGTCAGCGGTTCGCACAATCGTTGGCATCACCGCATTTTTGCCAGCTAAAGCAAATTCAACAGCCGCTTTGCCAACGGCGTAAGCCTGTTCTACATCCGTTTGTGAGGCGATATGTCGCGCCGCACGTTGCAGATAATCCGCCACCGCCCAATGATATTTATAACCTAAATTTTGTTTTATTAAATTTGCAATTACTGGTGCGGTGCCACCAAGTTGTGCATGACCAAAGGCATCTTTGCCACCGGCTTCGGCGAGGAATTGCCCGTCGCTATTTTTCACGCCTTCTGACACAACAATGCAGCAATAACCGCATTGTTTAACTTTTGCATCCACAGCGGCTAAAAATTTTGCTTCGTCGAATTTTACTTCAGGGAACAAAATCACGAGTGGAATGTCATGACTTTCATCAGCCGCCAACGCGCCAGCCGCTGCAATCCAACCTGCATGTCGTCCCATTACTTCCATCACAAATACTTTTGTGGATGTCGCGCACATCGAAGCTACGTCAAAACTTGCTTCACGCATCGAAACGGCTACATATTTTGCCACGCTACCAAACCCCGCGCAGTTATCCGTAATGGGTAAATCGTTATCAACGGTTTTAGGAATGCCAATGCAGGTGAGCGGATAACCCATTTGCTCGCCAAGTTGTGACACCTTATGCGCGGTATCTTGCGAATCTCCGCCACCATTGTAGAAAAAATAACCGATATTGTGAGCTTTAAAAACATCGATTAAACGTTCATATTCGGCGCGATTAGCTTCTAAACTTTTCAATTTATATCGGCATGACCCAAACGCGCCGGCAGGTGTATGACGTAAAGCAGCAATGGCGGCATCACTTTCAAATGTCGTATCAATTAACTCTTCTTGCAGCGCACCAATAATGCCATTCAAACCGGCATAAACCGTCCCAATTTTATCGGGATACAAACGTGCGGTTTGAATTAAACCACATGCACTGGCGTTAATCACTGACGTTACACCGCCTGATTGTGCATAAAACGCATTTTTTACTGACATTAGATTTTGTCCTGTATTAAAAAATTGAAAAATAAATCGTGTGAAAAACTCTAATGGATTGCTCACATCGACACAAGTGTAAAACGACAAAACTGTTCATTTTGGTGCATCGCGCTCAAATAAAGCAAAACAAGCGACGTTTTCAGATTAAAATGACAGTCATTTCGAATATTTTGGCATGGTATAAATCATGCTCTGCACAATTTAATTAAGTATATTTATACACACAATTTTCTCCATGATGGTTTTTTATGATAACAACGCCCCTTTTTCCTTATTTTCAACCCATTGTCGGTGCTGCAAATGGAGCTATTGTTGGTTATGAAGCTCTGGCACGGCAACGCGATTCACAAGGCAATATTAAATCCGCTGGCGAATTATTTTGTCATCCCGATATTTCTGACCACACGTTAATTGAGTTGGATCGACATGTGCGTCGCCTCGCGTTGCAAAAATTCAAAGAATTACCTGGCGACACCTATCTCACCATCAATATTTCAGCAGCATGGATTGATTACGTTGATGATTTTAATGCGCTACCAACGCTGGCAATGCTTGAAGAATTTGCTATTGATAAAAGTCGTATCGTCATCGAAATCACTGAATCACAAGGTGATTTGGAAAAATTGGTTGAAGCGGTCGCCATGTATCGAAAACAGGGGTTGAAAATTGCCATTGATGATTTTGGCGCAGGCTTTTCGCAGTTAGAGCGCGTGATGGCGATTCAGCCTGATATTATCAAACTCGATATGCAATTGTTTCAAAATGCGGCGCGGGGCGGCACGGCTAGCGATGTCGTGCATTTGCTGTCACGACTAGCAAAACGTACAGGCTGTCGCATTGTCTGTGAAGGTGTTGAAACGAATGAGGATTTTTTATTCGGTTTAAGTTGCGGCGCACAATACATGCAAGGCTATTTGTTTTCACCTGCGATGGCTGATTTCCAAGATCCTAAACGTTATCACCCTCAAATTGCTGAATTACGAGACATCTTTTTAGACCAGGCTTTGATGAAAGAGGAATATAAAAAACTGTTTGTCTGGCGAATTCGAGAACTCATTTACTACCTAAAAGAAGTGGTAAAAAATGATTTTCTATTAACCGATTTAGCAACGGATTCTTTCAAAAATAGCGGCTTGTTACATTTCTATATTTGCGATGATAGAGGCAATCAAATTTCCCCTAATTTTAACTTTTCAAATGGTGAGTGGATTGCGGATACAAAGCAATTGGGCTTTAACTGGGCGTGGCGACCCCATTTTTATGAAGTAGTCGGTTTTGAAATTAACAATCGCATCGTCACGTCAGAACGTTACCGCGATTTTAGTACCGATATGTTATGTAAAACATTTGCTCTACGTTTAGACGAAACGCGCGTCTTGTTAGTCGATGTTATGGCAGATTGGTTGTGATGCACTCTGCATAAAGAATTAAAGAAATTAGACAGCTTCCGATAACTGTATTGTCAGTAATACAACAATTGCCTCATTGTCAGTAATACAACAATTATCACATAGAACTAAACGCCTCACTTTGAAGAAACGATTATGAATATAATGTCTCAATTTA
Source organism: uncultured Pseudomonadota bacterium (assembly GCA_903834465.1). GTDB lineage: Bacteria > Pseudomonadota > Gammaproteobacteria > Methylococcales > Methylomonadaceae > UBA10906. The sequence continues at coordinate 12,102 of CAILJB010000010.1, read as the reverse complement.
CGATTAAAGCCCGACTGGGAATTATTTTAGGGGTTTTAATTATCGGCTTTACGCTGTTTGGGTTAGCTACATTAAAAGCTATGAGTACCCTTAACGTAAATGGACCCATTTACCAACGTATTGTGCAAGGCAAAGATTTGATTGCCGATATTTTACCGCCGCCTGAGTATATTCTCGAATCTTATTTGGTCGTTTTACAACTCACGCACGCCACAAATCCAGACGAAATCTCCGCATTGGTTAACCGTTTTCAAGTGTTAAAAGGCGAATACGATACTCGCCACACTTATTGGCAAGGACAATCGTTAGAAAATGAATTAGAAGTGCCATTACTTGAGCATTCCTATCATGCCGCGCAAGCATTTTATACGGAAGCGCAAGAACATTTTATCCCGCATATTCAAGCAGGTAATCATGACGCGATGATGGCAAGTTTGGCGAAAATGCGTGAAAGTTACGAAAAACATCGTCTTGCTATTGACGAAGTCGTGCAACTTACCACTAAACGTAATGGAGAAGATGAAACGCATGCTCAATCGTTATTAGGTAGTTACGATATGGGGTTATTGTCTATTTTCATATTTAGTATCGCTTTGGCGGCGTTATTAACGGTGTGGATTAGTCGTGGCATTTTGAATTCTTTGGTATCAGCCCGAAAAATAGCAAATGCCATTGCCGTCGGGCATTTGAGTTCAAAAATCGATACATCGCAATCCGATGAAATTGGCGATTTACTTCGCGCGATGAATAAAATGCAACAAGTCATTAACATGTTCGTTGAAGCACAAGATTTCATGGCTAAAAAACATGCGGAAGGTTATACCCAAGAGCAATTAGACCCTTCTAAATTTTTGGGAACGTATCGGCGCATGGCAGAACAGATGAATGCGATAATTCAAGCTCGTGTGTCTTTAAATCGCCGTGTGATTGAAATTGTAAATCAATATGCAAAAGGGGATTTTTCAGTAGATATGGAAGATTTACCTGGTGATACGCATGTTATTACAGACGCAATGCACGAGATTAAACAAGCATTATTGTTAATTAGTAGCGAAATTGAAACGTTAGCCAAAGCTGGCGCGAATGGTGATTTTTCTAAACGCGCTCATGCAGAAAAATTTGAATTCATGTTTCACGATATGCTCTGCGATTTAAATCGATTACTGACTACATGTGACACTGGATTCAACGATATTTTGCGTGTCTCGAATGCTTTGGCGCAGGGTGATTTAACCAAAACCATCAACAATGATTACCCGGGGACGTTTGGCAAAGTTAAAGAAGGTATCAACAGTACGGTAGAAAATCTACAAGCTCTGGTCAGTGAAATTAAAGATTCCACCCAACTTATCAATATTGCGGCACAAGAAATCGTAGCGGGGAATAATGATTTATCCCAACGAACCGAAAAACAAGCCGCCAGTTTGGAAGAAACCGCCGCGAGTATGACGCAACTTACTAACGCTGTTCAGCATAATGCCGAAAATGCGACCTTAGCTAATGAATTGGCACAAGATGCAACGAATATTGCCAGTCAAGGTGGCGTGGTTGTAGGTAATGTGGTGACAACGATGGAAAGTATTAACGAATCCTCACGCAAAGTGGTCGAAATTATTTCGGTAATTGATAATATTGCATTTCAAACGAATATTCTCGCACTCAATGCGGCGGTTGAAGCGGCAAGAGCCGGTGATCAAGGACGTGGTTTTGCCGTAGTCGCAACTGAAGTACGAAATTTAGCACAACGCGCTGCCGCTGCCGCTGGGGAAATTCAAAGTTTAATAGGTGATTCCGTTGGAAAAATAGAAGACGGAAGTAAATTGGTCGATCAAGCTGGAAAAACGATGCAGGAAATTGTGCAATCTGTACAAGGCGTTACCACAATTATGTCTGAAATCACTTCCGCTTCTGTTGAACAAAGTGGTGGCATTGCCCAAGTAAATTCCGCGATTGCTCAAATGGACGATGTGACACAACAAAATGCGGCATTAGTTGAGCAAGCTGCAGCGGGAGCAGAATCTCTTGAATCGCAAGCTCGAAAATTATCTGTTACGGTAGCAAATTTCAAAACTTATTAGTTGCCTATTATAAAAACATAACCATTTGAAAACAGTGGTTATTATTAAATCCAATCCGGTAGATATTGTCGCAGATTGGCGGTAAAATATTTCCCGATTATTTTAGTAAGGAATTTAGGTGAAATTCGTAAGTGGGACAAAAAAGTCATCGCATCTTACCATTAAGATGCGTTTTACTATTATTTTGATGACGATGATTGTCGGCTTTGGGGCATTTGGTGTGGCAACATTTGCCGCCATGAAAGCATTAAATATTAACAGCCCGATTTATCGGCATATTGAGCAAGGAAAGGATTTTGTTGCTGATATTTTGCCGCCGCCAGAATACATTGTCGAATCGTATTTAGTCGTATTGCAATTAACTTATGCTCAAAGTCCATCCACCATCAATGCGCTGACGGAACGCTTTAAAATCCTAAAATCTGAATATGATACCCGTCATATTTACTGGCAAACACATCTACAAGAGTTACAACCCGAATTAAACCTCCCTTTTTTAGATAAGTCTTATCGCGCCGCCCAAGATTTTTATAGCGAAGCTCAGAAAAACTTTATTCCTCTCATTCAAGCTGGAAATCGTGAAGCCGCGTTAGCCAGTTTGGAAAAACTCAATAATAGTTATCAGCAACATCGATTGGCGATTGATGAAACCGTTAATTTGATAAAAACGGGTAACGAAGAAAATAAAGCAGAAGTGCATCGATTACTGATTCATTTTTGTTGGATATTAACGGGGATTTTTATTGCCAGTGTCTCATTAGCCATCGCGTTAACTTATGTCATTAGTCGAGGAATCATTCGCCAATTAGGGGCGGAACCTTATGAAGCTGTTGAATTAGCGAATAAAATCACGCAGGGTGATTATCATTCTATTGTCGTTAAAGATGAATATAAAGACAGCCTAATTAGCCACATGAAAATGATGCAACACGAAATTCTAAAACAAAGTGTTGCGGCTCTTGATTCCAAAAACGAAATTTTGCGCGTTAAAATTGCCTTAGATAACGTCAGCACAGGTGTAATGATTACGGATAATGATTTGAATATCATCTATGTCAATAAATCTGTTATTCAAACGTTAAGTGAAAACGAAACCGATATTTGTAAACAATTACCCGAATTTAACAGTGCAAAATTGATTGGAACCAATATTGATGTTTTCCATAAAAATGCGGCGCATCAACGGAAAATGCTCTGTGAGCTTTCCGGAAAATATCAAGCTAGTTTGATGTTAGGAAATCGTAATATGTTAGTTTTTGCAAACCCTGTGATTAACGAAGCAGGTGAGCGATTAGGAACGGTTGCTGAATGGTACGACCGTACGGATGAAGTTGCCGTGGAACAAGAAGTTGCCGAAATTGTGACAGCAGCGGGTGCAGGGGACTTTTCTAAACGTTTAGACCTGAATGGTAAAGAAGGAATCTTGCATGATTTAGGGAATGGTATTAACCAGTTGATGCTCACTAATGAGACGAGTCTGTATGAAATAGCCACCGTTTTGAAAGCCTTATCGCAAGGCGATTTAACGAAAAAAATTACGCATGAATATTTTGGGACTTTTGGGGAATTGAAAGACGATGCTAATTTAACTGTTGAGAAAATCACTGAAATCGTCCATCAAATTAAAGCCGCGTCGGATAGCATCAATTCGGGCGCACAAGAAATTGCGGCAGGAAATAATGATTTGTCACGGCGCACCGAAGAGCAAGCCGTTAATTTGGATGAAACGGCTGTAAGTATGAAAGCACTCACCGCTACCGTGCAACACAACGCTGCAAATGCAAAATACGCAAATCAACTCGCGGATAATGCGACAGCCATTGCTGAAAAAGGCAGTGTAGTTGTGGATGAAGTGATTGAGACCATGAAAAATATTAACGAATCCTCACGCAAAGTGGTCGATATTATTACCGTAATCGATGGTATCGCGTTTCAGACCAATATTCTTGCTTTAAACGCGGCAGTTGAAGCGGCGCGGGCGGGCGAACAAGGTCGCGGTTTTGCTGTCGTAGCAAGCGAAGTTCGTAATCTTGCACAACGTGCCACCATTGCCGCCGCAGAAATCAAAAGTTTAATCAGTGATTCGGTTGAAAAAGTCGAAGATGGTAGTAAATTGGTCTCGCATGCAGGCATTACGATGGCTGAGATTTTGAAATCGATACGCGGTGTGACGCAAATTATGACTGAAATTACCACGGCATCGACTGAACAAAGTACAGGCATTGCTCAGGTCAATATTGCCATTGAAAAAATGGATGAAGTAACACAACAAAATGCCGCGTTAGTTGAAGAAGCGGCGGCAAGTGCTGAATCACTAGAAGATCAAGCGCATAGTTTATCTGTAACCGTGGCAAATTTTAAAACCAACACTTAGTTGATAACAATATCAAATCCAGCTATGAAACTGGCGATTTCAATACGGGATTTAACACTCACGGATTGTGTCAACATTTCTGTAGACAATCCACGCTCTAACAACGATTCTGTTTCAACAAAAATACCGTTCACATCCATCGTTGGTAAAATTTCAAACAACGTCGCCGTATTTTTATAACCTGAATCTAATGCGTTTTGGTAGGATTTCAAGTGAAAAACGGCATCATCCAATAATAGCACACTGACATCTTGTTCAAATGCGGCAGTTGTTAAAATAATATCGACTATTTCCTGCACATAAAGTCCACTGTAACAGGGCTTACGCAATACAAATAAATAACGTTTCATTGTTTTACCCAAAGACTAAAAAACGATCTGCGAGCAACGTTGCTTCGAGTAATTGCCCCAAACCGCCTAATCGAAAACCTGTTGCTAAATTTTCACTTAACAGACCACGCCGTTGCGCCGCAGAAATACAGACGACTAAATCTAAATCGTGATTTTTTGCCAATTCACGCCAACATTTGAAAAGTGACATTTCGTCGTCAGGAGGCGTAACCGTTTTTAGCGCGTGATAAATAGCATCGTGATAGAAAAAAATACGATAAATTTCATGCTGTTGCGCCAAAACAGATACTGCAAAACGGTATGCCGTCCAACTCGCTGATGAGTGATAAGGACTGGAATTGATTTGTAAGGCAAATTTCATAAAATAGCTCAAAAAGAAAAGCGCGACAACGAGTTGAATCGTTATCGCGCACTAATCAAAATTAAAAAACAAGGTTTATTTCCGCACTTTACTTTGTAAAAAATGCCATAACGTTTTTAACAAGGGCAGGGCAGTTGTAGTTACTTGCGTGCAAATAAACCGTCCGCTTTTTGTGAATAAACAGGCAACAAAATCAACCTGTTTTTTAGTTTTTTCTGACCGTAAATTATCACGCCATTGTAAATAGTGCATGCCTAACCCACTGACAAAAACGGGTTTATAAAGCCACATTTCAAGCAATGAAACAATCCACATATAGACAAACGACATGCCCATACCCATACCAGCAAAAATAACAAGCATTGCAAACATAGGATGAATTTTGGTCAGCCACCATGACAAAATATCAGCAATCAAAAACGCATAAGGCATTCCAATCGCAATACATTTATATTTCGTTTTGGTTGTTTCGGCAAAGCTGAAAATAATGCCGACAAACATAAAGATAAAACTAATACCAAACAAATGAATATGTGAAATTCGCGTCAAAGACGCAAATGTTGCACCTTCATCTTGTGCGCTAAGAGCTTTTAATGTTTCGAATTTATCAAAATCGGGTAAGCTGCCAGCGTTTTTGTTGTGGCACATAACGCATTTATTTTCAACGATTTTTTTGATTCCATTGTCGATATAATCGTCTTTATCTGCGCCGTCACGCACCCATTGAATAATCTCAAAACGTTCTTGCTCTGAGGCATTATCTTTCATGGAGCCATTGAGTTTTGTTTCTAAAACAGTACCAGAACGGTTGCCGTAATAGCTGTATACAATGTCATCGACAGACAAACCGAATTTACCGTCAGCCATGCCGTGAGTAAATAAAATTTGAATTAACGCGAATAAATAACCCACAGCGACTGTGCAAAGGTAGCCCGTAAATAACACTTTAACAGGCGTATCGTGATCTTTCAGTGGAATATATTTTGGCGTTGCTTTAACAGGAATATCGTCAATTTCTTCAGGAGGTGGGATATAAGGTTGAGTCATGATTAAATTTAAACGTGAGTGGATAGGTGATTGGCATTTTAACATTTTTTAATGGTAGTTCGAACAGATAACCATAACTTCGCATAATATTTATTATGTTAAATAATGGAAATAATACCTAAAAATGTCAGTCAAGAACGGTTACAAAATTCACAAAAAAATATAACCCGTTGATTTTCATTATTGCCCTAAATTAAAACCATAAAATGCTATATATTGCGTTTATTTCACAGATATAATCTACATATTGATAAAAGCATTTTAAACCTTAAAAAAATACTCCATGACAAAATCCGCAAAATCTATGCCCTCTTCTACTTCTCATGCCATTCCATTTCAATCTACGTCAATGGATATTTGGGACACAAAATACCGTTTAAAAAATAAAGACGGCTCTGTCATTGATCAATCGATGGATGAAACGTATCAGCGCGTCGCAAAAGCTCTCGCCGATGTCGAAACAGATACCGAGCAAAAAGAACGTCATTATCACGAATTTTTATGGGCATTACGGCAAGGTGCAATTCCTGCTGGGCGCATCATGTCAAATGCCGGTGCGCTCGAATATAAACCGGCTACTTCGACCATAAATTGCACCGTTTCAGGAACAATTCATGACAGCATGGATGATATTTTGGCAAAAGTGCATGAAGCGGGATTAACGTTAAAAGCCGGTTGCGGCATCGGTTATGAATTTTCGACACTTCGTCCACGCGATGCTTACGTTTCTGGCGCAGGCGCATATACGTCAGGGCCGCTATCCTTTATGGATATTTACGACAAAATGTGTTTTACCGTCTCATCAGCTGGTGGACGACGCGGCGCACAGATGGCAACATTTGACGTTGGGCATCCGGATGTCATTGATTTTATTCGTGCCAAACGCGAAGACGGTCGTCTAAGACAATTCAATTTATCGCTGTTGATTACGTCTGAATTCATGAATGCAGTGAAAAATGATTTACCGTGGGCATTTTCATTCCCTGTTTCAGAACAAGAAGTTATACGCGATAAATTAGATTTAAATAATCCTGAACAAATTTTGTGGCGTGATTTACCCAACAAGTCCGATTATGTAACAAATGAAGCTGGTCTTATCGCTTGTCGCATCACGAAAACCATGCCAGCAAGACGTTTGTGGGACATCATCATGAGTTCAACGTACGATTACGCTGAACCAGGGTTTATTTTGATTGATGAGGTCAACGAAAAAAATAATAACTGGTTTTGTGAAAATGTTAGAAGCACAAATCCATGCGGCGAACAGCCTCTGCCAGCTTACGGAAGTTGTCTGTTAGGTTCGATAAATTTAACGGGGTTTGTTAAAAAACCGTTCACGTCTGAAGCGGTTTTTGATTGGGAAACGTATCGCAAAACCATTCAAATTTTTACACGCATGTTAGATAACGTGGTGGAAATTAACGGTCTTCCCCTGCCCCAACAACGTGAAGAAATTACCAATAAACGTCGTCATGGCATGGGATATTTAGGATTAGGTTCAACATTAACAATGCTTGGCATGAAATACGGCGATGCGAATTCGGTGACTTTTACCGAAGAAGTCACCAAAGTATTGGCTGTCGAAGGCTGGAAAGTTGGGCTTGAATTAGCCAAAGAAAAAGGGGCTGCGCCGATTCTGACACAAACGTTTACCGTCACGGGTGAAATGTTACACAAACGCCCTGAAATGATTGTCGATGGTTACAAAATCGGTGACGAAATTCATGGCAGTGTTTTACACGCAAAATATAGTCGTTATATGCAGCAAATCGCTGAAATTGAACCAGAATTAGTTGCCGAATTAGCCAAAGTCGGCGCACGTTTTACGCATCACAGTTCGATTGCACCAACGGGAACCATTTCGCTCTCGCTTGCCAATAACGCCAGCAACGGTATTGAACCCAGTTTCGCGCATCATTATTCGCGTAATGTGATTCGTGCCGGCAAAAAATCGAAAGAAAAAGTCGATGTTTTTTCGTATGAATTACTCGCTTATCGAGAACTTATCGATGCCGATGCGATGCCATACAGCGACAAACCCTTGCCTGATTATTTCATTTCGTCAGATACCGTCACACCCGAACAACACGTTGATATTCAAGCGGCAGCCCAAAAATGGGTAGATTCATCAATTTCAAAAACGGCTAATGTGCCAACCGATTATCCGTACGAAGATTTTAAACATATTTATCAATACGCTTACGACAAAGGTTTGAAAGGTTGCACGACGTTTAGATTTAACCCCGAAGTGTTCCAAGGTGTGTTGGTGAAAGAATCGGATTTAGAAAATACGACCTATCAATTCACACTTGAAGATGGCTCAACGGTCGAATTCAAAGGTAACGATGAAATCGAATACGATGGCGAAACACATAGTGCGGCGAATTTATTTGATGCCTTAAAAGAAGGCTATTACGGGAAGTTGTAACATGAAATTACACATTCAAAACGGGCGATTGATTGATGCGGCCAATAATCTCGACGGCATTGGCGATATTTATATCGAAGATGAAAAAATCGTCGGCATTCATCACGCACCAGCTGGTTTTCATGCTGAACACGTCATTGATGCGACAAGACAAATTGTTTGCGCTGGATTTGTAGATTTAAGTGTTCGTTTGCGTGATGTTTCAAAAGAAACGTACGTTGCCGCAAGTTCTGGCGTGACTACATTTTGCGTGCAACCGGATATTTCGCCCATTATTGATGCGCCCGAAGTCGTCAAACATTTACAAGAATTAGCGGAATTGGCGAATTATTCAGCATGTCATTTTATCGGTGCATTGACGCAAAAACTGGAAGGCAACGAATTAAGTTCAATGTTGTCGCTAAAACAAGCCGGCTGTATTGCGATGAGTAACGGTAATTTTCCGGTGAAAAATTTACTGATTCTGCGCCGTGCTATGGAATATGCGGCAAGCCATGATTTATTGTTTATCTATCGTCCAAACGAATTTAGTTTGAGTAATGGCGGATGCGCCCATGAAGGGGCAATGGCAACTCGTTATGGTTTACCGAGTATTCCCGAAGCCGCCGAAACGATTGCATTAGAACAGTGTTTAGAACTCGCCGAATTAACAGGTTGTCGTGTTCATTTTGGGCAATTAAGCAGTCGCCGTGCCGTGATTAAATTACAACAAGCCAAAAAATACGGTTTAACCGTGAGTGCCGATGTTGCCATGCACCAATTGCATTTAACTGAAAATGACGTGACACCTTTTGATAGTAATTATCATGTGTTACCGCCATTTCGTGGTACAGAAGACTGTGAGTATTTACGAGCGGGCTTGCTAAACGGCACGCTTGATGCGATTTGTTCTGACCATCAGCCACATCGTCTTGATGCAAAACTGGCGGCATTTCCTGAAACCAAAGCCGGCATTTCGACATTAGAAACGTTTTTACCTTTATTGCTGAAATTGGTTAATCAAGAATTGATTGATTTATCGGCTGGTCTTGCCGCGTTAAGTGTAAAACCAGCGCAGATTTTAGGTTTGAATACAGGTTCTTTAACAATTGGATTACCGGCAGATATTTGTATTTTTAATCCGAATTTAGAGTGGCAAGTGAATTCTAAAACGTGGCATAGCGAAGGCATCAACACGCCATTTTGGGGGCAAACTTTAAAAGGGCGTGTAACGCATACGATTCAAGCGGGGAAAGTTATTTTTAATTTGTCGGAGTCTATTGTTTAGCAAACATCACATCCCAAACGCCATGTCCTAATCGAATACCGCGCTGCTCAAATTTTGTGAGCGGGCGGTAATCGGGACGTTCACAATAGGTTTGCGTGGCACTGATATTTTTAAATTCCGCCGCTCGATTCAAAATTTCCAGCATCCATTCTGCATAATTTTCCCAATCGGTCGCCGCGTGGAAATAACCATTTGTCGCTAATTTTCGTGCTAACAATTCCACAAAACTGTCGCGCACAATACGGCGTTTATAATGTTTTTTCTTATGCCACGGATCAGGGAAAAATAAATGCACGCCGGCTAAACTTTCATTCGGCACGCGCTGTTCTAAAATTTCAATGGCATCGTGGCAATAAATTCGAATATTTGTTAATTGTTGTGCTTCAATCAACATGAGTAAATGCCCTACGCCAGCACGATGCACTTCGATACCGAGATAATTTTTATCAGGATTTTCTGCTGCCATTTTTGCCAAACTGTCGCCATTTCCAAAACCAATTTCAACAATCAGCGGCGCGGCGCGTCCAAAAACGTTTTCGAAATCAATTTCTTGTTGTGGGTCAAGGCAATAATGTTGCGCGTGATTTTCTAACGCAAAATGTTGTCCAGGCGTAACGCGTCCTTTGCGTCGCACAAAACTACGAATGCGTGGTGGTGTAATTTTTTCAATTGTCATTGGCTATAAAAATAAAAAACTATAAACGTAAAAAGTGGTATTTGCGGACTATCTTATCATAGCCAGCAAATACCACTTTTAAGATTGAATCGTTATGAATGGATTAGAAAATAAAATCGTTAGCCGTTAATGTTTTGACACCAGTCAAATCAACTGCAAATTCTGGTTTAGCATCAGCATTAGTGCTGAGGTAAACAACACCATTGTCTAACCACACTTTGCCTGTTGCTTTCCCATCAACAACGTCTTGTTTAGATACAAATTCTAACGTGATAGGTGATGTGTTAGTTGTTGCAGATGTATCCGTCGCAGATGATGCCGGTGCTGTAATATTATTGGCAAAAGCTGATAAATCAATTTTATCTTCACCAGATTTAAAATCTTTGATGACATCGCGTCCGGCTTTATCTGGTGTACTATCTGTTTCGGTTGTAAACACAAAAATATCTTTGCCTGCACCGCCCGTAAGTACATCTTTACCTGCACCACCAATCAACGTGTCATTACCAGCCCCGCCAATCAACGTGTCATTACCAGCCCCGCCAACTAATGAATCATTACCAGCTCCACCATCGATAGAGTCATTTCCATTACCTCCATCAAGCGTATCATTGCCGGCTACACCTACCAGTTTGTCGTTGCCATCGTTTCCAAAAATAACATCATCACTTGTAAATCCATTGATGGTATCGTTTTTAGCCGTACCATTGATGATAATCGAGTTGCTACTGTTTGTTGACACAGGATTTTGAATAGGAGACGGTGATACAGAATTATTTCCAGTGCTATCTGTAGAATGAGCAATACGAACCAAGTTTGCCACACCAACTGTGTTAATTAACTGAACAACGCTATTCAAATCAGTTTGACTAAAATTTAGATTCTCGCTACTAACTAACGTCGTCAAATCACCAAGACTAATTGTGGCATTTTCTGCAATAGGCGGCTGTAATTGTTGATTACCATTGCCCGAACTTGCGTTTGACGCAGGGGGCGTACCGGTACTGCTAGAATTACCACCATTCACAGGTGGCACACTCGTTGTACTATTTGTGCCTACGGGAGGATTGGCAGGCGTGCCACCCGGCAACGGTTTATCCGTGTTGCCCACAACCGGCGGGGGATTCGTATTATTGCCCGAACTTGCAGTTGGCGCAGGGGGCGTACCGGTACTGCTAGAATTACCACCATTCACAGGTGGCACACTCGTTGTACTATTTGTGCCTACGGGAGGATTGGCAGGCGTGCCGCCCGGCAACGGTTTATCCGTGTTGCCCACAACCGGTGGGGGATTCGTATTATTGTCCGAACTTGCGTTTGGCGCAGGGGGCGTACCGGTACTGCTAGAATTACCACCATTCACAGGTGGCACACTCGTTGTACTATTTGTACCTACGGGAGGATTGGCAGGCGTGCCGCCCGGCAACGGTTTATCCGTGTTGCCAGCAATAGGCAATGGTTTATCCGTGTTACCAACAACAGGCGGTGGGTTATCAGTGCCAACCGGTGACACTTCAGTTG
>CAILJB010000009.1 GCA_903834465.1 uncultured Pseudomonadota bacterium | reverse complement strand
TCAACCGACTTCTTTTGTCTCTACAGGTGTAATTGCACCACATTCGGGGCATTCGTCAGGATGCTGTGCTTTCGAGTAAGCGGCTGCACATTCCTCGCAAATATGCACCACTGACATTTCCTCGCGGGGTTTCTTGGCTTTACCGTCCAGTGTCCATTCTCTCGCGTCATCGACAAAGCCATGTTCATACGTCAACCCCGCACAATCCAATATCACGCAATCAGATTTTGATTCATGTGGACGCATCACCCGCCCAACCGCCTGTAAGTAAATCGTGAGTGACTTGGTAGGTCTGGCAAGAATGCAACAGCTCGCCGCCGGCACGTCCAAGCCCTCAATGAACAATCCCATATTCGACAGCACGGTAAATTGTCCGTCGCGCCACTCGGCAAGGGTTTGGTCACGTTCTTTGGCGGGGGTATTGGCATCAAGATGTTTGGCTGAAATGTTCGCGGCTAAAAATTCAGCCACGATATTTTTAGAATGTGCGACGCTTGAGGCAAAGACGATGGTTTTACGGTCAAGTGCTGACGTTACCCAATGCTTAACAATATCCGCCGTAATCTCTTTTTTATCCATGAGCGCGGCGGTCTGCGTGGCATCGTAATCACCTTTCGATTTCTTCACGCCTCGCATATCCGGTGTGAACGGTGCGAATACTCTGGGTTTCACCAAATGCCCGGATGCTATTAACGTCGCCATTGGTACAACTTGCACAATGTCCGCATAATGTTTAACTATCGACTTGTACGACGCGCTACAGCTTAAATGCGCTTCGTCGATGATAATCAAATCCGCGTCCGGCTTATCTCGATTCATCAATGTTTGGATGCTAGCGACTTGCACCGCATGGTCATTTTTTCGGGCGTGGTTTGCCATTACAACGCCGTGGTCAATACCAAAGTCATCTAACTTACTTGGACGATTGGGTAATGATTTCTTTTCTGTGAGCGATGAATAACACCCGTTTTGACTTCAATATTGCCAATCTAATCATTTCGCACGCAACCACGGTCTTACCCGCGCCAATCGATACCCGTAAATTCTCAATGGCAGTATTTTGATAAGGTCGCAAGTGAATCTTGCCCACCTCTTAGCCCGTTTAATAGGGCGGTTAATTCCGTTGCAATCGCTCTGTTTTTTTCGTTTACTTGCTTGTCAGGATGTAAAAATTGAATCAAGCGTTTTATTTGTTTGACCTCTAAGCCGCCGCTATTGCCACCTGCTCTTAGTTTTTCTATTAACTTATCTCGACGTTCAATCATCATTTTAAAAACGCTAATATCGTCATTTAATTCGTCAATTTTGATTCGGCTATCTTTGAGAAATTCAGCGGCATTTCCTGAAATTCTCCGCCTCTCGCTTTCAAGTTCCTCAATTTGTTTCAGTAATTTTTTATTTTCACTTTCAAGGTTTGACGATGATTTATTGAGAATGTCATCAAGCGATAGTTTGCCATCTTTAAATTCGGTTTTGATTGTTGTGACAGCGTTCAATAGTCGCTTATCAATTCGCACAGTTACGGTTTCAATACCGCTTGATTTCATGCCGCTGTTAGGTCTTGCACCGCCGCGACCTGTTTTTATTTCGTTATTCATATTTGATTCCTGTGACAACGTTCAAACGTTTAGGGTTGTATGTTTGATTTCTGTTACAAGTTCAAAAAATAATGATTTCACGATTAGGTTGTTTTTGGTTTCAATGTTCATTTTTTCCTGCCTATCTGTTCAATTTAGGGCTAAATCGTCAAATTACCCTGTAAGCCTTATTATTCCTGCATTCTAAGCATTGGTACACGTTACCGGTACAGCGGTACATGTACCGCTTTGTACCGTTTTGTACCGCTAAATTAACCACGCATAACTGCCATGCAAGCCAATCAGATAAGATTTTTCGAGAGAACTACGGCATCTTTGAAAGGTTATTTTTTTGGCGTTCTGAATCTTTTCAGGCTGACTATCAACCGTAATGGACTGGTAAGCAATCTCGCGCCATGATTCAATATTAACCACTTTTTGGGGCATATTTTCGGGGGATGCGTCGAATAGCTCGATGATTGACTGAGTAGGAGCAATGCCATTATGTTCAATGGCTTTGCGAAGAGAAAATAAGGTCTTTTCTTCATTGAGGCTAATTTTCTTTTTAGGCTTTCTGATAAGGCTAGAATCTGCCTGCTTAATGATTAACGAGGTCGCTTGCTTACCATCTTGACGTTCTAAGCCTAACTCAACAACACAGGCTTCCATGTTGATTTCTTCAAAGTTATCACCGTCTTTCATTTTTCTGCATATCAGCGTAGTGACCATTGAATCCTCTTGACGTTCAAGGCTCAAAGAATAATCCACGTCATTAGTGAAATTTGACGCGCCACGCAAGCCCCTTGCGGCATTTTTGCCATGATGATGAATGATGAGCGAACTGGTGTGATTATTCCGGCAAGTTTCTTTAATCAGGCGGAGTGTCCTGCCCGTATCACTAGGACTGTTCTCGTCTGTTTCGCTTACCAAGGATGCAAAAGTATCGAAGATGAAAAGCGCAGGTTTAAATTCATCAATGGCTAACCGTAATCGCGCCATATCCGCCTTATTATCGATTCTCACGGCTTCATTTAGCACCATGAGATTGCCATTAAATCACCATCGACAATTTGAACCGCTTTAATTCTGCGTGATAACGCCCCTTGACCTTCACCACATGCCATTAACACTTTGCCCGAATAAAACACGTCATGCCCCATAAATGACTTACCGGTGCAAATTGAATGCGCTAATCGGATTGCAACAAAGGTTTTAAACGCCATCGATGAACCGCCTAAAATACCGTGAGCATCCGTTTCCAAAATGTTGTTAATCAGATAATTCGGGGCTTTGGCTTTTACGGCTAAATCGTCACCGTTGGAAAACGTAAATCCACCTTCTGGATTACTTCCCGATTTAGGCGGGTTAGGTTTATTGATGGCATCCGGTGGTATCTGTTCGCTCGTTAGAAACGGCTCAACATCCACAGGAACAGCCACACCCCCCCCCTCTTATTGTTTTAACAACGTGTTCTATACCTGTTCCAGCAGTAAGGATATTCGCGTCATGTTGAGCGTTTTCGATAGCGTAACGTTCAATGTAATTATTCATTTTTCATTCCTTGCGGGTGCAAAGAACCATCAAACAAGGCATAATTAGCCCGTATTTGTTATGTTCAATGGTTCACAAACCCGCGTTAGTTCAATTAACGTGGGTTTTTTATTGCTTGCGCGTCAGAAAATGCCTTTAAGTAGGCTTGAATGTCCATAATCTCTTGCGCTATTCCATCAATCACTTGATAAATAATTTCGTTGTACAACGTATTAGAATCATCAGCTTCAAACTGTGTTGACAGTAAATTTAACGTGCCTAATGCGCGGCTTGTCATGATATGAATGGTGTCCGTTAAATCACGATGGTCTTTGAACAAATGCGAAAAACGGTGATTTAAAACTGGGGAAATTGAAGTTAAAGCTGGACGAATTGCGCTTGTAGTTTGAGTTGGATTTTGAGTTTTCATGCGGTGATACCAATGCTAAGAGTAGTAAAACCGTCACGCAGACCTGCTAAGAATCTGGTGACAGCGTTGAGTGAGTTAGCAGAATCGCGCATTGGTGCGACCAGCCGTAAAGGCTGCCCAAACAACGCCGTCATAATGAATTTGAACGGCTCAAAATTGAGCTGTCCTAAAAATGATAGGCACAAAAAAACCGCTAATGTTTGCGGCGTATTATCGCCAATGCTAAAAAACGAGCTGCTAAACCCGACCTCGTGTTGAGGTGCGGTCATTTTCGTCTGTGTGTTGCTTTGTGTCAAATGAATTTGCAGTTTTATAGTGGGTGTTAAATTGTTAATATGCGACACATGAAAATCACAATCAGACAACTTCCCGAATTTAGAAAATGGCTTCATAGTCTTAAAGATGGCATTGTGCATCGTCGCTTGGCTCGTCGGCTTGAAAGAGTTGAACACGGGAACTTTGACGACATCAAACCAGTTGGCGAAGGTGTTTTTGAAATGCGTGAACATTTTGGTAGTGGTTGGCGAATGTATTATGTGCAACGCGGCGATGTAGTAGTTATCATGCTTGGCGGCGGCGATAAAGCAAGCCAACAGGCGGATATTGCCAACGCGCAACGCTTGGCTTCTATTCTTGAGGATTAGCAAATGACCGATAAAATTAAAATTTCTGATTTGCCCGTGTTTGATATTGTCGAACATTTGGACAGCAACGAAGCCATCATGGAATACTTTAATCTTGTGCTTGAAGGCGGCGACATCGATGAATTGATGCGTGCTTTTGCTCACATTGCCAAAGCTAAAGGCATGGCTGAGGTTTTGCGTCATGAACTCGATGTTACGCATGGTTACGCTTAGATTCTGCTTTGAATCATCTTTGAACTTAGGCATGACTTAGTCCTCCTGTTGTCGCGCCACCAGTTAGCAATTTCAAACGTGGGTGTTTGGCGCGGTAATCAGCAACGAATTTATTTAAAATTTCCTTACGGTCGTGCTGGTTTGGGTAATGGTGCATTAAATTAGCGTTATATCCGCGAATAGCCGCCAATAGCTTAACGTCATAGGCATCCAGTGTTGATTCATCTAACTTTTCCCATTTGCCCGTCAAAGCTCGATTGCAAAAGAAATACTCACTGGTGTAGTGACGTGGTTCAGTTGCTTTGCCTGCTAAATCACGAATAAATTTTAATGCGTCGGTCATGACTTTAGCCGAATCTCGTTTATGTGCGATTACATTGGCGCGATTGGGTTCGGATTGAATGCGTTGCAATTCCGTCACGACTTTGCGAAATTCTTTTACCAACGTGAGTTTGAATTTGCGAACTATCGGCGTATTTTCAAACAGCGTCATCAGGTAAGTCGCTTGGTCTTCGTTGAGTTCAGCGTAAGTGGTACTTTTCCCGCGTGACTTCTGTTTGTGAAAAACAGAAGTTCCAAGTTCTTTAAAATCGTCTGAGTATTTTCTAATCAATCGAATGACATGGTTAGCGTGGTCAAGTCCGCACTGTTCAGCAATCACTAACGAGGTGGTAAATGGCTTGCCATGTGCAACATGAACGACATTATTTTGATTCGTTAAGCTCATTGGCTCACCCCCGCAAAGCTATCCATCAATTTGCGAATATCCTCGACGCGCCACGCGGTTGTTCGTGCGCCTAATTTGACGGGTTGTGGGAATTTGCCTGATTTGACACCTTGCCACCAAGTTGATTTGCCGATTGGGATTAGAGCTGGAATAGGCGGCTCTGCTTTAGGGTCGCCTACGATTTGCCAGATTCTTAAAAAACCTGTGTTTGATAATGCAGCCATGTATTTAGTCCCCTTTGGACGTTGTTAAACATGGTTGCTTATTATTAGCATTTTTTTGTTAATTGGAAGGCACGAAATTTTGATTTTTTTATGCTGGCATGAAATCAGGCAAAAAAAATGCCGGCATAAAAATGAGTGAAATTTATGCCACTTTTTTAATTGCCTTTGATTGACATCCTCCCCCACCTAAAGGAAGGGGTATCTCGGAGCTAAATCGATGAACTAAGTTGAGCCTCAATAGCTTTTAATGTTTTATCTTTAAATAACTGTTCGACTTTAGGTTTTGTGGTTCGTCGCAGTTTATCAACTATATCAATGTGCTGATAATCTGGAAAAATGAGGTTTGCAATTCTTGCCTGTGTCATCGGTTTAGCTACTAATCCTTCGTTTCCTTTTTTTAAATGCTGTAAGAGTTCCATAACAGGACTAATTAAAATTACGTCAATATAAGGCAATAACCGTAATTTATGCCAACAAGACAAATCTTTATTGCTAAAATTATTTTTGTTCGATTCGCAACCCGTTGCTTTTCTGTATTCCGATAGCCAATATTTGAAATCGCCTAATATCTGTTCATCTGTGGCTGTTAAATCGACGGTAACATTGGTAAATTTTCCACTCTCTCCAATACCTGCTTGTTGGATGAGTAAATCGTAAGGTGTATTTATCAAATCTTCTTGTTTTTCATCTTCTATATTTTGGCTATAAACATTCTCGCAACATTCCCAAATATGATGTAATCGATCTTCATTGCCGTTAAACCATTCAAATAATGCAGGCGTGCTATATACGGAATGAGTATTGAATGGGTATTTATTCAATGTACGCCCTATATCCCATTCCCTTGTACCGCCTGTCCATATTGGATTTTTCTTTAATCGTTTAAATAATTCTGATGCTGAGTAGTCACCAGCGTCATAGCAACTATCTTTTTCTAAATCATAAGAAATAAGTTGCCGAATTTCTATTTGTCTTTGCCAACCACTTAAATCAAGTTCAGCAAGCGCATCATATTTTTTCAAATCAAACCAGCTAACATCTAATTCTTTGCTCATTTACACTCCTTTCAGTGCCAAACCTTTAAAAAGAAACTAAGCCAATCGGTAAAGGTGTCCGACTTATCGCCCCGTCGGGCTAGGCTTAGTTATTGGGTTTTCGAGGTGGTTAAATCCCCGATTAAATCATGTTAGTTTTTAGAAAATTCAAGTAAGTCATCGAGTAAAGGATTTAGAATTTCAATGCTCTTCCAGTACGTTTTGCAGTTAAGCAAAAAGTTATAACGATACGCCTCAGCGCAAACCGTTACCGTTACTAACGACTGCGAGAATTGCTCTATATTCGATGAAAAACCTGTGTCTTTTATAACCTGTTCAAATAAATTTTCGAGTTTGTGCGTGCGTGGAAACGCACCATATTCGCTTTTTGTTTCGAGTAAGTATTTAAACAATAGCTCAAACATTTGTTGATAGTGAAAGCAGTGCATGGAGCAATCTTTGATGCTTGTTTTTTCTGCACAGTCAATCATAACGGCGTGTTCCCATGCCTTACCGCCTAAGTTTTCTACATTCTCGAATTGTTTTAATTTTTCTGCGTACATATTTGCCTCCTGTGTGATTGACGACGATAAAGTTTTGTTAGTTGGCTAAAATCAAATCCAAGTATTGTTGCAACGCTTGTTTTTCCAAAAGTGCTACTAACTCAATAAATAAATTGTAATCGCCTGTGGTGTGAGCCGTATCAAGTGCGTCGTAATAATTAAAACGATTTTCAACGGGAATAATCACCGGTAAATAACCTGACCGTATCAATTCAAAATTCATAAGTAATCGTGAAGTACGACCGTTCCTATCAACAAAAGGGTGAATACCAACGAAATCAATGTGAAGCCTTGCCGCGCGTTCAATGGCGTGTAAATCGCCTGCATTCTCATACCATGCCATTAACGTATTCATAGCGGATGGAATGCTTATAAAGTTAGGTGGTCTGTGTGTCGCGCCAGCAATCAACACGTTTTCTTGTCGATACGCGCCAGCATTTTTGTTATCAACATTTTTTAAAACCAAATGATGAATACTTTTAATCTGCCATTCGCTCAAGGGGTCGCGTGTTTGCACAAGCTCTTCGACATAATCGATAGCTTCTTTATGGTTTATCCTAAAGTAGCGAAAAACCTCGCCGTTCAGGGCGAGGATGTAAGCGGCTCAATTCGACCGCCTTCACAGTGGCGATATTCTTCGTATTTGTGCTAATATCGCTACCAGTTAGTAGAGACTTCAAATCTATATCAGC
>CAILJB010000008.1 GCA_903834465.1 uncultured Pseudomonadota bacterium | reverse complement strand
GTACTTCATGGTAAACCACACCAGAAGTGCAAAGGTAATCATTTGCCCAATCAGAGTAGCATTGATACTCACGATGCGTTCCTCTTGTTGCGATTAAAATGAAACAGCGTATTAACCAGCTGCCGACTGAACTGCTGATAAGAATGGATTTGCGAAGGTGAAGAATAAAGCCAAACCAACGCCAATCATTGTTACCGCGTCCAATAAGCCCGCAACAACGAACATTTTTACTTGTAACATAGGAACCATTTCAGGTTGACGCGCCGCGCCTTCCAAAAATTTGCCGCCTAATAAACCGAAACCAATAGCAGTTCCTAATGCGCCCAAACCTAAAACTAAACCTACCGCGATTGCAGTCATACCCTGCACATCAGCAATCAACTTTGCGAGTTCCATAATACCTCCAACGTATTGTTAAAATAAAAAATGAGAAAAATTTAGTGATCTTCGTGCGCCATGCTCAAGTACACAATGGTGAGTACCATGAAAATAAACGCTTGAAGGGTAATAATAAGAATGTGGAAAATTGCCCAAGGGAAACTCAACAGCGGTTGAACATACCAAGGTAATAACGCAATCAGAATAAAAATCAGTTCGCCTGCATATAAGTTACCGAATAACCGTAAGGCTAACGAAATAGGTTTTGCGATTTCTTCAACCAATTTCAACAGTAAGTTAAATGGTGTCAACCAAGGTCCAAAAGGTTGGAACATCAATTCTTTTGCAAAACCGATTGGTCCTTTGATTTTAATGCTGTAAAAAATGATTAAGCAGAAAACTGAAATCGACATGGCAAACGTTGCGTTTAAATCCGTACTTGGCACAACGCGCAAATACTCAATGCCCATCAACGAGCCAATTAAAGGCAAAATATCAACTGGGAATAAATCCATGAAGTTCCACAAGAAAACCCAGCAGAAAATCGTCAATGCTAATGGTGCAATCAATTTGCTGTGTCCGTGAAAACTGTCTTTCACTTGCGTATCGACGAATTCAATTAACATTTCAGCGAAATTTTGTGCTAATCCCGGTACACCAGCGGTTGCTTTTTCAGCGGCATTTTTGAAAAACCAAATGAATACACCACCTAGCAACGCTGAGAAAAACAAGGTATCAAGATGCAAACTCCAAAAACCTTCACCTACACGCAATGACGTTAAATGGTGAATAATGTAGCCAGTTGCACCTTCGGCGTGAGCTTCAGTAGCCATCGTTCCTCTCTATCTTGAAAATTTAACGCATCAATAATGCGAACCAAAATACTGATAACGTGCTGATATAGCAGGCTAACAGCGGTAATAATTTTACGTTTGGAATTCTAAATACCAGCAAAAAAAACAATGCCGTTAAAACTAATTTAATCGACTCACTGGCATAAAAAGAATTTATGAATTTTTTTGCTTCTAATTTCGCGGCTTGATTTATACGAAATCCCAAATACGCATTGGGTAAAAAAGCAATCAAACCACCTAAAAACGCGAACCCACCTGAAATAACATCCAATGCCAACGACAAACCGAGGCTAACTGCGAGAATAACCAAAATTTGATACTTTAAAATCTTAGTTATTGATGACGCATTAGCAATCATTTGTGAATTTCAAGGGGCTAAACATGGGGCTGATTATATAGAGCGAACCAAGTTAAATCAAGGCAGATTCGAGATTCATTTCGTTTTTCATTGCGGCATTTTGTTTAAAATACCTTCCAATTCATCCAATGTTGCATAATGAATAATTACTTTACCCCTACCATTTTCTTTACTTTCGACCTGTACTCTCGCACCAAGTTTCGCACTTAACTTATTTTGCAGCAGAGAAATATTATTACAAATAGTAGGGTTTTTATTTTCAACTTTAGGCGGTTGTTGCAGATTTTTTACTAATTTTTCTGCCAATCGTACCGATAATCCGTCGTTCGTAATTTTTCTTGCAACAATAATTTGTTCTTCTGCGCTTAGTGATAATAAAGCGCGGGCATGCCCCATATCCAACTGTTTATTCTGTAACATCTTTTTAACTTCTGGCTGCAATTCCAATAATCTCAACAAATTCGTCACAGTCGTCCGCGATTTACCGACAGCATCAGCAACTTGCTGATGCGTCATTTCAAACTCAGTCAACAAGCGTTGCAACGCATCCGCCTCTTCGAGAACATTCAAATCTTCACGTTGAATATTTTCAATCAACGCAATCGCCATCGCCGTGCGGTCATCCATCTCTTTGACAATCACAGGAACATCTTGTAAACCCGCTAATTGCGCGGCTCGCCAACGTCGTTCACCTGCGACAATTTCATATTGTTCTGGCGAAATATGACGCACCACAATCGGCTGGACAATGCCTTGCATTGCAATCGAATTCGCTAAATCCTGCAACTTTTCAGGATTCATATCTTTACGCGGTTGATATTTACCGCGTTGCAATAATTCAATCGATAATGTTTGTTGTGTTGAGGTATTCGCAGGTTTTGCCGCTACTGGTACATCGCCCAAAAGCGCGTCTAAACCACGACCCAAGCCGCGTTTTTTCATATTCATAATGTTTGATTTTGTAAAGTATCAAGTTGCAAAACTAATTGCTCAAATGTATCGAGCAGTGTTTTTAATTGCTGTGCTTCTTGCAATAGTTGAGCGCGTTCTTGTTGAACTTGCTGGCGAGATTCGGTCGAAAAACCCAGCTCATTTGGCACATCAACCAGCAATGCTTCCAAGCCACGACCTAAACGCTTAGTTGCCATTTTCCGCATTCACCAGAATTTCTTTTGCTAACGCCATGTAAGTCACCGCGCCTTTTGAACCTTTATCGTAATTTAAAACGGGCAAACCGTGACTGGGAGCTTCGGCAACGCGGATATTTCGAGGAATACACGACTTGAAAACTTTGTTGCCAAAATGGCGAATTAACTCTTCGGATACATCTTTCGTTAAACGGTTACGGTCATCAAACATCGTCCGCAAAACACCTTCTAAATGCAGACCGGTATTCACCGTGCTTTGAATGTTTTTGAGCGTACTCATTAAAGCCGAAATGCCTTCGAGCGCGTAATATTCGCATTGCATTGGAATAAGCAAACTATTTGCGGCAACCATCGCGTTCAAGGTCAACATATTTAAAGACGGCGGACAATCAATAATCAAATAGTCATAATCCGTTTTAATCGAGAGCAAAGCATGTGAAAGTCGTAATTCTTTGCGTTCCGCTTGCATCAATTCGACTTCGGCAGCCGTTAAATCCGCATTACCCGCAATCACATCAAATTTCAATTCGTGCAATTTAATCACAGTTTGTGCAGCAGGAACGGTTTCCATCAGCAAATCATAACTGGAATGCTCAATATCGTGCTTATCAACTCCGCAACCCATCGCCGCATTGCCTTGTGGGTCTAAATCGACCAGCAAAACGCGTTGTTTCAACGCAGCAAGCGACGCAGCTAAATTGACACTAGTAGTCGTTTTTCCTACGCCACCTTTTTGATTGGTAATGGCAATAATTTTTCCCACGATATTTCCTCAATTATTCAGATGTGTAATTTTTACCAAGCACCGCTCGGCTTCAATGTGCGGCACGTTAATTGAAATCAGTGTTGTTTGGGCGTTCACAGAGGCAAGTTCTTCTTCGGGCGTTTGCCCTTTCATACAAAGCAATACGCCATTTTCAGAAATCAAATGCTGTGTCAATTCGACGATTTCAGGCAAACTTGCAAATGCTCTCGTCAAAACGGTATCAAACGGTTGCTCAGGTTCAAAATCTTCAACGCGACTGTGTGTGACTTTTACGTTCGGCAACTTCAATTCTAAAATGGCTTGTTGCACAAAACGGGTTTTTTTCGCGTTACTGTCGAGTAATTGAAATTCAATATTAGGACAAAAAATCGAAAGCGGAATGCTCGGCAACCCTGCACCCGTTCCCACGTCAATTATTCGTTTGCCTTCCAAATGCGGTAAAATCGCCACACTATCAAGCAAGTGCAAATTTACCATTTCATTACGGCGGCGAATCGCGGTGAGATTATAGGCTTTGTTCCATTTTTCGATTAAAACAATAAAAGCGAGTAATTTCGCCACTTTTTCATCGTCAGTTGGGAGATTTAGCGCGGTTAAACCGTCGCGTAATAATTTTTCTTCGTTTGTCATGCTGCTTTCTTTTTCAAAATATAGACAAGATAAATCATTCTTAAAATTGTTGGGTTATAGCATGTGACATCTTCAAATTTTGCACTAAAATACCTTAATTTTTCGTGTTTGATTATCAATGACACTGAAACATTCGCCCGATTCTAACGATGAAAAATTTTGTTTTGATTTGAACATATTTGTTAGAATGGCTGTACTATTTGCATTTGTTCTAAAACAAACAGGCAATCCGATTTGTTCGAGATAGTCATCTGCGGCACCTTCATAATCATCAGGACTTTGAGATGCTAGCATTACACATAAACCTTTTGAACGGTGTAATCGCAATAAGTTACTTAACCCAGGATGGCGATTTGCTAATAAAGATTTACTTTCGTCGATAGCCAAAATCAATCTTAAACCACGATGCCCTTCATTATCAGTTGGAGCATCTTGGCAGCATTTCATATAATTATGTAACACATCAATTAACAAACACGAAGCAAGTTTTTTAGTCGTTTCTTGTGCATGTCCAAACGTAATTATCCAATTTTGATTAAAAAATTCGGGGGGTGAAGATACTGGCTCGAATAACTTAAATTGAATTAAATCGTTTATTGTCGCCATGACAGAATCTGTCTTAATCTTATTTTCATTGTAATAACGATCCAATGCACTTTTTATATTTTGGATAGTGATTTCTTCCTGATTTTGAAACAACGGTTTTAATGCCTCACGAAAGGCATCGAGTTGTTTTGCTCCTGGTTTGCTTTGCATTGAGCGTTCAAAAGAGTCACGAAAACCTTGAAGAATATGCGCGGCACTATCAGCCTCCGTCGTTCTTTTAAACATATCAAGAGGAATTGCTTGCTCAGGTATTTGTAACACTTTTGCATTCAATGCCTTAACCAGTTCAGCATTATTCGCTAAGTCGCCTTTCCCTAAATCTAACAAAATAACAGGCACATTTGTTTGCTTATAAACCTGCTGAATTAGATTTAACATTGTCCTTGTTTTGCCTGACCCCGCTTGTCCCATCAATGCGATATTCGGCGAATAACCCACGCCGTTAATAAGCCATTGTGCGGATTCGTCAGAATTTTTAATTTGACCCAGCGTCAACCAAATTGGTTTTGCGTCTAGGAACGTCTTATCAAATGATTTGCCAATTTGTTGATTTTCCATCGTAGCAGGTAAGGCGGCGCGGCGTGTTATTAACAATTCAACAAATTTACTGTAGTCGCCTTCAACTTCATCCCAATCTTGTTTTAATAAATAAATCCCGCGATGCCAGTGATCTCGCACGGCATGTTGAAGGTCTTCTAAGGTAATTTTTTTATTGGGAAAATGTTGATGAATGTTTTCAACCAATAAAGCTAGCCATAACAAACCGCCTTTGTCTTCATCATCAAATAACAAATTGCCTTTAATGCTCATTCCTTTTGCATCGGGTGCCGTTTCAGAAAAACTTCCCTCACCTAATGAACGTCCAATTGCCAAACGCGCCGATTGGTAATTTGAAGAAAATCCTAAATACTCTAAAAACTCTTTACTTAATTTTGCAGCCTCGGCACTGGTGGTGAAATTAGCAAGCCAAATTTTTGTGGTTTCAATTTCGCTCATTATTTACCTCCAAAATAAGCATTTTCTTTTGCAATTGTTTTATAAAAACCTTCTTCAACTAAAGTGGATTTCAACAAATATGTTTTGCAAAGATGTGGACGAACTGTTTGTATCAGTTCTTCATCAA
Source organism: uncultured Pseudomonadota bacterium (assembly GCA_903834465.1). Taxonomy (GTDB): domain Bacteria; phylum Pseudomonadota; class Gammaproteobacteria; order Methylococcales; family Methylomonadaceae; genus UBA10906. The sequence continues at coordinate 65,391 of CAILJB010000008.1, read as the reverse complement.
CTTCTTCATCTTGTGAAAGCAAAATGACTTGTCTGTCAGGATCGGAACACCAATAATCGAGCAAATTCTTACGATGTTGGCTATCTAAACGCGCTAGTGGAGTATCAACAACTAAGGGAATATGATAACCCGAAACATCAGCTAAACCAGCAAACAGAGCAGTTGCGAAAATTTGGTTTTCACCAGCGGAACGATCAAAACTTACTTCTTTACCGTCATTGTCATACAAACGAGAATATCCATCGACTTCAATTGAAATATGATGAATATGTTGTTTATGGGCAAGTTGTGCATAACGACGAGTAACCGCTTGTGAAAGCTCTTCTGTTTTTAACGCAAACAGGCGCGGCAATAATTCATCGATTAAATGTATGACTTTTTGTGCTTTATTCGCATTAGATTTGGCAGGCTCTGTTTTGATGTAGTTATCGTTTTCACGTTCATAAGTTGCCCGTTCATTTTTAATCACGGCATCTAATGCGACATTTTGTCGTTCTAAATCACCTAACTGCTTATTTTGCAATTCCAATTCGGTTTGAACGTCTGCTAATTCTTGATTCAATTTTTGTAATACGCCATCGTTGTCAATGCTTTCTAATTTAATACGGCGCATTTTTAATTCAGATAAACGAGTTTCAACTTCTCTTTTTTGAGTTACTAAATCACGAATTTGATTTGCACCAATTTGAATAGACGAAAAAGCATTTTCTAAGCGTTGGCGTTGTTTAGGTTCTAAGTAATCATGCAAAATAGTTTCAGCACAACCTTCGGGACGAGGAAAATAAAGTGTTTCCCATGCTTGGGCAATACACGAAACTAAGTCATTTTTAATATGTTGATTTAGCTGAGTGAAAGTTTTGATGAAATCCGTATCAAAAAAAGCCGATGAAAATTTTTCTTTTCTTGGTTCTAATTCCTGTTTTTGAATTTCCCAATCAAGTTTAATTTTTTCACTCGAAAATCTTGAATTCAAAGATTCCATCAACTGATTAGAAATTAAATGAAATGGCAATTTGTCAGCAAGCAAATTTTCCAACGTTCGCTCACAATTGACCTTTAATTGTTTTTTAGCGGCTTCTTCACTCAAAATTTCTTCGACAGTCTTCGCGTTGTAAGTACCGACCCCTAAAGACATCAAACTTTGTTGCACTTCATCTCTTCGTACTTGGTTACGAGCAATTTCTTCGTTGTAAATGAACAAGCTATTTTGCAATTGCTCTTGTTGTTCAATTTTTTCGTTTAATGTTGCAAGCATTGAATCTAATTTAGTACGATCAACACTTTGTCCTAAACGACGATTATTTTGATATTGAACAAGGCGATCGCGTAGTTTTTTTAATAACACAACGCCCATCAAACTTTCCATGCCTTGTTTAATCCAGCCATTTTTATCTTGATCAGCGAGTTTTTTTACTTGCTCACCGTCAAAAAAGAAAAATGGGGCTAAATTTGCGGGAACTGCATGAATTTCTAATACATCGTCTAAAGCGTCCCCATTCAAAGGACTTACAATACCATTTTCAATTTCATTTAAACGAATTTCTTGATCTTCTAACGCTCCTTTACGATTAAAAAACCATGTTCTGATAATTTCGTAACCATGTTTTTCGGAGTCCATGAATCGGACGACAACTCGCATCTGATCGGGTTTTGCTGCAAGTGATTTACCGTGTAACGCACTTTCTAAGAATTTTGCATAGGAATTGTTTTTACTTTGCAACCCAGCACGCGCTAAATGGTGAGTTGCATCTTCGCCATAAAGACATAAATACAGTGCTTCCAACAAGGTTGTTTTACCAAACCCGTTCATGCCTCCAACTAAAATTAAATTTCGTCCATTACTTGGTTTTGGGAATGTAAAATTTTGATTTTTGTAAGCCTTGAAATTAGTTAATTCGATTTTTTCTATCCACATAGCTAGTCCATTTGCTCGAAAGCGTTGTCAAAATCATCGTAAATTCCACGCGCACGTTCTCTGTGCTGATGTTGTTTTTCAATGGCAACAAGTTCTTTCAATACATCAGTTGGGACTTGATGCTTTTTTGATAATTCTCCAAGCACCTGATGTGCTTTTTTATCTTGCCAAAGCGGTAAATCATCTATTGGTTTCATAGTGTTATCCCCTCAATAAATCTTCTGTCCAAATTCTGCGGATAATTTGAATTTCCGCATCACTAATCAATGATTCGCCGTATTGTGCTTGCGTTTCAAGTAATTTCTGCAAAATCAGCTCTCTCGCTTTGATTGTGAAAGGGCCAGGAATATGTTTACCTTTTTCAAGATTAAAACTAATTTGTCCATTTCGGCGTTTGATTTGGCGCATTGCCGAATCGTTTCTAATCGATTTCAACCAATCTCGAAATTCAATCAAACCGTTATATTCTAACTTCCCGCTATCCACAAAACCTTGTAGGCTTTTATCTTTATCAACAACGGTACAAGTCCAACAACCAAAACGGCTAGAATTTGTGCCACAACCAGGCGCATCTTCTTTGGATAAAACCACAGGACATTCGCCGCCTTCTGCATCGCGGTAGAGTTGAATTAAACTACGGTGTGTACCACCCCAAGGCGGATTTTTGGAAGCTAAAATTTCCCAAACTTCATCAGTGGTTAAATCGACAATTGGACGATAAACAAATGCACCTAGCAATGAATTATGCGGTGTCAAATTACTTCCAACCATGTTCTGGTATTTTTCGATGCTTGTGCGACGCGATTGACTTTCATCTAAACGAACACCTAATAAGACAATTGCCGCACCACATTTTGAAACAGAATCTAAAATATATTGTGTGCTGGGTTGGATTTTTAGACGATCCGTACACCAACGCATAGTTTGATTCGGTGTTGGATACCCTCGACCGATTAAATTTACCCAAAAAGACTGTTCAATCTTTGGCTGTGTTGTTACAACTTTTATTGGGAGTCTTAAATTATCAGCGCCTTGCTCTATCGCACGTTGAACAGCAACAAGATGACTAATTACAAGTGGACTTTCAACCAAAGTATCGTTAGAAACAATATGAATTTCTCGATTTCTTTTTGAAGGCGCGATAGAAAGTAATGCGTCAAATACGGCGTGGGCAACTAGCGTACTGTCTTTACCGCCTGAAAAGCCAACTATCCAAGGATAACTTTGCTCTTCTGATAGATATTCAATACGAATGGCATCAACAATTTCTGTGTATTTCTCAATGGCATCTTTATTCATCCCAAGCCACCACTTAAAGGTAAACGCAAGGAATGCTTTTGATTTTTGTTGTACATAAGCTGTTAATTAACTCCAGCTTTCTTTTTCAAATGCACCATCAATAACGAAATCGCCGCAGGCGTAATCCCTTGAATGCGTGAGGCTTGCCCTAACGTTTCAGGGCGTTGCTTTTGCAGTTTCTCACTCACTTCATTCGACAAGCCAGACACTTCTTTATAATCCAAACTCGCAGGCAATTTTAAATGGTCATAGCGCAGAGCTTTTTCGATTTCAGCTTGTTGGCGGGTGATATAACCTTGATATTTTGCTTGAATTTCAACTTGCTCCGCTACATCGTCTGCAAAGGCTTCATCGTCTAAAAACGTCAGCAAATTTTTAATATCCACTTCAGGGCGACGCAATAATTCGGTCAAATTTGCTTCTTTGTTTAACGCTTTACCCCAGAATTGCTCCACTTTCGCCGCATTTTCTGTGTCGGTGTGAATCCATTTTTGTTTCAATGCCGTTTGTAATTTATCGATATTTTCACGTTTCGTTTCAAACGCTTGCCAACGTTCATCATCGACCAAATTCAATTCACGCCCTTTTTCGGTCAAACGCAAATCGGCATTATCTTCGCGCAACAACAAACGATATTCAGCGCGGCTAGTGAACATGCGATACGGTTCTTGCGTACCGCGCGTAATCAAATCGTCAATCATCACACCGATGTAAGCCTCTTCACGACCTGGACACCAGCCTTCTTGTCCGCGTGTCAAACGTGCGGCATTTAAACCTGCAATCAAACCTTGCGCGGCGGCTTCTTCATAACCCGTCGTGCCATTGATTTGCCCAGCGAAAAATAAGCCGTCTAAATGTTTATTTTCGAGTGAGCTTTTTAAATCACGCGGGTCAAAAAAATCATATTCAATCGCATAACCTGGACGCATGATTTCAGCGTTTTCAAAGCCTAGCATTGAACGCACAAATTCATATTGCACATCAAACGGCAAACTGGTTGAAATGCCATTCGGATAAATTTCGTGAGTGTTTAAACCTTCGGGTTCAATAAAAATTTGATGCGAATCACGGTCAGCAAAACGCACAATTTTATCTTCAATCGACGGGCAATAACGCGGGCCAATACCTTCAATAATGCCCGAATAAAGCGGCGAACGGTCTAAACCGCTGCGAATAATGTCGTGGGTTTTTTCGTTGGTTCGGGTGATAAAACACGGAATTTGACGCGGATGATGTTCAGGTTTGCCCAAAAACGAAAACACAGGCGTAGGTGTATCGCCGTGTTGTTCTTCCAAAACTGAAAAGTTAATGGTTCGCGCATCGATGCGCGGCGGCGTGCCTGTTTTTAAACGGTCAATTCGCAACGGCAATTCGTGCAAACGTTCTGCCAATGCAATTGAAGCCGCATCGCCAGCGCGTCCACCGCTGTAATTTTCTAAACCAATATGAATTTTTCCAGCTAAAAAAGTACCTGCGGTTAAAACAACGGCTTTCGCTGAAAAATCCAATCCCATCAAGGTTTTTACGCCAACGACTTTTGTGCCTTCAACAATCAAATCCGAGCAAGTTTGTTGAAATAACATCAAATTAGGTTGATTTTCCAACGCATAACGCACCGCTTGTTTATAAAGTTGGCGGTCAGCTTGAGCGCGAGTAGCGCGAACTGCAGGACCTTTGCTGGCATTCAAAATACGAAATTGGATGCCACCCAAATCAATCGCCTTCGCCATGATGCCGCCGAGCGCGTCGATTTCTTTAACTAAATGTCCTTTACCAATTCCACCGATGGCAGGATTGCAGCTCATTTGTCCGAGCGTATCTATGTTTTGGGTGAGGAGTAATGTTTGTGCGCCTGTTCGTGCCGCCGCAAGTGCAGCTTCTGTTCCTGCATGACCGCCGCCAACGACGATAACGTCAAATTCTTTTTTAAATTTCATTTTTAATTAAATCTACAATTTCTGATATGGCATTCACTGTGTAGTCAGCGTTCAAATCTGCCATTGTATATTGACCTGCGTAGCCGTAAGACACGGCAATTGTTTTAAAACCTGCACGCTTGCCAGCAGTGATGTCGTTAATCGAATCGCCAATCATCAACGCATTTTCAGGTAAGACATTAAATTTTTTTGCCGTTTCTAAAAGAGGTAAGGGTTCGGGTTTCATTACGTCAAACGTATCGCCCGACGCAATAAAATCAAAATACGGTGCAAGTCCTGCGGTTTCCATTAAAGGATTGGTAAATCGAGCCGTTTTATTAGTCACACAGGCAAGTTTAAAACCTAAGTCTTTCAAAGTTTGTAATGTTTCCAATGTGCCATCATAAAGCCGACTATGTACCCAATCATGGGCGGCGTAATACGTTTTAAACAACGTAAACGCCGCTTCAAAATCGTCTGGTTCTGATTCAACGTGCCAGTCACCGACCAGCGAACGTTTCATCAACACATCCGCGCCATTACCAATCCATTGTTGAATTGAGGCTTGCGAATGCGTTGGTTTATTTAATTCTGTCAGCGCGTGATTTACCGCTTCCACCAAATCAGGCGCGGAATTTATCAACGTGCCATCTAAATCAAAAACAATCAGTTCCAGAGCCATTATTTAAACCGCTTTGGCGAGTTCAACACGCATTTCGTCGATGACTTTTTTGTAATCAGGTTGGTTAAAAATTGCGCTACCTGCAACAAATGTATCTGCACCAGCGGCTTTAATTTCGCGGATGTTGTCAACTTTCACGCCGCCGTCGATTTCTAAACGAATGTTACGACCGCTGTTGTCAATGCGTTTTCTCACTTCGCGTAATTTATCTAACGCTGATGGAATGAACGATTGACCACCAAAACCTGGGTTGACTGACATGAGCAAAATCATGTCGATTTTATCCATGACGTAATCCAAATAATGTAACGGCGTACCTGGATTGAAAACTAAACCCGCTTGGCAGCCTTGGTCTTTAATCAATTGCAACGTGCGGTCAATGTGCATCGATGCTTCAGGATGGAATGTAATAATACTCGCGCCTGCTTTGGCAAAATCTGGAATAATTCTGTCTACAGGGTCAATCATCAAATGCACGTCGATGGGCGCAGTCACACCGTGTTTGCGTAACGCTTCACACACTAAAGGTCCGATGGTTAAGTTAGGAACAAAATGATTGTCCATCACGTCAAAATGCACAATATCTGCACCCGCTTTTAAAACGTTGTCCACTTCTTCGCCTAATTTTGCAAAATTTGCCGATAAGATAGATGGTGCAATCCAATTTTCATTCATAAAAATTCTCCAATTAAAAAATTAAGGTTAAAAATTATTCTGTTTTTACGTCATCACGCAATAAATGGTAAAGCGATTCAATCAATCCTTCGCTGTCATCCATAACATGATTGATATTTTCATTAGTATTTTGACTACCTTGCTCTGAGCGATTCGCCAATGCAGCTTGAATTAGTGTGTCGCCATCTTGAGAAGTGAGCGTTATCAGGTAAATGGTTTTGGTATCATCTTCGTTCAACGCACCGAGAATATTTTTCAATACCCCTTGCACTTTATAACTGACGTAATAGCTGTATTTACTTTTCTCAGTATCCGTAATTTTAATATCACTTTGTCGTAACGCTATTCCAACGGTGCGCCATGCTTCGCTAATTGATTGTTTTAAAACTAACTTTTTCGGACTTTCATCGAGCAAAACGACTTTTTCATCTAAACCACGAATTTGTTTTTTCGGTTCAACGCTATCATCAATTATAACGTTGGGGTTTTGTGGTATTTTTTGCAATGCCAAAGTGGGTGGTTTTTCTAAAGCGGTGGTATCACGATAACGGGCGTTTTCTACTGAACCGCAGGCAACTAATCCACCACTCAAAACTAAAATCATTGACCCATATTTCATACTATTCACAATAAAAACGACGGTGTGTTAATACAGGAAACGCTGCTCGTACTTTTGTCAATCGCTCATGATCAATGTCGGCAGAAACAAATCCACTGCCCGTTTTGTAACAATCCAGCACCACGCCCCACGGATCAATAATCATACTGTGTCCAAAAGTACGGCGACCATTTTTGTGGAAACCACCTTGATTTGGCGCGATGACATAACACAAATTTTCGACGGCACGCGCTCGTAATAATAATTCCCAATGCGCGGCACCCGTTTCTGCGGTAAAAGCGGAAGGTATGACAATAATTTCCACACCCTGCTCACTCATTTTCCGAAAAAATTCAGGAAAACGTAAATCGTAACAAACCGCAATACCCAATTTACCAAACGGCGTATCAATCACTAACGGTTCATCCCCCGCTTCTATCGAATCAGATTCACGGTAAATTTCATTCGTATTTGGCACATGAACATCAAATAAATGTACTTTGTCATAACGCGCCACACGTTTCCCCGTGTTGTCATAAATCAAACACGCGGCACGCACTTTACGTTTATCATCACCCGCAATAGGAATCGTGCCACCAACAATCCACACGCCATATTTTTTCGCGGTAGTTTCTAAAAAATTTTGAATAATACCTAAGCCGTCAACTTCTTTGACTTTCACTTTATCCTGTTCGTGATCGCCCATTAACGCAAAATTTTCGGGTAACGCCACCAGTTTTACACCTGTTTTTACCGCTTCAGCGATGAGCTTTTCAGCTTCTAACAAATTTGCACTAATACTTGGACTTGATGCCATTTGAATGGCAGCACATTTAGTCATGATGATACGCCTCTTTAGAATTAAGTTTTTGGGGCAGCCACGGAAATTCCGTTAAACCGTGCCACGTTTTTTGCATTAAGCCATCGTTTTCATGCAGCGGAATGACTTCAACATTCCCCCACGAACCCTTAACTTGATATTGTGAACCAAAGAAAAAACCTTCCTGGTCTTTACCAGTGAGCGTTTTTCCGACTAGGCTCATTATTTTTCCGACAATTGTACCAGCAATAGGCACTGCATCGGCACTTTTAGGCATAACATTGACCAAATAATCGACATCTTGTAATACAAAATTGGTATCGCCATTCAATAAAATTTTGGCAGGAATCGCATCCACTGTTAAATCTTGCGTACTCGCTTTGCCCTGTGCCAAATCAAAATGCCCTTTAATACTATTAAAGGTTAAACCTTCTGCATACATATCACTAAAATCGAGTTGCAACCGTTTTAGCCACTGCTCTAATGCGAGCATTCCTAAAATCCGACCAAATCCCGGTTCGATACTTAAAATTCGACCATTTTGCAAACTTAAATCCGCTTGTCCATGCAATTTTTCCAATGAAAATTGTTGTGGTGCGCCTTTCCAAAATAAAGCTAAATTCGCATAACCCGTCGTTTCTGAAATATCTTGTGTGATGCCTAAATTGGAAAATAACTGCCCTGCTTTAGAAAATTCAAATTTCCCATTTAACTCAGTTTGTGCATTTTGCCAATCGCCTGTCATCGATAAATGATGCGTGGTGGCTTGTAAATCAATGGTGCTAAATGTCATGCCATTCGGTGATTGCTGTGTTTCAATCGTCAATTTCCCTAATGGTTTGTCATGCCAAAACGTTTTTTCACTTTGCAACGAAATTGATGGTAAGTTTTTCGATGATGTCCCCGAAGTAATAACCGTTTCATTTTTGGTTTCATCGTCCGACTGTAATTGTTTGAAAAATGCTAAATCTAATTTTTCAAGTTCTAATTTTAGTGTCGCATGATTTTGAAATTGTAATAAACCTTGGGCAAATGAACTGTTTAATTTGCCACGCCATGATTCATTATCTCGTTTTAAAACTAAATCAAATTCGCCTAATTCTGATTTTTTCCAACACGCATTTTGGCTATGAATGGAAACGGTATGAATATCTGCTACGCTATTTTCTGAACTCGCCATCGCTAAACTTAACCAATCTTGCAACGCCAGTTGATCACGAGAAATTTTGACACCCAAACCAGGCGTATCAGGCAATGTCACTTGTCCATCACCTAACAAAATTGCCCCACGTTCAAGGCGTTGATTTTTCGTGTCAATCATGACGTTGGCTTTTAACTGTTCGTTATAATTCAAAACGAGTGGCAACAATACGTCATTTCCTAGCGTTAATGTCATGCCTAAAGGTAGTTTTTGCAATTTTGGTTTGGCAAGTTCTGCGGGAAGATTTAACGTAATACCTGCCAACATCGATTGAACTTGTAACGTTGGGGCAATTTGTCCATAAGGCAAAGTGAGCGTTAATTCATAATCTGCGCTGCCTTCTATCCACGCATTTTGTGATAATTTCGTCAGTGGCAAAATTTTTAATTGGTTAAATAAATCCTCTACACTCGTGCTACCAACAACGTGAACAGAAGTGTGACTTTCATTACTTTGCAAACGAATTTGAATCGAACGATTCAATGCCACAGCACTAATTGTGTCACTAAACACGCCATTCTCCGTAAATTGCAATGCACCGTTAATAGCTTGTACAGGTAAATCAAGCGATTTTACTTTTAATTTCGCTTTATCCAGATATGCTGAACCTTTGACTTTTGAATTTAATTTTTCGACTAACGAAATTTGTAAATCAATTGACAGGCGTGTGTTGCCTTGCGGAGCAATTGCTGTCAAAACTGAATCAACCCGCGATTTCAACGGCGTATGTTGTATGAAACCTAAAACTTGAGCAATATCCCCTTCCGCTTCTGCTACAACATGAACATAATCACTCGTAAACATCGATGGAATTGTCACGTCAGCAGATTTAATGGTCGTATTTTGCGCCATGCCCGTTAGATTGACTTGCAAACTGTCCTGATAAAAACGCACTTGCGCGGTTAAATCAGTGAGCGGCAACCAGTCTGGTGCGTAATTAAGTTGAGCATTTTCAGCATCAAATAACACTTCAAATACACCATTTCCTTTCTCAAACGGAAAATCCGATAAATTGCCGTAAAACAAAAATTGCCCATTCTTCACCCTGCCTTTTTCAAACGCTTTATCTAGCCAAGCAACCACATCTTTTTCCATAATTCCTACTGGCAAATAATGCGTTGTTTGCGTGGCATCATGAATTGCAAATTGCGTTTGCAAATCCATAAACGCTGCGCCATTCTTTGGCAATGTGAATCGTAAACGGCTTTGGCTTGGAATATCTTTTGTTGTTAATACAATCGCATCACTTTCGATATGCCATGCGTCTGCGGTTTGTCGCCAATTCAACGCCGTTTCTAGTTTTATTTCGGGTAATAATTTTCGAAATAATGTCGGTGCATTGACAACTAATTTATCGGAATTTAACCGCAGCGTTCCCGCAAGTTCACTGCCATGTAAATGCCCATTCAAATGTTCAACACTCAGTTTTGTTGTCGCATCATCCACACTTAAATTATGGAATGCACTATCAATAGCAAAAGTCTGTTTCGCCGGTCGAATAAATAAACGAAGATTCGTTAATGTGCCGCTCAATTGTTCAGATAAAAGTGGCGTTTTTGAAAAAAAATTAACTACTGAAATCAACGGCACTATGTTCAATTCGTCTAAAAATACACCAATGCTATTTTCGTCAGGATTATTTTCGTTCAATGTTACAGAAACTGCGCCATTAAGTTCAGTTTCAGGCGTGGAAATTTCTATGTCAGGTAATTCAACATGCCATGTTTCGTTTTGATGATGTAATTGAAAACGACTGGTTAATTCATTAAATTTTAAAGCGATATGTTGCGGACGATTGAGTGTAATATTTTTCGATTCTATCGTGCCGTTAATCGCGCTGAGTCGTCCATTTTGCCACTGTCCCCATGCTTTTAAATTTGCGATGCCATCACTCATTTTCAACGACAATGGTAATTCTAATTCTGTAAGTTCAGTGAGTTTTACAGATTTAGCTTCAAGAAAAATTTTGCCATTCACCGTTTGTAAATCAAATGGACTACCGGTAAATAGCATCGACACACGCAAGGGTTCTATTTGTTGCGGCAACCGCGCGAGTAAATTTAAACGATGCTCGTTACCATCATTTAGTATTGCTAAATTAACAGGCGTAATCTGACGCGGCAAAGCCTGTGTTTTTTCGTCATGCCACGTTATTGTGCTTTGCAAACAAGATATGTTGCGACCTTGTAATAACCATAATGGTTGACCTTCGCTTGCTTTCAACCCATCGACACTAATGCTATCGTCAATGTGGCGAGTTAATGTGATTTGTGCGCCAACAAGTGTAATCCATGTTGCCGCAAGTAAATCGCGATGAATAATTAACGTCCAAACATTAACACCTAAACGGATTTCTTTAAGTCGGATTTTTTCAGCGGCAATATTTAGCTGAGAAAGTTGTAATTCGGGGTTAATACCCCGTAATTTTGCGTTGATTTGACCAATTGTGACAGGTGTATCAATAACTGCGCTCAATTTATGAGCTAATTGTATTTTATAATTTTCAATGCTCGAAAATAAAAAATTCACGCCCAAAAAAACAAGCGTTATCAGTAATAACGTCCAAAATACAAAGTGATGGGCGAAGTTAGAAAAATGACGAGTCATGATTGAGCGTAATTTTTTTCTTCATAGCAATTTCCATGTTTTCTCCAACTTTTATCGTGTAAGCGTTTCCAACTTTGCCAATCGGGCTAACTAATTTCTCTCCATTTTCTCACAAATCACCGAAAAAGGTGTCACACATAGCATTTTTACAAAATTAACACCCACAAAAAAGGCTGGTTTTTGCCAGCCTTTTTTTCAATTGGCTTCGTTTTTTGATTCCATCAATTCAATAATTTTTTTCAGCAATTCAATTTCTTTGTCTTTTTGCTCAATCACAAATTTGAGCGTTTCAGTTTCGTTTTGTGAACTCATATAAAAACTGCTTCGATGTTGTTTAACTCTCACATTTACATTAGTTTTTTCACTAGGTTGAAAAAATTCAGCTGGTTTCATTTCAAACAATTCTGCTAATTGAAATAATCGAGAAAGTTTTATATCGGTTTCACCGCGTTCAATATCGCCATAACCGTTTCCCGACATTTGCAATTTGTCTGCAACTTCTTCTTGTGTCCAGCCTTTGGCTTCCCTTACCAAACGAATTTTTTCATTTACCGACATGAATATGGATTCCTAACGAGTTCTAATGTGGAGTTGGGCTTGATTGTAGCTTATTGCAAAGAATTTGATAATGCTCACGTCGTTAATTTATTAATTAGGAGCAAAAAATGACTGATAAAAAAGATTCATCAAAATCACCTCGTGACACAGGAGGACCAGTTGTAAAAACTGGTCCTACAGCAGGACAAAATCGTTCGAGAAATGATGACGGAACTTGGCGCAAAAAGCGTAGTGATGCTGGCGAAACAAGAGGTAAATAAAAATGGGATTGGGAAGTTTTTTATTTGATGTTGGTAAAGGTGCTTTGAATTCACTGAAAGAAAAGGAAGAAAGAGTGAACAAATTAAAATCCGAATATAAACGTTACAATGACAACGATTTAATGAACAAGTTTAAAACTAGCTCTGGAGAAACAAAAATTGCAATAGCTATGCTTCTTAAAGAACGCGGTCATGGCAAAAAGAGCTAATTTATAACCAACTTTAGATTAAAGCCGACATTACTGCCGAGGCAATAAAAATCTCTGTGGTGAAATTCTACGCTACAAACTGTTAAGTTAGTTAATTCAAAAAGCCCAGATTTAATTCATCGCAAATCAGGGCTTTTTCATTTAAACCGTTTCCCAAGCCTTTTCCAACCTCTGTGCCGATACAGCAATTGCCGTTTTCAACTGTTGCGCGAACAACGACACCGCAAATTCTTCCAACATCCAACGAAACGTTTCCGTTTCAGACGTAACGATTTCTTTTTTCAGCCGCTGAGAAACTGAATTCCAATAACGAATTTGAAAACGCGCGAGTTCATTGGCTTTTTGCGGTGTGTTATCGCGTTTGTCTAAACGGTATTGCATCGCCTTCAAATATCGCGGTAAATGCTTAAATTGAGCAAACGGAATCGTGCGAATAAAACCCGCGTAAATCAAATAATTGACTTGTTCATCAAGGCTTTTTGTCAGAGGGTCAGCCGCATTTAGACGTTGCAAACTGGTTTTGAGTTCGCCGTAGTCTTTCATGATTTCTAACGCCAAGTTCGCAATTTCAACTGCTCGAGTGACCAGCAAACTTTTATTTTCTTTCAGACTTTGTTCAAACGCGGCTTGCGTGCGTATCGTTCTGCCTTCCACAAAAACGCTATTCAAAATCAAGGTCAACAAATCGTTTTTATACTCGGCAACGTATTCCGATTTCAAAATCGGATACGACGGCAAACGGTTATAAGCGAGTTCCAACGCGGCATTTTTGGGGATATTTTTCAGCGCGTAAGTACATTCTTTGCGTTGTTGCAATTGAAACAACCGAATCAACCCCGCTTGATGTTGCAACTCGGCTTTGCGTTGCGTGTCAAAAATTTTCACGCCGACCGTTTCGCCTTCATCGACCAGCGCAGGATAACCAATAAACGCCTGTCCTTTTTGCATAAAACTGTATTGCTCAGGCAAATCATCAAATGCCCATTGAATATAACCCGTGAAATTCAACTCATCGGCGGCGATTTGGTCAAAACTTTCGCCCGCTTTGGTGACGTGTTTTGCCTGTAATTTTTTCAAATCTCGACCATAATCGAGCAATCGCCCTTCGTCATCAATCACCCGAAAATTCATTTTCAAATGGTCAATCAGCCCGTCGAAACTCCACGCATTGAGCGGAATCGCCTCGCCCGTGAGTTTGCGTAATCGATTGCCGAGCCATTCTTCCAACGCGCCTTTAAAATCAGGTTCTATTTCTAAACACTTCTTCACCGTTTCAGGCACAGGGACAAAATGTTTGCGGATGTTTTTCGGCAAGGCTTTGACCAGCGCGACGCATTTTTCTTCGAGCATTCCAGGCACGAGCCAATCAAACGGCGTTTGCGTAATTTGATTAAGTTGATGCACAGGAATTATTGCCGTCACGCCATCTTCATCGTGTCCAGGTTCAAAACGGTATTGCAACGCAATCGTCAATTTGCCAACTTTTTTATGGTCGGGAAAATCCCACTCGTTGACATATTCCTCGCCTTTTTCGCGGGTTAAATCTTCTTTGGTTAAAAATAAAAACTGCTTATTTTCACGTTCCACTTTTTTGCGCCAAGTGTCGAGCGTTACGCCGCTGACAATTTCGGGCGGTAATTTATGGTCGTAAAACGCATACAACCACTCTTCATCTTCCACCAAATCGACGCGCCGACCTTTGTGTTGAATCATGCCGACTTCTTCGAGCAACTTTTGATTCGCCACATAAAACGGCGCGTTGCTGTGATAATCGTGGTCAACCAGCGCACTGCGAATAAAAATCTCTCTGGCCGCTTTCGGGTCAACGTGGTCATACGGCAGTTTTCGCCCCGCTTGCAAGGTCAAACCGTGCAACAACGTGCGTGAATACACCATGCAACGCGCACTTTTTTTCTCCCAATGCGGGTCGTAATAATTATGTTTGACCAAATGCGACGCGCATTCTTCAATCCATTCGGGTTCAACTCGCGCCACGGTTCGCGCATAAACTTTGCTGGTTTCGACTTGTTCAGCGACGACAATCCATTTCGGACGCAATTTGTGCAATCCCGAACCTGGGAAAATAAAAAACTTCAATCCGCGTCCGCCGAGATATTCATATTGTTCATGACGAAAACCGATGTTTGACAACAAACCCGTCAGTAACGCGCGATGAATTTGGTCATAACTCGCATCGTTTTCGTTCGGGTGCATTTTCAAATCACCTTTTAACACCTGCAAAATTTGACTGTGATTGTCGTGCCATTCGCGCATTCGCATATACGAAAGAAAATTATCTGAGCAGTATTTGCGAAGTTTGTTATTCGAGAGCTTTTTTTGCTGTTCGCCAAACGTGTTCCAGACATTAAGCAACGTCAAAAAATCAGATTCGGGATGACGAAACGCAATGTGTTTGGCATCGGCTTGCTGCATTTTATCGGCGGGTTTTTCGCGCGGGTCTTGAATACTCAACGCCGCCACGATGATACTGACTTCTTTTAAACACACCTGTTCTTGCGCGGCGATGAGCATTCGCGCCAATTTTGGGTCGGTCGGGAATTTCGCAAGCTGTTTGCCCACTTCGGTGAGTTTGCCAGCTTTGTCGAGCGCGTTCACTTCAAGCAACGACGTTTTACCGTCTCGAATCATTTTGTCGTCGGGCGGTTCGATAAACGGAAAATCCGTAATATCGCCCAAATTTAACGCCGTCATTTGCAAAATCACGGCAGATAAATTGGTTCGCATGATTTCTGGTTCGGTGAATTCGGGACGCGCTTCGTAATCTTCGCGCGAATACAACCGAATACAAATCCCTTCTGCAACACGTCCACAACGTCCCGCCCGTTGATTTGCGCTCGATTGCGAAATGCGCTCAATCGGCAAACGTTGAATTTTACTTTTTGGACTGTAACGACTAATCCGCGCATGACCCGTATCGATTACGCCGCGAATGTTCGGCACAGTTAAAGACGTTTCAGCAACGTTAGTCGATAGCACAATCCGAACTTTACCGCCTTTCGGTTTGAAAACACGCTCTTGTTCGCTCACACTCAATTTTGAATACAGCGGCAAAATTTCGTATTGATTCGGATGATGTTTTTTGAGCGATTCGGTGGTTTCGCGGATTTCATGTTCACCGCTTAAAAAAATCAAAATGTCGCCGCGCAAATCCCGATATAACTCATCAACCGCGTCTAAAATTGCATTTTGCAAATCGTCAGTGGTTTCGTCTTCTTCCTCATCGTCTTTGGCTTCAATCGGACGATAACGCATTTCAACGGGATACGTCCGCCCCGAAACTTCAATAATCGGTGCGTTGTCAAAATGTTCCGAAAAACGTTTCGTATCAATCGTTGCGGACGTGACAATCAGTTTTAAATCGGGGCGTTTTGGCAACAACCATTTCATGTAACCAAGCAGAAAATCAATGTTTAAACTGCGTTCATGCGCTTCGTCGATGATGATGGTGTCGTATTGGCTGAGAAACGGGTCGTTTTGTGATTCGGCGAGCAAAATCCCGTCAGTCATCAATTTAACCAATGAATCAGCGTGCGTTTTGTCATTGAAACGAATTTTATAACCGACCGATTTACCCATCGGTTCACCTAATTCTTCGGCAATTCGGTCAGCGACGGTTCTTGCCGCAATTCGACGCGGTTGTGTGTGACCGATAAAACCTGCCGCGCCACGTCCGATTTCTAAACAAATTTTCGGTAATTGCGTCGTTTTTCCTGAACCTGTTTCGCCGCACATAATCACGACTTGATTGTTTTTTATCAATTCGGCGATGTCGTCTTTTTTGCCCGTGACGGGTAAATCAGAGAAATTTAAAACAGGAAAACTGGCACGACGTTTTTCAAAACCTGAAACTGATTTTTCAATACGACTTTGTAGTTTTTCAAAATCTTGTGACGTTGATTTTTTGTTTCGACGTAGTGAATCAAGCTGGCGTTTTAAAAGATGTTTATCTTTGGATAAACAAGAGTGAAGTTGTTTGGAAAGTTGAGAAATTAAATCGTAGTTTGACATTAAAAACGCCGTATAAATAAAAGTAATTATACGGCATGATGGCAGTTAAACGGGAAGGCGTGAAATTTAAAACATTTTTAGGGTAACAGTAATTGAAATGTCGTTCCTTTGCCTATTTCCGATTCAACAATAATATGACCGTCCATCTTATGAATAATGCCACTGACTACGGATAAACCTAACCCCGTTCCTTTTCCGACTTCTTTGGTGGTGAAAAAAGGCTCAAAAATGCGTGATAACTTATCAGCGTTAATACCTGAACCACTATCAGAAATTTTAATTTCCACAAATTTACCATTTATTTTTTCTTGGCACGCACTACAAACTTGCGGCGGTGAATCGACCAACGATACGCCCAATTTTATCGTACCGATTGTTTTATTCAGCGCATCTCGGGCATTGACAAACAAATTGACGATAATTTGATATAAATCCGTTTCATCAATAGTGACATAAGTATTTTCCAAAAAATCAGTTTCAATTGTGATACTTGACGGTAGAATTTCTTGCAACATCACCAAAATTTTTCTTAATACATCTGTCAATTCAATCGTTGTGTCACTTTTACTTATCTCATCTTGACGGCAATAGGTCAGCATTTTTTTAATTAAATCCGCTGCCCGACTGCCCGCCACTTCGACTTGCTCTGAATTATGCAAAATATCTGTTTTTAACGAACTATCAGGCATATCTTCAGCAGCATATTTATTTAATTCGTTATAACCTAAAATGCTTGCTAGAATATTATTGAAATCGTGGGCAATACCCGCCGTTAAACGACCAATACTTTCTAATTTTTGCAGATGATTGAGTTGCTGTTGTAACGCGGATTGTTCACTTTCATTCAATTTACGTTTAGAAATATCCCGCAAAAAAACATAAAAATTATTGTGATTGGGATAATAACTAATCAAAATTTCGACAAACCAATGCGTACTATCCTTACGTTGGTGCATTGATTCAAATACTTTACTGTTTACGGCATCGCTTGTAGTACCGCTTAATGTACTGATTTGATACATTAAATCACCTTTGTGATCATTGGCTTCTAAGTCTGAAATCATCATACCTAATAGCTCTTTTTCACTGTAGCCCGACAAACGACAATAACACTCACTCACATCAATAAAACGTCCTTCACTGTTTAATTGCCAAAACCCATCCGTGCTTTCGATAACCGAATCATATTGCATTTTCTGGGATTGTAATTCTGATTCCAAACGTTTTTTTTCAGTAATATCAAAACGAATACCGATATAGCTTTGTACTTGACCTGTTGTTTTATCTAAAATGGGAAAAATAGACGTATTCAACCAATACAGTTGTCCTGATTTGCTCCGATTACAAATTTCACCGTGCCAATTTTCACCGCGTGCAATCGTTTCCCACATGGCTTGAAAAAACTCTGTCGAATGAACATGCGAATTGAGAAAAACATGCGTTTTTCCAAGTAATTCCTCTTCGCTGTAACCCAATATTCGGCAAAACTCTTTGTTTACAAAGGTAATCACACCATTCAAATCAGTTTTGCTGATAAGAGCCGCTTCGTTCAAAGGGTAAAGCATATCAATCGGAAGTTCTTTGCTCAACGCTGTCATTTTTGCAGCTCCTTATGAAAGAAAAGAAAGCGAACGCTATTTTTCCATGAGTTGAATTAAAGTCGCTGCTAATTCGGCAAAATCTTCCGCACCACGACTTTTAGGCGCATAAAAACGCACGGGTTTACCCACCGCAAAGGCTTCTGCTAATTTAATATCACTGCGAATCCCATTCAACACGCGCAATGCACCAAACTGCTTAGTCACTTGCTCCGTCACTTGACGATGTTGACGTACATTATTTGCGGTCATCACCGGCAAAAAACCTAAAATTTTGAGTTTTGGATTGCGTTCAGAAATCACTTTGAACAATACACGCACTAATTGGCGCACACCTTCAAATGATAAGGGATGTGGCACATACGGCACTAACACCCAGTGTGCCGCAGACAACGCATTCAAAAGTAAATTATCCAACGAAGGGGGCGTATCAATGATAACAAAATCAAATTGTTCCGCAATGGCATCATCGGCTAATGCTTGTGCCAAACGTTTTTCATTTTTACCGCAATGATCATGTTGAAATGCAGGATTAGCGGGCAAAAGGAAAAGATTATCTATCGTGGTTTCGTGCATTACATCGACAAGACGTAGCGTGGGAGATGCAAAAATATCATGCACAGACGCTTGCCCTGCCCCCATTTTCACACCTAAACCCACTGCACAATGACCTTGTGAATCTAAATCAATCAGCAAAACTCTTCGTCCTGTTGCGGCAAGTTCGGCGGCAACATTCACCGAAACGGTAGTTTTTCCAGCACCACCTTTACGATTCGAAATAACTAAAACGGGAATAGAACAGGTCATAAACCTAAAGCTTGATTAACGGCTTCGCGTAATTGGTCGCGGGTAAATGGTTTGGACAAAATCCCCTTAACACCTAAAAGTTCAGCCGATTCCAAATTAAATTCTGCGGTAATAGCACGTCTACCACCAGAAATAGCGATAATAGCAAGATTAGGCTTACGGCATAATAATTCGGTAATCACTTCAATGCCGTCTTTGTTAGGCATAATGATGTCGGTAATAACAAGATCAGGATGAGATTGATTAAAAGCTCGCATCCCTTCCACACCATCAAATGCGGTAACAACTTCATGCCCGTCACGGGTTAGCATTTGCTTTAACAAATCACGCAATTGCTCTTCGTCATCAATGACTAATATTTTCGCCATAACACACCCCTTTTATTTAAAAAAATACGATGGCTCATTCTTACACAACACCACGCATTAGAAAAGCTCAAATTTTGGCGGCTGATCTTCGGCGGCATTAGGATTTAAACTATTATTGTGATGTGATTCTTCTTCAATATAATTGTTTAATACGATATTCATCTGCTCAGCAAAATCATCCACAATATTTCCTTTACTGTTTTCTAATTCCATTGCAAATTGCTGCAAAAGTTCATTGCGGCGTTGCATTGCAACTTGTATCCGCTCTATGCGTTGCCGCACTACGTCTTGATATTGAATACTACCTAAAATTTCAGAAATATCGTTAGCGAGTTTCGTATTATTTCTGTTAATAACGGTGAATAGTGTTTTGTAATATTGACGCATATCCTCATGGCTTTCTTCTAACTTTTTCACTGCCTCCGACACATGGGCAGCTTCATCCATTTGCACCATGATTTCATCTAAAAATTTGAATTTCAAACCATGTTGAATGGTATGTCGTGCTGTTTCTAAACCGGCTTCAATCATTTCAGCTGCTTTGTTAGAGTTTACTGCTAATTTACGCACTTCATCCGCCACAATTTTAAATCCTAGACCCGCTTCGCCTGCATGAGCAGCCTGAATTGCAGCGTTTACGGCAAGAATATCTGTTTGAAAACTAATTTCTTTGATGCTATCAACCAAATAACCTAAGCCATCAATTACGCCACTCGCGCCTTGAACAGATTGAATATCGGCTTGAATTTTAATAGGAATTTCTTGTATAAATCGTCCAATTCGAACAATAAATGCCACGTTATCATCAACACCACCTTCCATTGAACGAATATTACTCATGGAACTGGAAATATAACTCACTAACTCTCTTGCTTCATCACTCAAATCACGCATTAACGTGATTAACATCATTGCTGATTCGTTTGTATCATGAGCGACAACTTGCAATTGCGTATCGACAGAATTGTCAATTTGCAAGTGTGTTTCGATTATTGAACACATTTGTCTAATGCTCATTGATAAGTCAGAAGATTCTTTTTGCTGCGCTTGTCGTTGTGTAACATTGGCTAATTCACTACGCAAATTCAATAACAATTGCTGTGTTTCGTTGATACGCTCGCGTAATTGACTATCAATATTTTGACTGATATTTAAATATTGTGTAATTGCCTCAGCGGTTTTATCAATCAATGGAATAAATGATTGACGTGCTTCTTCGAGGGTTTCATTGCTCCCCATTTGCAACGCACTGAGCAACGTTTTGACTTGCTCAGACATTGTTGCAACACATTGAATTAGCGTTGCCGCTAATATGTCAGCGGGATGTTCAATATTTCCTACGGCTGTATTTTTGATACCTAACGCGCTTTCAACTTGGCGAGTAATGCTGTTGAGAATATGGCGCAGTTTTTCATTCGTCGCATGAACGCGCTCTTCAGGCGATAAAATTTGGGGAGTTTGAATTGTTTTCAATAAAAACCATTGCGAACTTAGCGCAATTACCATTGCCAAACCTAAAAACAGCACTTCTCTGTAACTGCTCGATCCAGTCTCTAAATAGAAACTAAAAAAAACGGCACACCCTATTAGCACCAACATCAGACTTGTACTGATTAACAAAATGCGTCCTGCGCCGTTTTGAAAATTGAGGATGTTTTTTGATTTGGCAACCATGATTTTTTACGCTCCTGGCAAAACTTGCTTAATGATTTTTACCAAGTCTGCCCCACCTACAGGTTTAACTAACCAACCGGTTGCACCAGCCGCTTTACCTTCGTCGCGTTTACCTTGTTGACTTTCTGTGGTCAATGTCAAAATAGGCATAAACCGAAAGCCAGGTAACGCACGGGCTTTTTTAATAAATTCAATACCGCCCATATTCGGCATGTTGATGTCGGTAATAATTAAATCGGGTTTTAAGCCAGCGGTGAGTTTTGCCATTGCTTTTACGCCATCTTCAGCGGTTTCAACTTTAAACCCCGCGATTTCTAAATTATTTTTTACACTCATCAACATCGTAACTGAATCGTCTACAAGTAAAATTGTTTTTGCCATATTGAAGCCTTCTTAATTTGTTAAAGGGACGTAATTTGTGTATCCCTAGATATTTAGCGTTTATTAACCACGACATTTATTCTAGTTTTTAGTTATGCAGTAAATATTCGGTTTCGCCAAATCGAAACGGTAAATACTACAAACACCTAGCTAGTTTAGCAACGTTGAAAGCCATAATTGTAAATCTTCGTCTTTTGACTGCGCTGCGATAGTGGGTTTTACAGCCATTAAAACTTGCAAATTAGACGCGTGAATATGCGTACAGTCAGCAAGATTTATTTTACCCTTTGGATTTTTTAAGAGCCATTCCAGCAACGCTTCGGCTTCTTCAACACCAACAAAATCGCTAAATACCGCTAAATTTTTCTTAAATTCAATCGCCATAACTAAATCAACTCCCGTGGATTTAACACCATTAACACCGAACCATCCCCTAATAATGCTGCGCCCGAATAACCTGCTAAACCGCCTAAAATTCCGGTCATGGGTTTTAGAATAATATCGACCGTTTCGCGGAATTCATCGACCAAAATGCCGACGTGTTCACCGTGTACGCGCACAATCAACGTTGCAAATTCATTATCTTCATTGGGCAATTGAGCCACATTGCTTGCCAATAAATCATTCAATGACAACAACGGTACAATTCGTCCACGCAATACTGTTGTTTGTTTTTGTTTAATTCTTTGTATATGAATACTGGGGACACGCACGGTTTCGACCACTATATCCATCGGCACACCAAAAATTTGCTGATTCGATTGAATAATCATCACATTCGTCACCGCCATCGATAAAGGTAACGATAAATACAGTCGCGTACCTTTGCCCACTTCGCTTTCAATACCGACTGTGCCATTTACTTTTTCGACTGCCGAACGCACCACGTCCATACCCACGCCACGTCCGGATAAATCCGAAATCACATCCGCTGTCGAAAATCCTGCTGCAAAAACTAAATTCACCGCATCTTGGTCACTAATACGTTCAAGTGTTGCTTCGTCGATTAAACCTTTTTCGTAGGCTTTGTGCTTGATAACATCCGGATTGATACCTTTCCCGTCGTCGATAATTTCAATTAACACACGGTCGGATTCTTGGCTGGCGCGAATGAGTAATTTCCCCGCCGCATTTTTGCCGGCGGCTAATCGTACATCCGGCTGTTCTAAACCATGATCCAAACTGTTACGCACAATGTGTATGAGCGGATCAGATAAGGCTTCAATAATATTTTTATCCGCTTCGGTTGTTTCGCCTTCCAAAACCAGTTCGACTTCTTTGCCCAATTTACGCGAAATATCACGCACCATGCGTGGAAAACGTTGGAAAATAAACGACACTGGCATCATACGAACTTGCATAATCGTATCTTGCATTTCTTCTGCAACACGATTGATAACCGCATATTGCGCTTTAATTTCTCGTGCTAAATCCCGCACGCCAAAAACGGTTTCGGCACGATTCGCTAAATAAGGCAGTGCGTTTTTCGCTACGACCATTTCACCGATTAAATTCATCAATCGGTCAATTTTGTCTTGGTCAACTTTGAGTGTTTTTGATGCTGTTGCGGCAGCTGTCGTATCTTCAACTCGGCGACCAAATTTAACTTCGTTTTGAGTTGCAACGGGGAAGATGGTTGCAATTTGAGGGTCTTCTTCGGTAACGGTCAATTCAGGCACATTGGTTAATGCGCTTTCTAACCAAGTTAGTAACGGTGTTGGAGAGTTTTCTGCCAATGCGTTTTGCAGTGCTGCGTCAATTGCTTCCACTTCGTGAGCTTGATTGATAGCGCGATAACAGCCAATCAACGATACCGCTACAGATTTCAATCGCCCGACTGACCATTCACCGCTGGTATTTGCGGGTAAACTCAAAATTTCGCGTTGTGCGTTAATGACGGTATGAAAATCACGCAACAATGTTTCAGGAAATTCAGAAATATCCACAGATATGACAGGATTAGTTGTTATTGAATTGATTTGAACGCTATGCGTTAGCGTTGACCAATCTGGCGGCGTGAGTGTGCGTAACGATTCCAGTAATAGTCGTTGTGCCGCTTTATTTTGTGGTTCAAGTTCAATAAGTTGTAATACCCAACGCAACGCCGATGATGACCATAATTCGGGCGCGGATAATTCCAACATCGTTTTAATGGTTCGTGCTACACCGTCCAGGTCATCATTCTCCAACAATAGCAATGTGTTATTGATAAAATCGTCATCAATAACGCTCTCATCTGTGTTGCCAATTGGTTTTACAAACGCTAACGCTGGAATTTCAATGCGGTGAATTTGATCTGGGACATAACGGAATAAATCGTCCAATTCTTCCGCTGGCGCACTCGTTAAAAATTGAAAAACTAATTGGCTACTAAATACATCCATTTCAACCAATGACGAGGCAGTATTATTTAAAATAGCATTTCGCCAAGCATTGTCGGGTACTTGTCGTGCTAAAAAGAACGGGTCTTCACCTTTAAAAAAACATTCTGGTTCGGGCGTATATTCAATCCAAAACACCGCATCGCCGTTTATCGCACAACGGTACAATTCTATTGCCACTGTTTCGGCTAAATTTAATGTGGGCAATTCATCCCATGAAATCGCTTTTACTGCCGGACCATCTTCTGAAAAAGAATCAATTGAAACTTGTTCTGCAACCGGTGTGGATACTTTTGAATCCGAAATCAAACTGCGTAAGGCTTGAGCAAGTTCAGTGGCAGTTGTCGCATGATTTTTGCCAATTTCGCCTTCGGCTTCAATTTCATCCATTAAAACACCCACAAAATCCATCGCTTCGAGTAATTCATCTGCGAGTTTTTGTGAATACCCCACACGTCCATTTCGCACCGCATCCATTAAATCTTCACTGGCGTGCAGCACGCGCGTCATTTCAGGAAAATCAAATAATCCACTATTACCTTTTAAGGTATGCACAAAACGAAATAGCTCTGTCATTAACGGCGTGCTAGTTGGATCGCTTTCCAACTGCATGAGTTTTTCACCAATACCTTGCAAAAAATCTCGCGCTTCAGATAAAAATTGTTCTAATAAACTGTTCATTACGCGACATCTCCGAGCAATAATCGAGTGTAACTCAGTAATTCATTGGGCTTAATCGGTTTGGTTAAATATAAATTTGCCCCTGCGGCATAACCTAACGCCTTGTCATGCGTCCCTGCTTCAGTTGATACCATAATGGCGGGTGCTTGAGTAATGTCCTCGTGACGACGAAATTCTTTTAAAAAACCGTAGCCATCTAATTTAGGCATATTGACATCAACAACATATAAATCGTAAGATTTCACAAGGGCTTTTTCTAAGGCTTCGATGCCGTTGATAGCTTCGCTGACGCTATAACCTGCCGTTTCTAAAATATTGCGATGATAAAGGCGCACAGTGGCAGCATCGTCAATAACAAGAATATGTTTCATCATGCCTCCCAAGGCTTTTGGTAAACAATTGCTTCGGGAAATTTACGCACCCGAAATAGCGAAGAAATACGACTCATTGATTCCGAATGCCCTAAACAGACAAAACCGCCTGCTTTCATTGCATCGAAAAACATTTCTGCCACTTGTCGCCGCGCGGCATCGTCAAAATAAATCAGTAAATTACGACAAAAAATAATATCCATATTGCGATACGCGCGCACTTCGGACGGTTCCATAATATTGACACGGCTAAATTCAACCGCCGCGCGTAATTCATCACAAATTTGATAACCGTCGTCTTGATAATGAAAATATTTTGCTAAAAATGTTTTGGGTAAATGCTGCACCGAACGGGCGGAATAATGCCCTTGTTTTGCTTGGGCAATAATTTCAGTGTCAATATCTGACGACATAATTTCAACATCCCATTCTTCAATGCCCGCCCAATGTTCTAGTAAATAAATCGCAATCGAATACGGCTCTTCTCCTGACGACGATGGCACAGACCAAATGCGAATGGGCGATTTATCGGTTTTTTTGCGGGTAATTTCGTCGAGCAACGAATTTACCAAACATTTGAATTGATATTCTTCTCGAAAAAAATAAGTTTCATTCACCGTCATGGTATTGACTAAGCTCTGTAACTCATTACCAGAGGCTTCAAAACGCAACATATTAAAGTAACTGCGAAAATTTTCTGATTCCGTTGCCTCAATGCGTTCGATTAAGCGTTTATCGACAAAATAACGTTTAGAATAATCAAATATTATTCCAGTTTTGCGATAAAAATATTCTTTGAATTTCAAAAAATCTTCGTCGCTAATCGTAATGGTAGAAGACATTTTAATGACTCCCCTCTTCGATACGCTTCAATGCTAAATCCACCGAAAAGCCAATATAGGGTTCACTAACAAAACGAATTTTTAATTGTTTAAGAGCTGGAATGGAATGCTCCGTTCCAACTTCACTAAGTAAATCTAATGCAGTGGCACAAACATTAACGTGCGGATCTTTTTCAATTACATTTATCAACCATTGCTCGACATTGTTATGGCGTAGCGATTCTAAAATATTGACAGCAAAAATACGCACGTCGGAATCTGCATCATTGAGCAAATTGTTAATGATTGGCTCAACACCCTCTGGAGCTTCTTTTAAAACTTCAATCGCTTCATTGCGTAATGCAGCATCTTCACTGCGTAAACAACTAACTAATCCGGCAATGGCAACGTTATCGCCTAAATGTGCTAACGCGTTAAGAATGGCAGCACGCACGCTAGCATCATCCTCAAATTTTAACCGTGCCACCAATGTTGAACTCGCCTCAGGCATTTTCGTTAAATCACGCACCGCCCAACGACGCTCGGTAGGATTATCTGAATTTAATTCTTCAACCAATCCTTCAAAATCACGCTCAGCGATTCGTTCATCATGATTAACACATTGAATATGGGGAGTCTGATTTTTCACAATAGCCATATTGATTTCTCCTCATTTTAGTTTTGACCAGCCCACGCTATCACTTGGCGTGTAATGCGCGTAGCAGGTAAGACTATTGACGCACCGTTACGGTGAATAAGTTCTGCGGGCATTCCAAATACGACACAGGATTCTTTACTTTCCGCAATTGTTTTCCCACCACGATTTTTAATTTCAGTAAACGCATCTGCCCCGTCATAGCCCATGCCGGTAAGCATTACAGCAATAACTTTGGTTGCATCATAATTTTCCAGTACCGAACGCCCTAATAATTCCACCGATGGATGCCATGTAAAATCGCTGTTTTCAGGTCTGGGCATAATTCGCGTTTTACCATCGCGTTGCGAAACAGTCACATCTGCCCCGCCTTTACCAATATAAATCACCCCCGCTTCTAGCTGCATTGGATGACTCGCCTCCATCACACGCAACGCGCATAATTTATCCATACGACTGGCAAATGGCACTGTAAAACTACTCGGCATGTGTTGCGCGACCACTATTGGATAAGGAAAATCACCAGGAAATAACGGCAACACCTCTTCTAACGTTCGAGGTCCACCCGTCGAAACGCCAATAATGACAATACCGTTACTTGCCGCATGAGGTTCAGCTTTTTGGCGTACCGGAATTATTGGAGCAGCGCGTGTTGCTTTCACTTTCGCTTTTGCCGCAGCTCTCACTTTAGCGACGAGTTCTTTATTTATTGCATCGAGTGATAACGAAATCGTCCCCCCCGGTTTAGCAATATAATCCACTGCGCCAAGAGCTAAGGCTTCAAACGTCGATAATGCGCCCTGCTCTGTCAACGATGACACCATCACAACGGGAACTTTACGTTGTGACATCATCGTTGATAGCGCAGTCAAACCATCCATTTCAGGCATGTTTATATCTAACGTCACCACATCGGGTTGAAAGCGCATATTTTCTTCTACGGCTTCTCTGCCATTTCGCGCCAGACGAATTTCAAAATCGCCTTGTTCTTCAAATGCCGAACTGAGTTGCCGACGCATCAATGCAGAATCGTCAACGATGAGTAGTTTAATCATGCCTAAATTAGTTCCTATTTTCGTTATCTCGCAAATGCTGCTAAACCTTCACGATCTTCCGCTTCAAGTAAATGTGATGGTTCAATAAGTAAAATTAACCGTTTTTGCTCTTCCAAATTCGCCACGCGAGCAATCAATTTCAATTGGTTATTCGACAAATTCGGCGCAGGTTCAATTGCCGATTTAGGCACTTTCAACACTTCAGCAACTGAATCGACAATAAAACCTGTTCGCACACCACCTAACAAGAACACCATAATGCGTTGTTGTTCACTGCGTTCCATTGTTGGTAAACCCAAACGGCGACGTTGATCAATCACGGGCAACACCGCGCCGCGTAAGTTAATCACGCCTTCAATAAACGACGGCGTTTTTGGCACATGCGTCAGTTCATTTGGCACACGCACAATTTCTTGTACGCTTTCAATTGGTACGCCAAACTCTTCTTTATCCAAACGGAACACCACCATTTGTTCATCGTCTTCGATAGTGGCTTTTTCTGTATCATTGCTCATGGAATCATCCTGCATTTTTTCAACCGCTTTTAAAGCATCGAGTACCGCGTTGTGCCGAAACATATTGTCTGCTGAAATAATTGACACCAACCGTTTACCACCATCTAATCGGCAAATATCGGTAATTTCTGACATATCACCGTCACGCGCCAACATTCCTGGCATAGCATCAACGTAATTTTTTGACACACGCAACACTTCGTTGACGGTATCCATCACTACGCCAACCGATGAATTTCCAACCGACACAACTACGATACGACTGTGTTCATTCGCTTCACGGAAAGGCAAACCAAACATTCGGCGCAAACTCACCAGCGGTAACAAGCGATTACGCAATGTCATGACACCTAAAACGTGTGATTCCGCGTGTGGCACATGAATAATATGCTCTGGCACTTGTACAATTTCTTGTGTGTCTTCAATACTAATTGCGTATTCCTGCTCGGCAACTGTAAAACTAACCAACTGTAATTCATCACTAAATTGATCGGCTTCGTCTGTTTCAGCACGGCTGGACACATTCGTACTGTTATTGTTATTGCTCAATTTCGCAATATCGGCAAATTCATTGGCAATCAATTTGGCAAAGTCCAACACCATAATCATGGCGTGACCACCTACATCTTTGAGCAAACCTGTCAATAAATTGGTGTTTACCGTGCCACTAATCGAACTGACATTTTCGATTTTATGTATTTCAACGCCCAATACTCGTGATACGCGGTCAACAACAAATCCCAACGGTTGTCCCAAATCAATTACCAACGCGCGTGTTGCATCGTCATATTCACAATCAGGAAAGCCAAAAATTCGACGCAGCGAAATAATCGGAATGACTTTGCCGCGTAAATTTGCCAACCCTTCAAGTGCATCTGGTGTTAGTGGCACATGAACGACATCGGGTACGCGAATAATTTCTTGTACCGGTGCCATATCGACAGCAAACACTTCATCACCCACGATAAATGTAACGAACTGAAGGACATCGGAAGGCTCTTCACGAACGACTAGCTCATCTACGCTACGAACATCTGACTCGTCCACGCTACTCAGTGTCGCCTCTTGTTCTGCAATTTCTGTCGTCATAACATTCCCCCTTTATCAGGCGTTGTTTTGCAATTCGTCTGCTAAAGAGGCAATTTCTTCGATTGCTTCAGCCAATTCTGCCGTACCTTGAGCTTGTTGTTTTGCAGACGTTGAGGCTTCAGCAACCGCACTTGCTACAGCACCTGACGCTTCATTTACTTGACCTGCGGTGTAAGTCACACTCACTACGCCTTCATTTACTTTGGTTGCTTGAACAATAATGTTTTGTGCATTGGTCAACAAACCATCGATTTCACTGATAATGCTGCCAAAACCACTGATTAATACTTTTACTTTTTCTGTTTCAGCAACTGCAATACTGATATTACCTGCCAAATCTGAACGGGCAGTGACAACTTGTTCCTGCACATCGCGTACCATATCTTTGATGCGTTCTGCGTTTTCTGAGGAATCTTGCGCTAAATTACGAATATCTGTGCTAACGACCACGAATCCTTTTCCAAATTCACCGGCACGCGCCGCTTCAATTGAACCGTTTACAGCTAACATATTGGTTTGCACAGATACCGTTGAAATTGCATCCACAATTTTTTCGACCTTACGCGCAATCGAGGCTAAAGCGACGGTCAGTTCCCGACCTTTATCAGTTTGCTCACAAGCTACGATAACTTCCGAAATTAAGCCTTCCATCATCGTACAGACTTCAGTGAATTGATCACGCATAGATGAAATAGCTTGTTCACCTTCTTTTGCACGCAATTCAGCCGTATCGGCGTTACCTTTTACAACAACTAATGCCTCAGCGGCTTGTTTAGCGGCTTCAAATTGCTGTTCACCTGCTTTACGCATTTCGTCGATTGCCCCGACAAGTTGCGTTGACACCGCGCTAATTTCATTAACACTAGATGATAATTCCTCAGCAGCGGCAGCCACTTCTTCAGAACTTTTTGAGATGTCGCTCGATGTTTTTAAATCTTCAGCCGTATTGGCTAAATCCTGTACAGCCGCTTCGATTTGTACCATCGCACTTGCTTGTTCATCTAACGTTTTCACCGCCCAGTCAACCGAAGCGGTTTGTTGTACAGATGCCGCCGAAGCAGTTTCAGCATTTTTTTGAATACCCGTAACGCGTTGTTTTGCTTCACTTGCTGCATCGAAAACATCTTGCGCGGCTTTAGCCACTTCGATTGACTGCGTTTGAATACTGCTTAAACCTTCTGTAATGCCATCACCTTTATTGGCTGCACCGGATGCAGTTTCTGAAGATAATTTCACCAATTCCGCACAACGTTTCACTTCTGATTGGAATTGACTAACCAATTCTTGGATTTCTTTCGCGCTTTTTTCAGAAATTTCAGCCAAAGTGCGAACTTCATCCGCAACCACCGCAAAGCCTTTACCGTGCATCCCCGCGCGAGCCGCTTCAATCGCCGCGTTTAAAGCGAGTAAATTCGTTTGGTCGGCAATACGTCCAACGGCTTTCACGATTTGACCAATGTTTTCAGCTTGAACTTCTAAGTCGGAAATTACTTTTACCGAATTCGTTTGACGTAACGCCACATCTCTAGTGGCATTGATTGATA
The DNA here is from genome assembly GCA_903834465.1 of uncultured Pseudomonadota bacterium. GTDB lineage: Bacteria > Pseudomonadota > Gammaproteobacteria > Methylococcales > Methylomonadaceae > UBA10906. The sequence goes on along the minus strand of CAILJB010000008.1, from coordinate 34,682 downwards.
ACGTGACATTACCACTCAAAGTAGTCAGCACCTGTTTTAAGGCATTGCCTCGTTCGCGTGCTTGTGCTGAATCGACAACTGCCCCCTCAATCATGACCATTGCGTCTAAACACGATTTTAGAACTTGTTCCGAATTGTTTGCGGCTTGTTTTGCGGCGACAGCAATTTGTTCACCGTTACGTTTTAATTCACGGGTTGACGCAGCGGTTTCTGTAACGCTAGAAGCTAATTCAGATGCGGCTGCCGCGATACGTTCGGCGGCTTGCTGTTGTTTTGCGAAAGTGCGGGCTTTTTTGCGTTGGGCTTCAACATCATGTGACGAAGCAGCTGAACTCGAACGTAGGGCATTTGCTGGAGCTGCGGCATTTGTTGGTTTTTTAATGAGTGCCATAGGAGTTACCTTTGTTTAATTTAAAGTGAAAAATAAAAACTGCTTTCAACGTTGTAACGCAGGAGGTATCGACCGAAAACGAAATGATTAAAATAAATCACCCTCGTTTTAATAAGTTTTTATACGGCAAACCGAATTTACACCACAATTGTTACGCAGCAAAGAAAAATCCGCCTAAACGTAAGGCGCATAATTTGTTATAATTTTGCCGTCATTTCATGACACTGTGATACAAGCACAAAGTATTCCACAGTGCTCACCCAAACCATTTTTGTTGAACCTTAAAATTCCACAACGCTTTTTTTAAAGAGAATCATGTCAAACTTCGCTAAAGAAATTATTCCGGTTAATCTCGAAGACGAGATGAAGCAATCCTATCTTGATTACGCCATGAGCGTGATTGTTGGTCGAGCGTTGCCTGATGTACGCGATGGTCTGAAACCTGTACATCGGCGGGTGCTTTATGCGATGAGCGAACTTGGCAACGATTTTAATAAAGCCTATAAAAAATCGGCGCGTGTGGTCGGTGACGTAATCGGTAAATATCATCCACACGGTGATACAGCGGTTTACGATACGATGGTTCGTATGGCGCAGCCTTTTTCGATGCGCCACATGTTAATTGATGGACAAGGTAATTTTGGTAGCGTTGATGGTGATTCACCAGCAGCAATGCGTTATACCGAAGTACGGATGGCAAAAATTGCTCACGAAATGCTGGCAGATTTAGATAAAGAAACCGTCGATTTCACGCCTAATTATGACGAATCTGAATCTGAACCATCTGTTTTACCAACACGCATACCAATTCTACTGATTAACGGTTCTTCAGGTATCGCTGTTGGCATGGCAACGAATATTCCACCGCATAATTTAAATGAAGTGGTGAGAGCCTGTTTAGCGTTAATCGACGAACCTGATTCAACCATTGACGATTTAATGACGCACATTCATGGTCCTGATTTTCCAACAGCCGGTTTTATTAACGGCGCGATGGGAATTCGTCATGCGTATGAAACCGGACGCGGCAAAATTTATCTCCGCGCTCGCTGTCATTTCGAAAATATCGGCGACAGTTCGCGTCAAGCTATTGTCACCACCGAATTACCTTATCAAGTCAACAAAGCACGATTACTTGAAAAAATCGCCGAATTGATTAAAGAAGGTAAACTCGAAGGGATTTCTGGTTTGCGCGATGAATCCGATAAAGATGGTATGCGGATGGTGATTGAATTAAAACGCGGCGAAGTTGCCGACGTTGTCTTAAATAATCTCTACAAACAAACCCAATTCCAAACGGTGTTTGGTATCAATATGGTAGCGATTCTTGAAGGTCGTCCGTATTGTTTAAATTTAAAAGAAATTCTTGCCGCATTTATCAATCATCGCCGCGAAATTGTTACGCGCCGCACCGTGTATTTATTACGCAAAGCGCGTGAACGCGCCCATATTTTAGAAGGTCTAGCGATTGCGTTGGCGAATATCAATGCCATGATTGATTTAATCAAAGCCGCGAAAAATCCTGCTGAAGCGAAAGAAAATTTATTAGCCACACAATGGGCGGCTGGCTTGGTTTTATCACTTATTGAACGTACCAATGCTGGTGATTCGCGTCCTGAAAATTTACCCGATATTTATGGATTAGCCGGTGATGTTTATCGTTTATCCGAAGCGCAAGCCCAAGCGATTTTAGAATTACGCTTACACCGTTTAACTGGTTTGGAACAAGATAAAATTGTCAACGAATACACGCAATTACTGGAACAAATTGCTTTTTATTTACACATTTTGGGCGATGACTTACGTTTAATGGCGGTGATTCGTGAAGAATTAGTGGCTATTAGAGAACAATACAGCGAGCCACGTCGTACCGAAATCATGATTAACCAATCGGATTTGTCTGACGAAGATTTAATCACCGAAGAAGATATGGTGGTCACCGTTTCGCACGAAGGTTATGTGAAAGCGCAACCATTGAGCGATTACCAAGCACAACATCGTGGTGGACGCGGTAAATCCGCAACGGCAACAAAAGAAGATGATTTTATCGATCAAATCGTGATTGCTTGCACGCACGATACGATTTTATGTTTTTCATCAAAAGGTAAAGTCTACGCGCTAAAAGTGTATCAATTGCCGATTGCCAGCCGCGCCTCACGCGGAAAACCGTTTGTGAATTTATTACCCTTGGAAGAAGGCGAAAAAATCAATGCCTTCTTACCAACGCGCGATTATGACGAAAATAAATTTGTCTTCATGGCAACATCAGCTGGAACAGTTAAGAAAACACCGTTAAGTGAATTCGCTTATCAACGCACCAGCGGCAAAATTGCCATTGATTTGCGTGAAGACGATACCTTGATTGGCGTGGCGATTACTGACGGTCAACAAAACATCATGTTATTTAGCAGTAACGGCAAAGCAATTCGTTTCAATGAAGGCGACGTGCGGTCAATGGGACGTGGCGCGGCAGGTGTTCGCGGCTTAAGATTAACGGCGGGTGAAAAAGTTATTTCGCTAATTATCGCCTCTGAAGGCGCGGTGCTAACAATTAGTGAAAATGGTTATGGCAAACGCACCGAAGTTGAAAAATTTCGTCATCAAGGTCGTGGCGGTAGTGGCGTTATTGCTATGCAAACCTCAGAACGTAACGGTGCAGTGGTTGGCGCGTTGCTTGTAAATGATACCGACGAACTCATGATTATCACTGATGGCGGCACGTTAGTAAGAACCCGAATTGCAGAAATTTCTGTTGTCGGGCGTAGCGCACAAGGCGTTCGCGTAATTCGTTTGGATACGAACGAAAAAGTCGTTGCGGTTGATCGTATCGCAGGATTAACCAGTGATGAAATTGAAGATGGTGAGGCAAATGAAGTCATTGCAGAGGGTGATGAAATTATGGCTACTCAAACTGACGATGTCGTTGAAGATTAAAATCCATTTAGAATTCTAAGATATGGAAAATTTTACGCCTTATTCCGCATTTTTTGGTGGCGGCTTGATTGGTTTATCAGCGGCGTTATTGATGTTTTTCAATGGGCGCATCGCGGGTATTTCAGGCATGATTGCAGGGGCATTTAGCTCGACAGATAACGACAGGCATTGGCGATGGTATTTTTTAGGCGGTTTAATTGTCGCCGCCGCATTGTTTAACCATTTTTTTCAGGCTGCGCCAGCCACTTATTCACGCGGAACGTTAGTATTAGTCGTTTCGGGTATTTTGGTAGGTTATGGCACACGCTTAGGAAATGGTTGCACAAGCGGTCATGCGGTATGTGGTTTAGCACGGCTTTCATGGCGTTCAGCTGCCGCAACTGTCACGTTTATGTCAGTTGCCATTTTGACAGTTTACGTTATGCGCCATTTATTAGGGATGTCATCGTGAAAAAAAGTTTAGCAGCCCTGCTCTGTGGCATTTTATTCGGTGTGGGTTTGAGTCTTTCACAAATGAGTAATCCTGATAAAGTGTTAGCATTTTTAGATGTAACAGGAAATTGGGATCCGAGTTTGATACTCGTGATGGCAGGCGCGTTAATTACGTTGGCAACCGCGCAACATTTTATTTTTAAACGCACACAACCAATTTGCGATACGCAATTCCATTTACCTAAAACGAATGCGCCAATTGATCATCGCCTAATTTTAGGTGCGGTAATCTTTGGTATCGGCTGGGGATTAGTAGGTTTTTGTCCTGGCGCGGTACTCGCCGCATTGGGTGATGGGAAATTCGAACCATTTTTATTTACCGCTGCGTTAGGCGCAGGTATGATGTTGTTTAGCTGGTTTCACGATACAAAATAATGTACTTCACACTATCGGTTAAGGACGTGACACAATGAAAAAGTATTTAGTTCATATTTTCTTTATTCTTGCGATTAGCAGCGCGAGTTATTTCATTTTTGAACGCATCAATATGGAGCCGCCGATTGATAATTCGTTAGCGTATTCGGATTTCATTGAGCGCGTAAAAAACAAACAAGTTGATCGCGTCGAGATTTCTGGTCAGACCATTAAATTACGCACCTCAGACGGTGAGAATTACGAAACGTTTAATCCTGGTGACGGGCATTTAATCGATGATTTACTGGCAGCGGATGTGCAAATTCGCACCAAAGTGCCAAAGCAACAATCGATGCTCATGCAAATTTTCATCGCCTGGTTTCCGATGTTGCTACTAATTATCGTATGGGTTGTCTATATGCGTCGCAACCAAGGCGGTTATGGTGCGAATGGCTTTGGCAAAAGCAAAGCGCGAATGCTCGAAGAAGATAAATTAACAGTTAAATTTGCTGATGTTGCCGGTTGTGAAGAAGCAAAAGAAGATGTGGCTGAATTGGTCGATTTTCTCGCCGATCCACAAAAGTTTCAGGTGCTTGGCGGACAAATTCCACGCGGTATTTTAATGGTAGGGCCTCCAGGAACAGGTAAAACGTTAATTGCAAAAGCTATTGCCGGTGAAGCAGGCGTTAAATTCTTCAGTATTTCCGGCTCGGATTTTGTCGAAATGTTTGTCGGTGTGGGTGCATCACGAGTGCGTGATATGTTTGCACAAGCTAAAGAACATTCGCCTTGTATTATTTTCATCGACGAAATCGATGCGGTTGGACGGCAACGTGGCGGCGTGGGAATGGGCGGCGGCAATGACGAACGTGAACAAACTTTAAACCAATTACTCGTTGAAATGGATGGTTTTAATGGCAATGAAGGCGTGATTGTCATTGCCGCGACAAATCGTGCCGATGTACTTGATAAAGCCCTTTTACGTCCCGGTCGTTTTGATCGTCAAGTCAATGTTGGCTTGCCCGACGTGCGTGGACGCGAACAAATTTTAAATGTACATATCAAGAAAGTTCCCGCTGCCGCAGATGTTGTATTGTACGATTTAGCGCGTGGCACACCGGGTTTTTCAGGTGCGGATTTAGCCAATATTGTGAATGAAGCAGCATTGCTCGCAGCACGTTCCAATAAAAAAGAAGTCAGCATGAGCGACCTCGAAAAAGCGAAAGATAAAATTTTGATGGGCGCAGAAAAACGCACGATGGTCATGACCGAAGAAGATAAATTGCTCACAGCCTACCACGAAGCCGGACATTGTATCGTAGGGCAATTATCGCCTGAACACGATGCCGTTTATAAAGTTAGCATTATGCCACGCGGAAGAGCGTTAGGCATTACGATGTTTTTACCTGAACAAGATCAATACAGCGCAAGCAAACGTAAATTAGAAAGCCAAATCGCCAGTTTATTTGGTGGTAGGATTGCAGAATTGATGATTTATGGTGGTGATCGCGTCACAACCGGCGCATCAAACGACATTGAACGCGCGACCGAATTGGCACGCAACATGGTGACACGCTGGGGCTTTTCGGAAAAGTTAGGCACAATGGTGTATGGCGAAGAAGGCGGTCAACCCTTTATGGGTTATGCGGCAAAAGGCAGCAAAGTTTCTGAATTAGTTTCACAACAAATTGACGAGGAAATTCGCGCCGTGATTGATGCTAATTACCAACGTGCCGAAAAGATTTTGCAAGATAACATCAGTATTTTGCACAACATGGCAAAAGCGTTGATGAAATGGGAAACCATCGATAAAATTCAAATCGACGCACTTATGGTAGGTAAAGAACCTTTGCCGCATCCTGAATTTCCAGACCCTATTGCAGAAACAAAAGCAGCCTAAACATGACCATTACGCTTTATCACAATCCGCAATGCAGCAAATCTCGGCAAACGTTAACGTTGTTACAAGAAAACGGCGTTGACGTGTTGATTATTGATTATTTAAAAACGCCATTAACACTTGCTGAATTGGAAGCATTGGCGCAGAAACTACATTTAGAACCACGTCAATTTCTGCGTCATGGCGAAACAGAATATCAAACCGAAAATTTAGCCAATGAAAATTTGACGCGGCAAGATTTATTGCAAGCGATTGTTAAACATCCGCGTTTGCTCGAACGACCCATTGCTGTCACTAAAACGAAAGCAGTGATTGGTCGTCCACCTGAAAATGTGTTAGCGTTGTTATAATGCCGCATTTAAAAACGACGCATTATTATTGGTTAGCATTGAGTGCCTTTTTAGGCTTGTTTAGTTTACTCATGCTTTGGCATACCGTTTTAGCACCGTCCACTCGTTTTTCCATCGCTTTACTTTTATTGCTCAATGTCACACCGTTATTAATCCCATTACGCGGAATGCTTGATGGCGATAAAAAGAGTTGTGCATGGATAGCATATCTTAGTTTGTTTTATTTTATACAAGGCGCGATTGAATGCTACGCTAATGCCGATGAACGCGGCTATGCCGCATTGGAAGTATTTTTAAGTCTGCAACTTTTTTTTGGTGCGGCATTTTATGTCCGTGCGCTTGGTCACACTCCTCCTCATGCCTGAACAATTCCCCCTACATTTTGAATTTCGTGCAAATCAAACGTTTGATGATTTTTTTGCCGGTGAAAATGAGCCGATTGTTAAAGATTTAAAACAATGCGTTTTAGGAAATGGCGCACAACAAATTTTTCTGTGGGGGAAATCAGGTCAAGGTAAAAGTCACTTATTACAAGCCTGTTGCCACTACGCACAACAGCATGAACGGCAATCTTTTTATTTTGATTTGTCGCGTTATCGTCGTCATCGCCCGGCTATTCTAATGGGATTGGACGATTACGATGTCGTGTGTTTAGACAATGTAGATTGGATTGTGGGTCAGGAAAAATGGGAACAGGCGTTGTGTGAATTTATGCAGCGACATTATGATCGTGGGCATCAGCTCATTATTTCAGCCACTTGTTTGCCAAATTATATGACGATTAAAACGCCCGATTTAAAAACACGTTTAAGTTGGGGATTGATGTTACAACTCAAAACGCTGGTAAATACGCATAGTATTGATGCGTTGATTTTCAAAGCAGACGCGATGGGCTTTGAAATTTCGCCACAAGTTGGACGATTTTTAATGATTCAACATCAATCCGAATTAGATGGATTGTGGCATTTATTAGATAAATTAGACCGCGCTTCTTTGGCAGCGAAACGAAAATTAACCGTACCATTTTTAAAACGCTTATTTAACGCTGAATTTTAAAAACTCGGCACAATAAAAAACCACGCAGGATAAAAATCCTTGCGTGGTTTTTTTACGTTAGGAAAATTATGCTTCCAAAACAGCCAAACGATCTGCTAATAATGTTTCTAATACTACGAGAGCTTTAGCAAAACCATCGATACCTTCAGCTAATTTATCAGTAGCCATACGGTTTTCAGCGTGCATACGATCAAATGTTGCTTTATCGACATTGATTTTTTCAATCGATGATGCGGCTGCATTTTCAGGTGTCAACTTGCGTGGCAAATCGCCTTCAGTTTTTTGCAATTCGTCAAGCAATGATGGTGCAATTGTCAATAAATCGCTACCTGCTAATTCAGTGATTTCACCAATGTTACGGAAACTTGCACCCATTACTTCGGTTTTATAACCAAATTTTTTGTAGTAGTTGTAAATTTCAGTTACTGATAATACACCTGGATCTTCGGCGGGTGCGTAAGAATCGGTCCCCGTATCTTTTTTGTACCAATCCAAAATGCGACCCACGAAAGGCGAAATCAATGTAATGCCGTTTTCAGCACACGCAATCGCTTGGTGTAAACCAAACAATAACGTTAAATTACAGTGAATACCTTCTTTTTCCAAAACCGCAGCAGCTTGAATACCTTCCCATGTTGCGGCAATTTTAATCAATACACGTTCACGCGAAATACCCGCTTCTTCGTATTGGGCAATTAACTCACGACCTTTAGCAATTGACGCATCCGTATCGAATGACAAACGTGCATCGACTTCTGTTGAAACGCGACCTGGAATAATTTGCAAAATTTTCAAACCAAATGAAACCGCTAAACGATCAAACGCTAGCGTTACTACTTGTGCCGCATCAGCCGCTGCGCCTAACGATTCACGCGCACCTTTCAAAGTATCGTCAACGATACTTTGGTATTGTGGCATTTGCGCTGCCGCTGTAATTAACGATGGATTAGTTGTTGCATCGCGCGGTGTAAACGCTTCAATTGCTTGAATGTCACCCGTGTCGGCAACGACAACCGTGAATCCTTTTAATTGTTCGAGTAAAGATTGACCCATTATGTGTACCTGTTTGTAATTGTTAAAAATGAATGAAAATTAACGCTGATTCTGCAAATACTTTTCAACACCCGTCAACGCAACATCATCAGCAATTGTTTCAACAACAGCAACCACTTCAGCTTTCGTTTGAGTTGCAACCGCAATGGCTTGTCTTGCTAAATATTTGCTGACATTGCTTGTTTTAGTTTCAGGCAAACTTTGCAAATAACTTTCAACGCGCGTTACTTTTGCTTTCGCTGGCGGTGGTGCATAACGTTCAGCGACCGCTTTTTTCAACATATATTTCGCTACGCCACTAACGGGAGTTTTATCCTGATTGTCCAAATACCGCGCTACGCCTGTTCTAACTACTGGTGCGCTGTCTTTATTGTTATTTAAATATTTTGCAACACCGGTTAACGTCACGACAGGTTTATTTTTTTCAGCAATCGCTTGTCTTGCTAAATATTTTGCCACGCTGCTAGGGCGATTTTGCTCTTGCGCTTTTAGATATTTTTCCACGCCACTTAATGCGGTCGATGGTTGATTATCTAAATAGCGACTCACCCCTGTGCTACCATCCGTCGAATCAGTAGTAGAAATAATCGCATTTCTTGTTGTTGTGCTGTAAGCATCTTCCGAACGTTTGCCAAAAAGACCTGAGAAAAAGCCCATAACTACCCCCGATTCGCGTCGTTTTGAGCAGCTTTTTGTGCAATGTTTTGTTTTGCAATATAACGCGCAACATTGGTTGGTTTACCAGCACGTTCTAAATATTTCGTTACGCCAGAAACTTTAGGAACACGCGCATTCAAATAACGGGTTACGCCAGTTTCTTTGGGAGCTGAAACTTCATTTTCTGTACTGCTTGAGCCAAAAACACCCGCAAATTTAGGGCATCTTGATGCTGCAAAACCTGCTGCTGCAGCGGCTAACAAACCTAAAATCAACAAATTAGAATCATCGCCTTTTTCTGCTTTTTTAATTGCAGCTTCTTCCATGACAACCGCACCAGCACTGCTTGTATATTGAGGAACTGGAGCTGATTTGCTTGGTTTGTAGCTGTCATCTTTGAACAAAACTTTAGGTTCAAAGTTTGCTGCTGGATATTTTGAATCGTCCGCAGAAACAACTGGTGCAGGAGCTGGTGCTGCTACAGCCGGAGCTGCTTTGACAACTGGTGCTGCCGCTGGCGTTGATTTAACAGACGCATCTTGATAAAGCACTTTCGGTTCAAAATCTGCGGCTGGATATTGTGCGCCTGCGTTCGCCGCAAATGGACTTGCCACTAACAAAGCAACGATGGCACCTTGGAGTAAATTATTTTTTTTCACATTGACACCTATCAGTTAAAAGCCAAACAATCCTCGATTAGTTTTAAAACTAATCGAGGCATTCGCTAAATAAATTTAGAAATTAAAGCACCGCTTTAACGTGCTTAACAACATTTTCAGTGGTGAAACCGAAATGTTTAAATAATACGCCACCCGGTGCAGATTCGCCGAATGTATCGATACCGACAACACTACCTTCTAAACCAACGTATTTACGCCAAAAATCTGTTACACCGGCTTCGATAGCAACACGTTTAACGTTTGGTAATAAGACGCTGTCTTTATAGGCTTGATCTTGACGATCAAATACGTTTGTTGATGGCATAGATACAACGCGAGCGTTAATGCCTTCAGCTGCTAATTCTGCTTGTGATTTTACCGCCAAGTCCACTTCTGAACCTGTCGCAATCAAAATCACATCCACTGTGCCAGCCGCTTCAGAAACGACATACGCACCTTGACGCATCGCAGCAATTTGCGCGTCATCATGAGCAATCGCAGGAATACCTTGACGACTCAATACCAAACTACTTGGTCCAGTTTTGCGTTCGATTGCAACAACCCATGCAACAGCCGTTTCAGTCGCATCAGCAGGTCGCCAAACATCCATATTTGGAATGTAACGCAACGCAGACGTATTTTCGATAGGTTGATGCGTTGGACCGTCTTCGCCTTGACCGATTGAATCGTGTGTCAATACAGCGATAGTACGTTGTTTCATCAACGCCGCCATACGCAACGCGCTTTTCGCATAGTCCGAGAACATGTGGAACGTGCCACCGAAAGGTAATAAACCACCATGCAACGCCATACCGTTCATGATAGCGTACATACCGAATTCGCGTACGCCGTAAGAAATGTAGTTACCAGGTTCTTTGCCGCTAACGTGTTTGAAACTTGCACAGCTAGTCAAATTCGAACCAGTTAAATCCGCTGAACCGCCTAAAAACTCAGGTAAAATTGGTGCAAGTGCAGCAATTGTTTTTTGTGAGGCTTGACGTGAAGCGAGATTTTCGCCTTTTTCGTTCGTCGCTTTAATGAATTCGTCAGTAACAGCTTTCCAATTTGCAGGCAAATCACCCGCCATACGGCGTTTAAATTCAGCCGCTAATTCAGGATAAGCAACTGCGTAAGCGTCAAATTTAGCATTCCAATCTGATTCAACTGTCGAACCTTTCGCTTTTGCATCCCAACCGGCATAAATTTCAGAAGGGATTACAAATGGTTCGTGTGTCCAACCTAATTCTTTACGAGTCAACGCAACTTCCGCGTCACCTAATGCAGAACCGTGACAGTCATGGCTACCACTTTTGTTTGGTGAGCCAAAACCGATGATGGTTTTGCAGCAAATCATAGATGGTTTGTCAGTAACAGCTTTAGCTGCTGTAATGGCGGCGTTAATCGCATTTGCATCGTGACCATCAACTGATTGAACGTGCCAGCCATAGGCTTCAAAACGTTTTACGGTGTCGTCGGTATACCAACCATCAATGTGACCATCGATAGAAATATTGTTGTCATCCCAGAAAGCAACTAATTTACCTAAACCCCAAGTACCCGCTAAGGCGCAGGCTTCATGAGACACACCTTCCATCAAACAGCCATCACCTAAAAATACATAAGTATGGTGATCAACAATATCATGACCAGGACGGTTAAATTGGTCGGCTAATAATTTTTCTGCCATTGCAAAACCAACACCGTTGGTAATACCTTGACCTAACGGCCCTGTAGTGGTTTCAATGCCTGGTGCATAGCCGTATTCGGGATGACCAGCACATTTAGAATGCAATTGACGGAAAGATTGCAATTCTTTCATTGGCAAATCATAGCCAGAAAGGTGCAACAAAGAATAAATTAACATCGAACCATGACCATTCGACAATACGAAACGATCACGATCTGCCCAATGTGGATTGGTTGGATTGTGTTTTAAGTGGTCGTTCCACAACACTTCGGCAATATCGGCCATACCCATTGGCGCGCCGGGGTGTCCTGAATTTGCTTTTTGTACTGCGTCCATGCTTAAAGCGCGTATGGCGTTCGCTAATTCTCTACGCGAAGTCATATTCTTCTCCTTTGGTAAATGTTAAAAAAAATTGCACTACTAAAATCCTTCAATAGTGCAACCTGTATTTTTTGACGTGAATGACTGAATAAATAAAGCGAATGATTAAAAATCATTCGCTTCAAAAATTAGTTCTTATTCTAAATTGGCGTGTCTTTCGCGCATAATCTCTTCAGGAATACCTTTCTCATGAATAATGTGAGAAATAGTTGATTCCAAAAAGAGTAATGTTGACAGTTCAAAAACTGTCCCCATCGGCATTCCAACGACTTTACCGTATAAGTCAGATTTTCCGATTTGGAACACACCATCTGCCATATCACCAATCGTTGATTCGGACTTTGCCGAAATTAACATAATTTTTGCGCCAACTTTTTTCGCGCTTTTAGTGAATGCGATGAGTTGTTCTGTTTCACCAGAACCTGAAATGATAATTAGTAAGTCTCCAGCCTTAATACTCGGTGTAACAATCTCACCGACGACATTTACATTGTAACCACCATGCACCAACCGCATCGCAAAGAAATTGCCGACCAGTTTTGAACGACCCGCGCCCGCAATAAAAATGCGACCTGCTTCGTCGAGCATAGCGGTGAGTTTTTCATCATATGACTCCTCTGTTGCTTCGAGGATACCTGTGATTTTATCTAAGATAAGTTGTTGGTGCATAAGGCTTCCTAATTAAACAGCGTCAACTAATTCACGAATTTCACGCGCTGATTCAGCAGGTGAAGCGGCACCGTAGATTGCTGCGCCAACAACGATAATGCTTGCGCCTGCACGAACTACGTCTTGAACAGTTTTAGCATTGATACCGCCAGCAACTGAAATGCGTGCGCCTAAACCTAAACCAGCAATTTCGTTTAAATCAGCAAACGGTGTGTGACCCGCTGCTTGTGCGTCCAAACCTGTGTGAATACCTAAAATTTGTGCGCCTGCTGCAACTGATGCGCGCGCGCAAGCTGCTTTGTCGTCAACATTGATTAAGTCGATTTGAGTTTCAGCGGCGTTAGCATTAGCTGCTTTAATAACACCTTTGATTGTCGCTAAACCAGAAACACCTAAAACAGTCACGATGTCTGCGCCAGCTGCGTAGAAAGGAGTCGCTTCGTATTCGCCAGCGTCCATTGTTTTCAAGTCAACTAACAATAATTTGTCAGGGAATTCTGCACGCAACGCTTTAACTAAGTTGATACCGTTGTGTTTAATGCAAGGTGTGCCAATTTCGAAAATATCAACGAATGGCGCAACTTGTTTTGCCAATGAAATTGTTGCGTCGAAATCTAATGAATCTAATGCCATTTGAATCAATGGTTTTGCCATGATGTACACTCCAAAAAAGTTATAGTTATAGTTAATTGTTACGCTAATTTATGCGAGGCTAACTTTAAAGTAGAACGGGTAGGTGTGTCAATGCAAAATGTACCTAATCCTTTTCCCAGTTATCACGCAGGGTCACGGTACGATTGAATACTAATTTATCGTTCGTACTATCGCTGTCTAAACAAAAATATCCCGTGCGTTCAAATTGATAACGATTTTCCAATGTTGACGTTTTTAAACTGGCTTCAACGCGGCAGTTTATCAGGGTTTGTAGCGAATTTGGATTGACGACATCTAAAAAATTTTCTTCGTTATCCGGTTGCGGTGCTGTAAATAATCTATCGTACAAACGAATTTCAGCGGCAAGTGAATGTGCTTCAGACACCCAATGAATTACACCTTTCACTTTGCGCCCTTCTGGATTTTTACCTAACGTATTTTCGTCATAGCTGCAACGTAATTCGATAATTTCGCCGTCCGCATTTTTTATCACTTCATTACAACGAATCACATACGCGCCACGCAAACGGACTTCTTCGCCTTGAATGAGACGCTTGTATTTTGGCGGCGGATTTTCTGAAAAATCATCACGTTCAATCAAAATTGTTTTTGAAAACGGCACGATACGTTTGCCAAATTCTTCGCGTTGTGGATGATTACTCACTTCCAAGTTTTCGACTTTATCATTAGGATAATTATCAATCACCACACGCAACGGTTCTAAAACTGCCATCGCACGAAACGCATTGGTATTTAAATCTTCACGGATGCAATATTCCAATACGCCCATTTCAATCCACGAATTTTGTTTGGTAATGCCAATGCGTTCACAAAAATCTTTAATTGATTTTGGCGTAAAACCCGCGCGGCGCAAACCGGCAATCGTTGGCATTCGTGGGTCATCCCAACCAGAAACGTGCTTTTCTGTAACGAGTTGATTCAATTTGCGCTTACTCACAATCGTGTATTCTAATTGCAAACGCGCAAACTCAATTTGTTGTGGATGACACGGCGTTTGTAATTCATTCAAAACCCAATCATATAATGGTCGATGGTCTTCAAATTCCAACGTACAAAGCGAATGTGTAATCCCTTCGATAGCGTCAGAAATACAATGCGTGTAATCATACATCGGGTAAATGCACCACGCATCGCCGGTACGTTGATGATGAATGCGGCGAATACGGTAAATTGCGGGGTCGCGCAAATTGATATTCGGCGATGCCATATCGATTTTGGCACGCAACACATATTGCCCGTCTGCAAACTCCCCTGCTCGCATGCGTGTGAACAAATCTAAATTTTCTTCAATCAAGCGATTGCGGTCAGGACTTTCTTTGCCCGCTTGCGTCAATGTACCGCGATAAACACGGATTTCTTCCGCCGACAAACTATCTACATACGCTAAACCTTTTTTAATCAATTCCACGGCATATTGATACAGTTGCTCAAAATAATCTGACGCATGACGCAATTCTGACCATTCGAAACCTAACCAAGCGACATCACGCTTGATAGATTCCATATATTCGATACTTTCTTTTTCGGGATTGGTATCGTCAAAACGCAAATTGCAAGTCCCGTTATTTTCGAGAGCTGTGCCGAAATTTAAACAAATTGATTTTGCATGACCAATATGCAAATAGCCATTAGGCTCAGGTGGAAAGCGTGTAGCAACTTTGCCATTATTTTTGTTTGCGCTTAAATCAGCCGCGATAATTTGACGAATAAAATTCGTCGGTAAAGCAGATTCCGTGATGTGCATAGTCGTTTTAAATTCAAAAAAGTTAAATAAATAGCGCAATTATTCACGCTAATGCAAAGATTTTTAAAGCATGGTAAATGAAACTTAATAGTGTAACAAGGCAGAAAGCATGCCATTTAATGGAGTGTGATATAAAAACGACGCATCTTGTTCGTTTGTTGAGATTACTTTACTATTTGCACGTCTCAACCGTTTAAATTAAGTTGAGACATTAACAATAACAAAAAAACAACTAAGGTGATTTATGCTAAAAAAACTTTCTTTCGTTGCACTTGCTTTAACTGCGACTTGTGCCATGGCAAACCCTAACAAATGTAAAGATGTTCCTACTTTTGAAAATCTACAAAGTGCATTAAAAACTGCTCAAGCGCAAGACAACGGTGGATTTGCCTTAAATATGTGGGGAACTGTTGTAAACCGTGATGGCGAAGTTTGTGCAGTAGCGAAAACTGGTGCAGACCGTGGCGATCAATGGCCAGGAAGTCGCGTAATTTCTGCTCAAAAAGCAAACACAGCAAACGCATTCAGTTTGCCAGGTTTAGCATTATCAACAGCTAACTTATATTCAGCTGTGCAACCAGGTGGCAGTTTATTTGGTTTACAAGAAAGTAACCCTGTCGATGCAACCGTTGCGTATGCCGGTATTGCAACCAATTTTGGTACAAAAACAGATCCACTCGTGGGTAAACGTATCGGCGGCATTAACGTATTTGGCGGTGGTTTAGCGTTATACAACGCATCTGGCGCATTAGTTGGCGCGATTGGTGTGAGTGGTGACAGTTCTTGTGCTGACCATAACATTGCATGGCGCACACGTCACACATTAGGCTTAGATAACGTTAAAGCTGGTGTTGCAGGCGACAAAAAAGATAACATTATTTTCGATATCGCAAATGGTAGCAGTGCAAGTAGTTGGGGACATCCAACGTGTAATGACAAAAGTACAAGTTCAAATGATGCTGTCTTAGTTGCTGCCCCCATAAAATGATAAACCAGAACAGGGCAAGTTTATTTCACAGGCTTGCTCTGTTCTTTGGGTGGTAATTTAGTTTCGTTAACACCCGTTACTTTTTCAATCCAACTGTAAATTCGTTTCACCAACAAACCGTCATCGTGTAGATATAAATGCCCTTCGTTATCAAGTTTGACTTGTCGGTAATGTGCATTTGTTTTCCCCGCCACTTGTCGTTCTCTGGCACTACTCAGAACATTCGATACATCTAATGCGCCGTAAATATCGAGCATCGGCAACGTCAATTTTGGGATAAATTGCAATGTTTGTGCAGTAACGTCGCTGGTTTCTGGCACGGGCAAACTAATCGTGACTAACGCATTTACATCTTCATTTTTTTCCGTCAACGAATAACTTGCCATCAAACCACCTAAACCGTAACCAATCACAACGATTTTTTCAGCTTTTTCTGTTTTGGCAAATTTTACCCCTGAAAGTAATCGCATTTTGGCTTCATGGAATAAGGCGTAATAATCCTGAACCGGCGCACTTTCTTCACGCACAGGCATTTGCAACGACAGCGTTGCCCAATGATGTTCGGGGAAAAAAGTGCGTAACGATTTGATTATTGCTTGCTGATTAGGATTTCCACCTGTGTCATGCAGAAGAATGATGACACCTTGACGAGGATTTTTCGCCGTGTCGGTGTACAAACCTAAAAATTTTTTCTTTTCCGCTTCCAACCAAACTGCGTGACCAACATTTAACGTTTTTTGAATATCGGTTGCAAATTCTGCCTCACGTTTTTCATCGCTAGCCACACAGGTAAATACACTGCACAGACAGAGAATCAAACCAACGTGTGTTAATTTTTTGATGAACATTACGCAAAATTCCTAATCATTACAGTTTGTAAATTACGTCGCGGTTGCTCATGCGAGGGTCGTCCACTTTTTCATTGATGTCTGACTTTGCTTTGCCTTGGTTATTACGATCTCTGTCGTATTTCGCCATCATTTCTTCCCACGTTTTATATTGTTGATATTCGGGAACACCTGCGGCTTTGCGTTCTTGATAAATCTCTTTGCCCATTGCGATGATTTCAGCCGGTGTTTTTTCATCCACGGTGTTTAAAAATTCGTCTTTATCTTTTTTTGCATCGCGTATCATCCAAAACGACATTTCATATTCCACGCGCATATCTTCGCCCAAACGCGTTTTAATCATTCTGACGGATTTGTAAGCGGTTTTTTCATTGTGTGCGTTGATTTTCTGACCGTTATTACACGCAACCAGCGTCATGCAACTGAGCAGTAATAACACAAAGGGTAATTTTTTCATTGCAATAATCTCAAAATTAAATAAGCGGGATGATAACGTAATCGTCACAAACAAAGTAAAATGCGGGGTTATTATAAACCGAAGCCATTTTTTTTATGCTGGAATTTATTTCTCTGCTCCGACAACGCTATCATGTCGTTTTGAATTCCAACCCGCATGATGCACATTATTATCAACAGACTTATGAACAACTCACGTTAGCGCAAGCCTTTTTTCGGAAAGGAAAAGTTAGCACAACGTTACCGTTACAAATTGCCGTGATTGGCCCGACGCAAGCGGGGAAAAGTTCTATCGTTAATGTCTTTTTACAATCACAAAACGCCGGTGTCAGCCCGTTAGCCGGTTACACGATTCATCCCCAAGGGTTTTGTCATGGCATTGAATTAGCAACTTGCAATGATGTAGAAAATTATTTCGCCCCCTTTTCAAAAACATCACCCGAACAATTAAACAACAGCCGTTATGATTGTTACTCGCTGACTAACGCTCAAACGTCCTCTTCTTGTTTACCACCTGCCATTCTTTGGGATACGCCCGATTTTGATTCGATTGATTCGACCGATTATCGTGAAGGCGTGCTAAAAACAATTGCTTTAGCAGATATAATTATTTTGGTAGTCAGCAAAGAGAAATATGCTGACCAAGCCGTGTGGGACATGATGAAACGCATTGAGCCGTTGCGCCAACCGACTTTGATTTGCGTCAATAAATTAAGTGAGGATGCAAAAGCCGTCATTTTAGAATCGCTACAAGAAAAATGGCGTGATTATCGGCGCGATGTATTTCCCGAAGTCATGCTGCTGCTATATCAAAAAGCGACGCAGTCCCCTGAAATCCCGACTACGCAACGACACGTTTTGTTCGATTTAGTTAAAAAAGTGCAGCGCGAGAAACAGCATCGCCGTGAACAAAAATTATTACAAATGCACTGGCAAGAATGGACAAAACCGTTACGCGCTGAACATGAAATCTATCAAGCATGGCAACAGTTAGTCGATGAGACAATTCAACAGGCATTAAGTGATTACGAACGCGATTATTTAAACCATCCACGCCATTACGAAACCTTTCAACAAGCCATTGCCGAATTATTGTTGCTGCTAGAAATTCCCAGTGTGGCAAAAATGATGATGACAGCGCGAAAAGTTTTACTTTATCCGTTAAAACAATTGCGGCGACTGGGGCGAAGTCGAACGCAAATGCAACGCAGTCATGAAATGACGGTCTTGACGCAATTGCTCAATCACACGCTCACCGAATTAGCGCACCAATTATTGGATAAAAATACACAACCGTTATGGCGCGATTTAAGTGAACAACTGCGACGACATCGCGCGGCGATACTGCACGAATTCAATCAAGCTGCCGAAAATTATCATCACACATTTCAACAAGATGTCGAACACGCCGCTCAAGGGCTGTATCACAAATTAGAAGAACAACCGATGGTGCTAAATACCTTACGCGCCACGCGAGTAACTGCCGATGCAGCCGTTCTGGCAATTACGTTATATACCGGTGGCATTGGTTTACATGATTTAATTATTGCACCGGCAATGTTGACGCTGACCAATTTACTTACTGAAAGCGCGATTGGCAGTTATATGAAAAAAGTGGAAAGTGATTTAAAAGCGCAACAACTCGCCGCTGTGAAACAACATCTTTTCGCGCAATTAGCGCAACGTTTACACGCGCTGCCAAATCACATAAAAACCGAAACGCATTTTGGCATTTCACCTGAGCAACTCGCCGCTGTCGAAACCACATTTGAAGAAAAACCACATGGCTTACGATTACTCTGATTTATTACAGCACACGCAAACGTGGGCGCAACAGGCTTACGAACAAGGTTGGCTTACTGAAGAAACCGTGCAACCGTTAAATACGCCAGAAATTCCGCGTCTCACAGAAACACAAGGAATGCGTCCGTTAATGGTCGCGTTTATGGGCGGTACTGGCGTAGGGAAAAGTTCGTTGCTGAATCGATTAGCCGGAAAAGCCATTGCCAAAGCTGGCGTGGCACGTCCAACCTCAAAAGAAGTCACGCTGTTTCACCATCGTGAAATTACCTTGCCGACATTACCGCTAACCGATATTTGCGTCGCGCACCATGACGATGCCGCGCAAAAAAATATTGTTTGGATTGATATGCCAGACTTCGACAGCACCGACGCACACAATAAAACGTTGGTGTTGCAATGGTTGCCACATGTTGATGTATTGATTTATGTGGTCAGCCCTGAACGTTACCAAGACGAAAAAGCGTGGCAATTATTGCTTGCCGAAGGGGCAAGTCATGCGTGGTTGTTTGTCATGAATCAATGGGATCGTGGACAAATCGAACAAGCCGCCGATTTTGAAAAACAATTAAAACGCGCTGGCTTTCACGCCCCATTGATTTTTAAAACCTGTTGCGTGCTAGAATCTCTTGAAAACGATGAATTTAGCACGTTAGCCAACACATTAACCTCGCTTGCCACACAAAAAACCATCGAACAATTAGAGCAACGCGGCACACATATTCGCGTGCAAGTGTTGCAACAACAATTACAGTTTGCACGGTTACAACTTGGCAATGAAACGGCTTTGAAAAAATTGCAAAACCATTGGCTTTCAAATTGGAAAACGACTGCCGCGCAATTACAACAAGGTTTTGCGTGGCGCGTTCAGCCATTAGCCGAACATTTCGCGCAACACGCCAGTGATTTATTAACAACGACAACGCCGATTTCGCTTTGGGATGAGTGGGCGCAAACCCGTTTTGAAGATGCGTTAAATGCGTTAGTTATTGATGCAGAATCGTTGAGATTCCCGACTGCACCGCTCGATTCTGAACTTTTACGTTTATACGACACCGCGCAAAAAAAATTTCACCATCATGTTGAATTGAACACCCGCCAAGCCTTAGCGCAACGGGGTAATGTTGTGCAGCGGCTGTTTTTGAAATTTGTCCGCACGACGGAAATTATTTTGCCACTCGCGGCAATGAGTTGGGTGGGTTATCAAGTAGTAAATGGTTATGTCGAAAGTAATCAAAGCCATGCGAATTATTTGAGTGTTGATTTTGCGGTGCATAGCACGTTAGTTTGTGGTTTGGCGTGGTTAGTGCCGTTTTTTATTTTGAAAAAATGCCAACCGTCTCTCGAAAAAAGTGCGGTGCGTGGATTAAATAAAGGCATTGTTCAAGGTTTAACGAGTTTGAATCACGATGTGATTGCCGCCATTGAACAATTCAGTGAGCAACAAACCGCACAATTGCAACAAACCTATGCGTTGCTGACGATGTGTGAAACGATTATTAAAAAGCCAGTGGACTTTGCGCCAAATAGTACGCTGGAACGAATGTTAATGCCCGATAACCCAGAGAAGTAACGATGCAATTCAAACTACATGCGCCCTACCCTACGTCAATTGGTCAGCAACAAGCCATCGATGAATTAACTACGAATTTTTCAACGTCTCAAAAACAAACGTTGCTCGGTATCACGGGAAGTGGCAAAACGTTTGTGATGGCGAATGTGATTGAAAAACTGCAAAAACCAACGCTCATTATCGCTCACAACAAAACCCTCGCCGCGCAACTGTTCACCGAATTAAAAGAGTTATTTCCTGAAAATCGGGTCGAGTATTTCATTTCGTATTACGATTATTATCAGCCCGAATCCTATTTACCGACGACCGACACTTATATCGAAAAAGATTCCAGCGTAAATGTCGCCATTGAAAAAATGCGTTTACACGCGGTGTCGAGTTTAATCAGTCGCAACAATACGATTGTTGTGGCGAGCATTAGTTGTATTTACAGTTTGGGAAATCCTGACGATTTTCGCAAAATGGCTGTGCCGCTGATTAAAGGTGAAAAATTAAAACGGACTGATTTATTAAAAGCCTTGCTAGCTATTCAATATGAACGCAACGATGCCGCATTAGACGCAGGGAAATTTCGAGTTCGTGGCGATGTCGTCGATATTATTCCCGCTTATGAAAGTAATATTTTGCGTGTCACGCTTGAAGCTAATTTAATTCAATCCGTTAAAGAAATTGACTCGCTCACAGGCGATTTAATTTCGCAAATCGATGAAACCGTTTTATATCCCGCCAAACAATATGTTATTCCCGAAGATAAAAAACAACGCGCTATGCTCACCATTCGTGCCGAATTAGAAGCGCGTTTACCAGATTTGCAGCCGCTCGAAGCGCAACGTTTAAAACAACGCATCGAATACGATTTAGAAATAATTACCGAAATGGGTTATTGCTCAGGGATTGAAAATTACAGCCGCTGTTTTGAAAATCGAAATGCCGGTGAACCGCCCTTTACGTTGATGGATTATTTTGGTGACGATTATTTGCTGATTATCGATGAAAGCCATCAAACCTTGCCGCAATCTCGTGCCATGTATAACGGTGATTTTGCGCGTAAGAAAAATTTAGTCGATTTTGGCTTTCGGCTGCCGTCCGCATTTGATAATCGTCCGCTCAAATTTGATGAATTCGAAAGCAAAATGGCAACAACGCTTTTTGTTTCCGCTACGCCAGCGGATTATGAATTGGCGCAAAGTCAAAATGTTGCT
The DNA here is from genome assembly GCA_903834465.1 of uncultured Pseudomonadota bacterium. Classification (GTDB taxonomy): domain Bacteria; phylum Pseudomonadota; class Gammaproteobacteria; order Methylococcales; family Methylomonadaceae; genus UBA10906. The sequence goes on along the minus strand of CAILJB010000008.1, from coordinate 12,813 downwards.
GAGTTGATTATTCGCCCAACGGGGTTGCTTGACCCTGAAATTTTTGTACATCCGATTTCGGGACAAATGCTGCATTTAATTGAACAAGCCAAATTCGTGATTGAACGCGGTGAACGGGTTTTGATTACTACGCTCACCAAACGGATGGCGGAAGATTTGACGGATTATCTTTCCAAAGAAATGCTCAAAGTGCGTTATTTGCACAGCGACGTGGATAGTTTGGAACGCATTGAGTTAATTCGCCAACTTCGCGCCGGTGAATACGATATTTTGGTCGGCATCAATTTATTGCGCGAAGGGCTGGATATTCCCGAAGTGAGTTTAGTTGCTATTTTGGACGCAGACAAAGAAGGTTTTTTGCGTGATGAACGCAGTTTGATTCAAACGATTGGACGTGCAGCGCGAAACAGCAACGGCAAAGTGATTTTATTTGCGGACAAAATGACTGGTTCGATGCAACGCGCAATGGAAATTACGCAAAATCGTAGAATCGCACAAATTGCTCATAATGAAAAATTCGGCATTACACCACAAACCATCATCAAATCCGTCAGCGAAAAACAAGGCAACATCAAAGGTGTTAAACATTTAGGCAAAGCCGATATTGAGCGGCAATTGATTGAACTCGACGCGCAAATGCGAGTGTGTGCCACGCAATTGAATTTTGAAAAGGCAATTGAATTACGCGATAGAATCGCGCAGTTGAGGAAAATACAATAATGCGCCTAACTGAAAAACAACAAACCATCATCCGCACCGCGTGTGAGCAACATTTTTCTGATGGGCAATGTTGGCTGTTTGGTTCACGAGTGGACGACAACAAACGGGGCGGCGATATTGATTTATATATCGAAACTAGCGAAACCGATGTGACAAATATCGTCAATGCAAAACTCGCTTTTTTAGTGACACTCACGCGCCAATTGGGCGAACAGAAAATTGATGTTGTCGTGCATCGTGCGAATTCAGAATTACTCCCCATTCATCAAATTGCCAAACAAACGGGAATTTTATTGTGAACACCAAAGACTATCTTGCCGCTATTTTGAAAACCTGCGATCGACACGCACAGCGTTTAACTTGGTCAATGGGTGAAATGACGAATTGGTTGCCCATTACCGCCGAGCGGTTTCAATCGCTGACTGAGCAAGATGTGGCGATTTTAGAATTGTTCAGTAATCGATTTGGCAAATTACAAGATGCGATGGGCGCAAAATTGTTTCCGTTAGTGCTAGAAATTGCCAAAGAACCTAACGAATTCCCCGCTTTCATTGATAAATTAAACCGTTTAGAAAAAATTGGCGCGATTCCTTCGGTGGATGAATGGTTGCAGTTTCGTGAAATTCGCAATCAATTCGCCCACGATTACCCTGAAGACAGTGAGCAAAATGCGGCAACTATCAACGCCGCGTTTGAGCAAGCCACAAAATTGTTGCAAGTGCTTGAACAGGTGCGTGAGTTTGCTGAAAACAGGACTGGAAGAATATAACAACTACGCTGATTCAGAAAATTCAGTGTTGTAAAATTCTTTATGTAATTTTTTAAGAGCATTCCTGACTGGCAAACTTTTTATGCCAAGTTCTGAAAAAAATTTTCGTAGCTTTATCTGAATTGTTTAACGCAATGAAAAAAATTATCGACATAACATTATCTTCAGTTATTACTAAACGTAAATTTTCGTCGGATTTTCCTATTTTCCATTCTTCATTTATTTTTGACCAAATGTCATCTTTTTTATCAAGAAGCTCTCCAATCAATCCATCGAATTCAGCAATACTCTCAATTTCCGCTAACTTCATAATGTAGAGAAGTCTACTATATTCTTGAGTTTTGCAATTGGGACTAGATTTAGTGATATTTAAATCTTTTTGTTCTGCAGCAAGTCTCAACGATTTTATATGAGGACTATTTTTGACATAAGCACTTAATGATTCAATATCAAGCGGAATATCCTTAAAAGAGTTACTTTCTACAGAAGTGTTATATTTTTCTCTGACTTCAGTAATATGCTTAAAAGATGCTTCAAATTGTTCATCTGCCACTTCCAGAAGCGCACGCATCCTATACAACGGTCTCAATAATTCCTCTGGAATATCATCTTTACTTTTGTATCGTAATTTATGATCTATTGCCGCCCAAGCATGCTGTAAGACAGTACGAATCTGAACTTCACACTTGAACGACACAAAATTAGAATACTCTGGTAATTTTTCCCTTTCTGTCGAATGTGTTATTACATAATGAACAGAAAGATAACCAAATTTATCGGGATCCTTTCTTTTAGTTTTATCCTCAGAATTAGAAGAATCAATTGTAAAATTGTCTTCTATGACTTTTTTAACAGTCTCAATATCTGAAAGACGGTAGGTAATTATACGAATGCCTGCTAAATCGGTAATTTGTTTGAGCGGATCTTGATAATTTTTACCTTCTCTTTCGATTTTTTCTTTGAAACTATCAGCTGTTTTAACTCTTGCTTCAATGGTAACGACATCTTCTTTTTTTACCAATTGGCTAACAAGGTTTTTCATTCCAGCAATAAACAACTCATATTCGGGGATTATCGATTTGTATTCTTCTACATATTTTTCACTATCATTCATATCGTTCGTTATCCTTGTGTGATTCAATTCAAATTGTGATGTAGCCCATGTTTTGATTATACACAACAACTCACTTCACATAAGCTGGAGGTGTTAAAATCTACGCTGATTCCCTGACCTTTAATCGTAACCAAACACCATGAAAAACAGCATCATAGTAAAAGGCGCACGCGAACATAATTTAAAAAACATCGATGTCGAATTTCCGCGCAATAAATTGATTGTCATCACAGGGCTTTCGGGTTCGGGAAAATCCACGCTGGCATTCGATACGATTTACGCCGAAGGACAACGGCGTTATGTCGAAAGTTTATCTGCGTATGCGCGGCAATTCTTAGGTTTGATGGACAAACCCGACGTAGACAGCATCGAAGGGTTATCGCCTGCCATTTCCATCGAACAAAAAACCACTAGCAAAAATCCTCGTTCAACCGTCGGCACAGTGACCGAAATTTATGATTATTTGCGCCTACTTTTTGCGCGAATCGGCACGCACCATTGCCCAAAATGTCACAGCGAAATCAAACCGCAAAGTGCTGAAAATATCACCCGTTTGATTATGGCAGAACAAGAAAAAACCTTGATTTTCCTCGCGCCGATTATCAACGGTCAAAAAGGCACACACGAACAAGTCATTGACGATTTACGCAAACAAGGGTTTGCCAAAATCCGCGTCAATCAAAAAATCTACGACAGCGACACCATCAAAGACGAATTAAAACTCGAACGCTACGAAAAACACTGGATTGAAGCGGTGGTCGATACCATTACGATTGACGAAGACGAACATTCGCGCGTCAACGAAGCCGTCGAACAGGCATTATCACTGGGCAAAGAACGCATGATTGTCATCGACAAAAATGCGTCTGGCGAAAAGAAAAAAGAATTGCAACGTAGCGCAGGCGAAACGATTTACAGCACTTTCGGCGCGTGCGTCAAACATCCGAAAATCGTGTTTGAAAGTTTAGAACCACGGATGTTTTCGTTTAACAGCCCATTCGGCGCGTGTAGCGAATGCCACGGATTAGGCGAAATCACGCAATTGTCAGTCGATTTACTCATTCCCGACAAAACAAAATCCATCATGGACGGCGGCTTGGCAATTTACGGGAAAATGGATTTAACGTGGCGAGCGCAACAAATCGCCGTCGTCGGACGGGAATACGGTTTTGATGTGTGGACACCGTTAGGAAAATTGACCGAAACACAATTAAACGTGTTGCTTTACGGCACAACCGAAGCGTTAAGCGGCAAATGGTCAACGGGCGAAAACATGAAACTCGACGAAGGTTTCGAGGGCGTGATTCCGCAAACACTTCGACTTTATAAACAATCCGAAAGTGAACACCGCAAAAAAGAAATCGAAAAATTTATGGTGTTCAAACCCTGCCAAAGTTGCAAAGGCAAACGCTTACAGCCCGTTGTTTTGGCTGTGCAAATTGATGACAAAAGCATCATCGATGTCACCGACATGAGCATCGAAAACGCGGCGCAATTCTTTTTACAACTTCCTGAAAAATTAGGCGAAAAAGACTTAACCATTGCCAAACAAGTGTTAAAAGAAATCAACGAACGGCTAGGTTTTTTAAATAATGTCGGCTTGGGCTATTTAACCTTGTCGCGCAGTGCGAAAACCTTATCAGGCGGCGAAGCGCAACGCATTCGATTAGCGACACAAATCGGCAGTAATTTGATGGGCGTTTTGTATATTTTGGACGAGCCAAGCATCGGGCTTCATCAACGCGACAATGTGAAACTGATTGAAACGCTCCATAAATTGCGCGATTTAGGAAATACCTTAATTGTCGTCGAACACGACGAAGACACGATTCGTGCGTCGGATTATGTGATTGATATTGGCGCAGGTGCGGGAATTTACGGCGGACACGTTACCGCGAAAGGTACGCCCGAAGAAATCATGAAAAATCCAAACAGTTTGACGGGGCGATATTTGAACGGCGAACTCACGATTACTGTCCCTGAAAAACGCCGTGAACCTGTCGCATTTATTTCGGTGCGTGGCGCGAGCGAAAACAATTTGAAAAACGTCAACGTCGATTTGCCGCTCGGTATTTTGTGTGGCATTACGGGCGTTTCGGGTTCGGGAAAAAGTACGTTGATTAACCAAACCGTGATGCCGTATTTGTGTAAAAAATTCGGCGAACAAGTCGATTTTATCGGGCAACACGATTCGATTGCTGTGCCAAATTGCGTGCAGAATGTGATTATTATTGACCAAGACCCGATTGGTAAAACGCCGCGTTCAAATCCTGCAACCTACACCAAATTATTCGACGACATCCGCGACCTTTTTGCCGCGACGCAAGAAGCCAAAATGCGTGGCTACGAAAAAGGACGTTTTTCGTTCAACGTGAAAGGCGGACGCTGTGAAACTTGCCAAGGCGATGGCGTGTTGAAAATCGAAATGAACTTTTTGCCCGATGTGTACGTCGAATGTAGCGATTGTCACGGCAAACGCTATAACAAAGAAACCTTGAGCGTTTTATATAAAGGCAAAAACATCGCTGAAATTTTAAACATGGAAGTTGCCGAAGCCGCGCCATTTTTTGCCGCCATTCCGTCGATTAACAAAAAATTACAAACACTTTTAGCAGTTGGTTTGGGTTATATCAAATTGGGACAAAGTTCAACGACGTTATCAGGTGGCGAAAGTCAGCGCATTAAAATCACCAAAGAACTCAGCAAAAGCAAACGTGGGCATGTCGTTTATATGCTCGATGAACCGACGACTGGTTTGCATTTTGACGACACGAAACGCTTGATTGCGGTGTTAAATAGTTTGGTGGAGAAAGGCAATTCGGTGTTTGTGATTGAACACAATTTAGATATAATTAAAAATTGTGATTATTTGGTTGATTTAGGGCAAGAAGGCGGTCATGCAGGCGGTGAAATTATTGCTAAAGGAACGCCCGAACAAGTGGCGAAAAATAAAAAATCGTATACGGGTGAGTTTTTGAAACGGATATTGGTTGTTTAAATTTTCTGATGTTTTACAAAAAAACAATTGATAAGGCACATTAAAAATGAAAAAAGGCTGGCAAAAACCAGCCTTTTTCGTTTGTGTTGATTTGGAATGCTAAATAACGCATCATTTGATGACTATTTTTGAATTTAAAAGGCTCAGAAAAATGAGAACAACAGTTGTTTTAGATGATGATTTATTAGAAGAAGCAGGACTTTTATCGAATGTACGCGACAGAACCAGTCTGTTACGCGAAGCCTTGAAAGCCCTAATCGAGCGTGAAAGTGCCAAGCGTTTAGCGAGTTTAGGCGGTAGCGAACCGCAATTGACTGTAATTTCGCGTCGTCAATCGGTTGCGTAATCAATCATGATGGTTCTAGTGGATACTTCGGTTTGGATTGACCATTTACGAAATACTGAACCTGAGTTGGTTAAATTGCTCGAATCGAATCGTGTATTAGGACATCCGTTTGTGCGTGGTGAATTGGCATTGGGTAATTTGAACAAACGAGAAATTATTTTGAAAGCTCTCAATAATTTGCCTCAAGCTCCCGTTGCTTTCCACAATGAAATGAATGTATTTATTGAAAACCACGCTTTGTTTGGTTTGGGCATTGGTTTTATTGATGCACATTTATTGGCTTCGACGCGATTAGCTGTTAATGCTAAATTATGGACACGCGATAAGCGTTTGCTTACAACGGCAAATAAATTTGATTTGACTTACATGTCGTAAAATTCAAAAAAGGCTGGCGAAAACCAGCCTTTTTTGTTTGTGCTAAAATCAGCACTTTGAATTTTTTAGGAATTGAAATGCTACTGATTGAAAAAATTAGTGATTTCAAAAGCTCAGACATTCCGACGCATACAGGCATTTATTTATACAAAAATGCGACGGGCGAGGTTTTATATTGTGGCAAAGCCAAAAATCTTCGTGCGCGTGTTAAAAGCTATTTTTCCAGTCAACATTTATTGCCCATCAAAACGCGCCGCCTTGTCGCGCAAATTCGGCAAATTGATTGGATTATTGTGGATAACGAAATCGAAGCGTTATTACTTGAAAATCGTTTAATCAAACAACATCAACCTAAATACAACATTGTTCTCAAAGACGCAAAAACGTTTGCCTACATTGCTTTGAGCAAAGATGCGTTTCCGCGCATTTTTTCAACACGCAAACCGACCGCAAAAATAGATGTATTTGGCGCGTATACGGATGGAAATTTGCGCCGCGAATTGCAAAAACTGGTCATGCAACAATTCAAATTACGCGACTGTAAAACCTTGCCGCAAAAAGCCTGTTTGAATTTTTATATCCATCGTTGCTCTGCGCCGTGTATTCAAAACATCAGCCAAAACGATTACGCACAACAAGTTGAACGTGCGAAAACATTGTTGTCTGGCGATTTGAAAGACACGTTGCAACTGCTAAAAACTGAAATGAAAAATGCCGCAGCGGCGCAAGAATTTGAACGCGCGTTAGAAATTCGTGACCAATTAACGCGCTTACAAAAGCTGGCACAAAAACAAATCGTCGATACGCAAAATCATCAAAATCAAGACGTGCTGGCTTTTCGCCGGCAAGGCGAGCAAATGCGTGTGGTGCAATTTTGTGTCAAAAAAGGTGTTTTATCAGGTAAACAAGATTTTACGCTCGATTATCAAGACCACATTGCTCAAGAATTTCTAATGGCTTTTTATCGAAAAAATCCGTTACCGCACGAAATTATTGTGAATACCGCGATTTGGCAAGATGACGTTGAAAAGGAAAATTTAGAAGCCTTTTTTACAAAATTACGCGGCGCGAATGTTTCGCTTACCTTGCCACAACGCGGTAATAAATTAGCGTTGGTAAAACTCGCTGAAAAAAATATCGAAGCGAATTTGAACGAAGACAGCGCGTTAGTCGATTTGCAAATCGCGTTGAATTTACCGACGTTGCCGCATGTGATTGAGTGTTTTGATATTTCAAATTTGGGCAATGAACATATCGTGTCAGGTATGACGCAATTTGTAGATATGAAAGCGAATAAAAAAGGCTTTCGGCATTTTGAAATCAAAACCGTGTCGCACGCCGATGATTTTGCCAGTATGAAAGAAGTTGTTTATCGTCGTTATTTACGTTTGCTGGGCGAGAAAAAAACATTGCCCGATTTGATTGTGATTGATGGCGGCGCAGGTCAAGTCAGTGCGGCAAGTGAAGCTTTAACGGAGCTAAATTTAACCTTGCCGCTCATTGGACTGGCAAAAAAACAAGAAGAAATTTATTTGTCACAAACAACCGAACCGCTCAAATTCCCTAAAAATAGTCGCATGATGTTATTGCTGCGAAAAATCCGTGATGCCACGCACGATTTTACGATTGGTTACAATCGTAAAAAACGGCAGATGAAATTACGCGATGAATTTAAAACGTAATCGTGTAATTTTATCGGCAAGAAAGTCTATATACCTTGTAATCTGCACGGTTCGCAGGTGAATTCGGTGATTCTAAATCCGTTTCAAACACGCTTTCCATATACGCCAAATCAATTTCAAAATCGCCCGAATACAGCGCGTTAATTTCTTCATCGATTTCAATCGTCGAATTTTCCGTCACGTTTTCTATGGAATCTTCAATGGTTAGCAAAAAGATTTTAGTGTTTTTAAGCACAATTATTTTTAGTTGCGCTACATAAAGACGACGTACGTTTTCAGATAAAGCCGTTAATGCCGCGCGGTCATAAACGGTATCGAATATGCCCAAATCGGATTTTTGCAGTGAGAAATAATCGCCACAAAGAATGCTAATTTTTCCGCATTTCCACAGCATAAATTTTCCAATGCGTTGCTTCACTGGCTTAAAACTATTTTCTTTAAAAAAAGCTCGCACCGCGACCGGACTTAATTCAACGCCAATCACTTCATGTCCTTGTTGAGCCAGCCAAATCATGTCCAAACTTTTACCGCAAAGTGGCACAAACACGCGACTGCCATAGTCTAAATTTAGGCTAGACCAGAATTTTATAAGCAGTGGATTTACAACGGTTTGATGAAAGTCAGCACGCTGGTCGCGCCAAAACTGCAACCATAAGTGATTGTCGCTCTCGACGTTTTCGGCATTAACGCAATTGTTATGCATCGCATTCTCATTGTTTGTGCATTATAAAAATAGGCACAAGACCTCGTAAGAAGCGGTATGCAAATTGGTTTTTAAAAATTAAATTCTGTTTATGAACTGCACGACAACATCGAACATCCAGCGCGTTCTTTTGCCCAATCGGGACGTTTTTGCGCGTATTTTTCCAAATGAGGTTTTTCGTCATAAGGCGCACGGAAAACATCGAGCAGTTTATGAATTTCAGAAAAATCCCCTTGTTCTGCAGCATCGATAGCAAGTTGCACGAGATAATTGCGTGGTACATAAATCGGATTCGTCGCATTCATACGTTTGCATCGTTCGGCTTCCGTTATTTCGCTTTGATGCAAACGTTGCTGATAACGTTTTAGCCATTCGAGACGCGCGTTTTTATAGGTTTCATCTAATTGCTCTGGTGAATAATAAACGTCTTCTAGCGGTGAAATATCAAAATCCATTTGCGACATATCAATTTTTGCCAGTTGTCTAAAAAATAGCGTCATATCCGTTTCAACCGTTTGCAACAAGGCAACTAACTCATAAATCAAGGTTTCCTCGGTTTCTTGAACGTCGGGAAATCCCAATTTTTCTGCCATCATTTTTGACCACGCAGTTTGAAAATTTTGAATGTAATGTTCATCCAATATCGCTTGCAATGGTTTAATTTGTTGAATCAACGGAATAATCGCGTTGGCGAATTGTGCTAAATTCCACGATGCCATTCGCGCTTGCTTGCCAAAACGATAACGCCCAATATCCGCGTCCGTGGTGTTGGGTGTCCAATCTAAATCAAAATTTTCCAACCAACCGTAAGGGCCATAATCAATCGTCAAGCCAAGTATCGACATATTGTCAGTATTCATCACGCCATGAACAAAACCGACTCGTTGCCAATGCACAATCATAGCCGCCGTGCGTCGACAAACTTCGGCAAACCATTTCAAATAAACCGCCGTCGAAGGTTCGCCCAATTCGGGAAAATCAGTGCGAATCGTGAAATCGACAAATTGTTTTAATAACGTGAGATCATCACGCGCGGCAAAAATTTGAAAATGTCCAAAACGGGTAAATGAGGGCGCGACGCGACAGACGATTGCGCCTTGTTCATGTTGCGGATTGCCGTCGTAAAACATATCACGCACAACGTGTTCACCCGTTAAAACCAAACTCAAGGCGCGTGTTGTGGGAACGCCTAAATGGTGCATGGCTTCGCTACATAAAAATTCCCGCACCGATGAGCGCAACACCGCTAAACCATCCGAGCGACGTGAATAAGGCGTTTTGCCTGCGCCTTTTAATTGCAATGTCCAATGTTGATTTTTGGAATTGACGACTTCGCCCAAATTGATAGCGCGACCATCACCTAATTGTCCCGCCCATTCGCCAAATTGATGTCCGCCATAACACGTTGCATACGCTTCCATGCCTTTTGCCAAACGATTTCCCGCAAACACTTGAGCAAAATCATCTGATTCGCAAACGTCTTCGCTCAAATCTAATAAATCGGCGACTTCTTTTGCTATTGCAACGGTGCGAGGTTCTCGAACAGGTGTGGGCAAAACGTTTGAATAACACGTTCCAAGCACTTGCCGAGTTTCATTTTTTGTTTCTAAATCGGCAGGTAATTCTCGAATAAATCGGTTGTCGAAAGTTAGCGCGTCCAGCGTGTTAATTTTAGTCTTCAATCAATTTTCCAGTTTCGTCAAATGTCAGTACGGTCACATCGCCATCTGCATCCGTGATTTCAGCTTGTTGCAACACGCCGTTATCGTCATAGCTGTAGCAATGTTCTAATTCGCTTTCACCATAAACCATTTTTTGAAAAAACAACAGTTGGTCTTTGTCGTCGAAATACGCGCAAAAAAAGGTATTTCGATTTTGCAATTCAGCATCGGTTAATGGTTGGGATAATTTAAAAGGCAATTTCACACCGCTGTACGTTACAAAATAGCGGCATTCTAAATTTTGAGTATCGATTCCAATCATTGTTGTTCCAAATTTTTTAAAAGTATATTTTCAAAAGCCAGTCAGCAATGATTATGCCGCTTGAAAAGCCAGTAAATTCGGGACGTTGTTTGTCGTGAAGGTTTCGTAATGGAAGAAATTGTTTCGTTTGCAACAGAACAATGGGCTTGGAGATTTTTGATTTGGTTTAAATGAAAAAGCCCCGATTTGCTGTAATGCAAGTCGGGGCTTTTATTGTCATAACATCAAACCAGATTGGTCATTAAGTCAAGTTTCGTTGCCTTTTGATAATCTGCGGATAACGTTTTATCAAAAGCAACCAACCCATTGAAAATTTCCGCACCTGTCGAACCGTTAGTTTTCATCTTGTTGTAAAGCTGAATTCGTTCGGTCATGACATCATTGGCTTTCGCTTCAAAATTACGGACATGCTGACTGTACTCATTCATGCCTGTTTCACTCTCAATGGGAACATCAGCTAAATCAATAAGTTCATAATCACGGGTGAAAGCATGTGTATTTGCCATTTGTTCTGCGAATTGTGAATCTGATTGAATCGTTGCCAACATTTTTTTCGCGCTTTCTTTTGCTAGAAGCTCATCAGCTTGTTTTTTTGCATCAGAAAATGGTTTTTCTGCTTTCATTCGTTCACGAAAATCTTTTATAGGTTCGGAATAAGTCACATAGTTTGCTGTACTTGAAATCATCGTTATCATAAAAACCAACTTTATTTAAAACTGATATGTGACAATAACCTGATCAATCTGACCATAAGCTGGTGAAATTGTGCCTGTACCTTGCACTAAAAATGCGAAAAGCATTTTTTTATTTGCAGCACGATTATAAGAGCCACCTGTTCCCAGTGGTGCAGACATAATTTCCGTTGCAGGAATAACTACCGTTCCTGTTTGAGCAAATACAGATTGCATAGAAACTAACAATGCGACACAAACAATGGCATTTTTTAGCACTGATTTTTTGTTGATACTCATTTCTTAACTCCAAGTTAAAGTTTAGTAATTTCACCTCTGGGCTGACATTGCCCGTTGAGAATGCTAACAGTATGTAACTCAACATTACAATGTGACAAATTGTCGCTCGACAATTTGCCGCGTACATAAAGAACGACGAATTAAAATAAAAAAGGCTGGTAAAACCAGCCTTTCACTTGTCGCAAAAGCCTCTTAATGAACAATCGATTGTCCGTTTTGTCACATAACGACAGAAAAAGAATTTAATTTTTCTTTGCAACACAACATGTTACGAATGGAATTGTTTTTGCTGTAGACGTTTTTATTTACAGAGCGAAAACAATGAAACTTTTTCTTGATTGGTCAGATTATCAAAACGCAGGAATGGGCGACGCTTACGCCGATATTCCCAAAAAAGGCGGCGATTTTGCGAAAGCCGTGGCGGTTTGTATCGGCAGCAAACAGTGTGAAACGCACAACGCAAAAGGCGTAATGTGTCCAAGTTTTAGAGTGACGGGCAATCCACATTTATCAACGGGCGGACGGGTTAAACTATTAAAATCTGCGCTCAATGCCATTAACGACGACAAAGCTCTTTTCGATGCTCAATTAGTCGAAGCCATGAACGAATGCGTGAGTTGTAAAGGCTGCAAACGCGAATGTGAAAACGAAGTCGATATGGCTCTCATCAAAGCGGAATATCTCGCGCAATTCAATCAAACAAATGGCGTGCCTTTGCGTAGAAAACTGTTTGCAAATTTACCAAAATTAGTCCGTTTACCCGCTCTCAAACAATTGGTGACGTGGCGCAATCGTTCACCGTTCATTGCAAAAATGACCGAAACGTTTTTTAGTATTTCGGCAAAAGCTCCGTTGCCAATTCCCGCCAATCAAACGTTACCCGACACAGAAAAATTTGCATCGCAATCAACGGAGTCAACCCGCGAAGTCGTTTTATTTGTTGATACATTTAATCGCAATTTCAATCCGCAAGTCGTGGAAGCTACGCTAAATCTACTTTCAACAGCAGGTTTTGACATCCTCCCCGCCCTAAAGGGTTACAACGGGGATTCCTTATTGCTAAGGAGCAGGCATGTATCACTACTACCTACTGGTTTCTGCTGCTGACCGCATTACAGCACGGTTCACTTCACAGACTAGCCCCCGAAAGTC
>CAILJB010000007.1 GCA_903834465.1 uncultured Pseudomonadota bacterium | reverse complement strand
GGTAAGCATTGGGAAATGGCAAATGCACTGCCGTATATTTCAGTGATGCAAACAAAATTAGTTTCTTTGGGTTATCGACAAGAGTTTTCTGGTGCGAAAGGTCATGAATTCCATTATTCCAAACGTGAAAATGATGAAAATGATGCAAATTTAACCGCGTGTTTCAACATGGACAAAGGTGATGTTGGCATTCGTTACAAAAATGTTCGGGCATCTTACATTCATTGGTATTTTCCCAGTGCGCCAGAAACTATCGCATCGTGGTTACGCTAGAAACCGTCAGGGTTAAAAACGTTTAACCCTGACCATTTTTAAAACTTATTTTTCTTCAGTGCAAAGTATCGTCAAAACAGACTGTACTTTTTCAGCCACTTCTAATCCTAAATGCGTTAAATAACCGCCATCTTCTTGACTGACTAAACCTTTGTGAAATAATCGTGCAGTGGCAGAAATTACACTGGGTTCAGCATCTTTATGCACTTTAATGCCTTCCTGTAAACTTTCCAAATTGTAACGCGCTAATACATTTAATTCGTCTAACAATGCTTGGTTATATAACATGGCAAATCCCTCTTAATTGAAAAATAAACATCTGAAAAAACGATGCAGCATTTAGCCGCATTTACTCTCACCGCAATTTAAACACGTTATGCAGCCATCCATCATAATCGCGGCTTTAACATTGCATTTTACGCACAAACTCGCTTGCTCAGGGAAACCTTCAGCGGCTTCAACGGTTTGATGTTTTGCGGCAAATTCTTGGCGTTTCATATCTAAAAAGGCTTTTTGATGATGCTCCATCTCATGCCCTTTCATAATCCCCATACGTTTTAAATGCGATTCGATGGCACAGCCAATTTCGGCGACCAGTGACGGCATATAAACGCCGCCTTTTTTGAAATAACCGCCTTTGGGGTCGAATACGCCTTTTAATTCATCGACCAAAAAGCAGGGATCACCGCCTTTGCGCCAAACCGCAGAAATCAAGCGCGTTAATGCTAACACCCATTGGAAATGTTCCATATTTTTTGAATTGATGAAAATTTCGTAAGGATGACGCTCTTCAAATTCTGTTCCCGCGTTTAACACCATGTCGTTGATGGTGATATAAAGTGCGTGTTCAGATTGTGGTGTTTTAATTTTATATGTTGTACCAAATAGCACTTCGGGGCGTTTTAATGCCTCGTGCATTTCTTCTAAATCTTGCCCAATTTCAACAAATTGCTCATTTTGTGCATCGATTCGTGCGTCTTGTTCTTCTTTACTAACGACTTTATAGCCAACGATTTTTTTTGTGATTTTTTGTGTCACGATTTTTCTCTCCAAATAACTGCGTTAATTATTTATGCGCCGCGTTTTCTAAGGCTTCTAATTGCTTTTCTAATAATGTTTGAATGCCGCTATTGGCTAATGCAAGCAACGCATCGAGTTCGTCTTTACGAAACGCATGACCTTCGGCCGTGCCTTGAATTTCGATAAACGCGCCCGCGTCATTCATGACAATATTCATGTCTGTTTCAGCATTACTGTCTTCGTCATAATCCAAATCTAATACCGGTTCACCGTTACAAATTCCCACCGATACCGCCGCAATTTGTCCGTGAATCGGATTAAATTTAATTTGTTTACGCGCGAGCATCGTTTGCACGGCAAGAGATAATGCTACATAACCGCCCGTAATTGCCGCTGTGCGTGTACCGCCATCGGCTTGCAATACGTCACAGTCAATCGTGATGGTTTGTTCGCCTAAGGCTTTCAAATCCATCACCGCGCGTAATGAGCGACCGATTAAACGTTGAATTTCTAATGTGCGCCCACTTTGTTTGCCTTGACTGGCTTCACGTCCCATTCGGCTGTGTGTGGAACGCGGCAACATACCGTATTCTGCTGTTACCCAGCCTTCGCCTTTGCCTTTTAAAAAACGCGGCACGCTCTTATCTATACTCGCATTACATAACACTTTCGTGTCGCCAAATTCCACTAACACTGAGCCTTCGGCATGTTTAGTGTAACCACAGGTGAGTTTGATTTCTCTTAATTGCGCGGCATCGCGTCCACTTGGTCTCATCGATTTAGTTCCTCAAATAAAGTTGCCGCACAGTATAGCGTATAAATCCTCTCTCAGTTAAAAGGTGCAAGCCCTGCCCCGCACGGTTAGAATGACGCACTTCTTTATCAACAGTGATAGGCAAAAAAATGATTAAAAGTATGACAGCATTTTCCAGCGGTGAAGCTGAATTGGGCGATTTGACAGTGAATTGCGAATTGCGAACTGTAAATCATCGTTATTGTGATATTACCCTTAAAATTCCTGACCGGTTGCGTTTTGTCGAAGGCGATGCCCGCGCCATAATTAGTGGCAAACTGAGTCGTGGCAAAATCGAATGTGCGTTAAGTTACAAAAAACAAAGTCGAGATGGCTTATCGTTTAGCGTCAATATGGACGCGGTCGCTGCGTTGTTAAAAGCCACCCAACAAATTGAACATCTCATGCCCGCGCCAGCGCGTTTTTCTGCGCTGGATATTTTGGCATTGCCTGCCATGCAACACGAAGCCAGCGTTGACAGACAATTATTACACGATGGTTTAGTGGCGTTGATTCAACGCACGTTAGCGCAATTGATTGAAACCCGTGAGCGCGAAGGTCGTCAACTTGCGGCGTTGATTGAAGAACGCTGTTACAAAATGCAACAATTTGTCACGCAAGCCGCGCAACGCATGCCGGAAGTGTTAGTAAATATTCGGACAAAATTACAAGAGCGCGTCACAGAACTCGTTTCCAATCCCGATGTTGACCGCCTCGAACAAGAATTGGTGCATTTAACGCAAAAACTCGATATTGCAGAAGAATTGGATCGTTTAGATACGCATATCAACGAAGTGTTACGCATTGTCAAACAAACCGAACCGGTTGGTAGGCGTTTAGATTTTTTAATGCAAGAAATGAATCGTGAAGCGAATACACTTGGTTCAAAAGCTGCCGATATAGAAATGACCCAAATCGCCATCGAATTGAAAGTGTTAATCGAACAAGTGCGCGAACAAATCCAAAATATTGAATAGAACTTATGAAATCCCCCACCGTTTTTAATTACCCGTTATTTACTTTAGGTTTTAGAGCCTTTTTTTTACTCGCCGGTTTTGCAGCTTTAGCATTGCTAATTATTTGGCAAGGCATGACGCAAGGTACAGTTAGCCATTCAACGTATTTTGTTGGCACTTATTGGCATGCTCATGAAATGCTGCTTGGATATACCGTTGCGGTGATAGCCGGTTTTTTACTCACGGCGGTGAGTAATTGGACAGGAAAAATTACACTGCACGGAAATGCGTTAGTTGGCTTGAGTTTATTATGGTTATACGGACGGATTTTACCGTTTTATGCCGGATTATTGCCGGATGGTTTGATTGCACTGGTCGATTTCGCTTTTTTACCTACACTAAGTTATGTCATCGCAAAAACGTTAATTCGAGCAAAAAATTATAAAAACTTACTGTTTGTCGGGTTATTAGCTTTGTTGATATTTGGCAATAGTTTAATTCACGCGCAAATGCTGGAACTTTGCAACGACAGCGCGGCAGTTGGAATTCAACTCGTACTAGCGACGATTGTGTTGATGATTTTGGTGATTGCGGGGCGCGTATTTCCCTTTTTTGTTGAACGGGGTTTAAAAGGCGTTTTAATTCCGCGAAATCAATTACTCGATGTGTTATCGATTGGCAGTGCGACGGTTTTATTCGGACTGCAATTATTTACTATTTCAGGCACATTTTTAGCATTAGTAGCTTTAACGACAGCGGTTTTAAATGGTTGGCGATTAGCCAGTTGGTTTGTATTTAGAATTTGGTTTGTGCCACTGTTGTGGGTGTTATATTTGGGCTATGGTTGGTTGATTTTGGGTTTTATTTTTATAGCACTAGCGGCATGGGAGTTGGTGCTACCTTCGTTAGCATTGCACGCATTTACGGTTGGCGGCATTGGTGTTTTGACCTTAGGCATGATGGCGCGTGTTTCATTAGGACACACAGGGCGCGCAATGAACGCATCCAATGCAATTGTCATCGGATTTGTGTTAATCAATATTGCGGCACTTTTTCGCGTGATTCTGCCTATGACTATTATATCTTGGTCTAATGTGTTGATTTATTTCGCAACTTTGGCATGGCTAGCCGCATTTTCATTATTTATTTTCGTCTATGCGCCGATATTAACGCAAGCGCGAACGGATAGTAAAGTTTAATAAATTAAAAAATATATGGAAATTTAGAATCTCATTTTTAAACTCAGCAATCGTTAAAATCACACTTGCTACTTAAATGCGCCCTCTATATCATTCATAGCTCCAAAATTTTAAGGCAAAAAGCCAAAAGGATTAAAAAATTATGAGCGACAAAATTATTATCGAACACAACCCAAGCGAAGAACGTTTAAACGAATTAGGCGTATCAAACTGGGATATTTGGGAAAAAGAAGTTTCGAAATTTAATATCGATTTCGATGAGACAGAAAAAGCATACGTTCTCGAAGGTGAAATTTTAGTCACACCAAAAGGTGAAGAACCTGTGCGTATTGTTGCCGGCGATTTAGTATTTTTCCTTGAAGGCTTAGACAGCGATTGGGAAGTGGTTAAACCGCTGAAAAAACATTATTCTTACGATTAAAAAAGCCATTTTCTTTGTTGCCAGTTTACAATTTACTGGCAACAAATTTCAGTTTTATATTTTTTGGAGAAAGAAAAATGACATTTTTAATGACGTTTGCATTGATGTTGGTCGTTATTGCAATTATGGCAGTCGGCGTAATTTTTGGACGACGTGCTATAAAAGGCTCATGTGGCGGTGGAAAATCTGAAGCCGAATGCGTCTGCGTTGAAAAATGCGATAAACGTAAAAAAATGGAAGCAGAGCAGGCGGCACGTTTAAGTAATCAGGCGTGATAAATTCTACTCAAATTTATACTTGGCGTTATATTCTCTCGACGGCACGGCAACATAAAAAACAACTTATTTCAGCACATTTGATTGCTATTTTAGCAACAGTTGTCAGTGTACCTGTGCCACTTTTAATGCCACTTTTGGTTGATGAGGTGTTGCTAAACAAACCGGCAATTGTGGTGCAAACAGTGAACATGTTTTCGCCTACAGAATGGCAATCACCGTTGCTTTATATTGGTGCTGTGTTGCTGTTGACGGTGTTATTACGTTTACTCGCGTTAATATTAAACGTACTGCAATCCCGCCAATTTACAGTAATTGCTAAAGATATTGTATTTCATATTCGTGCCGAATTGATTGGGCATCTGCAAACCATTTCAATGGCGGAATACGAAAGTTTGGGTTCGGGAACAGTCAGCACTTATTTAGTTAAAGATTTAGACACTATTGATAATTTTGTTGGCTCGACTGTCAGTAAATTATTGGTTGCCGTGCTAACCGTCATGGGAACAGCGGTGATTTTATTGTGGATGCACTGGCAATTGGGTTTATTTATTCTGCTGCTCAATCCGGTGGTGATTTATTTCACGCGCGTGGTGGGTTCAAAAGTTAAACATCTAAAATCTAAAGAAAATTCAGCGTACGAAATTTTCCAGCAATCCCTTACCGAAACATTAGAAGCTATTCATCAAATTCGTGCTAGTAATCGTGAACGTCATTACTGCGAGCAGTTAATCGGTTTGGCGCAGACGGTTAAAAATGATTCTTGTGCGTTTGCTTGGCAAAGCGAAGCGGCATCACGGCTAAGTTTTTTAGTTTTTTTATTTGGCTTTGATATTTTTCGTGCCTGCGCCATGCTCATGGTGTTTTATTCCAATTTGACGATTGGTGAGATGCTGGCGGTGTTTGGTTATTTGTGGTTCATGATGTCGCCGGTGCAGGAAATTTTGAATATTCAATATGCGTTTTACGGCGCAAAAGCCGCTTTAACGCGCATCAACAAATTGACTGCATTGCGTCAAGAGCCACGTTATCCACATCACAAAAATCCGTTTGCCAATAAACAAACTGTTTCTATTCGTGTTGAAAATTTGCAATTCAGTTATGGCGACAAAAAGATTCTTAATGGCATTGACTTGCATATTAAAGCCGGCGAAAAAGTGGCATTAGTTGGCGCAAGTGGCGGTGGAAAATCCACGTTAATTCAGATTTTAATCGGTTTATATCCGGCAACAGCGGGAAAAATCTATTTTAACAATGTGCCGATTGAGCAAATTGGTTTAGACGTGGTGCGCGAAAACGTGGTCACGGTGTTACAAAATCCGATTTTATTTAACGATACGATTCGCGCGAATTTAACGCTAGGTAAAAAAGCAGATGATAAACAATTGTGGCAGGCTTTAACGATTGCTCAATTAGTTGAAACGGTTAAAGCCTTACCGCAAGGTTTAGATTCTATCGTCGGACGTGGCGGAATGCGTTTGTCCGGTGGGCAACGTCAACGTTTAGCCATTGCGCGAATGGTGGTGGCAAATCCAAAAGTGGTTATTTTAGATGAATCTACCTCGGCATTAGACAGCGAAACAGAATTTAACGTTCACGAAGCCTTACAAGCGTTTTTGCAAAACCGCACCACCATTATCATCGCGCATCGATTAAGTGCCGTAAAACAAGCCCATCGTGTGTATGTTTTTGAACAAGGTGAAATTTGTGAACAAGGCAAACACGCCGCCTTAATTGAACAAAATGGTTTATACGCAAAATTATACGGCGATTACCAATAGTTCTAATTTGCAAGTAAACGCGCTTTTTGTTGGCGTAACCGTTCAGTTTTTTCTAATGCCTCCATTTCTTTGCGTTGTTGCCGCGCGAGGTAGCGTTGTTTGGCGCGTAAATTGCTTGGCGAAAACTCTGGGTTTTTCAACGGCAACATCGTAATGCAATCAACCGGACAGGGAGCAATACATAATTCACACCCTGTACATTCTGTAGTAATAATGGTGTGCATCCATTTTGCCGCGCCAACAATCGCATCAACGGGACAAGCGGCAATACATTTCACACACCCAATACATTGCGCTTCATCAATCACGGCAACACTTCGGGGTTTATGCTCGCCGAACTGTGAATTAAGCGGTTTGGCTGGTACATTCAAAAAAGCGGCAATTTTTGCAATTCCCACATCACCACTCGGTGGACATTGGTTAATATCCGCTTCGCCAGCAATAATGGCCTCCGCATACGGACGACAACCGTTAAAACTACATTGCCCACATTGCATTTGTGGGAGCAAATCATTTAGGGATTCAAGCACGGCGATTTAACCTATTCAAATAATCAGCAACACCTTGGTGAACGTTCATAAATTCTTGCTCATAACCTGCGTCTCTTAATTCTGAAATATCGGCTTGGGTAAAACTTTGATATGCGCCGTGCAAATGTTCTGGAAAGGGAATGTAGCTGATTTTGCCACGATCATGCCAATCAATAACTGTTTGCGCCATAGCGTTAAATGTTTGTGCTTGACCCGTGCCAACGTTAAAAATACCGCTACAATGCGTGTTGTGTAAAAACCATAAATTCACCGCTACGACATCATTCACATAGACAAAATCGCGTTGTTGTTCACCGTCAGCGTAACCATCACAACCGGTAAATAATTTCACTTCGTCAGAGATTTGTAATTGCTGATTGAAATGATAAACCGTACTGCTCATGCTGCCTTTGTGTTGTTCGCGTGCGCCGTAAACATTGAAATAACGCAACCCGACAATTTGACTATTCGCACGCGGTAAAATACGGCGTACATATTGGTCGAATTGGAATTTAGAATACGCATACATGTTAATTGGTTTTTCGCATTCTCTATCAACGCGAAAACCGTTTTTTCCCATGCCATAAACCGATGCCGAAGAAGCATAAATAAACGGAATATGTTTCGTTTGACACCATGCTAATAAGCGTTTGGAATACTCATAATTATTCGCCATGATGTAGCGACCATCCCATTCTGTCGTAGCTGAACACGCACCTTGATGAAAAACAGCACGAATATGAGTCAGAAAGTTTGGATTATTCAATCGTTCGATAAACTCATTTTTATCCATGTAATCGGCGATATTTAAATCGGCAATATTTTGCATTTTGTGACCATTAGTCAAATTATCGACTAACAAAATGTCGTCTTCACCGCTTTGATTGAGAGCATGAATTAAATTACTGCCAATAAATCCCGCGCCACCTGTGACTATAATCATATTTTTGCCTTTAGTATTTAAAATTCACTTTCTGAATAAAACTGCACTTTTCCGGTTTCAACATCATACATACCGCCAATAATGTCAATTTTTCCCGTTTGCAATAAGTTATAAAGTACCGCGCTACGTTGTTTGATTTGTTCTACCACTAAATGTACATTTTTTTCGGCGACTTTTTGAATCAATTTTTCATCATGTCCAATTTCTGTCACCTGATGCTCATCGCAAACTGTTTGCACCGATGGTTGAATCTTATCAAGCAAGCCCGTCAAATGGTCTAATTTGACTTTCGCACACGCGCCTTTAATCGCACCACAATGCGTATGACCCAATACCACAATCAATTTTGAACCGGCAACATTACAGGCATATTCCATACTGCCTAAAATATCATCATTAACAATATTTCCCGCCACGCGCGTGCTAAAAATATCGCCTAAACCTTGATCAAAAATCAGTTCGGCTGAGGTGCGTGAATCCATGCAACTTAAAATAATTGCCATCGGAAATTGCCCTTGCTGCGTATCATTGACTTGTTCAAGTAAATTTCGATTGGCTTTTAAATTATTAACGAAATTTTCATTACCTTCTTTAAGAAGATTTAATACTTCTTTTGGCATGAGCGATTGCTGACTTTCATAAGTATGCGCCCGTGCATTTTCAACCGGTTTTAAAACGCCAAATCCTCGCACATTTTCCAGCGTCAGTTTAATATTTTTCAATGGTGCTTCTTTTTTAAAATCACGAATCACCTCAAAAACATCATAATCCAAATATTTTGAACGTGTGGCATCAATAATAATTTCAGAATGTGGCGGCAATTGGTCAAAGGTTTGTTTAAGATTGGCTTTATTTAAAAACGACACGTTTTCGGATAACCGGAAAATGATTTTATTGCCAATGCGTGATTCTCGAAAATACAACGCGCCTTTGTAATTTTCCAGTACGATGGATAATAACGCGGTTGTCATACCGATGATGATACCAATCAACAAATTAGTAAAAATGAGTCCGATAATCGTGGCGCAAAATGGGATGAAATGATACATCCCGGTGAAATACATTTTTTTAATCACTTTTGGACGCATCAATTTATAACTGACCACCAATAAAATACTCGCTAAACTCGCTAACGGAATTTTATTTAACCATTCTGGCATCAAAAGTACGGTGACTAATAAAAGTGTACCGGATACAAAACCTGATAGTTTTGTTTTTGCCCCCGATTGAATGTTAATCGAACTACGAACAATCACCTGCGTTAATGGTAAGCCGCCTAATAATCCTGAACTTATATTGCCAAGCCCTTGAACAATTAACTCACGATTTGGCGGTGTAACACGTTTGAATGGGTCTAAACGATCCACCGCTTCAACGGCTAATAACGTTTCTAAACTGGCTAAAAATGCTAATCCCAATGCAAAAAAATACACGTCAGAATTGGCGAGTTGTGAAAAATCCGGGCTGTGCATTTGTTTGAGCAAATCACTCGCATTTGCCGCAATGGGAAGATTTACCAAATGCGATTCTTTTAACGCCAACTCTGGATAAAACGTTTGTAAAAATTGATTGATAAAAACACCGGCAATAATTGTAATTAACGTGCCGTGCAATACTTGAAAAAAATGGCTGTTTTTGATTTTAGGGCGTTCCCAAACAATCAAAATAATTAACGAAACCAATGCGATAAAAATGGCTGTCGGCGAGGAATACTCTATCATGTGCGCCAATTCAGTTAGCGTGGAGTAATTATCGGTTTGAAAAAAGGATAAATCGCCTTCGTAATCACTGTCATAACCCACGGCATGCGGAATTTGTTTCAAAAAGATAATAATACCAATGCCTGACAGCATCCCTTTAATCACTGAGCTGGGAAAATAATGGGCAATCGACCCCATTCGCGCAAGCCCCATTAAAATTTGTAATCCACCTGCCAAAATCACGGTCACTAAAAATGCTGAAAAGCCGAGCGTTTCGATTGTATTTAGCATGATAATCACTAAACCGGCAGCAGCACCGCTAATTCCTAACGCTGAACCACTAAGTGGCGCAACCAATATGCCGCCAATAATACTGGCAATGAGTCCTGAAAATAAAGGTGCGCCAGACGCTAAAGCAATACCCAACGACAACGGAATCGCAATAAAGAAAATTGCAATACCCGCTGGAACATCACATTTTAAATGCTGAAGCATAGAAACACCGTGACCAATGAAATGAGTGGCAATTAAAAACTATCGCCCCCCTTAGGGTCAAGTCAAACACGTTTTAGCAAACCGTTTGTTTACATTTCAATCAAGACAATGCGATTATTAAAGCAGATTCAACGAAAAATATTTTATGGGGAATAGCTAAATTATTATGAATGAAATAAAGCAGTTTTATTGGGGGGTTGATGCAACGGTTGCACAATTGCGACAGTTGCGCGTGCAGTCTTTGGAAGATCGCCAACGGCGGCACAAACCGCCAAAATTACCTTCACGAAAAGAGTTGCAGCGTATTTTAGATGGTTTAGGGGCAGTGCTATTTCCGAATCGTCTTGGGCGACCGGATTTAACTGAAGAAGGTATCGATTATTTTGTAGGCTATACGCTCGATCGTGTGTTGCATAATTTGTTCAGACAAATTCGCCGCGAATTACAATTTATTTTAAAAAGTGACGAAGGCGATGACACAGCACATCGACAAGCTATCGAGATTGTGCGCTTATTTACCGCGCAATTACCAACGGTTCGCGCCTTAGTTGATAGTGATATTCAAGCCGCTTACGAAGGCGATCCAGCAGCGCGAACACCGGACGAAGTTTTGGTCTGTTATCCAGGCATCATGGCTGTGATTTATCATCGATTAGCGCATATTTTATACACCCACGGCGCACCATTAGTGGCGCGAATGATTAGCGAACTCGCGCATTCAGCAACTGGTATCGATATTCACCCTGGCGCACAAATTGGCGAAAGTTTTTTTATCGACCACGGTACAGGCGTAGTGATTGGTGAAACGGCAATTATTGGACAACGAGTACGTTTATACCAAGCTGTGACATTAGGTGCAAAACGATTTCAAAAAGATGACAATGGCATGTTAGTAAAAGGAAATTTGCGCCACCCGATTGTCGAAGATGATGTGGTTGTTTATGCGGGGGCAACAATTTTAGGACGCATAACAATTGGACAAGGTTCTATTATCGGCGGTAACGTCTGGCTCACGCACAGCGTCCCGCAACACAGTATTATTACTCAAGCCTGTGAACGCAGTGAATAATTGTTAACATGCTAATTGCACAATCTAGTCGTAATTAACAAGACTTTCGTTTAAAATGCTCATCCTAACAACGCGCCCGTAGCTCAGCTGGATAGAGCGCAGCCCTCCGGAGGCTGAGGTCAGAGGTTCGAATCCGCTCGGGCGCACCATAATTCGTATCAATAAAAAAGCCAACTTTCGACTATTATGAAAGTTGGCTTTTTTTGTAAATCAAAACTTTATCGATTTGATTCTTTAATCCATTTTGCAAGCCGAGATACTTTTTCAGCTGACAATTGTTTCCATTGAAAACGCCATTGCCAGTTACCCACAGTGGTTCCGGGAATATTCATACGGTGTGAACTGTCTAAGTCTAAAATATCTTGCATCGGTAAAATCGCTAAATTCGCTATCGACGCTAACGCACATTGCATCAAAGCAGGCGCAATATTCGTATCATCAATTTCCAATATTTTACAAACATAAGCACGTTCTTCGGGGGTTAATTTTTCTACCCAACCAAGCGTTGTGTCGTTATCGTGCGTACCTGTATAAACCACACTACTGAGTTCATGATTTTCGGGTAAATAAGGATTATCCGCGTCACCACTAAAGGCAAATTGCATAATTTTCATGCCAGATAAATTGAATTTTGTGCGTAACGCATCCACTTCGGGCGTGATAATACCTAAATCTTCTGCAACCAAGGCAACTTCACTAAATTCAGCACAAATCGCTGTCAATAACGGTTCGCCTGCCGCTTTGACCCATTCACCTTTAATGGCTGTTGGTTCATCGGCAGGAATTTCCCAAGCTGCTTCCAAACCACGAAAATGGTCAATTCGCACCACATCAAACAGTGCAGCTTGCGTTTGCATACGTTGCAACCACCAATTAAAACCTGTTGCTTGTAAATGTGTCCAGTTGTAATGGGGATTGCCCCAGCGTTGTCCGGTTTCTGAAAAATAATCCGGCGGTACACCTGCAACAACCGACATTTCACCTTCGGGTGTTAATTTAAAGACCTTCCTATTCGCCCACACATCTGCGCTATCGTAAGACACAAATATCGGCATATCACCAAAAAGTAAGATTCCGCGCTCATTAGCGTAAGTTTTTAACGCCGTCCATTGTTTGAAAAAAATATATTGTTCAAATTTAACGGCTTCCAGCGGTGTTTTTAGAAAAAAGCGCACGTCATTCAAGGCGGCAAGATGGCGATTTTTAAAATTTTCGGGCCACTCGTTCCAGCTTTGGTGGTCAAATTTTTTCCGTAAGACTCTAAATAGCGCAAAATCGTCTAACCAAAACTGGTTTGTGGCACAAAAACGCGAAAAATCATATTGTTCAGCAGCGGTAGCACGTTCTTGAAAACCGGCAAAGGCTTTTAAAAGCAAACATGTACAACGAAAAGTGTCCATGCCTTGACACGTTTCGCAATACACATCGGTTGTTAACCAACCTTGTGCCACCAATGATTTGAAGCAAATTAACGCCGGATTTCCAGCATGTGCTGAAAGAGATTGATACGGAGACCCATCCTCATGCGTAATTCCTAAAGGTAAAACTTGCCACACACTTGCGCCAACTTCATGCAAAAAATCGATGAAACGATACGCATCTTGTCCTAAATCTCGACTGGGGAGCGAAGTAATATGTAATAACACGCCTGCATGGCGTTGATTTAAAGTCGCTTTCACGTTTGTGGCTTCCGAGTTAATTTTCTGTACCTTGTCGCATCGTTCCACCCATTGCGGGCGCACCTGAACCTTGTGTAAACGAAAGGGCTAAATAAGCAGGGGGTTTTTCGCCAAGTAGGTAATACAAATTGGCTAAATTTAAGCGAAATTGTTTTTCAAAACTACTGACCGCATCACCAGGATTATAGTCGCCAAACCACCAAAACCAATCTGACCCTTCACAAACAGCAAGTTGCAAATCGGCTTTTTCACGCAATTCAGCATCAAATTCTTTGGTCGTCATAACGCGATCAAACATTTTTTTCGCTTCACCCAACATATCCCAACCACGATTTTTGTCGGTATCACCAATCCACGTTGAAAATGTGCCATAAACCCAACTGCCTGCAACCAATTTTTTCAATGGTTTTGCCGCTACGTTCTGTTTAACACATTCAGAGAAAGTGGTAAGTTGAATGCGTGGGTGATTTGATAAGCGACGGTAAAGCGCACTTAAAAAATAAATGCCATTTTCAGGGAAATATTCCCACGCATTTTCACCATCCATAATAATTGAAACAACGGCATCAGGAATTTCACGATCTGCAATATTTTCCAAATGATGAATCAAATCGCTTACGGCATCATCAGCGTGCCATTTTGAATATTGAAAACCAATTAAATCTGACAAGCCATCGTCACGGAAGAAACAGCGAATATCATTATTTTTCAATTGAAATGGATGATAAGTGCTTTCAGGTCTGGTATTTTCAGCACGATTTAAACTATTGCCTAACACCGCACCCCCGCTAGCGACCCAATTAAAACCAAATTTGTCTAAGATTTTAATTGTTTCTTCGCTCACCGAACCTTCAGACGGCCAACACCCTTTCGGTTCAAAACCAAAAAAGCGTTTGAACGTTTGCACACCTTTTTCTAAATGCCATAACACCCGTTCTTCGCCATTCGGGTATTTTTCTAATTCCGGCAATGGCGCATGCGGCATTGCTTCGTGGGTGCTTTTTAAATCCAGTAATAACGGCATAATCGGGTGTGCGTAAGGCGTAACCGATAATTCAATTTGTCCTTTTTGAGCAAGTTTTTTATATCGCGCCAAAACATGAGACAGTTGATCGCTGATGATGTCGAGCATTTCTAAACGGTCTGCTAACGTGTAATCAGCACCTTGTGCTAATAAACGTTGCGCTCGCGTGTCGGTTAATTTTACCGTTTCGCCCAACCACGCTAAGTGATACCACATCAACAAATCCGCAATAAACTGTGCGTTGACATAATGCACAATTTCTTTTCGAATGAGTAATGTCGCCGTATCCACTAAATGTTTAAAATGCGGATAACGGTCGATTTGTCGTTCCTGATTTGCTTTTAAACAATCTTTCACTGTTTTTAATGGTGTAGCAACGAGCTTTTTATCGTCAACTAATGCTGCCAGTAATGGATCTGTAAAGGGAGTGCGATCATGTAAATATCGGTTAATTTGTCGCGCATATTCTTCAATTTGTTCCAGTAAGATTGGCGCAAAATTGACTACAACTTTTGCATCGGGCGCGGCTTCTAAATGCGCCACCATATCAACGTAATCTTTGATAACGTGTAAATACGTCCACGGCAATTTGAATTCGCCGGACTGTAAATCACGATATTCAGGCTGGTGCATGTGCCAACACAACACCAATTTTAATTTTTGACTATCGAACATAATGTCTTCTTACTCCTAACATTTCTGGGGTTACTAATACGACACCACCTGCACTTACATGGTAGCGTTCTGCATCATCTTCAGGGTTTTCACCAATAACTGTACCTTCAGGAATATCACAGCCTTTTTCGACAATCGCTCTCGTAATACGGCAATGACGACCAATGTTTACTTCAGGTAACACAATGGTGTCTTCGATTGTACTGTAAGAATTTACGCGCACATTGGAAAATAAGAGTGAATGCCGCACCGTCGCACCAGACACCACGCAACCACCTGAAATCATCGAGTCAACGGCAATACCGCGACGATCTTCTTCATCGAAAACAAATTTTGCTGGAGGCGTTTGCTCTTGATATGTCCAAATAGGCCATGTTTTGTCGTATAAATTCAAATCAGGTTTAACGCCAATCAATTCCATATTTGCCGCCCAATAAGCGTCAATAGTACCCACATCGCGCCAATAACTTTGTGCGCCACTTTGTAAATCTAAGAACGGATAGGCATTAACAATGTGGTCTCGAATAACAGAAGGGATAATGTCGTGACCAAAATCATGTGAAGAATCGGGGTTATCGGCATCTTTAATGAGTTGTTCAAACAAAAATTTGGAATTGAAAATATAAATCCCCATCGACGCTAAAGCCGTATCTGTGCGACCAGGCATTACTGGGGGATGTTCTGGTTTTTCCACAAACGCTTTTACACGACGATAATCATCGACATCCATCACGCCAAACGCCGAGGCTTCTTCCAATGATACTTCAATACAGCCAATCGTTAAATCCGCACGTTTTGCCACATGGTCGGCAAGCATTGCGCCATAATCCATTTTGTAAATATGGTCGCCTGCAAGCACTAAAATATGTTCGGGGTATCGACTACGCAAAATATCAATGTTTTGGAAAATAGCATCGGCGGTACCTTTGTACCAAGAATCTTCACTGTGACGTTGTTGCGCTGGCATTAAATCGACATATTCACCAAATTCGCCGCGCAAAAAGCCCCAACCTTGTTGAATATGGCGAATAAGTGAATCTGATTTATATTGCGTCAAAATGCCAATTTTACGAATGCCCGAATTGACACAATTTGACAACGGAAAATCGATAATTCGAAATTTCCCCCCAAATGGCACAGCCGGTTTGGCTCGCCAATCTGTCATATTTTTTAAACGTGATCCGCGACCACCTGCCAAAATTAAAGCGATAGTATTGCGTGTGAGTTGACTGACGAAACGATCAGTGCTTGGATTAGACGTTGGCATTTTAATCTCCCCGATTTATATAGATACACAACTTTTTTTTTGTTTGCTAAACTTCACGAACATTATCTTACTACATTGAGGCTATTCCTAGTGAAAAAGCAATCCCCCAGTATCCTAGATTTCGATTCAGTCAAAGTAGCTGCCGCGCAGCATCATAATCCTTTTTCTGTTTTAGGTCGTCATCCAAAAGTAAACAAAATTCATGTTCGACTTTATCTGCCTTATGCAGAATCTGTCAATTTTACCCACAATAATGTTGCAATTTCGCGTATTGAGGGAACAGATTTTTTTGAATACATCGCAAAGAAGGGGGAATTACCCCCGCATTACCGTATTTCGTGGTTAGACAAAGACGGTGTTCTTCACGAAGGCTATGACCCTTATGACTTTGGTGTGCAGTTACCCGAATTTGATTTACATTTATTTGGCGAAGGAAAACACTGGCATATTTATCAAAAACTCGGCGCACATTTACATACAGCAGACGGCATTTCTGGTGTTTTATTTGCCGTTTGGGCACCCAATGCGGGACGTGTGAGCGTTATCGGTGATTTCAACCGTTGGGATGGGCGTTGTCATCCAATGCGAAGTTTAGGCGGTGGGGGTGTTTGGGAATTATTCATTCCTGAATTAGATGCAGGCTGTTTTTACAAATTTGAAATCCTTAATCGTGCTAGCGGCGAAGTGTTGGTTAAAGCAGATCCTTATGGACAACAATTTGAAAATCGCCCGAAAACAGCGGCGATGGTCGTGGGTAAAAATACTTATAACTGGCAAGACAGTAAATGGATAAAAGCACGCACAGAATTTGATTGGCTGCATCAACCCATCTCGATTTACGAAGTGCATTTAGGATCATGGAAACGTGATGAACACGGTCATTTTTTGAATTACCGCGAACTGGCTGTGCAATTGGTGGATTACGTTAAAGAATTAGGTTTTACCCATATCGAATTATTGCCAATCACCGAACATCCGCTCGACGATTCGTGGGGCTATCAAACGACCGGTTATTTTGCACCGACCAGCCGCTTTGGTTCAGCCGATGATTTCCGTTATTTTGTCGATCATTGCCATCAAAACAATATCGGTGTGATTCTCGATTGGGTGCCAGCGCATTTCCCTAAAGATAATTTTGCTTTAGCGCGTTTTGACGGCAGTGCCTTATATGAACATGAAGACCCACGCAAAGGCGAACATCGTGATTGGGGAACGTTAATTTATAATTTTGGACGTAATGAAGTACGCAATTTCTTACTTTCTAGCGCGATTTTTTGGTTAGAAGAATTTCATCTCGATGGTTTGCGGGTCGATGCAGTGGCTTCAATGTTGTATTTGGATTATTCGCGCGAAGCCGATGATTGGATACCGAATTGTTATGGTGGTAATGAAAATTTAGAAGCTATCGATTTTCTGCGCGAACTCAATACCATTACGCATCAGCAACAACCTGGTACGGTAATTATGGCAGAAGAATCCACGTCATGGCCACAAGTGACACGTCCAACGTGGGCAGGCGGATTAGGGTTTTCCATGAAATGGAATATGGGCTGGATGCACGACGTATTGGCATATATGCAACAAGACCCTATTCATCGCCAATATCATCATAATCAACTGACTTTCGGGATGTTATATGCGTTCAGTGAAAACTTTACGCTACCGTTTTCGCACGATGAAGTTGTCCACGGCAAAGGTTCAATGCTCAACAAAATGAAGGGGGATGAATGGCAACGTTTTGCGAATTTGCGCTTGCTCTACACCTTTATGTTTGCGTATCCTGGAAAAAAACTGTTGTTTATGGGCAATGAATTTGGTCAAGGCACCGAATGGAATTTCAGAAAAGATTTGGATTGGTACGTTTTGGAATACCCACATCACAGCGGCTTACAAACGTTAGTAAAAGATTTAAATCATCTCTATAAAACGGAATCCGCTTTGCATCAATATGATTTTGAACAACGTGGTTTTGAGTGGATTGATTGCCATGATGTGCAGCAATCTATTTTGTGTTTTCAACGTACGCATGGGCAAGCGCATTTGATTATTGTGCTAAATTTTACACCAATAGTGCGTGAAAACTATCGTATTGGTGTACCCGTGCAAGGCGTTTATCGAGAAATTTTTAATTCGGATTCTGAGTATTATTCGGGAACAAATACCGGTAATGGTGCCATTGAAACCATTGACGAACCATGGATGAACCAGCTATTTTCTCTCAACTTAACCTTGCCGCCACTAGGGGCAATTATTTTAAAACTATAAAAATTCAAGTGTTATGAAAAAGATACTTTTTGTCACCAGTGAAGTGCATCCACTAATTAAAACGGGGGGACTTGCTGATGTGTCGTACAGCTTACCTAAAGCGCTTGCTGCATTAGGGCAAGAAGTGAAGCTGATTTTGCCAAATTATCGGGCGTTGAAATTAACCCGAAATGTGCAATTGCGTAGTGTTTTAAAAATTGGCAGCTACACCGTGCAACTATTAGAAACGACGTTACCTGACAGTAATATGACGGTTTGGCTAGTGGATTGCCCTGAATATTTTGGTATGGCAGGCAATCCGTATGTCAATCAAAACGGCGTTGCTCACGCAAATAATGCAGAACGGTTTGCCTTATTTTGCCGTGCAGCAATTGAAGTAGCGATGAATCGCGCCCAATTGGATTGGAAAGCCGATATTGTGCATTGTAATGATTGGCAAACAGGTTTGGTTCCCGCATTATTATCACTGGAATATCAATGCCCGATGACCGTGTTTACTATTCACAATATGGCGTATCAAGGGCTATTTTCTGGTCTAACTGCAGCGAAATTGCAATTACCGAGTCAATTTCTAACGCCTGAAGGATTAGAGTTTCATGGCATGGTTTCGTTTATTAAGGGCGGAATTGCGTATGCTGATAAAGTGACAACTGTTAGTCCCTCTTACGCACAAGATATTCAAACTGCCGAACTGGGTTATGGTTTAGAAGGACTGTTGGTTTATCGTAATGAGGATTTGAAGGGGATTATTAACGGGGTTGATGACGATTGGAATCCCGAAAATGACCCCCTCATTGTGCAAAACTATAATCAATATTCACTACATCTTAAAACGCAAAATAAAACCGCATTACAAGAACGGTTAAATTTGCCAGTAGATGAAAAAGTCTTAATGTTAGGATTGATTAGTCGGTTGGTAGAGCAAAAAGGTATCGACATGATTTTGGATTGTATGTCCGAATTGATGGCGTTGCCGATTCAAATCGTATTGCTTGGTAGCGGCGATAAAAGTTTCGAACAACGTTTGATTCAATTCGCCGCAACGTATCCACAAAAAATGGCATTAACCTTAGGTTATAACGAAGAATTAGCCCATTTAATTGAAGCTGGGGCAGATATATTTTTGATGCCATCACGTTTTGAACCATGCGGGTTAAACCAAATGTATAGTCAATGTTATGGAACGTTGCCGATTGTTAGAAATACGGGCGGTTTAGCGGATACAGTTGTCGATACGTTACCGGAAACAATTGAGAATCAAACCGCGACAGGTTTTGTATTTAACGAAGCAAATGCCGGTGCATTATTGGAAACAATTAAACGTGCAATGCTTTTGTACAATTTTCCTGAGTCTTGGCGGCAAGTACAAGTTAATGGTATGAATCGTGATTTTTCATGGCGACACAGCGCGGCGCAATATTTGGACTTGTATTCCTGTATTGAGTAATTGCGGATAAATTTAAGACAATAAAAAGCCCGCGTAAAGCGGGCTAACTTGAGCAATTATTTTTATTATTGTCTTGTCGTTCTGCGTATTTTACTCAGCGACGTTGGCTCAAGTGAAAAGTTTCTTACTATTTTTATTATTGTTATGTTAGCTTTTTGCAAAGCAACCTTACCTAGTTCTTTCTCTCGAAAGCGGGCGCATTTTAGCTGGTAAAAAAGCATTGTGTCCATTTAAAAAACAGATTATTTCCAAAAAAACAAATAAAGTTAACTAAAGACTAATAAATACAATTTGTTAGCAAATATTTTGATGTGCAAATAATCGCAATGATTGCTTAAATTTTAAAAAACGTCGCCGTTTGACATCCTCCCCGCCCTAAAGGGTTACAACGGGGATTCCTTATTGCTAAGGAGCAGGCATGTATCACTACTACCTACTGGTTTCTGCTGCTGACCGCATTACAGCACGGTTCACTTCACAGACTAGCCCCCGAAAGTC
>CAILJB010000006.1 GCA_903834465.1 uncultured Pseudomonadota bacterium | reverse complement strand
TTAGAAGGCGTTGCAAAAGCAGGTCGTCCATTATTGATTATCGCTGAAGACGTTGAAGGCGAAGCGTTAGCGACGTTGGTTGTCAATACGATTCGCGGCATCGTGAAAGTTGCCGCTGTAAAAGCACCAGGTTTTGGCGACCGTCGTAAAGCGATGCTTGAAGACATCGCCGTTTTAACCAACGGTACAGTGAT
Source organism: uncultured Pseudomonadota bacterium (assembly GCA_903834465.1). Lineage (GTDB taxonomy): Bacteria > Pseudomonadota > Gammaproteobacteria > Methylococcales > Methylomonadaceae > UBA10906. Next base: position 5,010 of record CAILJB010000006.1, on the reverse strand, counting down.
TTCAGAAGAAATCGGTTTGAGTTTAGAAAAAGCAGAACTTGCACAATTAGGTACTGCAAAACGTGTTCAAATCACCAAAGACAACACCACCATCATTGACGGTTACGGTTCAGAAGACGCAATCAAAGCGCGTGTTGCCCAAATTCGCGCTCAAGCTGAAGAATCAACCTCTGATTACGACAAAGAAAAATTGCAAGAACGTTTAGCGAAATTAGCTGGCGGCGTTGCAGTGATTAAAGTCGGCGCGGCAACTGAAATCGAAATGAAAGAGAAAAAAGCTCGCGTTGAAGATGCGTTGCATTCGACTCGTGCAGCCGTTGAAGAAGGCGTTGTGGCTGGCGGCGGTACGGCGTTGGTTCGTGCGTTGGCAGCAATTAAAGATTTACAAGGCATCAATCACGACCAAACTGTGGGCGTGAACATTTTACGTCGTGCGATGGAAGAGCCTTTGCGTCAAATCGTGTCTAATGCTGGTGATGAACCTTCGGTTGTGTTCAACGAAGTTCAAAAAGGCAGCGGCAACTTCGGTTACAACGCGGCAACGGGTCAATATGGCGACATGATTGAAATGGGAATTTTAGACCCTGCAAAAGTTACTCGTACTGCGTTGCAAAATGCGGCTTCTGTGGCGGGTTTGATGCTCACTACTGAAGTGATGATTGCTGACGCGCCTAGCGATGACAAAGGTCATGGTATGCCTGATATGGGTGGCATGGGCGGAATGGGTGGTATGGGCGGCATGATGTAATCGCCGTTCAAAAAGTCTTTTTTGGCTTTTCACTTTTCATAAAAGCCTCGGTTGTTTTTTTAAAGCAATCGAGGCTTTTTTATGGAATTAACAAATAATTGAGAGGTAAATTTTAATGGGATTAGCAAACTGGTTTGAAAGTTTTTGTTCTAACATTCAGGTGCAAGATGGTGGAACGATTTCCACTCGTTACAAAAATATAACGAAGCGTCTCAACGCAGATTTTTGGGGTACGAACTCAGACACGTTAAATAGTTTATATGTCGGTTCATATGGTAGAAATACCGCTACTCAAGGCTTTAGCGATCTCGATATAGTTTTTCAATTGCCGATTTCAGTTTATGAAAAATACAACAACTATTCTGTGAACGGGCAATCTGCCCTATTACAAGCAATCAAGTTGTCAATTGGACAAACTTATTCAACAACCAGTATTAGGGCTGATGGACAGGTTGTAGTTATTCCTTTCACTGACGGTATTTCATTTGAGGTTGTTCCTGTTTTTCTAAATGAAAACGGTAGTTTTACTTATCCAGATGCAAATAATGGTGGTAGTTGGAAAACGACCAATCCAAAACCAGAAATTAAAACAATTAAAGAACGGAATAATACCAGTAATGGTAATCTCATCAGGTTATGTCGAATGACTCGTGCTTGGAGAAATAACTGGAATGTTCCTATTGGAGGATTGTTAATTGATACTCTTGCTTATCAATTTATGGACTCATGGGAATTTAAAGATAAATCATTTTTATACTACGATTATTTGAGTAGAGATTTTTTTAAATGGATGTCAGAACAAAATTTAGCACAAGAATACTGGAAAGCCCCTGGTAGTAACCAATATGTATATGGTAAAGGTGCTTTTCAACATAAGGCAAAACGTTGCTATAACATTTCATTAGAAGCAATCGAATATGAAACAGCAGACCACAAACAAGAATGGTCAGCAAAACAAAAATGGAGGGAAATTTATGGATCAAACTTCCCAACTTGAGATTTTAGAAGCGCAAATTAGAGAATGCTATGGGCGCGTTGTTTGGACACATAAGACTCAGGAAAAATGTGCTGACATTCTGAACAGTCGTAATGATTGGATTAAATTGTGGCAAATTATTCTTTCAGCAATAACTACTTCGGGTATTTCCTTTTCAGTTTTTGCTAATAATAAATGTGCAGGAATCATTTCCGTTTTAATTTCGTTTGTTTTAGTGATTTTAAACACACTTGTAAAAAAATATGATTTGGGTGGAATGGCACAAAAACACGCGGATGCTGCTGCATCCATTTGGAATATCCGAGAAAGTTACTTATCTTTGTTAACAGACATTCGCGCTGAAATGTTAAGTTGTGACGAAATTCGTAAAATACGGGATAAATTACAAATCGATTTGCATAAATTATACAAAGGCTCTCCGCGAACGATTACCAAGGCATATACTGAAGCATCTAAGGCTCTTAAAAAAATGGAGGAAATGACTTTTAGCGATGAAGAAATTGATAATTTTCTTCCAAAATCTTTAAGGAAGGTACAGTAAAACCGCCAGCATGTTGATGTTATGCTCTAAAAAAAGCCCCGATTGCATCACGCCGTCGGGGCTTTTTTGTGCTTGTCAATTTTTCAATGTTACTCATCGACTATAGACTAATAGTATTCATTTTTGCGACCATGCCGCCATGAACATAAAAACATTATTTGGCAAAAATGTACGCGAATTTCGAGAAGCTAAAGGTTGGTCACAAGATAAACTTTCGGATGAATCGGGTTTGCATCGTACTTATATCAGCGGCATTGAAAGAGGATTTAGAAATCCGACGATTGAAATAGTGCATAAAGTTTCAATTGCCCTGCAAGTTTCAATTTCGGATTTATTCAAAGAGACAACATGACCGTTTATTCAACAAAAGAACAACTCGAAAAAATCGCACATTATTTGATTGCCTACATGCGAATTCCCTATTTTCAAGATGACACCGTACCTGGAAAAATTATGGAGAAGATTTTTTCATTGGTTCACGATGCCGAATTGCTTGATACATACGATTACGTTGATGTTTGCATCAAAAACAAAGTCGGCTGGCAAATCAAATCAACCAAAAACACCACGCCCGTTACTTGGAAACGCGCGAAAATTGCGAATGCCAACGAACTCATTAAAAAATCAGAAGAATCTGAAGCAGGTTGTCAGCAGTTAGGCAACGCAATTATCGATTTTTGCAATGACCATGCAAAAGAAAGTTTAGCAACTTACAATCTTTCTGAAATTGGCTATTCACGCTTAATTATGTTTCCTGATAATACGGCGGTTTATTTTGAAAGGCTCATTGCATCAAAAGATAATCCTGACATTTTCGATAAAAACGATTTTGTTTGGCACTGGTCGAATCCTAAAAAGACAGTCAAAAAAGAGCAATTATCCGCATTACATGGTGTGAACGTAAAAACAGGTAAAAAAGCCTTTGCTTGGCATGGTCGAGGCGAAAATCAACTACATTTCAGTAGTGAAAATGATTGGTGGATAGAGGTAAAAAAACCAACAGAATTTGGAAAAATTGAATTTTCACAAGATTTTCATGCAATGGCATTCAAACTTCCCGAAGAAAAAGTAAGTTGGGATGATTTAGTTTCTTTTTTGAATCGTTCTAGTTGAGAAGTCATGCTTTGAATAATTGTTTTTGCTAACAATGGCGGCACAGCATTTCCAAGTTGCCCTGCTTGTTCGTTGTATGAACCAACAAATTCATAACTATCTGGAAAACTTTGAATTCTGGCAACTTCTCGCATTGTTAAAGTGCGAATATCAACAGGATGTCCCCAACGACCCGAACCTGGATGAAAAACCCAACGGGTTATCGTTGGCGCAATCATTTCTTTAGTTAGCCGTCCATACGCGCCGCTATATCCGCCTTTTGTTTGTAAATGCGCTGGTAAATCTTTTAAACCTTGCCCAGCTTTTAATGAAGATAATCTTTCATGCTGTATGGGTTGGAGTCTTCGCGCAATGTGATTGGTGACAAATTCACAATTTTCACGCATAAATTCTTGATAACTATTTTGTGGCAAAGTTTTGTAAGTGGTTAATTTTTGCCCGTCACCATGTTCAAGAGCAGGTAAATCACTGATTGCATCCCAAACTGATACATGTTCATTCATTACAAACAAATAATTTAAATTATTTAATTTTTCACTATTATGCGTCGGCAAAGGAATTTCAAACTCAAAACCGTATCGATTGGCTAAAAAAAATGCTCTTTTACGTCTTTGAGGCACACCATAATCGGCGGCATTTAGAACCATTGACGTAACTGTATAACCTTCATTTTCAAGACGTGAAATGATTTCTTGCGAATAGGCTTGTTCAAAACCATTTTTCATTTCAGCGACATTTTCCATAAGAATCATTTTTGGCTGTAAGACTTCGCAATAATCAAGAAATGAATTGACTAACAGGTTTTTCGGGTCGTTAAGATGTCGATTTTTTCGAGGGACATTTTTAGAAAATCCTTGGCAGGGTGGCCCTCCAACTAATAAATCTAATTGATTTGAATCTATTTCAATTAAATTCATCAATTCATTTGGTGACATGACACTTAAATCTAAATTTAGGGCTTTCGCTTTTGGAAAATTATGTTTAAACGATGCAAGATATTTTTTCTCAATATCTGCACCTGCTAATACATCAACTCCTGCCTGTTTTAAACCAACAGAAATTCCGCCACACCCACAAAATAAATCTACTGCTTTTTTAGATTTAAGCATTTTATAAAATCCATAATTGTTACTAATAGTATTCATTCTATTGTAATGCTAACCAAAATACAAACTCGAAATCATTTGATTGCTGAAGCGGCAAAGAAGGCGTTATCACCGTTGAAGAAGGTTCAGGTTTAGACAATTCTTTGGACGTGGTTGAAGGGATGCAATTCGACCGTGGTTATTTGTCGCCTTATTTCATCAACAAACAAGACAGCATGAGCGTCGAATTAGACGACCCGATGATTTTGATTTATGACAAAAAAATCTCAAACATCCGCGACATGTTGCCAGTGTTAGAAGGCGTTGCAAAAGCAGGTCGTCAATTATTGATTATCGCTGAAGACGTTGAAGGCGAAGCGTTAGCGACGTTGGTTGTAAATACCATTCGTGGCATCGTAAAAGTTGCCGCTGTGAAAGCACCAGGTTTTGGCGACCGTCGTAAAGCGATGCTTGAAGACATCGCGGTTTTAACAAACGGTACTGTGATTTCAGAAGAAATCGGTTT
>CAILJB010000005.1 GCA_903834465.1 uncultured Pseudomonadota bacterium | reverse complement strand
ACATTGTGATTGAAAATATCGCGTTATCTCAAGATTTAGAAAATGCTATCGAGGCAAAAATGGTGCAAGAACAAGAAGCTGAAAAAGCAAAATTCACGCAACAAAAAGCCGAAATTGAAGCACAAACCGCCGTCATTCGAGCCGAAGGTGAAGCAAAAGCGATTTCTGTTCGTGGCGCGGCAATTCGCGCGAATCCTGGACTGATTGATTTGATGATTGCCGAAAAATGGGATGGTCACACGCCGTTAGTTGTCGATTCGGCAAAAGGTGGCGCAAATATCTTGTTACCCATTTCGAGTAAAGAATTGCGATAATATCTCACCAAAATAAATTTAAAATTTTCATAGGAAAAAAAATGAAACGCTACACAGGTTTAATCGAAAATTACCGCTCACGTTTGCCCGTCAGTGACACGACGCGCATTATCAGTTTGGGCGAAGGCAACACGCCGTTAATTGAATTACACAACATTCCGCGTTTAATCGGCAAAGACGTAAAAATTTACGTCAAATTTGAAGGCTTAAATCCAACGGGCTCATTCAAAGACCGTGGAATGACAATGGCAGTGACCAAAGCCGTTGAAGCAGGCAGTCAAGCTATTATTTGTGCTTCAACGGGTAACACGTCAGCAGCGGCGGCTGCTTATGCAGTTCGTGCGGGAATTCAAGCCTTCGTGTTAATTCCAGAAGGAAAAATTGCACTCGGCAAATTAGCACAAACATTGATGTACGGTGCAAAAATCATTCAAATCAACGGCAACTTTGACCGTGGCATGGCGTTAGTCAAAGAAGTTGCCGACCACGCGCCTGTGACGATTGTAAATTCAATCAATCCATACCGTTTGGAAGGACAAAAAACCGCTGCGTTTGAAATCGTTGATGAACTCGGTTTTGCACCTGATTATCACTGTTTGCCAGTGGGTAACGCAGGTAACATCACCGCTTATTGGAAAGGTTACAAAGAATACTTTACCGACCGAGTTTGCGCGAATACGCCTGTGATGTGTGGTTATCAAGCGGCTGGCGCAGCACCGTTTGCATTAGGTGAAATGGTTGATAATCCAGAAACGATTGCCACCGCGATTCGTATCGGTCATCCACAATCTTGGAATTTAGCGTGGACAGCACAAAAAGAATCAAACGGTTGGTTTGATAAATTCACAGACGAACAAATTTTAGCGGCACAAAAAATGTTGTCACAATTTGAAGGAATTTTCTGTGAACCTGCATCGGCAACGTCACTCGCTGGCGCGTTGCATGACATTAGCACTGGAAAAATTCCAGACGGTAGTACCATCGTTTGTACATTGACTGGTAACGGCATTAAAGACCCTGACACTGCAATGATGCAATGTGCGAATGAAAAACCCGTCACGATTGATGCGAGTTTAGACGCGGTGAAAAAAGCGATTTTAGATAATTTGTAAAACCTTTTTTCGCAGAACGTTCCACCACGAACGTTCTGCGATTTTCCTGCTTATTTTTTGCTTTCAAGCATACTTTTCAAATTAGCAAACGGATTATGTGAGCCAAGCGGTGCATTCGTTGAGCTATTTCCCGCACTGCCAAAGCGTGTTTCTTCATAACGTTGATGCTCGTTATCGTGGCAATACAAACACAATAATTCCCAATTGCTGCCGTCTGCCGGGTTATCATCATGATTGTGATTACGATGATGCACGGTTAATTCAGCCAAATTAGCATTGGTGAATTCTCGCGTACACCGCCCACAAATCCACGGGTACATTTTTAACGCTTGTCCGCGATACGATTGTTCACGCTCCGTTTGATTTTTGCGAGCGTCGGTGACGATTTGATTGAGTTTGTCTTGGTTTAAGGCGACTTTTTTAATGGTCATAAAAATTTTGTGATGGCAAAAAGTTGAAATTAAAGGTCTTCGCTAGATTCAGATTCTAAAGATTCTAAATGTTTCCAGCGGTTGATAATCATACAAAATAATTCTGCTGTTTTCTCGGCATCGTATAACGCCGAATGCGCTTTATCGCTTTCCCAATGTAACCCCGCCGCTTTCGCCGCTTTCGCCAGCACAGTTTGCTGATACGCCAAACCGCCCAATGTCGCCGTGTCGAACGTACTAAACGGATGAAAGGGATTTTTTTTCAATTGCGAGCGATGCGCGGCGGCATTTAAAAAAGCAATATCAAACGCTGGATTGTGTCCAACTAAAATCGCTTTCGTGCATTTATTTCGTTTAATCGCTTCTTTAATCGGTTTAAAAATCAATTCCAACGCCGCTTTTTCTTCAATTGCCATCCGAAACGGATGAAACGGATCAATGCCTGTAAATTTTAATGCTGCCGGATCCAATTCTGAATTTTTAAATGGGATAACGTGAGCAGAATATCGCTCCGTTACGACCAAATTGTGTTCCTCGTTCAATTCTACAATAACTGCAGCAATTTCAAGCAACGCATTTTTTTTAGGGTTAAAGCCTGCTGTTTCAACATCAATCACGACGGGAAGATAACCGCGAAAGCGTTTTTCTAAGGGAATTATCGACGTTTCCATAAGGTAAAAATCTCGGTGTCATGAAATAAAAAAAGCCTGCTACTCGATGCAAGCCACTATCTGTGCTATGTTACGCGAAAAAACCCTTAGAATAAAAAATAATAGCAATGACGGAGATTTTATGATGCTAAAGCAAAAACTATTGGTGCATTTGATAAGTGCAACGTTACTCGGTTCATTGGTCGCGTGTACGGGAGCAGTGAAAGACGAACGTGATCCGTTAGAAAATTGGAATCGTGGCGTACAATCGTTCAATGACCGTGCTGATAAATGTGTAATGGCTCCCCTCGCAACAGGTTATCGTTGGATTACCCCCTATTTTATTGATGAAGGTGTCACTAATGTATTTAGCAACATCAATGATATTGGGGTGACAGTCAACGATTTATTGCAGTTTAAATTAGCACAAACTGGTTTAGATGGTTCACGGTTTTTAATTAACACGGTTGCCGGTGTCGGTGGTCTCGTTGATGTTGCTGAAATGCTTGATTTACCTAAACACAAAGAAGATTTTGATCAAACATTAGGTGTTTGGGGTATTCCGATGGGCCCTTATGTTGTCTTGCCATTTTTGGGTTCGAGTTCACCCCGCGCTATCACAGGACGTTTAGGTGATGCCGCCATGAATCCCGTTAATTATGTCGGTATGGGCGTGTTAGGATTAAGTTCTGGCACCACAGCAAGCGCAATTAGCAGCAGTACTTTTGCCCTTAAAACATTGGATGCGCGTGCTGACCATTTGGGCGTAGAAAAAGTTATCAATGAAGCAAGCGATGATCGTTATGAATTCCTGAAAAATGCGTATTTCCAACAACGTGATTATTTAGTTAATGACGGTAAAGGCGCAGACGATGTCATGGACATTGAATAACCATTCATGAATCGTTAAATTTTAACCTAACGATTGATTCTTTTGCTGTCGAGATTACTATGTCACATTTCTTTGAGCTTATATTTGAGCTATTGTTCGAGTTAATTGAATTCTCAGAACCTTATTTGTTAGTTACAACCATTTTTTTTATTCCATTCACTATCATGGTTACATCGCTGCCGAAGCGATTTTTTCAATACGAATTTACACAACATCTTTTACCTTCGTTATTTGCAAAATATGAGAGTAAAAAAACGACCTTAGAAAAAATTAACGCGATGACACAGAATTTGATGGTTGTCATTTTGATGGTAGATTTATTCGGTTTAGGACATTTCTTTTTTGGCAGTCACGGCGGTCATGAATCACATCATGAATCCGGCGCACATGGTGCGGGAGCGGGTGAGCATGAAAGTCAACATGGTGCCGAAGCAGTTGTTGAACATATTGAACACTGATTATGCCTGAATTACCCGAAGTCGAAACTACAGGACGTGGCATTGCACCGCATATTATCGGTAAAACGATTGGAAACGTCATTGTGCGACAACGGCAATTGCGTTGGCTAATCGCACCCGATTTTGAAGCCAGCTTGCAAAATGAAACCATTGAAAGCGTAAATCGTCGCGCAAAATACTTACTAATTAAAACGCAAAACGGCACGCTCATTGTACATTTGGGCATGTCGGGAAATTTACGCATTGTCACGAATGCCGCACCGGCAGGTAAACATGACCACGTCGATATTGTTTTTGATGAAAATACGGTATTGCGTTTCAACGATCAACGCCGCTTTGGTGCATTAGTTTGGACGACGGGCGAAATTACAAAGCATCCGTTATTGCGTAATTTGGGCGTTGAACCGTTGACCGAAGATTTCACCAGTCAACTGTTGTTTCATTTGGCAAAACGACGACGAGTTCCTGTTAAAACTTTTTTAATGAATGGGCAAATCGTGGTGGGTGTCGGAAACATTTACGCAAATGAAGCCTTGTTTATGGCGGGGATTTCACCGACACGTCACGCAGGCGATTTATCATTGGCAGATTGTGAAAAATTAGTCGCGTGTATTCGAGAAGTTTTAGCGCGGGCAATCGAGCAAGGCGGCACCACATTACGCGATTTTGTGAATGCCGACGGTAAAGCCGGTTATTTCCAACAACAATTACACGTTTACGGTCGAGGGAATTTGCCTTGCACGCAATGCACGCAACCCTTGCAAGAAATTCGGCTGGCGAATCGCAGCACAGTTTTTTGCCCCCATTGTCAGCAATAATAAATATTTAAATTGAAGGTAAAACTATGGCAGTCGGACAAACTCCTTTTCCATTTATGCCGCCAATTAGCGGCGTGCAATTAGGTACAACTAACGCCGGCATCAAACAAACGGTGCGTGATGATTTATTGGTTTTTCAATTTCCTGAATCTGCAACGTGCGCGGCAGTGTTTACACAAAATGCGTTTTGTGCCGCGCCAGTGCATGTTGCTAAAGCGCATTTAGCACATGCGCCGCGTTGGTTACTTATCAATTCAGGTAATGCGAATGCTGGAACAGGTGAACAAGGCATGCGAGATGCGTTGCAAACCTGTCAGGATTTAGCGCAAGTGACCAGCGGACAAATGCAGCAAGTATTGCCATTTTCAACAGGCGTGATTGGTCAGCCGTTACCGGTTGAAAAAATAACGCCCGCTTTGCCGCAAGCCGTCGCAAATTTAGCTGAAAATCATTGGGAATTGGCAGCGAAAGCGATTATGACCACTGACACGTTTCCTAAAGGGGTATCGAAAGTGATTACCTTGAATGGCGAATCCGTCACTATTAACGGCATATCCAAAGGCGCGGGTATGATTCAACCAAATATGGCAACTATGTTGGGTTTTATCGCTACAGATGCCAAAATCAGTCAACCGTTATTGCAACAATGTTTGGCGGATGCGGTTGAATTATCGTTTAATCGCATTACCGTTGATGGCGATACTTCGACGAATGATGCGTGTGTGTTAGTAGCGAGTGGTTGCACGCTTGCACCAGAAATTACCATAAACAGTGAAAATTACAGCATTTTTGCAAAAGCAATTCTGGAAGTTAGCCAAGAATTAGCCGAATTGATTGTCCGTGATGGCGAAGGGGCAACAAAATTGATGCGAATTGTGGTGTCGGAAGCGACTAACGATGCCGAAGCGGTGCAAGTTGCTAAAACGATTGCTCATTCACCATTAGTAAAAACCGCCTTTTTTGCCAGCGATCCGAATTGGGGGCGAATTTTAGCGGCTGTCGGACGCGCGGGCGTAGAAGCGATGGAACTCGAAAAAATCCGTATTTATTTGGATGATGTGTGCATTGTGCGAGAAGGTGGACGCGCGACCGATTACACCGAAGAATCCGGTCAAGCCGTTATGAATCAGGCTGAAATTACCATTGGTGTAAAACTTGGGCGTGGCGATGCGATGCAAACGGTTTTAACCTGCGATTTTTCTTATGATTATGTGAAAATCAACGCCGAATATCGTACTTAAATTTATTACGTTCAAAAAAAGCCCCGTTGTGATAGAAAGCAGCGAGGCTTTTTTTATTTATAAATTAGAACGGAATGTCATCGTCATAAGGTGCATCAAAACTTGGCGTTGTCGCAGGTCTAGGTGCTTGTTGCGGTGCATAATTTGGCGCAGGTGGTGGCGCATAGTTTTGAGCGGGCGGTTGTTGATAAGCAGGAGCCGGTGGCGGCTGATAGGTTTGTGGTTGTGGCGCGTAATTTGATGCCGGTGCAGGCGCATCATAACCGCTAGATTGTCCCGCATAACCAGCAGAATCGTTACGTTTCCCCACTAAATCTAAAATATTAGCGTTTAACTCCAAACTGGTTTTCATCGTGCCGTCGTTGGCTTTATATTCGCTCATCGTTAATTCGCCAGAGACGAAAACTTGCTGCCCCTTAACGAGAAACGTTTTTAAATTCGATTCTGCTCTTTTACCCCAGACAACTACGCGAATCCACAGAGTTTGCTGACGGTCTCCAAATCCCACGTTGTTGGCAACTGATACATTTAACACCGCCTGACCAGATGGTAAGTAACGAACCTCGGCATCTTTGCCGATAGTTCCCGTACATGAAAAAACATTACTCATAATTTACACTCTATTTGAATTAACTAAATTTTGAAGGGAGGCTATTATCGTTGGCTTTGGAAATTTTGCCGCATTTTTTTAACGTACGTTAATGGTCATTTCACGATGTTCGACTCTGAAAACGCTTTTGCCCCGATTTTCTTGTGCTTTCCAAAACACACCGTTAATTTGAACTTCCGCGCCAATATATACACCACGATCAGCAATCACTTTCGCATCGTCAATGATTGACATATTTGAGGTTAAATCTTTCAATCCCGCATGATGCAAATCTGCTTCAATTTTCAACTTGCTCAAGGTATGATTCAATTTTTCTAACATTTCTGCGTTACCTTTTTCGGGGTGAAGCTCAATAAATGCTAAAATTTTACGAATATCGGCTTGTTCTTTTTCATTTGGTATTAACTCACGTTTAATCGCTGCAATCCGTTTTTGAATGTAAGGATTTGAGCCAGCTTGAACATGCGTTTTAATCCCTGCACTTGAACCGAGAATGGTACCTTTAACCATCACCATTGCCCACGTTATGCCCCCCATAATCGAAGGTTTTTTACCGCTATTTTTAGCACCCGTGACAATTTTGTTTTCTGCCATCAATTGACTGTTCATCGCATATTTTTCGACGACAATATCAACGCCAGCTTCGAGATGGAAATTTTCTACAAAACCCACAATGATGGAACCATGCGAAACAATTTTTGCAGAATGGTCATCATCACCAACAGGTTCTTCAATTTCCTGATAGCCTTGCGCCCCGCCTTTAATGTTAATATCGCCATTCACAATGAGTTCAGTATTTCCTGTAACACAGCCTTTTATATTTAAATTTCCCATACATTCGATTTTTGCATCTGTCACGCTGCCATCAATGGTAATATCTTCAAGTGCAAAAATTTTCATACCTTCAGCCACGTCACCAAGCACCACAACAGAACCATCAAAACGAATATTACCTGAAGCAAAATCGACCTGTTTAACCGTTAAAACGGGCGTGACAATCATGCCATTTGGCACGATGATGGGCTGACCAGTGATTTCAGAGAGCAATTGATTGTTATCCTCTGGATTCAAATAAACACCTTTTTTGTCGCCCGAAAAAGGGGTATCCGCGCCACCACTAGGATTGATTATTTCACCTAAAACGTTACGTCCTTTTTTACCTTGAATGGGTGGAATGCGCTGCATTAACACTTCATCTTTATGCACGATAACAATGTCACCCAATTCACGGTAATCCACATCACCATTTTCATCAACAAGTGGTTTACGTTCGTGTGCTTCGGGCATCAAACTTTGAAATTGTGCATCAACACCCGCTTCGGGTTCGAGTCCTTCAGCAATAATGAAATCCGCTGCATGCCCTTTTGCTAATACACCTTCAATTTCTTCAGTTGGTACAATACCCCAAACGACTTTTTTATCTTCTAATAATTTTTGCACATCTGCTAAAGTTACCGCCTTACCACCAAAACTAGGTGTTAACGTTAAATGGGCTTTCAATTTATTTTCAGAAATGGAAATAGAGCAAGTGGCATCCCGTCGCTCGCCAATTTCCATTTCATAGGTTTCATCTGGCGCGTTTTTATATCGACGTAGCACCTCAATAACGAGATGTTCATTGATAAATAACTCAGCAAATTGCGCGGCTTCTAAACGTTGTTTGAAAATATCTGCCGTCAAATCAACCCTATCCTCGCAGGGATTTCCAACTGCAAATAATTTATGACCGTCGGTACTTAATTTAAAGCCTAAACCATTTTCAATTTTTATTTCGTCACTTGGGCTATTCATCGCCATCATCTCCCATAAAACCTTTCATTTTTAAATCTTCTTTAAGTAAATGTGCAATTAACCAATCTTTGGCTAAATACGTCGTATGATTATGCAAATCTGCTATGTCTGTAACCGATAACGTTGCTTTTTTTGCAATACGATAAACATCATCTCGAATGCGATTCAAATCAACAATTAAATATTCATGCCCTCGCGCATTTTCTTCTCGAAATGGAAATAAATGTTTGAGTTGCAACGTTTCTTCATGGTGAAAATGGGTTAGTGCAAATTCGTGTAATTGGTCGATAAAAAACAACAATGGCTCTTTGTCTTCGGGATGATGTAACGCAATTTCTAGCGCGTTAATTGTCGTCAACAATAATTTATGTTCAGCATCGATGGTATTGTGACCCACACTGAAGCGATTATCCCATTTAATTGGCATCGATTTAATTCCTAAAATACGGCTTGCGGATATGAACCTAAGCGTTTGAACATTGAAACTTTAGTTTTTAATTCTGTTATTGCTTGCACGACATTACGGTCTTCGCTGTGTCCAATAATATCAATAAAAAATACATAATCCCAAAGTCCTTGACGTGATGGTCGCGATTCAATACTGAGCATGTCCACGCCTGCGATGGCAAAAGGTTCTAGCATTCGATATAACGCGCCAGCTTCGTTATTGGTTGAAACGACCAATGTGGTTTTATCATGTCCGGTAGGAACGGCGGTTTGTTCACCGATAATGATAAAGCGTGTCGTATTGTTTGAATCATCTTCAATATTGGCAGTCAAAATCGGCAATTCATAAATGTCTGCGGCAATCGCACCCGCAATCGCAGCGGCATTTGGATTATTTTTAACTAATCGCGCCGCTTCGGCATTACTACTGACAGCGGTTTGACGAGCAAGCGGTAAATTAGTTTCTAACCACTGACGGCATTGTGCAAGAGATTGTGCGTGCGAAAAAATTTCAGTAATTTCGTTAAATTCTTTGGCATGCGTCAATAGATTTTGCTGCACGCGAATTTTGACTTCACCACAAATTTGCAATGTTGAGGTCAATAATCTATCTAATGTGTGACTAATTACGCCTTCGGTGGAATTTTCAATCGGTACCACGCCGAATGCACAACTGCCATTTTCTACGGCGTTAAAGACAGCGTTAATATTCGCAACCGGAACAGTTTTAACGGCATGACCAAAATGTTTAAACGTTGCTTGTTGCGTAAACGTCCCTTCAGGGCCTAAAAATGCCACGTCTAATGGTTTTTCTAACGCAAGACACGCCGACATCAATTCACGAAAAAAACGTATTGTCGTTTCATTTGATAACGGCCCCGTATTTAAATCCTGAATTCGTCGTAACACAAGAGATTCACGGTCTGGGCGATAAAATGAACCGTGTTCACCCTGCGCGATTTTCGTTTCTGCAACTTGTTGTGCATAACAAGCACGTTGGTTAATAAGTTGCAAAATTTGAGCATCAACCGCATCAATTTTTTCTCTTAACTCAGCTAATGGCGTGATTAACATTGGGGGCATAAGCAAATCCTTGTGTTCGCATTTCTAAACTTCATTTATAGCGCAAAAGATAACATATTTGCTTTATCGGTGCGACGCTGGTGTTGAGATGATAGTTTACGCTGCCTCTTTTTAAGAACTTCGACACAGTTTCTATATTTTTATCCCATAAAATAATCGTGGTTTATTTAAGTCATCAAAAAAATATTGACGTGGGTAAATTTCCCACATAGAATTTTTCATGGATAAATTCCCCACAAAATAACAATCAATCAAAGACTATTTAATTCTCGTTGAATTTTTGAGTAGGTGTTATGTCTGTTTAATTTAGCACTATGTGATATGCCTCCCCGTTTTTGCTAGCTCACATAAAAATTACGATTCCTATTCAACCGATTATCGGCTCGCAAATTTTGGCGCAATTTTTAGTGGAATAAAATAGTCTAAAAACAACGCCAAGGTGGTCTACAATCACAGTGCATCATTTCAGTTGGGTGGTAACAATATCGGTGGTTTTGCCGATTTTAGTTATTATTTAATCAATGCTTCAATTAGCTTAAAATTTTAATCATGAATAAATTTTTTTATATTTTTATATTGTGGCTGACGGCGATTCAATTTGCTGTCGCGGATAATCCAACAGCTGACATTCAAGTCAAAACCTTAAACGCGAATTATCCCGCGCATTATCAAATTGATTTTAGCGTCCCGCCTGAACATCACGCCTATTTAGACAAAGGCGACGAACAAATGTTCATTCCCATCACATTAGATGTGAATGGCGCGTTGGCGGGCGCAGGATTGAAAATTGATAATCTTGAAAAACCAGCAGGCGTTTACGATGAAGAAGTTAAAGCCAATGTGTTGCGTGGTACGGGCGAGTTTAATTTAACGTTATCAGGTTCTGCGAAGATAGCTACATTTCCGCTGGCGATTAAATACCAACTTTGCAATGATGTGACACACCAATGTTTTCGTCCGCAAACCGTTTCGGTGGATTTGAAATTGCCAATGAGTTCAACGGCTAAAAAAGTTGAACCTGTTAAAGAAGATTATGAAAGTTTCACCGACAAACTGCTCGGCTTATTTAAAAACAATAAAGACAACGTTTTGATTATGTTTGGCTTGATGTTTATTGCCGGAATGTTGTCCGTAGCTACGCCGTGTGTCTATCCGATGTTGCCCATTACATCGATGTTTATTGTGGGGCGTGCGAACGGCGTAGCAGCAAAAGAAAAACAACACGCATTGGCTTATGTAGTCGGTATCGTATTCACTTACATGTTGCTCGGTTTGATGGCGGGAATGACTGGAGGCGCATTTAATACTTTCATGCAATCCGGTTGGGTTAATTTAGCTTTCGCCTTGTTTTTCACCTTTTTTGCCATTGCGTTATTAGGGTTTTACGAATTAGGCTTTATGCAAAACGAAGTCCATGAATTAGATCAACATTCCGCGCGTGTTCAAGGTTTAACTGGAACGTGGTTAATGGGAGCTGTGGCGGGTTTAGTCATTTCGCCTTGTGTTGGCCCGATTGTATTTGCGCTGTTATTGCAAGTCGCCGACAACATTGCCGACAAAGCCGCCGCATTAGCGTTACTTAATCAAATACTCACTTTTGCCGATAAATTCACGATTTCGCTGCAAGGCAGCGTCATGATGGCGGGATTTGGTTTAGGCGTAGGTTTACCGTTTTTTGTAATTAGCGTCGTTAAGTTCAAAAAATTACCACGCGCTGGTTATTGGATGAACAAAATCAAATATGCCTTTGGTTTTCTCATTTTGTATTTCGCTTATGCTTATTTAAACAAAGCGATGGGAGTTTTTGGTGTGGATTCAGAAACCACGTTAGTTTTAGCTTTAGGCACACTGTTCGTGTGGATTGCCGTCGTTCATTGCAATGTATTAAGTTTATTGCCCGTTGAGGCGCAACCCAATCATAAATTCAAACATTTTATGGGCGTGATGACGATGCTGATTGGTATTTGGCTCGTCGTGATGAGTTTTGGACATTTGCCAATTTTTAAATCTGCAATTAAATCCGCTGTTGCGGCGGAAACACCTAGCGCGAGTGAGTTAATTGAAAATGAAGCAGGGATTGCTTGGTATCGCAATTTTGAAGCGGCTCAAAAAGTGGCACAACAAACAGGTAAACCAATTTTTATCGATTTTTACGCGAGTTGGTGTTCGAATTGTGTGGCGTTTAAAACTGAAACAAAAAACAATGCCGCATTAAATGAAGCCTTACGCACCAAAGCGATTGCTGTGAAATTGGTGGATAAAGAACCCGAATTTGAAAAATTCCGTGAAAATCCAGCGCATCGTCAGTTGAAAATTGGACTACCTTATTTTGCGATTGTGAAAGCAGACGGTAGCGTTTTATGGTCGGGTACAGATTATCAAGCGACCGAAAAAATGATTGCGATACTCAATGATAATCAATAATTGCAAATAGAATTCAAATTAGTTTTAGAGAATTCTTATGAAAAAACACATTTTTCTCAGCATAAGTGCTGTTTTGGGATTAGTGGCTGTTTTTGCTACCCCGACAGCATCCGCTAAATCAGAGTATGCTAAAACGCTTGGTGTTAATTCAACCGTAATAAAAATTGATACTGCACCGGTATTAAATTCAATCGCTCAACAATGGGATATTGAAGCTGGTCAATTACTGACAATCCCTTTATCTGTTAAAGATGCCGAACAAGACGAATTCATAATGACAGGAAGCGTTGCTGGTTCTACTTTTAGCAAAATGTATCCTAACGTTGGAACTTTGTTATCTACGATTGATTTCCAATGGACACCAGCGGCAGCGCAAGTGAATAAAATTTACAGCATCACATTCATGGCAAAAGAAACAAAAAAGATTCAGCGATTAGCGTCTAATAAAGTCTCAGTACGCATCCGCGTTTGGCCCGCCGGTAATCGTAATGCTGCGTCAGTGAATAAGCTAAATGTTTCGACCAGCGTATGGAAAGATGGCGCATTAACATTGACAGGCAATGTGGTTTTAAACTCATTATTAACGCCTACAGAACGTCAAACCTTTATCACTAAAAAATTAGACTTAACCGTTATTAGCGGTAAAAATGCAACAGATGGCACGCTAATTGGCACTATGCCATTGACTTTAGATAGCAAAGGTAATTGGATTATTTCATTAACGGTCGCGCCAGCCCCTTGTGATATTACGTTGCAATATGAAGGTCAAAGTGCTAGTAGAACAGTGACTGGCGTAACATGTACCGCAATGACAGCTGTTACGGCGGCGAGCAGTTCAAACGATGGTTTTAACATGGATTAACATGACGATTAAATATTTTGTTTAATGATATTTTTTAAGCGATTAACACAATTATTTCGCATTGGCTGGGCAGCAAAAAAAGTTCGTACCAGCCAAAGTGAAACTGAAAAATTATTAGCCCAACGTGCATTAGTAAATTTACTTGCTGATGCGCGAGGGATTAGTATGAAGGTGGGACAGCTATTTGCGGCAGTTGAAGGCGGCAATGCGTTTGAATCGCTTACCGATAACGTTCCAGCCCTCCCCTTATCTAAGATGTTGCCAATTTTAGAAAAAAGTCTGCAACAATCCCCTAAAAAAGTTTTCAAAAACATTCAACCCGCTATCGCCGCCGCGTCGTTAGGGCAAGTGCATTTAGCTGAATTGCGTGACGACACACCCGTTGCCATTAAAATTCGTTATCCAGATATTGCCACCGCCGTTGCTGTTGAGTTGCAACTCGCAGGTTTAATGCCGAGCGTTGGGAAAGTGCAGCAATGGGGTTTTGATTTATCTGCGTATAAACAAACATTACATGACACGTTGCAACGCGAATTAGATTACCGTTCTGAAGCCCTGCGCCAAACTTATTTTCGTGAAAATGTATGCGTGCCACGTTTAGAAATTCCCCGTGTTTACGTCGAATACAGCAGCGATTGTGTGTTGGTACAAAGTCGCGCGACGGGTGTTACGTTTCCTGAAATTATAAATTGGTCAGAATCCGAACGGCGTTTGATTGCAGAAACGTTATTGCAAACGTTGTTTACGAGTTTATTTGTCGCGGGCGAAGTTCACGCTGATCCGCATAATGGTAATACTTTTTATAATCATGAAAGTCGTGGCACGATGGTGACATTGCTGGATTTTGGCTGCACGGTTTCGTTATCGGAATTTCGGCGATTAGCGTTGTTAAAACTGATTATGGGTTGCCGTGAACGGAATGCGGTAAATCCGTTGGATTGTTTTGTGGCACTAGGTTTTGACGCAAAAAAATTAGCACACATTCAAGGCGCGTTGCCGCTGCTGTGTCAGACGTTATTTCGACCGTTTTTAACAGCACATGTTTTCAATCTTGCTGAATGGCAATTAGAAAAAAATATTACTGACTTATTGGGTGAAAAACGCTGGTGGTTTCGTTCGGCAGGCGCGGCAGATATATTGTTGTTAATGCGAGCATTTCAAGGATTAACGCAACAATTGCAACAATTACGCATCAATTTAAATTGGTGGCAAGTATTAGAAAAAAGTGTGGGAGAAAATTTATTGCAACAAGCCAGAAATTTGCTTCTGCCAGAAATCAATATCCCCACTCCACAATTTACGGTGTTAGATTTTGCCACACAAGCGAAAAAATTACAGGTCAAAATTACGAAAAATGGACAGCCATTAGTTGCCGTGACGTTACCATCGGAAGCTGTGTTAGATTTAGAAACGCTTATACCAAGTGAAATTCATTTAGAATTGCTGCAAACTGGTATGGTTGATTTACCGATATTGTTGCAACGTTTAAAAGAGGAAGGTTTAAGCCCGCAAGTTTTATTTTCTTGCGAGCTTGAGGAAAAACAGTATCGGGTGTGGTTGGAATAATTATTTTAATTGCAGCCAGTCTTGTGGTTTCAAATAGGTTTCGTACAATTCTGCTTCCGGTGTTCCCGCTTCAGGTTGCCAGTTATATTTCCAATTCACAACCGGCGGCAATGACATCAAAATCGATTCTGTTCGACCGCCGGATTGCAAGCCAAATATTGTGCCGCGATCATAAATTAAATTGAATTCCACATAACGTCCACGGCGATACAACTGAAAATTCCGCTCGTGTTCACCATAAGGTGTCGCTTTGCGTTTTTGCACAATTGGCAAATACGCCTGAATATAAGCATTGCCAACGCTTTGCATAAAAGCAAAACACTGTTCAAAACCGCCTTCGTTTAAATCATCAAAAAACAATCCACCCACGCCGCGTGTTTCGTTGCGATGCGTTAAAAAGAAATACTCGTCACACCATTTTTTGTATTTGGGATAAACCTCTGCGCCAAATGGTTCACAAGCCGCACGCGCGGTTTCGTGCCATTGTAATACGTCTTCTTTGAATGGATAAAACGGGGTTAAATCAAAACCACCACCAAACCACCAAATCGTCGGCTCGCCTTCTTTTTTGGCAATAAACAACCGCACGTTTGCATGAGAGGTTGGCACATAAGGATTTTTTGGATGAATAACGAGTGAAACGCCCATAGCTTCAAATTGCCGATGCGCTAATTCTGGACGTTTCTCAGTTGCCGAGGGGGGCAAATTAAATCCTGACACATGCGAAAAATTCACGCCGCCTTGTTCAAAAATATCGCCATTTGCTAAAACCCGCGTGCGACCACCGCCGCCCTCTTCGCGTGACCAGTTTTCCTCGATAAAACGTGCTTGCGGTTCTTCACCTTCTAAAGCCGCGCAAATATGGTTTTGTAAATTAAGTAGATAGTTTTTAACTTGATCGATTTGTTCTTGATTCATGTACGGGGTCTCTACAGGTTAAAGTTTGAGGCGCGAATCTAACAGTTTTTGCGCGAAGACAGCAAATAAAATTGTTTTTTGTATGAGATAATGTTCGCACTTTTTATCTCAACACATACTTCTTATGATGACTTATCCTACTCTTGAAAATTTTGTCGGCAATACGCCGTTAGTTCGTTTGCAACGATTGTCCCATCATCCAAGCAATACCGTGTTACTCAAACTAGAAGGTAATAACCCTGCCGGTTCAGTTAAAGATAAACCCGCGATGAGTATGATTGTTCACGCAGAACAACGGGGCGAAATTAAAGCCGGGGACAGACTGATTGAAGCAACCAGCGGCAATACTGGCATTGCATTAGCGATGGCGGCGGCAATTAAAGGTTATAAAATGACGCTGATTATGCCCGATAACATGAGTGCAGAACGTCTTGCCTCAATGCAGGCTTATGGCGCAGAAATTATCTTAACGCCCGCCGCAGGCAGTATGGAAGCGGCTATTGATTTGGCGCGCAGCATGGAAGCGGAAGGAAAAGGACGTATTTTAGATCAATTTTCAAATCCGGATAATCCCCGCGCTCACTACGAAACCACTGGCGTTGAAATTTGGCGTGATACACAAGGCGAGGTGACACATTTTGTTAGTGCCATGGGAACGACGGGAACGATTATGGGAACGTCAAAATACCTTACCGAACAAAATCCAGACATTCAAATCGTTGGTGTACAGCCAGAAGGTGAATCAAAAATTGCCGGTATTCGTCGTTGGCCACAAGCGTATTTGCCAAAAATTTATGACCCTAATCGCGTTAATCGCATTATTGATGTTGACCAACAAGCCGCAGAAAATATGACGCGCCGTTTAGCGCGTGAAGAAGGTATTTTTGCAGGTGTCTCGTCAGGTGGAGCCGTTTGGGCAGCATTGAAATTAGCAAATGAAATAGAAAATGCGGTAATTGTGACGATTATTTGTGATCGCGGCGACCGCTATTTATCAACAGGATTATTTTCTTGATATGAAACGAAATGTCGGGGGATTTGTCCCGGTCTCACAATCACTTTTTGAAAAATAAAAAAATACTTTTTATCTGTGGTACGTCGTGTTTAATAGTCTCTATGGCAACATTTGTATTATGTAATAACGCTATTTGTTCACTTAGATTAAATGAAATAATCAATTCAATTTCGATTTGTTTATTCAAATAATGAATGCGGAAATCGTCCAAATAAGGTAATAAATGAGGCAAACGTTGCGTAAGTAACTTTTGTACATCGGCGCGAGTAGGTGGTTTCACGCGCTCAAATAAGGCTTCATCATTTTCTGTATCGACGTGAACTAATACTTCTATTACATCATCAAAACGTTGGATTAACTCATCTCGCACTATGTCGCCAATCAGATGTCCTTCTGAAACACTGATGCGTGGGTCAACAATAATGTGTGCATCAATTAGTGCGTCTTCACCCATATAACGGGTTCGCAATAAATGAATTCCCTCGACACCATCAATATTTTGAATTGTATGGCGAATTTCAGACACTAATTTTTCAGGCAATGCGGTATCGACTAACTCTTTGACACCTTCAATCATTAAATTCAAGCCAATTTTAATGACCAGCAACGCCACAATAATGGCGGCAACTGCATCCGCTAATGGATAACCGAGCATCACCGCGCCAATCCCGATTAAAACGACAATCGACGAAAGCGCGTCGCTACGTTGATGCCACGCATTGGCTAGCAATAATTTCGAACGCGTGACTTTTGCAATCCGTTTCGTATAGTGATATAGCCATTCATTGAGCAAAATCGATACGGCGGTAATTGCTAAACTCAATTCATTCGGCACAGGCAAACTTTCTGGTTCGGTCATGCGCTCAAACACTGACCAACCAATACCGCCGCCAATAACCACTAAACTGCCGCCCAAAATCACGCCGGCAATGGTTTCAAAACGGCGATGTCCGTAAGGATGTTTAGCATCCGCTTCACGACTGCCTAAACGCACAGCGGTAATCACAAGTGCATCACTCATTAAATCCGACAACGAATGAACCCCGTCAGCAATCAACGCGGCGGATTGCCCCAAAATACCAAACGTAATTTTAATTAACGTCTGCAAAACATTCACGCACGCGCCAACGTAACTGGCGCGGCGTTTTAATTTCGATAAATCAGGGGCTAAAACTTCGGTATCTTTCGCGTGAGAATGCGCGTGGACGTGATTATGAAAATGTTTGCCGTGCGAATGGTTGTGCATCGTTATCCTACCTGTAAAACTATGTGATAGTCGTAATCGTCGCTGAATGTTTCTAATACGGTATGTCCGTTAATTCGACACCATGCCGGAATATCTTGAAGGATGCCAGAATCCGTCCCGACAATTTCTAAAATATCGCCTGTTGATAATTTTTTTACCGCTTCTTGCGTGCGAATAACCGGCATCGGACAAAGCAAACGACGGGCGTTTAACGTATGTTTTTCAGCCATATTAACCTGCCCGCTTTGCATAAAATTCTTTCACAAATGTTTCTAATTCACCGCGTTCAATCGCATCACGCAAGCCTTGCATCAAACTTAAATAGTAATGCAAATTGTGAATGGTATTTAAACGTGAGCCGAGCATTTCTTTGCATTTATCCAAATGACGCAAATACGAGCGCGAATAATTTTGGCAAGTATAACAAGTGCAGTTTTCATCAATTGGATTGGTGTCGAATTCATATTGCGCGTTGCGAATTTTTACCACACCAAACGTGGTAAATAAATGTCCATTGCGTGCATTTCGCGTTGGCATAACGCAATCGAACATATCAATGCCGCGTCGTACTGCTTCGACTAAATCTTCTGGCGTACCGACACCCATTAAATAACGCGGTTTGTCAGTAGGCATTTTTTGATGGATCGCATCGAGCGTTGCCATCATTTCTTCTTTTGGTTCGCCAACTGATAAACCGCCAATCGCATAACCATCAAAACCAATATCGAGCAAACCGGCAATTGATTCTTCACGCAAATGCTCATACATGCCGCCTTGCACAATGCCAAATAACGCGGCGGGATTATCCGCGTGAGCCTCTTTACTGCGTTTTGCCCAACGTAATGAAAGACGCATTGAATCTGCCGCTTCTTGAACCGTGGCAGGATACGGCGTGCATTCGTCAAAAATCATCACAATGTCTGAGCCTAATTCGCGTTGCACTTGCATCGAACTTTCCGGCGACATAAAAATTTTGCTGCCGTTAATTGGTGATTTAAACGTTACGCCCTCTTCTTTGATTTTGCGTAATGCGCCCAAACTGAACACTTGAAAACCACCCGAATCGGTCAAAATCGGTTTTTTCCAACGCATAAAATCGTGTAAATCGCCGTGCGCTTGAATCACTTTTGTGGTCGGACGAAGCATGAGATGAAACGTATTACCGAGAATAATTTGCGCGTTAATGCCGAGTAAATCTTCAGGCGTAAGCGATTTCACCGCGCCATAGGTTCCCACAGGCATAAAAATTGGCGTTTCGACTACGCCGCGCTCAAATGTTAAACGTCCACGCCTTGCGTGTCCGTCGGTAGAAAGTAATTGAAAGTCCATAACACTCTATAAATTTAAAAAGGTTTGAATTATAGGCTAAAAATGTGATTACGCCGTAAAATAGCAGCTGATATTTTTGCTTTTTATTTTGGAGGAAAACATGGCGACTATTTTAATTACCGGTGCAAATCGTGGTTTAGGGTTGGAATTTTGTAAACAATACGCGCAAGACGGTTGGAATGTGATTGCGTGCTGTCGTGAACCTAAAAATGCGATGGCATTAACAGAATTTGCACTGCAACATTCTAATATTTCAGTTTTACCGCTAGATTTGTCGAATTTAGAACAAATCGAACAGCTTGGAAAACAATTGGAAAATACGGCACTGGATGTTTTGCTTAATAATGCCGGTGTTTATGGTGATGAATCCGCGCACGATTTTGGACAATTGGATTATCAGACGTGGCAAAAAACGCTTGCGGTAAATGTTTTTGCGCCAGTAAAAATGGCAGAAGTCTTTTTGCCGCATTTGCAGCGCGGGACGCAAAAAACATTAGTTGCAATGAGTAGTTTGATGGGCAGTATGGCAGACAATAGCAGTGGTGGCAGCATTTTGTACCGTTCGAGTAAAGCTGCGTTAAATGCGGCGATGAAAAGTATTTCTATTGATACACGCAACAAAAATATCGCCGTGTTAATTTTGCATCCAGGTTGGGTGAAAACGGATATGGGCGGCGCGAATGCACCAATGGCAATTCCTGACAGTGTGCAAGCGATGCGTCAAACTATTGCAAATTTCACCTTAGCACAAAGCGGTGAATTTTTACGTTTCGACGGTACGCGGCTGCCGTGGTAATTTCGTTCAAATAAAAAAGCGCGAAGTCTTCGCGCTTTTTTCACCTAAATTTTTTAATTCGCCTCATCAATCACCGGATTGACCAATGTGCCAATACCTTCGATTTCAATTTTTACAACCTGCCCTGCTTTCAAATAACCACGCGGTTTCATTTTTACCCCCACACCACTTGGCGTTCCGGTGGTAATCACGTCACCGACTTCAAGCGTCATCGCTTGCGATAAATACGCAATCATCTCGTAGCAATTAAACATCATGTAACAGGTATTCGAGTTTTGGCGCAACTCATCATCCACCCACGTTTTCAAACTCAATGCGTGTGGATTTACAATTTCGTCAGCGGTTACAATCCAAGGCCCTAACGGGCCATGTGTATCGAACGATTTACCTAACGTCCATGTTGGCGTTCTGAATTGCCAATCACGCACTGTCACATCGTTTGCAATGGTAAAACCGGCAATAACTTCGTGCGCTTTTTCAACTGGAACATGTTTACAACGCTTGCCAATCACAAAGGCGAGTTCACCTTCATAATCCACTTTTTCAGAAACTGGTGGCATTTCAATTGCCGCACCATCGCCAATCACACAACTGCTTTGTTTGGTGAAAAACATTGGATATTCAGGTTTTTCCAAACCCGTTTCGTCAACGTGGTCGGCATAATTTAAACCGATGCCTAAATATTTACGAGGACGCGGAATAGGCGCGAGCAATTGCACATCGGTCAACGGGATTCGGAGCGAACCACTCGAAATCAATTGCTGCATTTTGTGTAACGCGCTATCGCCTTGTTCTAAAAAGGCAATCATATAGGCTGGTAAACTGGTATCGCCTAAACCATCGACAATTTCTTCGTCAACCACTGCACCGATGCGTGTTTGATTTTGATAACGGAATGTGGCTAATTTCATTTTTACTCCGCCGCTAAATTTTGACGTGCCGTGGCAATTGCTAAACGCACTGTTTCCGGCGCAGTGCCACCAATATGCGAACGCGCCGCGACCGAACCTTCCAGTGATAAAATTTCAAACACTTCTTCACCAATTAACGCTGAAAATGTTTGTAATTCCGCAAGCGTTAATTCTGATAAATCACGTTTTGTTTCTACACCTAAACGCACCGCTAAACCGACAATTTCGTGCGCGTCACGGAATGCCAAGCCTTTTCGCACTAAGTAATCGGCTAAATCCGTTGCCGTTGCAAAACCTTGTTTAGCCGCGCGATACATATTTTCTTTTTTAGCGACCAAATGCGGCACCATATCTGCGTAAGCCCGCAAACAATTTAGCAACGTATCAACCGTATCAAAAAGCGGTTCTTTGTCTTCTTGATTATCTTTATTATAAGCAAGCGGCTGACTTTTCATGAGCATCAACAACGCCATCAAATGCCCTGTGATACGTCCTGATTTACCACGCACTAATTCGGGGACATCGGGATTTTTCTTTTGCGGCATAATCGACGAACCAGTGCAAAACGCATCCGGAATATCAATAAAATCAAACTGTGCGCTTGCCCACAAAATCAATTCTTCTGAAAAACGCGACAAGTGCATCATCAAAATACTTGCTGCTGCCGTAAATTCAATAGCGAAATCTCTATCGCTCACAGAATCCAACGAATTCGCCGTTGGACAGGTAAAACCTAATAATTCCGCGCTGTAATGACGGTCAAGTGGATAACTTGTGCCGGCTAATGCCGCTGCGCCTAATGGCGAAACATTTAAGCGTTTCGCGCAATCACGCAAACGGTCAGCATCACGATTTAACATTTCAAACCATGCCATTAAATGATGCCCAAATACTATCGGTTGCGCGACTTGTAAATGAGTAAAACCAGGCATAATCGTGTCAGTGTGTTGCTGCGCTAAATCTAAAATCGCTGTTTGCAAACGTTTTAATTCCGCACCAATCGCACCAATTTCATCACGCAAATACAAGCGAATATCGGTTGCGACTTGGTCATTACGCGAGCGACCGGTGTGCAATTTTTTGCCGGCGATGCCAATTAAATGCGTGAGTCGTGCTTCGATGTTCATGTGAACATCTTCTTGTTGAATTGACCATTCAAAATCGCCGCGTTTGATTTCGTCGCTGATTTGGTTCAAACCGCGCAAAATTAAATCACGTTCAGATTCGGTCAATACGCCCACTTTACATAACATCGTCGCGTGAGCAATTGAGCCTTGAATATCTTGTTGTGCCATGCGTTTATCGAAATCAACGGAGGCAGTAAAAATTTCGACAAACGCATCGGTGGCTTGCGCGAACCGTGCGCTAGAGAGTTTTTGAGAATTAACGTTCATTAAGAAATTGAATCTGAAGGAATGAGCTAAAAAGTTCAAGGTAAAAAGATTTAAACCTTTTACCTTGAATTTGTTTTTCTTGGTTTTACTTAGCCTGCAAAATTGCGCCAGCAGCTTGGGCTAAATTAGGGATAAATTGCGCGTCACGCGCTAAAACTGCGTTAATAATCAAATGTGCCGGAATTGGTGACGAGTTACTGCTCACCAAAATGACCGGAATATTTTTGTTTCGACCATTAGATTCACGCAATGCAGACACAATCGCCACTGTATTTAAATCGGGTAATTCGCGCGCGGCAACCAACAAATCGAACGGTTCATGTAACATCTGTTCTAATGCCGTCATGCCACGTTCTTGTACCACAACACGCACGCCCAAAGAATTTAATACGCCTTGACACAATTTACGCCGAGATGGTGACGGCTCAATCAATAATACCGAGGCGCGTGCGGGCATACTCGATTTTCTTAATTCTTCTAAACTGCGCTCAATCTCGTGATAATTGGCATTTTCTGAGCCAATAAGTTCTGCTACTTGCTTTAATAAATCCACATAACTCAACGCAAAACTGGTGCTTAATGAGTCTGTCGTTAATGCGCCGCTGCTCAAGAAACTCTCAAATTGATGACAAATTGATGTCACAATAGACAAACCAAATTGGCTGCCAGAACCTTTTAAACTGTGGACACGACGATACATATCATCGAATGCGCCTTCTTGTCCCTTTTCAAATGCTAAAACACATTCTTCTAACGCATCACATCGTTCTGGGAATTCAGCAACAAATTCATCACGCAATTGGCTTAATAAAATACCAAACTCAGCATTCATCAACATCTCTCCTTTGTTTTTATTTTTAAATTAACAGGTCATCGTCTCGTCACTAAGGTGTTAGAACGTGTCCGACCGTAACAACTTTCAAATCATTTGTGCCACCTTTTGTGCCAATTAAATCACCTTTGGTAATGATAAATTGATCGCCATCTTGGGCAAAACCATAATGTCTTAATTGCGCGATAATATCACGGTTCACTTCAACGTGCGTTTGGGCTTCATGCGAAAAATAGATGGGCGTTACGCCACGGTATAACGTTGTTTTACCAAGTGTTTTTTCCTGACTGCTTAACGCAAAAATGGGAATCGCTGAACTGATTCGTGACATTAACAGTGGGGTTGTCCCTGATTCTGTCAATGTCGCAATTCCCCGCATTTTTGTGTGATTAGCCATATACATAGCGGACATTGCAATGGCTTCTTCGACCCGTTGAAATTCTCTATCTACGCGATGATGCGATACTTTTACAACGTCTTGTTTTTCTGCTTCCATACAAATACGGTGCATCGCTTCAACCGCTTTAACAGGATGTTTACCGGATGCCGTTTCAGCAGACAACATAATTGCATCGGTGCCATCATAAACCGCATTCGCTACGTCAAACACTTCGGCGCGAGTTGGAATGGCATTTTCAATCATCGATTCCATCATTTGCGTCGCTGTAATAACGATACGATCAAGCGATCGAGCGCGTTTAATCAGTCTTTTTTGCATCGCAGGTAAATTCGCATCACCGATTTCCACACCTAAATCACCACGCGCCACCATCACAACATCGGACGCTAAGATAATTTCATCCATGACCTCTTCTGTTGCCACGGCTTCGGCACGTTCAACTTTTGCGACAATACCCGCATAACAACCCTCAGCGGCTAATAAACGACGAGCTTCGTGCAAATCTTCCGCGCAACGTGGAAACGAAACAGCAACATAATCGCAATCAATTTGGGCGATGGTTTTAATATCTTCTTTATCTTTTTCGGTCAATGCCGCCGCAGATAATCCACCGCCTAACAAGTTAATCCCTTTGTTATTTGACAAATCCCCACCAACAACTACTTGACAATTGACGCGCCCATTATCGACGTTTAAAACATCTAACACGATGCGCCCATCATCCAATAATAGACGGCTGCCGATTTTCACTTCGTTTGCCAAGGGTTCGTAAATAAAACCAACTTGTTCATGATCGCCATCGTCTGCGCCTAAATTGAGATCAAGCGCGAATTTTTGTCCTTCATTCAAAAAAACTTTGCCATTTTTGAAACGGGCAATTCGAATTTTAGGTCCTTGTAAATCGCCCAAAATACCAACCAATCGTCCAGTTTTTTTGCTAAGGGCGCGAACACGATTAGCCGTTTCGATATGATCTTGCGCTGAACCATGCGAAAAATTTAACCGAACCACATCCACGCCAGCTTCAAATAATGCTTCTAATACGCCTTCTTTAGCCGTTGCGGGGCCTAATGTGGCTAAAATTTTAGTGCGTCTCATTGTGTGACACCTGTTAGTTATTTTGATTTATTTTGCGTTCATTAACGCTAAAGATGTATCGAGCATTCGGTTTGAAAAGCCCCATTCGTTGTCATACCACGAAAGAACTTTCACAAAATTACCACCTGTCACTTTCGTCAATGAGGATTCAAAAATAGACGATGCGGGATTGTGATTAAAATCATGAGAAACTAATGGCTCATCGTTATACGCTAAAATACCTTTCAATTCGCCTTCTGAAGCGGTTTTTAAAATACTATTGATTTCTTCTTTTGTGGTATCGCGTGAAGCTTGGAAACATAAATCCACGACAGAAACGTTAATTGTAGGCACGCGCATTGCAAAACCATCTAATTTTCCAGACATTGAGGGAATCACTAAACCCACCGCTGATGCCGCCCCTGTTTTCGTGGGAATCATGGATTGTGTTGCAGAACGTGCGCGACGCAAATCTTTATGGAATACGTCCGTTAAAACTTGGTCGTTTGTGTAAGAGTGAATCGTTGTCATCAAACCATGCTCAATGCCGATGGTATCAATCAATGGTTTGACTAACGGAGCTAAACAATTTGTGGTGCAAGAAGCGTTTGAAATAACGGTATCGCTCGCTTTCAAAATGTTTTGATTTACGCCATAAACAATGGTTGCATCAACATCAGTGCCACCTGGTGCAGAAATAATAACTTTTTTCGCACCGGCATCAATATGAGCTTGTGCTTTTGCTTTGCTGACAAATAAGCCAGTACATTCATGCACTACTTCAATGTCTAATTCTTTCCACGGTAATTTTGATGGATCACGCTCGGCTAAAACACGAATACGGTCGCCGTTAATGATGATGTAATCACCATCCACACTAACATCAAAAGGGAATTTACCGTGAACGGTATCATATTTTGTTAAATGGGCATTTGTGTTCGCATCGCCCAAATCGTTAATTGCTACAATTTTAAATTCGCTGGTACGATTGGTTTCATACACAGCTCGTACGATATTACGTCCAATTCGACCATAACCGTTAATTGCAATTTTTTGTGCCATAAAAAAGTCTCCAAAAAGAATATAAAATAATTGTTAAAAAAAACAGCTCATTTAGACAGTCGCAACTATAACAAAATCAGCTGCAAAAGCGTATCACAAAAAAAATGGTTAATTTCCCGCCATATCTTCAAGTTCAATATTTAACGCCTTGGTGGAAAGTAATAATTCGCATATTGACGCTAGCAATGACAGAATAATAAATCCGATACTGACGGCAAAAACGGAATTTCCTTGTGATTGTAAGCCGAAAAAGATTAGTCCCATCGTCACAGTACAACTGATAATTCCCAACACGCCGAACAATTCCATTGCCAAAATAAATCGAATACGGCGACGAAAGCTAATAATCTGTTTATGTGCAATAGGACTATGAGTTTTGTTGAACACCTCATGTTTTTCACGAATGCGCGTTGCAATGGTTAAAAACCGATTTGAATAAGCTAAGAATAAAATTGTAATTGCGGGGAAAAGTAAAGCGGGTGTGGTAATTGCGATGTCAATCATAAGTTGGTTTAGTGTTTAGTTTGGAATAGTTTGAAAAGGTGGATTTTAATATTTTGAATCGCGTTTATGATGAATCATTTCATCACCATAATTTTTTAAAAATATGGCGTATTCATTTTTTATTTTAGGTGTTATGTTGTGTTTGATTGTAACGATAAAATATGACAAACCATCGTATCAATAACCTCTATTCGAGATAATGACAGATTTAAAAGGGAATACAAATAACGTAAGCGAAAATACGTTCGCCTTTGTTTGAGATAAAGATTCTTGGCAGGGGATTAAAACTTGAGTCGATAACCAATACCGGACTCAGTAAGTAAATATTGGGGTTGCGTAGGTTCAATCTCCAATTTCTGGCGAAGTTGGCTCATGTAGATGCGTAAATAATGCGAATTATCTTTATGCGATGGTCCCCATATTTCTTTCAGAAGATATTGATGCGTCAACACTTTGCCGGCATTTTTGACCAAAACCGATAATAATCGATATTGAATCGGCGTAAGATGCACCTCTTGTTCGTTAGTAAAAACCTGTCGTTTTAACAAATCCACTTTTAACGCCCCTGACACAAAAATATTATTTTGGGATTGTGAAGGGTTATGAAATGAATGACGCATCGCAACACGAATGCGGGCGAGTAATTCACCTAAACCAAAAGGTTTTGTTAGATAATCATCTGCACCCGCATCTAACGCACCAATTTTATGTTGTTCATTGCTTCGCGCGGATAAAACGATAATGGGTATAGCTGACCATTCGCGTATTTTTTTAATCACGTCAACGCCATCCATGTCAGGCAATCCCAAATCCAAAATAATGAAATCCGGTTTGCGAATTCCCGCTTCAATAATGCCACGTTGTCCATTCTCTGCTTCGAATATTTTAAAGCCGTGTGTCCCGAGTCCTGTTCGCAAAAACTGACGTATTGCAGGATCATCTTCAATAACAACAATGACAGAATTGGGACTAGTAGTCATCTTCTTGTTCCTCCATGACAGGTGGATTATGCTCTAATGGGATGACAAATGAAAACACTGCACCACCTGTCGCTAAATTTTTCGCACTGATGCTGCCATTATGCGCCTCAATAATGGCACGGCAAATAGCTAATCCTAATCCTACGCCACTTTGGGCTGCTTCATTTTTCACGCGATAGAATTTTTCAAATAATTTATATTCACTGCCTTTCGGAATGCCAATACCTTCATCCGCAACAGAAATTTTCATTGCAGCGGGTTGTGCAGTCGCTGAAATATGAATCGCGCTTTTTTCGGGCGTATAGCGCAACGCATTTTCCAACAAATTCATTAACACTTGTTCAATCATGACCGTATCGACAAAAATCATCGGAATCCCCGCCGGTAATTTCACTGTTACTTGACGGTTTTCAAGCTGTTTTTGCAGACGATTTAGCACCACGCCAATAATTTCCTCAAGCGGATACCACTCTTTATTCAACTGAATTGCACCGGCATCAAGTCGCGCCATGTCCAAAATATTATTGATTAAACTCGACATCCGTCGCGCTTCGTCATAAATCGCACAGCTTAAATCATGTTTTTCAACTTCGGTAAGTGTGCCATCTTCTTCAACTAACGTGCTGGCGGAACCAACAATTGTAGCTAATGGCGTTCTTAAATCGTGTGAAATCGAACTCAATAATGAATTACGCAACCGTTCAGCTTCAATTTCGACTTGTGTTTTACGAGCTTGTTCAGTCAATCTCACGCGCGTAATGGCTTGGGCGATTTGTCCTAAAAATGTGTCGAGTAATTTTCGTTGTTCAGGCAAAAATATTCGCCGTAAATTCACCGGCAATAAAACTAAAACACCTAATACCGCTTCTTTACTGCTCAGTGGAAAATAAACGGCTTGTGCGCCAGGTAACGTATTGGTGCCTTGCCCTGCAATTTCATTGTGATCCATCACCCATTGTGCAACGCTCAAATCTGCAGCATGTAAGGATTCTTGCATCGCAAAATCTGTCGGATACATAATTCGCCCATTTATATCAGGAAAAAGAATCACATTTTGACTGCTAAATTCTGAATAAAGATGCCGAATGGCTGTGCGAACAATTTCTTCTTCACTCTGACTAGCGGCTAATTCTTTACTCATTGAATATAAAACAATCGCACGCCGTTCACGATGCCCTGCAACTTTGGCTTGTGAGCGAACGTTAGCCATTAAACCACTGATGAGTATTGCAACAATTAACATCGCTAAAAGCGTGATTAAATATTGACCATCTGCCACCGAAAACGTGTAATACGGTGGAACAAATAGAAAATCAAATATCGCTACGCCTAAAATTGATGCAAAAATGGATGGATTCCGACCAAAACGGGTGGCAATAAATACAACTCCCA
Organism: uncultured Pseudomonadota bacterium; assembly: GCA_903834465.1. Classification (GTDB taxonomy): domain Bacteria; phylum Pseudomonadota; class Gammaproteobacteria; order Methylococcales; family Methylomonadaceae; genus UBA10906. The sequence continues at coordinate 31,093 of CAILJB010000005.1, read as the reverse complement.
ACAAGAAAATCATAATCAAGTTGGCAAGCTCGAATTTACCAAATAACGAATACGCTACTAACGTACTGGCAATGGTAACAAGAGCTGCCATAACGTAACCGGTCATGGTTTTCTTTTGCGGAGCCAATTTAGGTATTGCTGTTTTGCGGTTAAGCGCGTCGTCGAGTTTATCACTGCCGTCTGACTTTTTACTGCCTAATAAATAAATATTGATGTTGTGTGCATCGCTAATGAGTTCATCGACCAACGAACCCAAAATTAAACGTTTCCAACCGCGTCGAGTCGGTTTTCCCATCACAATTTTTGTGATGTTGCGCTCATTGGAAAATCGAATAATTGCACCGCTCATTTCAGGTGCGCTCAAAGTGACCGTTTCCGCGCCTAATTGTTCTGCTAGACGCAAAATCCGCAAAATACTGTCGCGTCTTTCGGCAGGCAGCCGTTGTAATTCAGGCGTTTCGACATATAAAACAATCCAATCCGCTTTTAAACTGTTCGCCAAACGTTTGCCAGCACGCACTAATCGTTCGCCCAACGTGTTTGCGCCAATACAAACTAAAATACGCTCATTAACTTGCCAAACTTCTCGAATAAAATTATTTTCACGATAATCGAGCATTTGAGCATCGACGCGATTCGCCGTATGTCGCAACGCTAATTCTCGCAACGCAATTAAATTTCCTTTTCGGAAAAAATTATTCGCGGCTTCTTTGGCTTGTTCTGGCACATAGACTTTGCCATCTTTAAGGCGTGTGAGGAGTTCATCGGGCGGCAAATCAACTAATTCCACCTCATTAGCCGATTCAAATACCGTATCCGGCACCGTTTCAAAAACCCGAATGCCAGAAATCTGCCCAATGTCATCATTTAAACTTTCCAGATGCTGTACATTCAGCGCGGTGTAAACGTCAATTCCAGCATCGAGTAATTCTTCAATATCTTGCCAGCGTTTGGGATGACGGCAGCCTTGCGCGTTGGTATGTGCTAATTCATCAACCAAAATAACCGATGGTTTGCGTTTAAGTGCGGCATCCAAATCAAATTCGGATAACGTCGTGCCACGGTATTCGATTTTTTTTCGGGGTAAAACTTCCAAACCGTCTAATAATGCAGAGGTTTCTTTTCGACTGTGTGTTTCAACGAGTCCCACGACGACATCGATGTTATCGTTACGTTTTTCGCGTGCTGCGAGTAACATCGCATAGGTTTTCCCAACGCCTGCCGCTGCGCCAAAAAAGATTTTTAAACGTCCACGACTGGCGCGAGTTTGTTCGCGTTCAACTAGCGCAAGTAAATTATCTGGATTTGGACGTTCTTCTGTCATAACCAACTCGTTTTAATGGGCGATATTGAAATTTGGCGTTAAGTTTATGACGATTTAATGTAAAAATGCTGTAAATTTTTTATGGACTTTGAGGGTTTTAATTTATGAAAAAAAATAAAGATGAAGATAAAAAGAAATTTAGAGGAGAAGCAATAGTTTGTTTTATCGATATTTTGGGATTCTCTGATGATATTAGGCAAAACTGGGAAAAGCCTGAATCAGACCCTGACCATCCGTTAAAGAAAATTTTAGCAATCAAGGAAAAAGCAAAAAATTTTGAATTTCTAGCCAGCGATAAAAGTCAAAATTTTCCAAATAAAAATGAACAAATAAAAGTAACTTCCATGTCTGATAGCTTTGTAATTCGATTTAGCATCGATGGAATATTATCTGATTGTCAGAAAATTATTAGGATTCGTTTATTTCTTCATCTAGTTTCAGCCATTTGGGTTTCCTGTATCCTTAACGGATACACTGTAAGAGGTGCTATTAGTATTGGTGATGTTTATTGGGATGATGATTCGATAATAGGCAATACATTTATTGATGTTTATAAACTTGAATCAACAGTCGCAAAAAACTCAAGAATAATAATATCTTCTGACATGAATAAAGAACTTAAAAATTTATTTGACATGCAAGAAAGCCTAACGAGGGAATGGCAAGAATTTCCAATATGGTTAGAAGAAGTGGCTAGCATCTTAAGAAAAGATGTCGATGGTTACTTAATTTTAAACCCAAAATTTATGCTTTCTTTGGCAAAGGATAATCCGATTATTGAACTACTATCGGACATGAAAAATAAAGTCGCGGACAATATTGTAAAAGAAAAATACACGCCTTTAATCAACATGCTTAAAAGTGAAGATTCCGTTCCATTAACAGCTTCCGATTTCGGACATTATTAAAAAAGTACATCCAATGCCAAATTCCACAGGATTTTGGCGTTTTTAAATCACAACCACCCCACTCGTCTTAATCGAATATAAAGCAACACACAGCTCATAAATATTGAACCAATTACCACCGGATAACTGTATTCGCCGTCTAATTCTGGCATGTGTTTGAAATTCATCCCGTACCAACTGCACACCAATGTTGGGATTGCCAAAATCGCGCCCCAACCCGATAAACGCTTTACCACTTCATTTTGTCGAATCGTTTCAAACGTTAAATGGACTTGCATTGCAGAAATAAGCATCTCTCGCATGGCATCGGTTTCTTGCACAACGCGCTTTAAGTGGTCGGAAATATCACGAAAATAAACACCAATATCAGGATGAATAATATCCTTGTGAAAACGCATCAGTTCGTTAGAAATATCAATCAGTGGCAAGGTCGCATTTTTAAGTAGCAACAACTCCCGTTTCAAGGCATATAGGTCTTCCATCGTATGGCGACTGGGATGATATTGAAAAATAGCGGTTTCGATTTGTTCAAATCGTTCTTGTAAACCATCAATAACTGGAACGTAATTATCAACGATATAATCCATGATGGCATAAAGCGCGAAACTTGAACCTTTTGCTAATTGATGCGGCATCAATTCACAACGACTCCGCACTTTTTGATAACTGGGCGTTGTGCCGCGTCTAACAGAAACGAGAAAACGTTTGCCGATAAAAATGTGTGTTTCACTAAAACTCACACTATTTTCTGTCAAAACCGCCGAATGCAACACCACAAATAGCGAATCGCCATATTCTTCTAATTTAGGTCGCTGATGCGCGGAAAGCGTGTCTTCAATGGCTAACTCGTGTAAATCAAATTCTTCCTGAATTTTTTTTAACAACTCACTATCGGGATTTAGCAAACCGAGCCATACGAAAGCATCTTCTTGTTTGATGACTTCGCTAACGTCGTCAAGTTTGATGTCGCCTAATCGAATGCCTTTTTGATAGGCGACACAATTCATAACCATGGCATTGTTTGACAATTTAAACTCCCGAACAAAATTGCAGATTGTAAATCATCTGGGTTATTTTGGTTGTTGCGATAAAACTGTATTCTCCAATTCATTTATGCGCTCATGCAAACGCGCCAATTCGCGTAAAATTTCGCTTTCTGCACTCTCTATAGTGGTTGTTTCATTTTCAATGCGTTGCATTCCGATTCCTAACGTGTCTATGTTTCGACCAATTAGCGTTACTGAAACTAAAGCTGTGAATAAAGAGAAAAAAACTAATCCAACCAAAATAAGAGCTGCCGCTAATAATCGCCCCAAAAATGAAGTGGGAACAACATCACCAAAACCGACATGCGTCATAGTTCCCCACGCTGACCAAATACCGTCAAAAGGTGAATCAATACTTGGGTCAATGAGGAAAAGCATAAAACCAACTAATACGGTCACTATCATTGCAAATGACAACAGATAACCTAAATGTTTCGATTTTAAAAGGTCTGATTTTAGATGATTGCCCCATTGAACAGCATTACGAAATTCATTTAACCAGTTCATTGTTTCTCTCCTAAAATTTAAACGATACGTTCAGCGCAACAAGCCAATAAATGCGCCTGACAAGAATCATCCTGGTAAGGAATTGCCATCGATCTTGACAACCAATTCTGATGAATTTTAAAACCCGCGTCAGACATAAACATCACTTCTGCATCAGAAATACTACCCACATATTTAATCAATTCAAAAACCGCATGATTTGTTAGGCGTAAACAAATTTTAGGTCTCACACAACGCTCTGTAATAAATCGAACTAACGCATCGAGTTCGATAGGGATATTTTTAAAAGGTCGAGAAAAACTAATTTTTCCATCGACACACAATACAACAATCCATTCGTTATTTTCTGTACTGTCTATCCCTATGTAACTACTTCGCTCATTCATGGTTTTACCCTAGTTATTGAAATTGGAGCTAAGTTTATGGCGATTGATGTAAAAATGTTGTTAAAATTTTAGATAATTTCGAGGGATTTATCCGACATGCAATTTTTTATTGGCATAGGTTTCTAGTTCTTGCGATTTAACGCAATATTCATAAAACATATCTGATAATGTTGATAAGTTACTGTTTTTAATGATGGACGTTTCCAAAAGTTCTAAGTATTGAAAATGTTCGCATTCGCTCAATTCTGATAATAATTTCACCAATTTTGCATCTAAAAAAGGCATTTTGTCTGTCACAACGTAAATGAATCCATCAACGCGCGTTTTGTGATACCAAAAATATTCTTGCCAATTTGCATAATTACCTTGAGCATTTTTTAAGGGTGAAAGGGAATTGGGACGAAGTTTTGAGAATACATTGGCTATAAATGCTCTATCTGGTAGTTCTTCTGGTACGACAACGCTTGCCGCATTGCAAATATCTCTTAATTGCGGTTTCCATTGTGAACAAGCCGCTAAAATTTTAGGCACAATGAAACTATTTATGTTTGCCTTATCTTTTTCCTTTTTTACATGAACTACAACAAAGAAAAAGATATAGCTCGACACATACGACAAACATAATCGTTGCAGCACTTCACGCCAATCACTTCGGATTATAAATATATCAGGAGTTAATGTGACACCAATGCCAAGAAGTGATAAAAGCAAAAGCACGTTAATTGTTTTATCAATGCTTAAAATGTATCTCATGACGTTATACCTCACGGATAAGTATAGGAAAAATTTCCCCCAATCCTTTAGTAATTAGTTCCACGGCAAGCGATAAAATAATCAATCCAAATACGCGCGTAATTAAATTCATTCCCGTTTTACCCAACAAATTCGCAATTCTTTCTGCCATCAATAAACATAGCAATACAGAAAAAGCAACCGTTGTAATGACGCAGCCTGCCAACAAATCATAATTCCACGAACGATGAAGATTATGCGCCACAATAATACTACTCATCGCACCAGGACCACTTAGTAGAGGAATTGCCAAGGGGACAATCGCAATAGAATCTTTATCAACGGACTCTGTTCGTTCTGCTTGTGTATTTCGTGAACGGTCATTTGAGACTTTAATCATCGAAATTCCCATCAAAAAAATAACAATACCGCCTGCAATCTGAAACGCAGGAATACCAATGCCGAAAAGATTCAGCATAGATTTTCCACCTGCCAGCGCAACAAACAGTACAATTCCAACAGATAATGCACAAATCCAAGCAATACGCCGCCGTTCACCAGAACTACGATGATCGGTAAGACTTATAAAAAGGGGAATTGCGCCAATCGGATCGACTATTGAAAGAAGCCCCGCCAGCATTTTGATATATTCATCTAACAGCATCTTTTAACTGGGATAATAAAATTTCGTTAAAAAATCATCGTGACTAACGTGATTTTCCAGCAGTTTAATTTTCTTGATGGTTATCAAGCGCAATTCTTCTAAAAGAACGTCGGCTTTATCCTTTGACAAATCAACTAACGGTTTTCGGCATGTACCCACATTCATACCTAAACTATTCATCACCGATTTAATAGGGACAGGGTTTGAATCCAACTTAATCAAATGTCGGCAAAATTGGTGAATAGCGTGCATGATTACTTTTGATTGATTCAAATCTGATCGCATAAAACTTGCCACCAATTCATCCATTACCAGCGGTATCACATTTGCCACAACTGAAATCACGCCTACCCCGCCAACTGAAAGAATTGGTAATGTAAGCGAATCGTCTCCTGAAAATACCGAAAAAGGACGACCCAATTTAGACGTTTTGCAAATCACTTCTGTAATTTGGTCAAGGTCGCCGTTGGAGGCTTTCAATCCCATAATCGATGGACATTTTTCACATAATTCTACAATTAAATCTGTCCCCAATTCGATGCCAGTACGGCTGGGGACGTTGTAGAGAATCAAAGGAATGCCCACTTTATCCAATTCTTGAAAATGCGCGATTAAACCATTTGGACTTGGTTTATTGTAATAAGGCGTTACAACCAAACACGCATCCGCGCCTAAATCCGCTGCACGCTCAGTTAATCGCACCGCTTCTTTTGTGCTATTTGAACCTGTGGCTGGAATAACTTTGAGATTAGTATTTTTAGACGCTTCGATGACGGTTGATAAAACAGCTTCCCATTCTTCTTTTAGCAACGTCGGTGATTCGCCTGTTGTGCTACACGGAACAATCGCGGCAGTATTGCAATTGGCGTGCAATTTGACCAATTCGGCGACTTTTTCAAGATTCACTGATTGTTCTGAATCGTTGTTAAACGGTGTAACCAGTGCGACAACTGAGCCTTTTAAGGATTTCATGGTACTTTCCTTTGACTTCTAAAAAATTAGAAATTGATAGAAAAATCGGTTGAAAACAAAAATTGGTCTTGTTTATTGTTACCAAATGGACGCGCACCATCTGCCCAATCGTAACGAACATTAGGACGCAAATTCAACCATTTCAATCCCATAGGCTTCCAATTTAATCCACCTGTTATGCCGTAATAAGTGGCGGCACTGCAAGTTGCTGCAAAATTTGCCGCATAACTTACGTTGGTATTATCTGTGGCGGCTGAAACACGACCTGGTGAACACACACGAAAACCGTTTTGGTCTCTAAACCATTCAGTACGAATACCAGCTGTTAAATTGTCTTTGATGTCATACGTTAAGTGCATATTCACACCGTACCATTCAGCATCTCTTACGCCTGATGCTGTAATGACACCATTCGCAAAACCATGATCGTGCTGCAACATCAAATGGGTTTTATCAGTAATGTTGTGTTTTAAAACGATGCTGTATATTCCCCATGCTTTACTACTTTGCTCAGAGGCTTTACTAAATGTACCACTGATATTTGCAGAGGTATTTTTATCCGTGCTTGTCCACGTTGCACCTGCTAAACCACCCCAGTTTCCAAGTTGTTTATCAAAACCACCATCCCAACCACCGGTTGCGCTACCTGTTGTCGCGCCGCCCATGACTGACCAATTTTCATCAACCGCGTAATTTCCCATTACACCGGTATGAGTGAAAGGTTCGCCATATTGCATGGTGTAAGCGTGAGTGTAGAAAAAATTATCCGGTGCTGGAACAGTTTCATAACCGATTGGTGTATAAAAATGACCGGCTTTAACATTCAATCCGTTACCAATTGGAACGTAGGCTTCAGCGTAGGCTTGTGGCAACGCTAAATCGTAAAAACGGTTATTGCTTGCACTATTGAGCATATTTAAATCCCAGTGACTGCGATTCAAAGGCGAGCCATTATTTACATCAAATGCCGGCACACCGTAGGCTTGCGTGAAAATGGAATCCGTACCAAACATGACATCGAAACGTCCGCCGAAATCCCAGCCCGTGCCTTCGGTTGCAACAGCGCGTTGAATAAACAAATTTAATTGGTTGAGTTGAAACTCTCCCGAACGGTCACCAAACGTCACAGGGCCATTAAAGTTATTAGCTGGGCTGGCTGCGTTGTAGGTAATCCCTGCATTGCTCCAGCCACCGATTTTTAAACCATTATTTTTCATGAAACTACTTTCATTTGGATCGCCTGCGGCTTCGAACAAAGTAGTTGCTTCTGTGAGTGATTTAGCGAATAGCGAATTCGATAATAAAGCTAACGCGATGCCCATAGAAATAGATGTTAAAGAAAAATGGCTATGTATTGAATTTCTCATAGTGTGTTACCAATAGTTATTAAATCAAAAATGCACAAGAACAATTTACCAGTGTTGCTCGTCAACAAGGTTGCCCGTATCCAAGTTGCACGATACCAACCACCGCGTACCGTCACGAACATATATTTCATATTGCATAATAAAGCGATTATCTCGATGCCGTAGATTTTGCTTTTCAATGTTTCCTTGATGTAATCGCAAAGTATTTCTCAGGCAATCATCAAGATGAATTTTAGTCGGTGGCAGTGCGTAAAAGTCGTTAATGGCAACCGTTGCTTGCGTTTGCGGTATGTACAAGCAAACAGCAACGATTAACCAGTGGTATCGTGATTTCATGTTAATTCAACGCATCCAACGCTAAATTTAATTTCAACACATTCACGCGCGGCTCACCTAAAAAACCCAGTTGGCGAGATTCGGTATTTGCTTCAATTAAATCGCTTAATTTCTTAGGCGTAATGTGGCGACTTCTCGCTACACGGTTGATTTGATAATCTGCCGCTGCGATGCTGATATGCGGGTCTAATCCACTGCCTGATGCCGTAATCAAATCCACAGGAATCGGCGCTTTATTATCCGCATCAACCGCTTTTAATGTTTCGATACGCGCTTTGACTGCATCCACTAATGCAGGATTATTTGTGCCTAAATTTGAACCACTCGACGCGCCGGCATTATAAGAATAGGGCGAAGTAGCTGAAGGTCTGCCCCAAAAATACTTTGGGTCGCTAAAAGATTGCCCAATTAAACTAGAACCAATTACTTTTCCTTTACCATCTGTTAGCAAACTGCCATTCGCTTGAGTAGGAAAAATAGCTTGTGCTAATACAGTTACGATAAATGGATAAACAACACCCGTTAATAACGTCAACGCTAAAAACAGAATCATTGCAGGTTTTAAATGCTTAATCATGATAGTTTCCTTAAACCAAACCGAGTGTGACCAAAACAAGGTCGATGGCTTTAATTCCGATAAAAGGAACAATCAAGCCGCCCACGCCATAAACCAGCAAATTGTTTTGCAACAAAGCCGCCGCCCCAATGGGTTTATAGTTGACACCTTTCAATGCAAGTGGAATCAACGCCACAATCACCAACGCATTAAAAATTACTGCCGATAAAATCGCACTCGCAGGTGTTGCTAATGCCATCACATTTAAAACGTTCAGCACGGGATAAGTCGTTGCAAATGCCGCTGGAATAATGGCAAAGTATTTCGCTACGTCATTGGCAATTGAAAAAGTTGTTAACGCACCGCGTGTCATGAGCATTTGTTTGCCCGTTTCCACAATTTCAATCAACTTTGTCGGATTAGAATCCAAATCAACCATATTTCCCGCTTCTTTTGCGGCTTGCGTGCCACTGTTCATTGCTACTGCAACATCGGCTTGTGCTAAAGCAGGCGCATCGTTCGTACCGTCGCCCGTCATCGCCACTAAACGCCCTTCGGCTTGATATTGACGAATCAATTTAAGTTTGGCTTCGGGCGTGGCTTCGGCGAGAAAATCGTCAACGCCCGCTTCGGCTGCAATCGCCGCCGCCGTTAAACGGTTATCACCGGTAATCATGATGGTTTTAATGCCCATTTGGCGTAATTCGGCAAAACGTTCTTTAATGCCACCTTTCACAATATCTTTAAGTTCAATCACGCCTAAAACGCGCGTACCTTCTGCTACCACTAATGGCGTGCTACCACGACGCGCCACGTCATTAACGATATTTTGAAGTTCGAATGGAAAACTTCCGCCTAACTCTTCGACATAAGCGCGAATGGCATCCGACGCACCCTTGCGAATTTGTCGCCCTTCCATATTTACGCCACTCATGCGAGTTTGTGCGCTGAAATGCACAAACGTTGCACCAAGCGAATGCACGTCACGTTCTCTTAATCCGTATTTTTGTTTTGCCAAAACGACAATACTGCGACCTTCTGGCGTTTCGTCCGCAAGTGAGGCTAATTGCGCGGCATCGGCAAGTTCTTTATCGTTCACACCACGAACATTGATAAACGCGGAAGCTTGACGATTTCCCAGCGTAATTGTGCCTGTTTTATCCAGTAGCAATACGTCAATATCGCCAGCGGCTTCAACGGCTTTCCCAGATGTTGCCACCACATTTCGTTGCATCATGCGTCCAATCCCTGCCACACCAATTGCCGATAACAAGCCGCCAATGGTGGTTGGAATTAAACACACTAACAGTGCAACCAATACGGTAATCGTAATAGGATTTCCAGAGCCGGACGTTTCCACCGCATACAAAGAAAACGGTAATAACGTCACTGTTGCCATTAAGAAAACTAACGTCAGCGCAACCAATAAAATCGTCAAAGCAATTTCATTCGGTGTTTTTTGACGTTTGGCATTTTCAACCATCGCAATCATACGATCTAAAAACGATTCACCAGGATTTGCTGTAATTTTTACGACCAACCAATCCGATAAAACCCGCGTGCCACCTGTAACGGAACTAAAATCGCCACCTGATTCTCGAATGACGGGCGCACTTTCACCAGTGATTGCACTTTCATCGACAGATGCAACACCTTCGATAACCTCACCATCACCCGGAACAAAATCGCCTGCCTCGACCAAAACGACATCGCCACGTCTCAGATTAGTGCTAGGAATTCTGGTAAATAAATGTTTATACTCAGAAAAGTCTGCTCCTTGATAGCGTTCCCCCATTTTTTTTGCAGAAATCTCACGTTTAGCACTACGCAAAAAAGAGGCTTGTGCTTTACTGCGCCCTTCGGCAACGGCTTCAGCAAAATTGGCAAATAAGACCGTCACCCACAACCATAATGTAATGGAAAAAATAAACCCCGATTCTTCGCTATTGTCATGAAACGCCAGTAGACAAAGTAATGTGGTCAGCATACTGCCGATATAAACCACAAACATCACTGGATTTTTCCATTGTTGTTGCGGGGTGAGTTTTGCAAATGAATCCACTAAAGCGGTTTTAAGAATTTGCGGTTCAAATAAAGACATTGAAATAACTTTTTCACTCATAACATTCTCCAATTCGCCGTTATTTAGCGTTTATCATTTGCAAGTGTTCAACGACAGGTCCCAAGGCAAGTGCGGGAATAAATGTCAACGCGCCCACCAACAAAACTGTACCAATCAATAACATGACAAATAACGGCGTATGGGTGGGTAACGTCCCTGAACCAACGGGGACAATTTTTTTCGATGCTAATGAACCGGCAATAGCAAGCACTGGCACTGTTAGCCAAAAACGTGAAAATAACATCGCAAACCCTAACAACGTGTTGTAAAACGGCGTGTTCGCTGACAATCCACCAAACGCACTGCCGTTGTTATTTCCTGCCGATGAAAGCGCGTATAAAATTTCGCTAAACCCGTGTGCGCCAGGATTGAAAACAGAAGATTTTCCAGCCGCTGTGACAACAGCTAAGGCTGTGCCACCTAAAACGACTAACGGCGGAATTAAAATAGTGATAGCGGCCATTTTCATTTCAAAGGCTTCGATTTTTTTACCTAAATATTCAGGTGTACGACCAATCATCAAACCAGAGACAAATACCGCAACAATGGCAAACATAATCATGCCGTATAATCCAGAACCCACGCCCCCGAAAATGACTTCACCCAATTGCATGAGCCACATAGGAATCATACCGCCGATTGGCGTGAAAGAATCGTGCATGGCATTCACTGAACCATTGGAAACTGCTGTGGTAGCCACTGCCCATAAAGCTGAGTTTGTAATGCCAAAACGGGCTTCTTTGCCTTCCATATTTCCGCCCGCTTGCAAATCACTTGCTGTTTGATCAATGCTTAGCGAGACAAAAGCCGGATTCCCATTTTGTTCGGCGGGAACGGTGACAAAAATCAGGGAAACAAAAATCAACGTCATTACCGCAAGAATTGCCCAACCTTGACGTGTATCGCCTACCATCACGCCGAAGGTGTAACACAGCGCGGCAGGAATAAGTAGTAGCGATAGCATTTCAAGAAAATTGCTTAACGGAGTTGGATTTTCTAACGGATGCGCGGAATTGACGTTGAAAAAACCGCCGCCGTTTGTCCCGAGTTGTTTAATGGCAACTTGTGAAGCAGCAGGTCCTACGGCAATCACTTGTTCTGTTGTTTGCGTAGATTCCATAACGGGTTTGCCATCGCCATCTTTCAGGGCTTGACCATTTGCACCCAATTTAGGTTGGTCATAACTAAGCGTTTCGGTCAATGTGACGGTGTGATAAGCACTGAATGTTTGTACGACACCTTGTCCAACTAAAACTAACGCTAAAACCAATGATAATGGCATGAGGATGTATAACGTACTACGGGTTAAATCCACCCAAAAATTACCAATACTGTCAGCGTTGCGACGAATAAAACCTCGAATCAACGCGACGAGCGTTGCCATCCCCGCTGCCGCAGAAACAAAGTTCTGCACAGTAAGTCCTAACATTTGCGTGAAATAACTCATTGTCGTTTCGCCAGCGTAACCTTGCCAATTCGTGTTTGTTGCAAAGCTGACTGCTGTATTGAAAGATGAATCTGGACTGACGCTTGGAAGATTTTGAGGATTGAAAGGTAAATTTGCTTGAAATAACTGCAATGCAAAAACAGCTAAGGTACTTAACAAACTAAATGTGAGAAGCGTAATCGCATAGTCTGTCCAGTGCATTTCCTCCTCTCGATGGATGCCGCTTATTTTGTAAATAAACGTCTCAATTGGCTCGAATAGGTTTGTCAATAACGTAGGCTTATTTTGATAAACGTTTGCCATATAACCACCGAGTGGTTTGGCAAGTAGCAACAACGTTGCGACATAAAAGATGATTTGCAAAAAACTGTTACTGGTCATCAGAATTTCTCCGGATAAAAAAGTGCAGCAACCAAATAAACAAAAATGGCTAATGCTAATGCCCCGCTCAACAGATAAATTTCATTCATGATTGCCCCCGCAGCTTTTCAAATGCGCGAACTAACGCAACCGTAATCACAAAAAAAACAATGGATAATCCCAAATAAATAACACTCATAAAACCCCCACGATGTGAAAGAAACTGAATGCAATGTAATCTAAATTCATGTAAAAAAGCTGTAAAAAATTGAACTTAAATAACCATTTGACATAATGAAAAATTAAAATGATAATCATTCTTATTTAAAGAATGAAGGCAATTGTCATGAAAATGTTTTTTTTATCTACAGTGATTACACTGATTCTGAGCGGTTCGATGATTGCAAATAGCGCAGAACTTGTTGAGCCGCCGGTTTTCACCAGTAGTAATAAAGTGCTTGATTTGTTAATGATTGCCAAACCTGTCAAGGTTAATACGTTGACTAATGTGACGGGTTGGGCGTATGAAATTTGTAAACGTCAATACGCGAACAAAGATGGTTCATCGTGCCAAACAGGCAAGTCGAATACTAATCCTTACAGCGGTGCGCGATTACAACTCAATGCTGGCGATACGCTAAAAATACATTTAGTCAACAAATTGCCTCAAATACCCGAATCCAAGCATAAAGACGAACCCACCGAAAGTTTCTTGTTGCAAAACCCAACAAATATCCATACTCATGGCATGCTGGTATCGCCTAGGTATCCTTCTACTAAAAATCCAACGTATGGAGACAACGTATTTGTTTTGACATTTAATTCAAATAACGGAATGCCCAATATGACATCGTCATCGCATTTACATGGCGATGTAAAAATGGATGCAACCGATTATCAAATAACGTTGCCAAATCATCATCCATCTGGCTTGTATTGGTTTCATCCGCATGCACATGGTATTTCTTTAAATCAGCTTTCCGCAGGCTTGTCTGGCATTATTACGGTGGGAAAAGTCAACGATTATGTCCCTACTCTTCCAAGCAATGTTAATGTGCGTCATTTGATTCTCAAAGATGGTCAAGTCAATGTCGATGGAAGTTTGCATGATCAAGAGGATCCAGAATTTTGTGATAATCCAACACAGTCAACAATAGCAGGTACATGTAATCATGTAAGCGGTGGAAAATGGTATTTCACTATCAATGGTCAACGTAATCCAACCATCAATGTTAACTCTTCTGGCGGCGAAATTTGGCGTATTACGAATGCTTCTGGAAGCGTTACTTATGATTTGCAGTTAGCTAAAAAAATCAATGTTACTCCGAGCAATATGATGATGCAGCTAGTCTCAATCGACGGTATTAGTGTCACGCCACCCAATGGAATTTCTCAAAATAATATCAATCAAATTGGCGGGGCTAAATTTGAATCGGTAGCCTGTCCTAGCGCATACACCAATAATTCTGCGATTTGCGTCACTAAATTGCACATGATGCCAGGTACACGCGCTGAAGTGTGGGTTCTTAATCGTGATTTGAATGGCAAAATAATTAACGGCAATGGCAGTCAAGCTATTTTCCAAACAACAGGTTATTCAACAGGATTAACCGGCGATGCTTGGCCAGCCGTTGATTTAGCACAAATCATTTTTTCAAATAGTAAAAGTAGCAATGTCCAGCCAATTTTGACTGTTGCTGACAGTAAACATGATGCAGTAGGCTTAAATTTCAAAGCAATTGCTCAAGAACTTACTGCTACAAATACGGCAATCAGTCCAACTTCAAATTGCCAACCTTTACCTGCTGGCTGGAAACGGCGTATTTTCTTTGGTATTCCATCCGATGCAGATTTTGGTTTAGGTTTTGAACTTGTGGATGACAAAGGAAAATCTGTACCAGGTTCTTTTCAGGATGTGGCGGCATTTCCTGATGCAAAAAGCTCCATTTGTTTGCCATTAGCTACGGGTAATACACCCGTTAATGAGCGTTGGGAAATCGTAAATTTAGCAACTGAAGATCATAACTTTCATATTCATCAAACCAAATTTCGAGTGTTGACCAATGAAGAGTTAAATGGAGATAGCACGCAAACTATTGATGGCATTCTCCAAGACAGCGTACCTTTATTTTCAGGAGATAATGGTTGTGATGGGACGGTAAGTGCCTGGCGAAAAAATAGTTGTAAAACATCTCCCGTGACGGTGGAAATTCCATTCGCAATTGCTGGCGATTTTGTTTATCACTGTCATATTTTGGAACATGAAGACGGTGGCATGATGGCAATTATTCGTGTTGCTAGTTCAGACAAACTTTAAAATTTGATAACGCAGGAACAACCATGTATATATGTATTTGCAAAGCTGTGACAGATAAACAACTTGTTAATGCCATTGAAAGCGGTGTGTGTACGAGAAGAGATTTAACGCATTGTTTAGGTGTTGGTAAAGATTGTGGTAAATGTAATAAAGAAATCAAAACATTATTAAAACAACATGGCGAGCAAAATGAACATTATCAGCTTGCTGCTCTAGCTTAGGGGATGAAACATGAAAGGCGATAGCAAAGTTATTGAGTTTCTCAATAAAGCGTTAGAAAACGAATTAACGGCAATCAATCAATATTTTTTACATGCCCGAATGTATAAAAACTGGGGCTTGAACAAACTTAACGAAAAAGAGTATCACGAATCCATCGACGAAATGAAACATGCCGATCAATTGATTGAGCGGATTTTGTTTTTAGAAGGACTGCCTAATGTGCAAAACATCGGCAAAATTTTAATCGGTGAACACACTGAGGAAATGTTGCAATGTGATTTAAAGTTAGAAAATATCGCTGTACCGTTATTGCGTGAAGCGATTGTATATTGCGAAAGCGTGAAAGATTTTGTTTCACGAGAAATATTTTCCCACATTTTAGAAAGCGAAGAAGAACATATCGACTGGCTAGAAACTCAATTGGAACTGATTGAAAAAATCGGTATACAAAATTATTTACAATCACAAATGTAATTCAAGATGACTTGCATTTTTCTACGGAAAAACGCAAGTCTGCTATAGCTATCGTGGATTAAATCAGAATTTTTATTTAAATAGTTTTAATTCTTTAACGGCTTCAACGGATAGCGTAATCGTGACATCGTCACCGACGTTAGGCGCATATTTTCCCATATTGAAATCTGTACGTTTAACAACAGTTGTCGCATCAGCTCCGCAAGCATCTATTTTTAACAGTGGGTGCGGCATACATTGAAAAGAGGTGACAGATAGCGTAACAGGTTTGCTAATTCCTTTGAGCGTAAGCGTTCCATCTATCGATGCGATTTTGTCGCCATCGAAATTAACGTTATTGGACGTAAACGTAGCCGTTGGATATTTTGCTGTATCTAAAAAATCTGAGCCTTGGATATGTTCGTTAAACAAAGGGAAACCTGTATTGACTGATTTTGTATCAATCGTAACATTGACCGAACCTGTTTTTGCTTCACGATCAATAGTGATATTCCCCGAAGTTTTATCGAAACGACTTAATTGTGTCGAAAAACCAAAATGACTATAAGAAAAACGTGGATAAGTATGCGTGTTGTCGATAACGTAGGTTTCTGGTGCGGCAAAAGCAGAAGTTGAAATTGCGGCGGTCAAAAGTAAAAATGTAATGCGTTTCATGGTAGTTCCTATTTTTTAGGCTGTTTTAGCCAATGAGATAAGTAGTTGATGAGCTTTAGTTAATGATTCGATTTTTGTTTTTTCTCCCAAATTAAGTCCTTCTGCATAAACGAATTCAACATCGGCAATGCCAATAAATCCGAGAAAATTGCGAACATAATCAGTTTGCGTATCAAGCGGTGTCCTCGCATACATTCCGCCACGAGTGGCAAAAATATACACTTTCTTACCCATCAATAATCCTTGTGAACCATTTTCAGTGTATCTAAAGGTGATGCCCGCACGAGCAATGTGGTCGAAATATGATTTTAATGTTGAAGGAATACCCAAGTTATACATCGGCAAACCAATAACGATAATTTGTGCTTGTTTAAGTTCTTCAATAAGCGCATCCGATTGCTCAACTAGCGTTTGTTGTTCTGGCGTGTGCATTTCAGATTCTGTAGAAAATGCAATGATTCGTTCAGCATTCAAATGAGGTAAAGAATTTTTTGCAAGGTCTCGTACCGTTATTTGTATATCTGGCATATTTCTTTGCAATTCAACAACAAATTGCTTCGTGAGCTGGCTAGACTCTCCGGCTGAAGAAAAAATGCTGGAATTGATGAGTAATAGTTTTTTCATGGGGCTTTTCCCGTTCGTCGTTAAAGTGATGATATTAAACCGTCAATTTATTGAATAAAAAAGTATAATAAACCGCTATTATCAATCTAAAATTCAGATGAATTATGACACCTCATATCACGCTTGAACAATGGCGATCGCTTATCGCAGTGGTTGACGCGGGTGGTTATGCCCAAGCCGCTGAAATTCTCAATAAAAGCCAATCTGCTGTAACGTATGCGGTGCAAAAAATTGAATCATTGTTAAATGTGAAAGCATTTGAAATCCAAGGACGCAAGGCAATTCTCACACATACGGGGCAGATGCTTTATCGACGTGCGTTAGCATTAGTCAATGAAGCGAGTGATTTAGAAAAAGCCGCGCACAGGCTTTCAGCAGGTTGGGAAGCAGAAATTCATATTGCCGCAGAAATTCTTTTTCCACCCAAATTATTACTGACTTGCTTGAATCGTTTTGGGCAAGAAAGCCCTCGCACTCGCGTGGAATTGATTGAATCCGTTTTAGGCGGCACAGCAGATGCGTTACTCAAAGGTGATGTGGATTTAGTGATTTCTCCGCATCAACTATCTGGTTTTTTAGGTGAATTATTGATGCGAGTCAGATTGATAGCTGTCGCTCACGTTAATCATCCGCTGCATCAATACGGGCGAGAATTGACTAATCGGGATTTGCAAGCCCATCGACATATAGTCGTGCGTGATTCGGGTAGCAAGCGTGACCGAAAAGCCGCAACGATTGAAGTTGACCAGCGATGGACAGTCGGGCATGTTAGTACGTCAATTCAGGCAGTTTGTATGGGATTTGGTTTTGCATGGCTACCAGAAGAACATATTTCCGAAGAATTAAAAACAGGAATACTTGCGCCACTACCTCTAAGAAAGGGTGGCGTATTGGAAGTGCCGTTGTACTTGATTTTAGCCAATCCTGATTTTATCGGAACAGGCGTAGCGCATTTGGCTAAAATCATCAGAGAATCTGTAAAAAGTCATATTGCATGAATACATTAAAAAGACAATTCATGTTCAATATCCTTTGCAATCATTCTCGGCGGAATAATGGGCGCATAGCGTTTCACCGGAACGCCAGTTGAATCCACCAAAAATTTCGTGAAATTCCATTTAATCGCTTCCGTACCAAATAATCCGTGGCACGTCGATTTCAAATATGAAAATAACGGTTCGGCGTTTTCACCATTTACGTCTATTTTGGTAAACATTGGAAATGTTACACCATAATTGGAACGACACAATTGCTCGATTTGCGAATTGTCATCAGGTTCTTGTCCTGCAAATTGATTGCATGGAAAAACCAAAACGGTAAAGCCTTTATCGCTATATTTCCAATATAATTCTTGAAGCTGTTTGTACTGTGGCGTAAATCCGCAATAACTGGCAGCATTAACAATCAGCAATACCTTTCCTTTGTATTCTGATAATGATGTTTGTTTGCCGTCGATGGTTGTCACGGTGAATCCATAAATATTTTTCATAAAAATCCCCTTCGTTTGTTTAAAAAATACATATATCGCGGGTTGATTTTAAATTGATAACAGCGAAACAACCATGTATATATGTGTTCACGGCAATTTCTTATTCTCCAATTTATTTATCATTCCAAAATATAATTCATGACAGCAAAAAAAACGTGGTGTACCGCCTTCGCGGTTTATATTCAACCAAAAATTTTAAGTATGATTGCATTGGGATTTTCAGCAGGCTTACCGTACTTGCTGATTTTCTCAACGCTTTCGGCATGGTTGCGCGACGAAGGGGTAGAACGTTCAGTTATTGGTTTTTTTAGTTGGGTGAGCGTGACGTATTCAATAAAAATAATTTGGTCGCCGATTGTCGATAAAGTACGTTTGCCGATTATTTCTCGATTTTTAGGGCAACGACGAAGTTGGATGTTAGTCGCGCAACTCGGCATCATTACTGGTTTAATCGGCATGGCAAATGCTGATTCCCATACTCAATTAACCACCATTGCAGCTTGTGCGATGTTGGTGGCGTTTTGTTCTGCAACGCAAGATGTCAGTATTGATGCGTTTCGTATTGAATCCACTGTGACAGAATATCAAGGCGCGATGGCGGCAATGTATGTTTTAGGCTATCGATTAGCATTATTGGTTGCTGGTGCAGGGTCGTTTTATATCGCCGAATTTTTCGATTGGCACACGGCGTATTTCGTTATGGCGGCTGCGATGAGTTTTGGTGTAATGACGACATTATGTTTAAATTCACCGGCGGTTGAAAATACCATTGCATCGATTTCAAAAAATACGTTTTTAACCCAAGTTCGTAATGCAGTCATTGATCCGTTTACAGATTTTTTCACGCGCCAAGGGCATGTGGGTTGGTTGATTTTAGTGCTGATTGCCATTTATAAAATGAGCGATGTCACGATGGGCGTAATGGCAAATCCATTTTATTTGGACTTGGGATTTAATAAAAAAGATATTGCCGAAATCAGTAAAATTTTTGGCTTTTTCATGACCATTGCAGGGGCGGCGTTAGGTGGCGTTTTTGTCGTGCGTTATGGCGTTATGCGTCCGTTATTGTTTGGCGCAATTGCCACGGCAAGCACCAATTTATTGTTTGCCGCCTTAGCAAATACGAAACCGGATTTAGCTTTACTTGCCGGTGTCATTAGTGCGGATAATTTAAGCGGCGGATTTGCCACAGCCGTTTTTATTGCTTATTTATCTGGATTAACAGGCAGTGGTCACACCGCAACGCAATATGCGTTGTTTAGTTCTTTAATGACTTTTCCCGCGCAATTACTCGGTGGTTTTTCAGGTGTTATCGTGGATAAATTCGGTTATATCAACTTTTTCATTTACGCATCATCGATTGGATTGCCTGCTATATTGTTGGTGTTTTGGTTTTGGCGAAGAGAATACCGTCTATCCATTGGCAATTGAATAATAAAGCCTGCTCCAACTTTTCGAGACGTATCGACCCAAATCGCGCCACCGTGTTCTTCGATAATTTTTTTCACAATCGCCAGACCTAAGCCCGTGCCTTTAACTTTGGTGGTAACGTAAGGTTCAAAAATTTGTTCGAGTTGTTCGTCTTGAATACCCACACCGTCATCATGTAACGCTATCTCAATAAAATCGGTATTATTTTTTTGCACGCGATGCACATCAATATCAATCTGCCCTTGCCCATCGATAGCTTCAAGCGCGTTTTTAATTAAGTTATGTAGCACTTGGCGAATACTCACCGGATCGCCATGAACCATTAACGCACTATTTTCACAACTCACATTAAAATGTACGCCCGATTTTAAAACATACAGCGACAACACTTCCTGCACCAACGCAGATAAATCAATGTTTACGGCCTGTTTTTTAGACGGTTTGGCATATTCTGAAAAATAATCGACCATCTCTTTCATCGCTTCGACTTGCTGCACAATTGTGCGCGTCGAACGTTGCAACATATCGGCATCCGTAGCGTCTAATTTATCGGCTAATTTATGTTGCAAACGCTCTGCGGAAAGTTGAATGGGCGTAAGCGGATTTTTAATTTCATGCGCTAAACGCCGCGCCACTTCGCCCCATGCGGCATTTTTTTGTGCTTGAATTAAATCCGTGACATCATCGAAAACGACAACCGCCCCCACTTTGCGACCATCTTGAGAAAACAGCGGCGTACCGCGACATAATAATTCTTGTCGTCCGTTTGAACCTAAAAATACTAAACGTTGTTGCCAAATATCATCCGCCTGTTCTAAAAAACGTTGAATAGCTTTGAGGGGTTCGGCGAGTTCAGTGTAGTCTTGCGCTAAATTTAATAAGGTTTCTCCCACAAATTGCGATTCGCTAAGGTGAAAAATTTTGTAAGCGGCTTGATTTGCGGTACGAATTTTATAATGCGCGTCAAAACTTATCACGCCAGCAGTTAAATTTGCCAAAATGGTTTCTAAATAAGCACGTTGATTTTCCACTTCAAAACTGGCGATGCGTGTTTCTTGACTGGCACGGGCAATACGATGCGTCATTTCATTAAACGATTCGACCAAAAAACCTAAATCGTCTTGTGCCATGACAGGTAATTGCTGATCATATTGCCCCGAAGCCACGGCTTGTGTGCCTTTTACCAATTCTTTTACTGGCGCGACAATCATGCGAATGCTGATAAACGCAATCCAAATTGCCGCTAATAAACTTATCAATAACACGAGCGATAGCGCGAGCGAAAAGGTCATTTTTAGCGAATCACGCAAAAAATTCATTTCCTGATAACGCACAAACGCAAATTCTACCGAATCCGCCAAATCCGCAATACGAACCGGCACCGGATATAAGGCTTGTAAATAACGGGGTTCTTTTGCTTTCACTTTCAAAATGACACGAATCATCAACTCATCATCGCGCACCGGTGCAAGCGCAGCGAATTCACCATTTTGTCGTAATTGCAACCAAGTATGGTCATCAGGAAGACTGGGCAAAATATCACTCGGATTTGCACTTGTTGAGGCAATAATTCTGTCTTGACGAGAAAATAACGTCATTTCTGCTGCGCCAGACAGCACGCGGAAATTTTCCATTTCCAGCGAGGCTTGCGATTCAGGTAATTCTGACAGTTTTTCGACAAGTTGTTGTGTTTGCGCTTTGTTCCAACGAATGCGTTGGTCGAGCGAGGCTTGACTGAGTTCGAGCGCGTCTTCCATCGCTCTATCCATTTCGACATTAAACCAACTGTCGATACCTTGATGTAAAAACTGCATCGAAAAATAAAACACGATTCCTGCTGGTGCAAGTGAGAGCAAAACAAACAACGACACCATGCGAATCGTAAGACGTGAACCAGCTTCGCGGCGTTTTAGTTGGCGGGTAAGCGAATAAAGATTTGCACCAACCAATCCTAATAACGCGACAGTACCCACACCGTTGACCAGTAACAGCCACGAATACATGCCGCTAAGTTTGGATGATTCTTGCGTGGCACTGCTCATCAATTGCAACGACAATAAAATCAAGCCACATAAAATGGCAATTGATAAACCAGCAGGGAGTTTTATTTTTAAAAAACGCATTTTTAACTATAGCGTTGCGTAAAATCACGCACCAGCCATTCTGCTTGTTGCCATTGTTTAGTTGCGAATAATTGCTCACGGTTTTGCGTAAATTTTCCGCGCATTTTTTGCAAACGGCGTTCACGTTCCGCATTATTTTCAATCGGCAATGCGTCTAAAACTTGCTCTGCGGCAGTTGGATTATTACAAACCAAAACCATGTCACAACCTGCTTGTAGCGCAACTTTTGCTCGATCAGAAAAATCACCGACGCTTGCCGCGCCTTCCATACTCAAATCGTCACTAAACACCACGCCATCAAAACCCAATTCGGCACGCAGAATTTTTTGAATCCAAAAATCCGAAAAACCTGCCGGTTGCGCGTCAATCTGTGAATAAAGCACATGCGCGGGCATGATGCCTTCTAATCCTTCTGAAATCAGTTGCCGAAACGGTTGCAAATCACTGTTGCGAATCGTCTCTAAATCACGCTCATCGATTGGCAATGTTAAATGCGAATCCAACGCTACCGCGCCATGACCGGGAAAATGTTTGCCTGTCGCCGCCATTCCTGCGCGAACCATGCCACGTCGAAATTCACTGGCAAGTTGCGTGACTTTTTCCGAATTTTTCGAAAAAGCACGATTACCAATAATGGTACTAACGCCAAAATCGACATCAAGCACTGGTGCAAAACTAAAATCTACCCCAACAGCCAGCAATTCTGCAGCCATTAGCCAGCCTGCGACTTCTGATATTTTAGGTTCGTTTTCATACAACGCCGCGGGTGGTAAACGCGCAAATCCATTTTGAAAACGTTGAACTCGTCCGCCTTCTTGGTCAACAGCAATTAAAATATCACCTTGTCGCGCGGCGCGAATATTTTGAATTAACGTCGTGATTTGTTCGGGACTTTCATAATTGCGAGAAAACAAAATCACCGCACCGGTGTTGGGATGATTGATAATTTCGCGTTCGTAATCGAAAAGTTTTGTCCCGGCAATATCGAGCATGACCATGCCAAATTTTTTTGCATTTGCCATTTTACAAACCTGCACACGCATAAATGCCATCTGCATTACGCCAATAGCCTTTGTAATCCATGCCGTAACCAAACACATAACGGTCGGCAACTTTTAAACCCACAAAATCTGCGGTCAAGGGTTTAATTTGCGGCAAATCTTTATCGAGTAAAACGGCGGTATAAACCGAGCTTGCACCTTGTTCGACGCAATAATCGTAAATTGCTGCCAGTGTAATGCCTGCATCCAAAATGTCATCGACAAGTAATACAGTGCGATTTTTTAATGATGTGCGTGGTTTTGCAATCCACTCAATATCGTTACCAACAGTTTTATTTTGGTAACGACTGGCGTTAATCGTATCGATGGTTAATGGCATTGTTAATCGTGTCAGTAATTGCCCTGCCACCACTAATCCACCGTTCATCACACATAAAACTAACGGATTTCGGTCTGCGAGCATTTGGTTAATTTGTTGAGCCATCGTATCCAATGCCGTTTCAACTTCAGCTTTGCTGTGGAGTAATTCTGCCGTTTTGCGGACTTGTTCAATTTCGTTTTGCATAGTTATTTTTCTGGTCAAAGGGTTAGAGTTTTAATTTAACAAATCCCAATACGTCCATTCACTGGATAATTGCCATTGTGAGTTTGCAATGACTTGGGTTTGTAATGGCAACGGTAATTCGTCGTCTTCAAAAAGAATTTTAATCGCGACAACGTAATGTTCATCTGGAGACAAATCATTAGTTGCCATTAACGGTAAATCGCGCACTGTTGACATGCTGTTTAATGCCGCAGAAAGCGTAGAAAAATTATTGACTATGCCCGTATTTTCATTTCGCACACGATACATATTTAACAACGCATGGTATTGCAGCCGATAACGCAATAAGCGTTTTAACAGCGTTTTATTCCATAAAATACTGCGTTGTTGTAATTTAACTTTGATACTCCAAAATAGCGGCACACCATTTTGCAACGCATCTTTGGCTTGTGGACTGAGGTGATATTCCAAATCCGTTGCCAAAAAATAATAATTATTTTGGATAGTGGTTTCAGCATGTTTAATTTCAGCGGCAAAGTCATTTGCGCTGGCTGTATTGAATAAAATTATCAATACAGCAAATAAAATCCATCGGCGCATTTTAACGTGCTTGTCCACCTAAAAATAATTGGTATGCAGGCTTATTTGTTTCTTCCTGAAAACTATAGCCGAAATGTTTTAATGCTTCTTTAAACATTTTTTCACCACCAGTAGGTATTTCTATTCCAACCAAAACTTTTCCAAATGCTGCACCGTGATTACGATAATGGAACAAGGTGATATTCCAAGCACCAAAATCTTTCAAAAATCTAAGTAAAGCTCTAGGACGTTCGGGAAATTCAAAACTATAAATGGATTCTTTGGGTTCACGAGATGAGTGTCCACCAACCATGTAGCGAATATGTTCTTTTGCTAAATCATTTTCTGTCATATCAACTACTTTAAAATCAGGGTTCTCCTCTAGCCGCGAAATTAAATGCGTGCGATCTTGAGATATTCCGTTACTTGAAATACCAACAAAAACCTGTGCTTTCTCTGAATCAAAATAACGGTAATTAAATTCAGTAATATTACGATCACTTAATAATTCGCAAAAACTAAAGAAACTACCTGGTTTTTCAGGAATTGTCACCGCTAACAAAATCTCCCGATGCTCGCCCACCTGAGCGCGTTCAGCCACATAACGCAGACGGTCAAAATTCATGTTCGCGCCACTGTCGATGGCAATCATTGTTTGATTTGTGACATTTTCGCGTTCGATATATTTTTTCAAGCCAGCCGTTGCTAACGCACCAGCCGGTTCAGCAATTGAGCGGGTATCGTCAAAAATATCTTTAATCGAGGCACAAATTTCGTCGGTTGAAACGGTAATCACTTCATCGACATATTTTTGCGCTAGTTCAAAAGGTTCTACGCCGATTTGTTTAACCGCAACTCCATCGGCAAATAATCCCACTTGTTCTAACACAACGCGATGACCGGCTTCTAAGGCTTGCTTTAAACAATCTGAATCGTCTGGTTCAACGCCAATAATTTTAATATCAGGACGTACAAATTTAGCGTAAACCGCTACACCAGCAATCAATCCACCGCCGCCAACAGGTACAAAAATAGCGTCTATTCTGCCAGTATGTTGCCGTAGAATTTCCATCGCCACTGTTCCCTGCCCTGCAATTACGTCTTCGTCATCATAAGGATGAATAAACACGCGCCCTGATTTTTTGGCTAATTCGTAAGCGTGTTCGCACGATTCGCTGTAAGAATCGCCAAACAAAACAATTTCTGCCCCCATGGCTTTGACGGATTGGCTTTTGATTTCTGGCGTTGTGGTGGGCATCACGATTAAAGCGTTAATGCCCAACCGTTGTGCGGATAACGCTACACCTTGTGCGTGATTTCCGGCTGAGGCGGCGATGACACCGCGCTTTTTTTCGGCTTCACTGAGCAACGCCATTTTGTTGTACGCGCCCCGCAATTTGAACGAAAACACGGATTGTAAATCTTCACGTTTTAAAAAAACGTCGTTTTTTGTGCGGCTAGATAAAGCACGGGCGAAATCTAACGGGGTTTCGATGGCAACGTCATAAACAGACGCGCCTAATATTTTTTTGATGTAGCGTAATGATGGCATAAATGAAAAATTCGCTGATAAAAAGAGTGTTGATGCGTTATTATTACACAGCTTTAATCTTAAAGCGGGCATCCTGTTACGCAATTGAAACGCGCGTCCTAAACTCCCAAAAAAACCAATTCAATTTAAACGCCTAAAAACTGCTCATCTGCCTTTTTCATTTATGATTGAGCAGACAAGTCCGATTGTTATTTTTTGCTTTAACCTACAACACCCATGCAGCCACGTTTTATACATCTTAGAGTTCACACCGAATTTTCGTTAATTGACGGTTTAGTTAAAATCAAACCGCTGGTCAAAAAATTAGCCGATTTAAATATGCCGGCTGTTGCGGTGACAGATCACGTCAATTTATTTGGCTTAGTGAAAATGTACAAAACCGCTACATCTCAAGGTATTAAACCGATTGCAGGGGCGGATGTTTTAATTTTCAATCCAGACGAACCAGATAATCCCTTTCGATTAACATTTCTTGCCAGCAATCACGCCGGTTATGTCACATTGACTGAACTCGTGTCGCAAGCCTATCAACACGGGCAATCTAAAGATGGCGTGCCAATGCTCAGACGTGAATGGATTGAACAAAATAATAACGGTTTAATTGTTTTATCGGGTGCGATGCAAGGTGATGTCGGCAAAGCGTTAGTTACCGATAAAAAAGACGATGCTTATCGTTTTGCGAGCTATTGGAAAAACTTATTTTCGAATCGGTTTTATTTAGAATTACAGCGCGTCGGAAAACCTGACGAAGAACGTTATATTGCAGCGGCTGTCGAATTAGCTTTTGCCCTAAATTTGCCTGTTGTTGCGACCAATGACGTGCGTTTTTTAAAACAAGATGAATTTGCCGCTCATGAAGTGCGGGTTTGTATCAATCAAGGGCGTGTTCTTGATGATGCCCGCCGTCCAAAAGATTACACCGATCAACAATACTTGCGTAGCACTGAGGAAATGGAAACGTTATTTGCAGACCTTCCCGAAGCCTTAAAAAACAGCGTTGAAATTGCAAAACGCTGTTCATTAACGCTCGTTTTGGGTAAAAACTTTTTGCCGGATTTCCCTACGCCAGAAGGGATGACGATTAACGATTTAATTATCGCTGAATCCGAAAAAGGCTTGCTCGAACGCCTGCAACATCATCCTGTTCCCGATGAAAATGCTTACCACGAACGTTTAAAAATTGAACTCGACGTGATTACGCAAATGGGATTTTCTGGCTATTTCATGATTGTTGCCGACTTTATCCAATGGGCGAAAAATCACGGCATTCCTGTCGGACCTGGTCGGGGTTCGGGTGCTGGTTCGTTGGTCGCTTACGCTTTGAAAATTACCGATTTAGACCCGATTGAATTTGAATTACTGTTTGAACGTTTTTTGAATCCTGAACGGGTTTCGATGCCAGATTTTGATATTGATTTTTGCATGGATAGACGCGACGAAGTGATTGATTACGTTGCTGACCATTACGGACGTGACCAAGTGTCGCAAATCATTACTTACGGTTCGATGGCGGCAAAAGCGGTTATTCGTGACGTGGGGCGTGTTTTAGGATTGGGTTATGGTTTTGTCGATAGACTAGCCAAAATGATTCCAACCGAAGTGGGCATTACGCTAAGTGATGCGTTGAAAAATAGCCCCGATATGCAACAAGCCTACAACAACGAGGAAGATGTCAAAACGTTAATTGATATGGCGTTGACGCTAGAAGGTACGGCGCGAAATGCTGGAAAACACGCAGGCGGCGTGGTAATTGCGCCGACGAAATTGACGGATTTTGCGCCGCTGTATTGCGACCCAGAAGGTCATAATTTAGTCACGCAATACGACAAAAGCGATGTGGAATCGGTTGGTTTGGTGAAATTCGACTTTTTAGGACTGCGGACGCTGACGATTATTGATTGGGCGTTACAAACGATTAACGCGCAAAATGCCAAAAAAGGTTTGCCGCCGGTCGATATTAGTCAAATTCCACGCGATGATTTTGCCTCTTACGATTTATTGAAAAAAGGGCTAACCACCGCTGTATTCCAATTGGAATCGCGCGGTATGAAAGAGTTAATCCGAAAATTATTGCCCGACTGTTTTAACGATATTATCGCACTCGTAGCGTTATTTCGTCCTGGCCCTTTGGAATCGGGAATGGTTGATGATTATGTCAACGTTAAACACAAACGTAAACCTGCTGAATATCCACACCCCTTATTAGAACCGATTCTTGAACCGACCAATGGCGTTATTTTGTATCAAGAACAAGTCATGCAAATTGCGCGGGAGTTGTCAGGTTACACTTTAGGTGGTGCGGATATTTTACGCCGTGCGATGGGAAAAAAAGATGCTAAAGAAATGGCAAATCAACGTGAATTTTTCGTCAAAGGCGCGTTGGCAAATCAGGTTGAAGAATCAACGGCAAATCATATTTTCGATTTAGTCGATAAATTTTCAGGATATGGCTTTAACAAATCGCATTCAGCCGCTTATGCGCTTGTTGCTTATCAAACAGCATGGTTAAAAGCGCATTATCCTGCTGCTTTCATGGCTGCGGTACTTTCTGCTGATATGGACAACACGGATAAAGTCGTTATCAACATCGAAGAATGTCGCGCCCTAAATATTAAAATTATCCCACCCTCCATCAATTATTCGGATTTCAAATTTACCGTAAACGATAATGGCGAATTAGTTTACGGTTTAGGTGCGTTGAAAGGCGCGGGTGAAGCCGCGCTTTTAGATATGATTGAAGAGCGCAAAAAAAATGGCTTTTTTTCTAATTTGTATGACTTATGCAAACGGGTTGATTTACGCAAATTTAATAAGCGTGTTTCAGAAGCTCTAATTCGGGCGGGTGCATTCGATGAATTCGATTCTAATCGCGCTGCACATTTAGCGGAATTACCAACTGCATTGCGTGTTGCTGAACATCACGCAAAAATGAAACTCGCGGGACAAAGCGATTTATTTGGTTTAGGTGGCGGCGAGGCAGATGAAGAAGAATCTGAAAATCAAACATATACCGCAGACGTTCCGCCTTGGTCAGACAAAGTTCGTTTTACCGAAGAAAAAGCGGTTTTAGGTTTGTTTTTAACCGGACATCCCATTGACCAATATGCCGACGAACTTCGCAAACTTGCGCCGCGAAAATTAACGGCGCGAATTGCTGAAATCGTCCCAGAACGCCGTTCAAATCCCGTTAGGGTAGCAGGACTAGCCATAGATATTGGTTCACGACAAAATAAACAAGGGAAATCACGCGGCTTTGCAATACTCGATGACAATACCGCACGTTTAGAAATTACGGCTTACCGTGAAGTGTATGATGAGTTTCAAGCCATTTTTACGGCGGATCATCGAGATAGACTTTTAATTGTCGAAGGAAATTTGGCGTTAGATAATTATTTAAACGTGCCGTTATTGACGGTCGATAAGATTTATCCAATAGAACAGGCGCGAAAAACCTTGCAGTTCACTTTTAAAAATGGGCAAATCCAATTCGAAAAACTTTCTGAATTATTACAACCTGTCAAAGGGGGGAAAACAACGGTAATGATTGATTATTTTGCCACCAGCGCACGCGCCACCTTGCAATTAGGTGAGGCGTGGCGAGTTGAGGCAACTGATGAGTTGTTACATCAGTTAAAACTGTGGTTGGGCAATGATGCGGTTAAACTAACTTACTAATAACTCAAAATACGAGCTATTCTTTCGTCCATTCTTGTAAAATCTCGATAATACTTTTCGCTTGATCAACACTTGAAATATTGAACTTTGATTTTTGCTGATAATTGCCATCGCGT
Source organism: uncultured Pseudomonadota bacterium (assembly GCA_903834465.1). Taxonomy (GTDB): domain Bacteria; phylum Pseudomonadota; class Gammaproteobacteria; order Methylococcales; family Methylomonadaceae; genus UBA10906. The sequence continues at coordinate 1,565 of CAILJB010000005.1, read as the reverse complement.
TTTTGATAACGACGAATGGTGTATTTATCCGCGCTGTATTCACCTTTCGCAGCACTCCATTCTTGATAACGATACATAACCGTTGCCCACGCGCCTTTGGTTAATACTTTTTTATCAAGTTCTTTAACCGTTTCGATGCCGTTTTCTTCGTAGGTAATCGTTAAATCGTCTACTGTTGCTGTGTCAGCCATTTATTTTTACTCCGTTAAGCGAAAGGATTTTCTAAAACGATGGTTTCATCGCGTTCTGCACCGGTCGAAATAACGGTGATTTTTACACCAACCAATTCTTCCAAACGGTGAATATATTTTTTCGCGTTTTCAGGCAAATCATCATAATTTGTAACGCCTGCTGTAGGTTTTGACCAACCCGCCATTTCTTCAATTACAGGTTCGCATTGCTCGTAAGAGTCTGCGCCGAGCGGAGCGACTTCTGTGATTTTGCCGCCAATATTGTAGGCAGTGCAAATGCCGATTTTTTCTAAACCATCAAGAACGTCTAATTTTGTTAAACAAATACCGCTCAAACTGTTGAGTTGTGCTGATTTACGCATCGCTACGGCATCAAACCAACCTGTGCGACGTTTACGTCCGGTTGTTGCACCAAATTCGTGACCATTAACGCCTAAATATTCACCGATTTCATCATGTAATTCTGACGGAAACGGACCATTACCAACGCGCGTTGAATAGGCTTTTGTAATGCCTAAAACATAATCGAAATTTAACAAACCAATACCACTGCCAGTTGCTGCGCCACCTGCGGTGGTGCTGGAAGATGTAACGTAAGGGAATGTGCCGTGGTCAATGTCAAGCAATGCACCTTGTGCGCCTTCAAAAAGAAGATTATCACCACGTTTTTGTGCAGCATAAAGCAGTTCACTCACGTCGGTCATCATGGGTTTGAGTTGCTCACCTAAACGCAATGTTTCTTTTAAAACGTCGTCGAAATTCACTGCTTCGGCTTTGTAATAATTCACCAGCATGAAGTTATGGTATTCGACCAACTCTTTTAGTTTTTCAGCAAATGTTTCGGCGTTTAATAAATCACCTGCTCGTAAACCACGTCGTCCAACTTTATCTTCATACGCGGGGCCAATACCGCGTCCTGTTGTACCAATTGCCTTACCGCCGCGTGCTTTTTCGCGAGCTTGATCAATGGCTACATGAATCGGCAAAATCAATGCACACGCTTCACTAATCAACAAACGATTGCGAACCGAAAGCCCTGCTTTTTCTAAAATTTCGATTTCTTCAAACAACGCATTTAACGATAAAACGACACCGTTACCGATAAAACATTTCACGTTTTCATGCAAAATTCCTGACGGAATTAAGTGTAAAACGGTTTTTTGTCCACCAATAACGAGCGTGTGTCCAGCGTTGTGTCCGCCTTGAAAACGAACTACCGCTGACGCTTGTTCAGTCAATAAATCGACTAATTTACCTTTGCCTTCGTCACCCCATTGTGTGCCGATAACAACTACATTTTTTGCCATAATGATTCCAAGTTTTGTTAAGTATTTTTAGAAGTTATTTAGTTTTTTCGTTTCACTTGAATCACTT
>CAILJB010000004.1 GCA_903834465.1 uncultured Pseudomonadota bacterium | reverse complement strand
GAATAAACAAAGAACTCTTTGCCGCTGTCTTTATCAACGTGTTTACACAAACATTGAGCGCAAATGCCTTTCATCATGCACTGCATCGGCGAATTGATTGAACCCACCGCATGATGCGCTTTGGTCAAATATGGTTTCAAAACGTCGAAACGCGCGTGTTTGACCGCTTCCATCATTCTGTCCGAACCAATTACAATCAAATGGTCAACGTCTGCGAGTGAAATCGGTTGTTCACCCAATTCGCCTATTGCGTAAGCGAGCATCGATTCCAAAATGTTACCAACGAACGTTTTATCTTGTGGACGTATTGGTGTGAAAGGCACAACATTTTCGCCTTTATTGACTGACCAAATTACAACATCGGCGGCGGCTTCAACGTCTTCAACTTTGAAACGGTCTCGCGCCAAATTGTAAAATCACTTTGTTACCTGCCGCGCGTAACGCTTTACCTATTGAGAACAACACCGCATTACCTAAACCGCCTCCGATGAGCAACACCGTTTGATTTGTTGGAATTTCGGTTGGCGTGCCAGTTACACCCATCAACACAACAGGGTCGCCAGCTTTCCACGTTGCACACAAACGCGATGATGAACCCATTTCTAGCGCAATCAATGAAACCGTGCCGTTTTCTTTGTTCACTTCCGCGCCTGTCAAGGCTAAACCTTCTGCCGCTAAAACCGTACCTTCAACGGTTGGCGCAAACGCTTCGTAATTTTGCACACGATAGAATTGACCCGCTTCAAATTTTTCTGCCGCCAACGTCGATTTAATCACAATTTCAACAATCGTCGCTTTGAACGAATCATCCAAACGGGCAAACAGCTTTTTCGCTGCCGCATCACGTTCAGCTTGTTGCGAAGGATTCAAACTTGCCAATTCTTGCTCAAACAATTTCACGACGTAGGGATAACCATTTTTCGCGCTCGCCATCGCTTTCACAACGTTACCCGCATAAACAGGGTGATTGTCGCCGTAGAAACTAATGAATTTACCGTCTTTTTGATACGACGTGAGCGGCGCAGGTTTGCCGATTTTTGGCATTTTATTGAAGATTTTTAAGCCCCCAAAAATCTTGTAAAATAAAGGCTAGCGGCTATTTACCAGTGAATTTATAGGTGATATTATGCCGAAAATTTCGGGAATAATAACATGCCAAACAGCCAAACAGCCAAACAGCCAAACAGCCAAACAGCCAAACAGCCAAACAGCCAAACAGCCAAACAGTTATAGCATAGCGTCGTGGTGTTCTTATCGAACTTATTTAAACGACACTGATAAAAGCAAAACTTTAATTTCCAATGAAAAGAATCATGAGTATTTATTACTCGAAAATGAATCTTCTGATTTGTGGTTTTTCCTTTCTCAAAACAATTCTTTTGCCAATCTTCTCAATTACGCTGCCACTCGTAACATCGATGAAGAATCTTTAATTTCTTTTTTAGACGAATTAAGCGAAGCCGAACTTTTAGTTTCATACGATTTTCAAGAAAATTCCCTCACCGCTGAACCGTTATCAGCACCCACGCAAGACAAAAATACCCCCGATGCACAATTAGAATATGAAATAAGCGAATGGGCTTATTCGCAAGGTTTTCTATTTTCTGCACATTGGGAAATCACTTATCGTTGTAATGAAATCTGTGTGCATTGTTTTAATCCAGGTGCAGCGCATACATCGGATGAAAAACCTAATCGCAATCGTGATGAATTAACCACAGCAGAATCTTTTGCTTTAATCGATGATTTAGTGAAAGCAGGTGTTTTTCGTCTAACAATTAGCGGTGGCGAAGCAACTTTGCGTAAAGATTTTTTTGAAATTGTTAGCTATGCGCGTAGTCGTGGATTATCAGTTGTTTTATACACAAATGGATTACGTTTAACCGATGATTTTATTGAAAAATTAAAACCGCTTTGGCTTCATGCAGTTGAAATCAGCATTTATAGCAGCAATCCTGAAATTCACGACAGCATCACTAATGTAAAAGGTTCATTTCAAAAATCCGTTGACGCTTTGTCAATGCTCAAAAATTCCAATATCAAAGCTGTTATGAAAAGTGTGCAGATGCAACAAACTGTACACGGCTATCAATTGACACGCGAATTAGGCGAAAAATTAAATATCAACGTGGTAATTGATTCACTTTTATCGCCAGCATTAGATGGTAAAAAAGCACCACTAAATTACGAATTACCCTTTGCTGAAATGGTTGCCTTAGCTGCAACGGCTGGAAGTCCTTTATTCGTTGGCGATATGGAGAATAATTGGGACAAAAAAGACGTTCAAAAAATCCTTGATAAACCTGTTTGTGGTGCAGGACGTAAAACGCTTTCAATCGACCCTGAAGGTCAAATTTCCCCTTGCGTTGCATTTCCAGTGCATATTGGCAATGTTCGAGAAAAAGGATTTTATCCATCATGGCAACGTAGCCAACTTCAAAAACAAACTTCTGAATTAAACAGCGATTCACTCAAAAATGTATCAACTAACGATTTTCTCAGTGCGTGGCAAAGCATAACGTTAAAAAGTTTTGACGAATGTGGGACGCATGAACGTTGCGCTTGGTGCAATGGTTTATGTCCTGGTGATGCGTTGTTGTATTCGAATAATCCACTTGCTGCCGCAGAAAATCACTGTCGTGAATCATCCGCACGCATGACAGCAGCAAAAATGCTGATGAATGGATTAAACCAACATGAAATTTACGCGCAATTGGGCGTATCAACAGATTTAGGTAGGCAATATGAAAGCCGTGAAAAACCTACTTATCCCCATTTTCGATTACAACTTTCAAGTTAATATCGAAAAGCAACGAGGCATTTTTGCCTTTATTTTTAATCTTTCAATTCGAGGTATTTTTTATGAAAACAGCAGCAATAAGCAAACCAAAATTAGGTATTGCAAAACGTGTTAAACAAGAAACAAAAACTGCTATGGCTGGTTGCGGTAGAAATTGGGACAACGTTTGCGGAACACGGAATTAAGGCATGGCAACAATTTCAGTTGAAATTGCTACTATTACAGAAGGACGTGGTTTGTCATTTAAAAAAGGACTTTGTACTACTTTGTTACAGCCTGATGTAGAGTTAAGTTTCGATATTGACCCCACTCACATGGCTGCCTATAAACGCGGTCAAGAATCTGGAATCCAACTAAAAGCTGAAATAGCAGAGTTGGTAAAAAAACCGTTCAAATGATTTTAAATTGAGCAACTAAGGTTTTTCTTTTTTGCTTAAATGAGTGAGCTAAAACAGTTTCATGTTCTAGCTCACTTTTCATCTTACTTCGTCAACAAATAATCCAGCCAAAGATTAGACAATTTTTCCTGCACGGTGTTTTGTTTGAGACGCGCATTCAAATTCGGGAAATCGACTTTATCCAAATCTTGGTCTTGGTTGTAGCACGAATAAACAAAGAACTCTTTGCCGCTGTCTTTATCAATGTGTTTACACAAACATTGAGCGCAAATGCCTTTCATCATGCACTGCATCGGCGAATTGATTGAACCCACCGCATGATGCGCTTTGGTCAAATACGGTTTCAAGACATCAAAACGCGCGTGTTTGACCGCTTCCATCATTCTGTCCGAACCAATCACAATCAAATGGTCAACATCTGCAAGCGAAATCGGTTGTTCACCCAATTCACCTTTGCCGTAAGCGAGCATACATTCCAAAATGTTGCCAACAAACGTTTT
>CAILJB010000003.1 GCA_903834465.1 uncultured Pseudomonadota bacterium | reverse complement strand
AACCACCCGATCCCATCTCGAACTCGGAAGTGAAACCGCTTAGCGCCGATGATAGTGTGGCAGTTTGCCATGCGAAAGTAGGGAATTGCCAAGCTCTTATTTTTACGAAAAGCCTAAAATATTGATGATTTTGGGCTTTTTTGTTGTCTGAGTTGAAAAACTATCGACTGATAATTTTTCAACTCATTCATTTACTCAATAAACTGCAATCTACCGTTTTCGATTTTTAACTGTAATTCGCCACGCAACAATTGCTGTAATTCTTTACCAACCATTGAAAAACGCCAACCTCTCAGCAACATACATTCCTCCTCATCGCCGTTAAGTAACGCTTCTAAATCATTGCGCGTTGCTAAAATGGTCGGATTTAACAAATTTTCTTCTGCACGAATTCGTACTAGCGCAAATAAAATATCAATAATCGCTTCTTGCTGCGGATCTTTACCTGAAATGTTTTTTGTCAATATCGGCAAAGGCAAAGGTGGTGTGGTTTTAGCAGTTTTAACCAACGTACATAATTCCTTACCGTAGTAATTTACTATACGCTCACTAATACCTCGAATTTTTGACAATGTCTCTATCGTTTCGGGTTGTAATTTTGCAAAATCAAACAACAATTCATCACGCAATAACCAATTTTTTGGGCGATTCTCTTTTTGTGCGGTTGCTTCTCTCCATTGGGAAACTGCCTGAATAATCGACAATTGTTTACCCGTTAATTTATTTTTACCTTTTACACGCAACCAAGCATTCTTAGGTTCTGTTTCGTACATCGCCGGATTTTCTAGCGCAGCAAAATCATCACGCAACCAATTAGCCCGTCCTAATTCAGTTAATTGTTTAACCATTTTTTGATAAATTTGACACAAATAAATCACATCGTCGGCAGCGTATTGAATTTCATCCTCCGTTAAAGGTCGATGACTCCAGTCGGCTCGTGTGTGGGCTTTGTTTAAATTGATATTTAAAAAACTCGAAACCAACATGCTATAGCCCGTATTATCTTGAAAACCCAGCAACGGTGCGGCGATTTGAGTATCGAAAATAGGTGAGGGTAATTTTCCTGTTAATTGATAAAAAATTTCTAAATCTTGGCGGCAGGAGTGAAACACTTTTGTGATTGCAGGATTATAGATGGCATCAAATAAGGCTTTTAAATTCGGTAAAGCAATCGGGTCAACACACGCAACCCAATCGGGTGTGGCTAATTGCAATAAACAAAATTTTGGATAATAGGTTTTTTCGCGCAAAAATTCCGTATCGACCGCAATCCACGGGGCATTTTCAATACGCTTGCACAAGTCGTCAAGTTGCTCAGGTTTTTTTATATATTCAATATTTGTCATGATTAGCGTTTGCGCCGGAAGCGATTACTGTGGGATTTTGGCGTAGATTTACGCACTTTTAAGCGTTTAATATTTAATTTATAGCCATTTACATCAATGTTTTTCAAATGTAAAAAAATATCCGATGGCATTTCTTCGGGTAATTCCAATAGTGTGTAGTCGTTGCGAATACTCACGTTTTGAATGTTATTTCTATCAACGCCCGATTCTTCCACCAGTAAATTTTTTAACATTTCCAATTCAAGACGTTGTTTTTTACCAACATCCAATCGATAGCGTTGCATTTTAATCGGTGGCAATTCAATCGGTTCAACAGGAATAATGGTAATTGGCGGGGGCGGAGGCGTTGTCACTTCGCCTTCAAAACGCAGCGATAATAATGCCGCCGCGCAATCTAATGTACTAATTTCTAATTCGGTCGCTAAAATTTGCACCGCGTTACGTTTACCATCGAGATGACGATGTTTAAGAATCGCTCGCAGTTGCCGCGTAATAGTTTCAAAAGAATTGACTTCTACCATATTACAAATAATGGGTTAAAGACGATTTGAATAGATTTCGACGAAGGCTTCATCGCGTAATTTTCGCATCCACAATTCGGTCTCTTCTTCGATTTTACGTTTACGAATTGCCTCGCGAACCTGATTTTTTTTGAATTCTGCGCTATTGTCACGATTTTCTCGATCTAACACTTGAATGAGATGCCAGCCAAATTGGGTTTGTACGGGATCGCTAATTTCGTTAATTTTTAATTTACTCATTGCTTCTTCAAAGGGTTTGACTAACGCGCCGGGTTCTACCCAATCGAGCGAACCGCCTTTGATTGCCGAGCCTTTATCGTCTGAATGCGCTCTAGCAAGTGCTGCAAAATCATCACCATTAGCAATGCGTTCCTTTAATGTCCATAAACGTTTGCTAGCCTCCGCATCATCGACTAATTCATTGGTTTTAATCAAAATATGGCGTACTTTAGTTTTAACGATAGTGTGCGTGTCAGCCAATCCTTTACGCTCTAACATTTTAATAATGTGAAAGCCACTTGGACTACGCAACGGTTCAGAAACATCTCCTTGGCGTAATTTATCGACTTCGCTCACAAATAAGGTGGGCATATCGCGTAACGTGCGCCAGCCTAAATCGCCACCTTTAAGCGCGTTACCATCGTTCGATTCGCTCATTGCCGTTTGGGTAAAATCTTGACCGGTGCGTAATTTTTTTACCAATTCCTCTGCTTTGGCTTGGGCTTTTTGAATTGCAGCCGCAGAAGCACCTTCTGGAAGCGCAATCAGAATATGTCCCAAATGATATTGGTTTAATTCTTCGCCTACTTTGCCTTGGGTTTCCAAATAATGTTCAATTTCACGGTCGGTTACTTTAATGCGTCCACCAATTTCACGTCCGCGTAATTCATTCACGATAATTTCGTTTTTCATATTCTCCAAAAAACTGGCGTAATTCATACCTTGTTTTTCGAGTTCGGCGCGAAATTCATCTAACGTCATATTATTACGTCGCGCAATATCTGTTGCTGATGAAGTCAACATTTCTTCACTAACGTTAATGCCTGCTTTATCGGCGAGTTGCCGCTGTAACTTATCAACAATCATACGTTCCAAAACTTGGCGACGCAGAATCGATAACGGCGGTATTGGTGATTTACTTGCGGCAATACGTTGTTCGATAGTGCTAACTTCTCTTTGCAATTCATTTTCTAAAATCACGTCGTCTTCGACGATGGCAATAATGTTATCCAATACTTCAGCAGGTGCTGTGAAAGGAAAAAGTAATGCACCACAAAGTAGGGCAATTTGCTGATTTTTTTTAAGTCTTAATTTAAACTTCATTGTTGTGGTGCTCGATAACCGTAAATATTTTGTTCAAGGAATGTGTCTAATTTTTCGCCCATACCGGTTAAGCCTTTGAGTTCAACTTGGAAAAATACGCCCGTTTGACTTACGCCTTGTGCATCCGCAACATCTTGTTGTATCACGCCGCTTTGATTCGGCAAGACATTTAAATTGTTGACGTAACGCCGACCGACGACGCGAAACCGCCAGCAACAATTTTCCTTTTCAATCCCAAAAAAACTTTCTTGCGTTGAATTATAAAGCAACGAGTATTGCCAGCGTCCAACTGCCGACCAAGTATCGTAAATTGGCCAATGAAACGATACATCACTTTGAATGATGTCGTTCGCCCGATTTGGGACTAAAACGTCCTTACGATAACGATAACCTAAATTCACGATTTCGTTGGGGCGATTGGTTAAATGTAAAATCGCTTTGCCGCGACTAATTTCTCTATTATACGGATCCCATTGCATGCCCGAATCGATGGCGACATGATCGTTAATGCGCGCACTCAATTCCCCAATAATATTAGATAAACTGTGCGTTTCAATCGGATAATTTAGCAATGTTACGGTTCGGTTTTGGAAATAGAAAACTTCACCTAAATTGAGTTTCAGGCGTTCTTTACCGGTTTTTTCATCAATCAAACGTGAAGTGATTGCTGTTGTAACTTGATTCGCATCTTGCATCCTATCAATACCACTAAACCGATTTTCACGAAATAAGGTGTTAAACCAAATGTCGTAAGCAGCGGTATCAAATAATGGTATATCGTTTTGATTTGTACGCGGAATATATAAATAGAATAGACGAGGTTCCAACGTATTCAAAAAGGCGTTACCGCCAAAATTTAAATTACGCTCAAATGTCATACCACTGTCGGTGGAAAAAATGGGTAACGTACGCGATATTTGAGAAGAATAACCGCTTTTCAAGGGATCGCTTAAAAAATAATTGGTATATTGCACCGCCATTTTTGGCGTAATGTAAGCACTTGCAGATTGCAGCGGCAAACTAACTGACGGTTTGATATTGCTGCGTTGCCCGTTCAATAAAGTGGAGTGTTGAAAATAAACAAACTCATTATCCATTGCCGCATTGACTGGCACGGTATCAAAATTATGTTTCAAATTGACATTGATTTGTGGCAGTTTGCGATACGGTAAATTCCCACCGGTTAAAGCCTTATCAATTGATTGATAATTTTCAACTTTTGCCATGGCATTAACACTGTCACCATAATAGCCGATGTCTGCCTGACTTTTTATAAAACTGGAATTTGTTAAAGTTAAGGCACTACCTAAGTCAGCAAAATAATTTTTATCTGAAACGTAAGCCAAATCCACGTTGGAATGAATTTTATCGGTAAATTGCGTGGTATTTTTTATAGAAGCAAAATAACGCGGTTTGTTATTTAGTAAATAATCGTTAGGTAATAATTCAACATTCGTTTTTCCTTGTGACGATTCTGTTAAATAACGAAACTCTCCAGCAAGTAACATGCCGCGTTGACTTAAATAACGAGGTTTAATCGTCGCATCGTAATTTGGTGCAATATTCCAATAATAGGGCAAACTAAAGTTGAAACCGCTGTGTTGTGTATTACCGAATGATGGGGAGAGAAAACCGGATGTTCGCCGACTTTCTGTCGGGAATGAAAGGTAAGGTGAATAAAAAATCGGTGTGCCTTTGAATTCTAACCACGCATTTCGTGCAGAACCTCTGCCATCTTCTTTATCAATTTTTAATTCATCGGCATGAATAATCCAGTCCTGGTTACTGGGTGGGCAACTGGTGTATGCTACATCTTGATAACGAGAAATCGTTTTGCTATCTCGGTAAACTGCGCCCGCATGACCGCGTAACGACGCAGTGGGGGCAATAAATAATACATCGCGCAATTTAGCTTGGTCGTTAGCTAAGTCAAACGTTGCCGTATTAGTATGCACGGAAAGTTCATCATCGTTGTAATAAACATCACCGTGAACGTCTAACGTTTCTGCCACATTATCGTAATTCGCCGTATTGGAAGACATCGTTTGATCGGCATGTTTGATTTCAACATTACCAAAATAACTGCTGATTTCGTTTTCAAAAATCTCTGAATAGTTTGATTTTACGTCGATGGGAGCATTATTTTGTAAATTTTTATTTTTGCGGGGCAATAGTTGTTTGGGCGCATTGGGATTTGTGCAATGTTGCCACGGGTCGATTTTGAGCTGCGATTTTAAGACGCTAAATGTTTGTTCTTGTGTCTTATCAAACGCAGGCGATAATATGCCAAGACCTGATGAGGATTCGGATTTTGTGGAAACCGTTTTAATTTCGGCTGAATTTTCGCCACTTCCGGCAAAATTTGACTTTTTGGTTTGCTGGCAATTCCATTCATTGCCTTTTGAGGCATCACATTTCCATTCACCCGCACTTGAGACAGGTGTTTCGACAATAGTTGGAATGGGACGAGGTGTTTCAATTTCAATAGTCGATTTTTCAACTGCTGGTGCTGGCGTGATGATGGGGTCTGGCTTTATCGCTTCAGCAATCGGGGTAGATTTTTCAACAACGGGTTGCGCTTCAATGACGGCTGGTTTTTCAACAATAGGTTCATATTTAACAGGTGTTTCGACTTTAGATGTCGGTGCATTTTCAACCGATTTTGCTGCACCACTACATACCCATTCTTTACCATCTTTGCTTTGTTCACAGTTCCACGCTGCTGGATTTGCAGCAGTTTGGCTGGTATAAAACAACGATGATAATAGAAGTAAGAATAAACGACGCTGCATAAGGATGATTGTTTAAATAGCCGAGTGAAGGATAAATCGATAGAATGCGAGAACGCTTTGATACGCATTTTAACCTACTTTTACGACTGCATTCTAACTAAACAACATGATTTTAAATGATTTAAGAATAATGACGTTGCTTGATTGGCTCGAAAACGATTGCTTATTGACAGTGGCGCGTTGTGAACCGGCTTCAAATGACGCAAGTTTCCGCCGGTATTTTCGCGTCACAATTGAAGACAAAACGTTTATCGCCATGGACGCGCCGCCAGATAAAGAAAACATTGTGCCATTTATGCACATTGCGAATTTATTTAAACAAGCGGAGGTCAATACGCCGACTATTTTGCAACACAATCTTGATGACGGTTTTATATTGTTGGAAGATTTTGGCTCACAATGGTTACTTGACGTATTGAATGAGCAAACGGCGACAGAATTTTACACTCGCGCATTGCAAGGCTTATTGCCGTTACACCGGCACGAAAATTTATTAAATGCGGATTTACCCGCTTATGACGAAGCATTATTGCGTCGTGAAATGGCGTTATTTGAAGACTGGTTTGCTGAACAACTCTTAGATGTCGAGTTGCCGCAGGATTTATGGGAAAACGTGCAACGTATTTTGATCGATTCGGCGTTAGAACAGCCTGTTGTGTGTGTGCATCGGGATTATCATTCGCGTAATTTGATGGTGTTGCCAAATGGTGAATTGGGTGTTTTGGATTTTCAAGATGCGGTACGCGGTGCGCTAACGTATGACATTGTATCATTGCTGCGTGATTGCTATATCGATTGGTCAGATGAAAAAATTGACACATGGTTGCACGATTATTTTAAGCAATTGAAAACTGAAAAAGTGGTCGATGTAGATTTTATCCAGTTTAAACGTTGGTTTGATTTAATGGGCATGCAGCGGCATTTGAAAGTGTGTGGTATTTTTGCGCGATTGCATTTGCGTGATGACAAATCGGACTATTTAAAATCGATTCCACGAACCCTAAATTACATTGTGCAAGTCTGTGGCGCGTATCCGGAATTGCACGCATTTCAGCAATTTTTAAAACACCAAATTCTGCCAGCATGGCAAAAACAATCTTTACTTTTACTTCGATAAGTTAGGTTATCCACAAAATTATGAACAACACCTTAATGCAACTCGCGCAAGTTTTAGAACAGCGCAAAGAACAATCTGGCGATAAATCTTACGTCGCCAGTTTGTATGAAAAAGGACTGAATTCGATTTTGAAAAAAATCGGCGAAGAAGCCACTGAAGTCGTCATTGCGGCAAAAGACGGTGATGCCCAGCAAATTATTTATGAAACCGCCGATTTATGGTTTCACTGCATGGTTTTGTTGGCGCAACAAGGATTGCATCCCAATGATGTTTTAGACGAATTACATCGCCGATTTGGCTTATCGGGCTTGGATGAAAAAGCTCAACGTGAACAAAAATAGGAGACGACAATGCACTTTAGCGTCATGCAGTTAGCCTTAATTTTAGGCATTATTATTTTGTTATTTGGTACAAAAAAATTACGCAATGTCGGCGCAGATGTCGGTGGCGCGATTCGTAATTTTCGTAGTGCCATGAAAGAAGGGCAGGGCGAAACGGATGAAACGCACGATGACGATAAAGTCATTGATAGCGAGGCAGCGAAACCTAACGCTACGCCATATAAATTTAAAAAGAAAGACGACGTTAAATGAATGTAAAAAAACGCTTAATCATTGCGATAACAGGTGCGACGGGTGCAATTTATGGCGTGCGAATGCTGCAAGTTTTACAAGCCCAACCTGAATGGGAAACGCATTTAGTAATTTCGTCGGCGGGCTTGGTCAATTTAAAACACGAGCTTGACATGACCCGTGATGATTTAAGCGCGTTAGCGGATGTGACACATGGCATTCACGATATTGCCGCGACAATTGCCAGTGGCGGGTTTAAAACCGAAGGCATGATTATCGCGCCATGTTCAATGAAAACTTTAGCCGCCGTCGCGCATGGTTTTGGAGATAATTTAATTTCGCGTGGCGCGGATGTTGCGTTAAAAGAACGGCGACGTTTAGTCATTATGCCGCGTGAAACGCCGTTGCATTTGGTGCATATTCGAAATATGGCAATTGTCACCGAAATGGGCGGAATTATTTTTCCGCCGATGCCGGCGTTTTACAGTAAAACCGATTCGTTGTCGGCAATGGTAAATGAAACGGTTGGGCGAATTTTAGATATGTTTGGCGTAGATGTCACAGGGCTTTATACACCATGGGAAGGTCTTTAGAATACAGATAAGCAACTGCCACCGCTGGCGCACAATCTGCCGAATTAAAGTCTGAGTCGCTATGTTTTAAGGTGAATAAAGTTGAAAAATCAACATAAGGACACTGTAAATTTTCTGCAATTTCCTGAACTAAAAAACGTCCGATGCCTGCACCTACGAGCGGTAAAGTATTTTTTGAAGCTCGACGTGCCAATTGCCGGATACAACCTTGCTGAATACGTTGTAATTGTTGTTGACGAATATCAAAAGCGACGGCTTGCCAGCGGGGTAATTCTTCAAGTTTAAAATCATCACCTAACATTCGAGATAAACGTCTTGCACTGGCTTCGATTGATTTTTTTGCACCATCAGCGGTGAGCGTTTGGTCATGACTTTCTGTTAATTCGCCTGTCAATCGATACACATCCGCCATGGTGGCAAAATATTCTGCCATCGCGCCAACTTGCTGCCCATTATCCAAAACCGTTTGCACAACAGCCATAATGGCTGTTCGGACAATGCCGGTATAAATCAATTCTTGCGAACACAGTCGCGCGTAATCGCTATAACCTTCCGCCTGCACGTCCCCATTTTCACATAACAAAATATCGGTTGTCGTACTGCCAATATCCACAAATAAACACGCTTGAAAATGTTTGGCGGCAAAGGTTGCGCTAGCAAGCCAATTCGCGGAGGCGATAGCGTCATAATACGTTTCATCGATGAGTGTCGGCGGCAATAATCCTTGCTTACCGCAAAAGATTTGCACCTCACCATTGGCTAACAGGCTCGTCATGGTCTGAATAATTTGTTGTACGCCATCATGTCGATTGGCAAATAAATCAACTAATTCACCGGTCATCGTAATGGCGTGACGTTGATTCATTTGCGATGGAAGTTTGTTTAACAGCGTTTGTACGGCATTTTCTAATTGATTCAATCCTTGCCATAACGGGCAGGGCTGTTGATAAACTGCGATAATTTCTTTTTTGTAAATAACCGCAACCTTTACATGTGCGCCGCCAATGTCCCAACCTATAACACAATTTGTCATGATGTAACTTCAAAAAGTAAGTAAAAAAGCCTATTTTGCCACGAATTGTCACACTGAATAATTTAACTCTTAAATTATGCTACAATCCACGTTATTCGATAGCTAAGCCGTCTTTTTTATGATTAACATTGGTAAAATAAACACGCTCAAAGTGAGCAAACAAAGCAGTTCAGGTATTTACCTGAGCGACGGTTCTGGTAAACAAGTGTTATTGGTGGATAAAAATCCGAAAAAATACGATTTAGACGACCGTGTTGAAGTCTTTGTTTTTACAGATGGCGATGAACATCTAGCGGCAACGACACAGATTCCGCTGGCACAAGTTGATGATATTGCCTATTTGAAAGTAGTTTCTGTGAATTATTATGGGGCGTTTTTAGAATGGGGATTGACGAAAAACTTACTTGTTCCATTTAGCGAACAGCATCACGAATTAGACGTTGGCAAGTTTTATTTTTTCAAACTCTTTTTAGATAATAAAGAGCGTGTGGTTGCAACGACTAAACTTAATCAATTTCTTGCCGATGAGGTAGAAGTCGATGAATTTACGGTCGGACAGAAAGTGGATTTATTGATTGGAGATAAAACTGATTTAGGCATTAAAGCCGTTGTAAATAATGCCTATTGGGGTTTACTCTATGAGAATGAGATATTCCAGCCGCTGCAAAAAGGGCAGCACATTGATGGTTATATTAAAACCATTCGGGGTGATTTGCGGCTAGATTTAACACTGCATGAAGTCGGTTATGCGAAAGTTGAAACATTAACAGATACCGTTTTACAAGCATTGCACGATAATGGTGGTGCGTTGGCGGTGGGTGATAAGAGTGAACCTGAAACAATTTACGCATTGTTTGGCGTAAGTAAAAAAGTTTTTAAACAAGCCATTGGCGCGTTGTATAAACAAAGATTGATTGAAATTGAGAAAAATGCGATTCGGTTGATTTGATTAAAATGCTATTGATTTTAGCTATGCGAATCACTATAAATGCGGAAAATTAAACCTAAATATTGTTACTGTAATCATTAGAGGAGCGAATTGTGAATCTGCGATTTAAACCGCAAGTAAAAAAACGTCATTTGTCCATACTTGACGACGCTGAAGCCGCAGAAATAATGTTGCGTGAGGCGACTAATCTTTTACATACATTGGAAGATTTACGGCGCGAAATTATTGCGCGAGATGAGGTGTATCTCGCTGCAAAACATAGCGGTAACAAAGAACAAATGGAAAATTATCACCGGCTTGCCAGTGCAATTAGTCAAAAATGTCTCGATTATGGCCGCGAACTATGCGACCAACCAATCCCGCATTGGGTGACGGCGAATTTACCAAACGACAAAATAGCAATTACTAAACATTCTTATGATGTTATTCGAAATAAACTTTGTGCATCATTAAATGTTTTCGATAACGATTTATTACCCAATGTGCGTGCGTTAATCGATTTTGCTGAAGGGCGAATTTAATTTTTATTCAAATTTAAAAAACCGCTGGTGTCTTTACACGAGCGGTTTTTTTATGGCGTGTTTTTTACGTTAAACTTATCGCATGTTTTATATAGTAAGAGGTGTAGTTTTATGAAACTAAATATTGTTTATTCAAACGCGCAGTTGGAAAAAATTCGGGAACAAGGTTTTGTTTACATGTGCGCGTGTCCTAGCCAAGTCAGCGAACAGATTGCGCGTTTGCGCCGGTTGTTTGCCTATCAACAAAACTGCATCAATGGCTCAGAAACTCCGTTAGATATAAAAACACATCAATTGATTGCCAAAGCAACCAGTCGAGCGCACGACATGATGCAAGAGTGTTTGCATGATGTATTAGTTCATGAAAAATGGAATTTAGAAACGCTCGAAATGCCGGATAATTTGCGGCAATTACTGGAAAAAACGTTGCTCGAATAAAGCAACGGATTCGTTATGCTACTTAATCTTTCCATTCTTGATTTGGCTATCGTTAAAGCCTTACAGCTTGATTTAACGCAAGGCATGAGCGTTCTCACGGGCGAAACTGGCGCGGGAAAATCCATTTTACTTACGGCATTAGGTTTGGCGTTAGGTGAACGCGCTACCGCTGATTATGTTCGCCCCAACTGTAAACGTGCCGAAGTGAATTTAGAATTTGATTTAACTTCCACGCCGTCTGCGTTAGCGTGGTTACAGGATAATGATTTTGATGAACAGCAACAATGCCTAATTCGTCGTATCGTAAACAGTGACGGACGTTCAAAAGCCTATATCAATAATCGTCCTGTTACGCTGCAAACCTTGCAAACGTTTACACGCCAATTGGTTGAAATTCACGGTCAGCACGCGCATTTAACCTTGCTTGAAAGTGATGAACAACGTCGCTTGCTTGATAATTATGGCAAAAATGCGGAATTATTAGAGCGCGTGAATACTTGTTTTCGTAATTGGCAAACCACGCAACATGAATTACAACAATTACAAAAAAAACGTCACGATGCCGAGCAACGTGAAGCCTTATTGCGTTATCAGCTCGATGAATTGGTCACGCTGAATTTGGTACAATTTGATTTTGATGCTTTATCTGAGTCGCATCGAAAATTAGCCAATTTAGACCAAATTTTAAGTACCGGTCAAAGTGAACTTGATGCACTTTATGAAGCAGATAAATCGGTTCATCGGCAATTAAAAAGCTGCCTAAAAGGTTTAACTCAGATTGAACAATTTGCCCCCGAATTAAACGGGGTCAATACGTTGCTCAATGAAGCCCAAATCCAAATCGAAGAAGCCGCTTACGAATTACGGCATTTTTTAGAACGCCAAGAAGCCAATCCCGCGCAATTACAAGAAATCGAACAACAAATCAGTGTTTTGCAAGCGTTAAGCCGTAAACATCATGTCAAACCCGATGAGTTGTTAGCGTTGCAAGAGCGATTAGAACATGAATTAGCGCAACTCAGTCACAGCGGTGAACGCATTGCCGAATTGGAAAAACTAACCGCCGATTATCAACAGGTTTATGTGCCTTTGGCGGCGGAATTGTCCGCGCAACGCCAAAAAAGTGCGAAAAAATTACAACAACACATTTCGCGCATGATGAAAGAATTAGGCATGCCGAATGGGGAGTTTTTGGTGGAGGTGACTGCACTTGCCAGTGATACGCCAAAATTAAATGGCAACGATAGCGTGACTTTTTTAATTAGTGCAAATGTCGGTTTGCCTCCTAAACCGTTAGCAAAAGTGGCATCTGGCGGTGAATTATCACGCATTAGTTTAGCCATTCAAGTCACCACCGCCAGCGATAAAACCACACCGACGATGATTTTTGACGAAGTCGATTCGGGTATTGGTGGCGGCATTGCAGAAATTGTCGGACAGAAATTGCGCCAACTCAGTGGTAATCGCCAAGTATTGTGCGTGACACATTTACCGCAAGTTGCCGCGCAAGCGCATCAACATTTATTCGTCGAAAAACAACATCACGCCGACATGACCGCCTCGCAAGTGCGCTTATTAACAGACGAAGAGCGTATTATCGAAACGGCTCGCATGTTAGGTGGCGTGGAATTAACTGCTAACACTTTAGCGCATGCACGCGAAATGTTAGGCAGATAATAATGTCCTTCTTTTAAAAACTTCATTTCTTACACATAAACATTTTTATTGTGTCATAACCGCGAACAAGCAGGTGTCACTGAATTTTGTGTTATAACAAACGCCTTTCAAACGTGTGGTTTACGTTAAACAGATTTATTTTATATGAGCTTACCTATGCAACCCGTTAAATTTTCAAGCACAACTATCAGCGCACCGTTATTACTGAGTCTGGAAACGCTCGGTTATACCGAAATGACCCCGATTCAGGCGCAAAGTCTTCCATTCATACTTGCCGGTGACGATATTATTGCGAAAGCCAAAACGGGAAGCGGTAAAACGGTTGCGTTTGGCATTGGCTTATTATCAAAATTGGACGTTTCGGTTTATGAAACACAAGCATTAGTGTTATGTCCAACGCGAGAATTAGCCGACCAAGTGAGTAAAGCCATTCGTAGTTTGGCGAGTTTTATTCCGAATATAAAATTGCTCACGCTTTGTGGTGGCGTGCCGCAAGGACATCAAATCGCGTCGTTGAATCAACACGCGCCGCACATTGTGGTCGGAACACCAGGGCGAATCCAAGACCATTTAAAACGCCAAAGTTTGAATTTAAAAAAATTGCGGGTTTTGGTTTTAGACGAAGCCGATAGAATGCTCGATATGGGTTTTGAAGCGCAAATTTCATTCGTGGTCAAACAGACTTCAAAAACCAAACAGACGTTGTTATTTTCAGCAACCTATCCTGATTCTATTTTGGATATGAGCGCACATATTCAACAATCACCGGTGGAAATTACGGTTGATGAAAATCATGATGACGGACAAATTGAACAATCTTTTTATAAAGCCGAAGAGTTACAAAAACCGTTAGCGGTGGTCTCGTTATTGGCGAAATATCAGCCTGAATCGACCGTGATTTTTTGTAACACCAAATACACTTGTCAGGTTATTGAGGATTGGCTGGGACAACAAGGTTATTCGGCGTTGTCTTTAACGGGCGATTTAGATCAACGTGAACGCGACCAAACCTTGCTGCGTTTTGCGAATAAAAGTTGCTCTGTGTTAGTGGCTACAGACGTTGCCGCACGCGGACTCGATATTAAAGATTTGTCTGCGGTGATTGTTTATGACTTGTCACCAGACCCAGAAGTGCATATTCATCGCATTGGTCGAACGGGTCGCGCGGGTCAAAAAGGTTTGGCATTTAGCCTGTGCAGTGAAACGGAATTGGAACGCGCGAAAGCCATTGAAACGTATCAAAAAACACCGATTAAATGGGATAAATTTAATCCTGCAAAATTGCCTAAAAATACAACACTGCGACCTGCAATGGTGACATTGGTTATTGATGGCGGGCGTAAAAGTAAAATTCGCGCCAGTGATATTTTAGGGGCGTTGACGGGTGAAGCTGGATTAGCCGGTAGCGATGTGGGTAAAATTGATATTTTTGACGTGCGAACCTATGTGGCGATTAAACGCACGCTTGCCAATGTTGCGTTATCGCGGTTGCAAGCCGGTAAAATCAAAGGGCGTAAATTGCGAATTAGAGCATTAAATTAAAATACTGATTGATACATGGATATATATCGTATTTTGATGCAGTTGCGTGATGCGACGGGGCATGATTTTTCTTTATATAAAAAAAGTATTATCAAACAGCAAATCGAATGGCGAATGGCGCAAAATAACATGGCTAATGTTGATGTTTATGCGCGTTATCTCAAGGAAAACCCATCTGAAATACAGGTTTTATTTAAAGAATTTCTTATCAATGTCACCTGTTTTTTTCGTGATGCCGCTGCTTTTGATGTATTGGAAAAAGAGATTTTGCCAAAATTATGCGAAGGCAAGACCGACAACGATGTATTTCGTGTTTGGGTGATTGGCTGTTCGAGCGGCGAAGAGGTGTATTCAATTGCTATTTTATTGCATGAACGCATAAAAAAAACGGGGCAGAATTTCAAAATACAAATTTACGGCACGGATTTGGATGATGATGCTATTGAGATTGCTCGCATGGGAATTTATCCATGTTCTATTTCTCAACACGTTACGAGAGAAAGATTACGTCGTTTTTTTATCAAAGAAAAGATTGGTTATCGAATTAAAAAGTCAATCCAAGAAAGGATTGTATTTTCGGTTCACAATGTTATTAAAGACGCGCCGCCAGATGTTCAGTTTGATTTGCTAACGTGCCGTAATCTCATGATTTATTTAACGCCAGAATTACAGCAGCAATTGATTCCAATTTTCCATTACACACTCAAATCTGGTGGTGTATTATTTTTGTCACCATCAGAATGTATTGGCGAGTATGTCGAATTATTTTCGATACTTAATCGTGTATGGAAGTTTTATTGTGCGATGGATACCACACAGACTTATCTTTGAAGTTTCTAATAGTGTCATTCTCTTTTAGGCTAAAATAGTTGCCAACGGCTATAACACAAGCATGCCCCCATTTTTAGGTAAATCAAAAACGTGAATTTAAAATTAACAACCACTTTGCAAACGCGATTGCCAACACAAAATGGCGATTTTATTTTGCATTATTATCAAACTAATCAAGACGATAAAGAACATTTAGCTTTAGTCAAAGGCACTGTTTTTGGACAGGAAAATGTTCCCGTGCGGGTGCATTCTGAATGTTTAACGGGCGATGTATTTGGCTCACGCCGCTGCGATTGCGGCGAACAATTAAATCGCGCGATGCAATTTATTGAAACTTCAGGCTGTGGCGTGGTGCTGTATTTACGCCAAGAAGGACGCGGGATTGGTTTATTTCATAAATTGCAAGCCTACAATTTACAAGACAACGGTCTTGATACCGTAGATGCAAATTTAGCCTTAGGACATTTAGCCGATGAGCGTGAATACGATGTTGCGGCGGCAATTTTGAATTCGTTAAACATTCGTTCGGTCGCGTTATTAACGAATAATCCCGCGAAAATTGATGCGCTCAATGATTTAGGAATTAAAGTTGTGGCGCGTTTACCATTAGAAATCGAGGCAAATCAGGATAATATCGATTATCTAAAAACAAAAGCCGTGAAAATGGCACATTTGCTCACTGAAAATTACTGTGAATCGTAAAACGCTTCTTTCTGTTTTACTACTGTTTCTAGCATGCACCGCATCAGTGTGCGCGAAAGAAATAAAAGTGGGTTTTGGACAAGATAGCCCTCCATTTATAATAGGTCAAACGGGTCAGGGTTTAGAAATTGATATTTTTAAAGCTGCGCTTGCAAATAAAGGCTACACAATTAACGTTGTCCACATGCCTAAAAAACGTTTGGAAAATGCTTTTCATAGCACTCCAACGTTAGATGCAATAGCAAATGCCACCGCTCCACCGCTCATAAACGATGGTTTTTATTATGTAGCGGGTTTTGTACATTTTGAAGACTATGCTTTTACTAAAGCGCGTAATCATTTAACCATTGATAAAATCTCAGATTTAAAAGGACTTGACATTATTGCGTGGGGAAACGCGCATCGCGGATTAGGGGCAGAATTTGAGGCTTTATTTAAACCTGAACCTAAAGAAGAATACAAAAAACATTACGGTGAAAAAGATCAGAAAATTCAAAATTTGATGTTTTGGACAAATCGGGTACAAGTCATTATTTGCGATAAAACCATTTTCGCGTGGTATCGCAAGCAATTACAAAACGAAATTGACACGCGTGATGAGGTTAAAATTCACCCTATTTTTCCAAAACAAACGTATTACGCCGCTTTTAAAGATAAAAAACTCGCCGATGAATTTGCCGCAGGATTGGCAGAAATTAAAAAATCAGGACTTTATGATTCGCTTTATCGAAAATACACCGAATGAAGTTTACCAAAAATTTCAATACGTCCTCATTAAGTAGACGCTTTATTATTTATATCGTGCTGTTTAGTTCGTTGTTTACCTTAGCATCTAGTGGTTTACAGCTTTACACACATTACGAAAATGATATTTCGGATATTGAAAAAGAAATCTATCAAATTCAACAAAGCTATTTAAATAGTTTAACGAACAGTTTATGGCAGCTAGATGACTCTCAAATCAATATGCAATTACAAGGCATTTTGGCATTACCTAATGTAAAACACGTTGAAATTATTGAAGAGGATACTAAAACCCTTTATGAAAAAGGCGAAATCCCATCAGATAATTTTATTTTTCGTTCTTATGAGATGGTTTATGACAACGGTGAACAACATCCGCTTGGACATTTAAAAGTCATATTTTCATTACAAGAAGTGTATGACAATTTGGAGCAGCAATTTTGTATTATTTTAATTGGTAAAGCGATTCAAACATTTTGTGTATCATTATTTACCGTATTTATTTTTTACCGTTTAATTGCAACGCATCTCCATCAAATGGCGCGTTACGCGCAAAATTTAACGTTAGATAAACTCAATGAACCGTTAATTTTAAATAAAATAGATAAAAATGATGAACTCGATCAGGTTGCGGCTTCTATCAATAAAATGCGCCTGTCGATGAGCAATGGTAAACAAAAATTACAAGAGCAACAAAATTTACAACAACAAATTTTAGCGTTAATGCCTGCGGCGGTTTTTGTGACGGACGCAAGCGGTATTCCTACTTATGTCAATCAACGGGCAAAAGAAATTTTAGGAGAAAGTGCTATTTGCACGAATTCTGTTTTTAGTGAGTTATCGGCAATTTATTATGCTTATGTTTCAGGGACAAATACGCTTTATCCATCGGATAAACAGGTGATTGCCCGCGCTCTTGCAGGACAAAAAAGTTATGTTGATGACATGGAAATTCGGTCGCCCTGCAAAAACGAACGCATCCAAATCGAAGCGTGGGGAAGTCCAATTTTTAATCCACAAAATGAAGTGATTTCTGCGGTCGCCGTTTTTCAAGACATTAGCGAACGCAAACAAGCTGAAAAAAATCGCATTTACCTTGCTCAAATACACGAAGCAAAAGAAATTGCTGAACGTCTATCTATTACCGACGAATTAACACAACTTTATAATCGTCGATATTTTAATCAAGTATTTTCTGCTGAGATTCAAAAAGCCACGCTCGCCAAGCAAACAATTTCGTTTTTAGTTTTTATTCTCGATGATTTCAAAATTTACAACGACAATTACGGTAGCCAAAAAGGCGACGACGTGTTGCGCGTTATTGCACAAATTTTAAAAGCAAGTTGCCGCCCCGTTGGTGATATTCCAATTCGATTAGGTGGTAAAGAATTTTGCGTTATTTTTTCGGGATTATCGGCTCAACAAGCTTTCGAATTTGCCGATGGTATTAGAATGGCAATTTTCGACACGAATATTGAACATAATTCTAATTTTCACTGTGTTACAGCATCATTTGGATTAGTGACTTGTTCGTCTGAAACGCAACTGGATGCGGATGCTTTTTATAAACACGCCGATGAAGCACTTCATCAAGCAAAAGATGCTGGTAGAAATCGCGTCATTCAAATTTGTGTTTAAATACCACTTTCCATTTTCATCGTAGAGAATACATTATGCGTCGTTTACTATTAGTGAGTTTATTTCTTTTACCTTTCTATGCCAGTGCCGCCGAAGATGATGCGCCGCCACGTTTAGAGCAAGTGCCAGATGTTCCCGAACCGCCGCTGCCTGTCAAAAGTGGCGAAACGTTAGAACCCGACATTACCATTGTTCGTAAAGGTAAAAAAACAATTCAGGAATATCGTCGCAATGGACGCTTGTATATGATAAAAGTCGTGCCGGATGTCGGGCCAGCGTATTATCTTCATGATACAGACGGTGATGGCAAAATGGATGTACGCAGTAGTGACGCTGATCGTGGCGCAAATGTGAATATGTGGAATCTTCTTGAGTGGTAAAAAGGTAAACGCATACATAAACCAAAATTTGAGAGGCGAAAATGATTAAAAAAGGCTTACTTTCTATTTTTGCCGTTCTTGTCATTTTTGAAGAATGGTTGTGGGATGCGCTGGCATTTGCAGGGCAATTACTTTCTCGACTTCTTCATTTAGAAAAATTTGATGCGTGGTTGTTAAATGCCTCGCCTAAGCAAGCCTTATTCACTTTTTTAATTCCGCTAATTATTGTCACGCCGTTTAATATTCTCGCTATTTTTCTGCTTGCTCATGGTGCGATTATTCAAGGTATTTTGCTCGAAATTGGCGTTAAATTATTCGGCACGTTGCTGATTGCCCGGATTTTTCGTTTAGTGAAAACCGCGTTATTAACGTTTAATTGGTTTGCGGGAATTTATGACACCATTACGGGTTTATTGCGTTGGGCGCATGACATTATTCATAACACGGCAATTTATCAGCTTAGTTTAAAAATTAAGGCGGCAATTAAGATTCAAATTGCTTTTTATTTTAAAAGCCTTCACTTAATAGGACTTCCCCATGAAAATAAAATTTCTTATTTCTGCATTACTTTTGTTATTAGGTAGTCATCTCGTATCAGCAAACGACGCGCTTATTTCACCGAATGGTATTAAGTTGCCGGCAGACTATAAAAACTGGAAACTTATCAGTTCGTCACACCGCGAAGACAGTAAAACGTTGCGCGTCATTTTAGGTAACGACACCGCGATGGAATCCATAAAACAAGGTAAAACCAATCCGTGGCAAGAGGGCAGCGTGTTAATCAAATTGGTTTGGAAAGATTCGGTTCACCCGAATTTTGAAAAAGCGACTGTGCCAAGTGAATTTGTACATTCTGAAGTGATGGTAAAAGACACTGCAAAATATGCGGAAACGGGCGGTTGGGGATATGCACGATGGCTGGGCATGGAACAAAAACCGTACGGTCATGATGCGTCGTTTGTGCAAGAGTGCGCGGGTTGTCATGCAGCCGTAAAAGAAAATGATTCGGTGTTTACGCGCCCATCAAAATTACCCTAAGCGACCAAATCATGAAATTTCCCACGCTCAACACGCAAATTTTACTCGGCGCATTTTTTGGCGTGGCAATTGGTTTTGGCTTGCTCTCAATTGGTAAAGAATCTGCCACCACTGAAATCAGTCTATATGTTTCCAATTTAGTCGGCACGCTGTTTATCGACTTGCTGAAAATGGTGCTGATTCCGTTAGTTTTTACGTCGATTGCCGTTGGTGTCGCTAATTTACAAGCGCATAAACAAATTCATCTCGTTTGGATTAGCACGCTTGGTTTTTTCGTATTTTCGATGTCTGTCGCAATTGTGGTCGGGTTAAGTGCAAATCACCTCTTTCATCCCGGAACAGGCTTGCATTTAGATATGTTCCAAAACGCCATGAGTAACTTTTCGGCAAAACAGCAAAGCCCCGCTGATTTTTTCACCAGTTTTTTGCACAGTTTATTCATGAATCCGTTTGCCGCATTAGCGCAAGGTGAAGTGTTAGCGGTGTTAATTTTCGCGCTATTTTTAGGCGTGGCACTGGTCATTGGCGGTGAACGTTATAAAAATATTTTGATTTTGTTACAAGAATTACTCGAAATTGTGATGCAAATGGTGCGTTGGATTATGAGGCTTGCACCCTTTGGCATTATGGCGTTGCTGATTAAATTGGTCGTGACGCAAGATTTAGCGTTGCTCAGTACATTGGGAAAATTTGCCGCTGTTGTCACAGGAAGTTTGCTATTGCATGGCGTGGTGTTATTGCCGCTGATTTTATATTTAGTGACGGGCATGACCCCGTGGCGTTTTTGGCGCGGCGCACGCGAAGCGTTGGTGACAGCGTTTGCAACCAGTTCAAGTTCGGCGACGTTACCGATTACCTTGCGTTGCGTGGAACATAACCTGCACGTTCGCAAAGAAATTGCGCAATTTGTCATTCCATTGGGTGCGACGGTAAATATGGATGGCACGGCACTTTATGAAGCGGCGGCAGCTTTATTTGTGGCAAATTTGGTTGGTATTGATTTGAATTTGATGCAGCAATTGATTGTCTTTTTTACCGCGATGTTTGCGGCCATCGGCGCACCAGGGATTCCTAGCGCAGGCATGGTGACAATGGTGATGGTGTTGCAATCGGTTGGATTGCCTGCCGAAGCCATTGCGATTTTGTTGCCGATTGACCGCTTGCTGGATACGTTACGCACTGCCGCAAATGTTGAAGGCGATATGATTGGCAGTTTAGTGGTGCAAAAATTAGTGAAAGGTGAAGCAAAACATGATTGAATTAAGCGATTACGATTTTGAAACCATCCGAATTATTATCATGATTTTGATAATGTTTGGTATTTTAGGATTGGCTAGAATGCGTTGAATCGTTAAAGATTCAGACTTTCTTTCAATAAGGTTTCAAACATTTCTAATGGTACGGGTTTGCTAAATAAATAACCCTGTGATAGCAAGCAACCGTACCGTTCCAAAAAGGCTTGCTGGTCTTTGGTTTCTACGCCTTCTGCAATAACTTCAATGCCAAGGTTTTTTGTCATACCAATAATGGTTTGTACCATCACGGCATCGGATAATTTTACGTCAATATTTCGCACAAATGATTGGTCGATTTTGATTTGATCTAGCGGCAATTGTGTCAAATAAGACAGCGACGAATACCCCGTACCAAAATCGTCCATAGAAAAACGTACGCCAATATTTCTCAGTAAATTCATTTTGATAATAGTGTCATCAATATCGCCAAGGATTAGCGTTTCTGTTAATTCGAGTTTAAGTTTACACGGATTTATAGCCATCTTTCGTATCGTCGTGACAACGTGTTCAACAAAATCTGCCTGATGAAACTGACGCACACTTACATTGACCGCAAGTTGCAAATGGCAAGTGGTGGGATGCGCTTCCCATTTTTTTAGTTGGCGGCAAGCTGTTTCTAACATCCATTGTCCAATGGGGATAATTAACCCCAGTTCCTCTGCTAATGGAATAAATTCCAACGGTGCGACCAGTCCGCGTGTTGGGTGTTGCCAACGGATTAACGCCTCTGCACCGATAATATTTCCATCGTGATTTACTTGCATTTGGAAATAGGCTTTGAATTGTTTTTCCAATAACGCTTGATATAACTCTATTTCCATTGTTGCGCGAGTAGTAATCACTTCTTGCATCTGTGGATCAAAAAAACGCAATGTATTTCGCCCGCTGGCTTTGGCTTGGTACATGGCAATGTCTGCCCATTTCAATAGTTTTTCTACTGAATCATGATGGTCATTAAAAAGTGCGACACCTATACTTAATGTACTGTGATATTCAAAATCATCAAGTTTATAGAGTTGACTTAGGTCAGCGAGAATTTTCATGCCTGCTGCGCGTGCTTGAGAGCCTACCTCTTCGAGATTGTCACTCAAATTTTCTAGCATCACCACAAATTCATCGCCCCCTAAACGCGCCACCGTATCATTTTCGCGCACGCTGGCAATAAGACGCAGTGCCACTTGTTGCAATAATAAGTCACCCTTGTTGTGACCTAACGTATCGTTTAATGTTTTGAAATTATCCAAATCAATAAATAATAACGCGCCGCCTCTGCCATGACGGGTGCTGTACGCAAGTGCTTGGCGAAGTCGATTCATCAAATGACGGCGATTGGGTAAATCCGTGAGTGGGTCATAAAAAGCGAGGCGTTCAATTTCAACGGTAGCTGCTTTTCGTGCTGAAATATCGGTATGAATGCTGACATAATGACTAATTACGCCATTTTCATCTTTTACGGCGGTAATCGTCATCCAATTTGGATAAATTTCGCCGCTTTTACGGCGATTCCAAATTTCACCTTGCCATGTTCCGGTATCGTTAATGCTGTTCCATAAAATGGCATAAAAAGCGGCATCGTGCTTTCCCGATTTGAGAAATTGTGGGGTTTGCCCAATCACCTCATCAGAGAAATACCCCGTCAATTCAATAAAAGCACGATTCACTTTTAATATGGTGTTATTCGCATCGGTAATCATAATCGCTTCTTGCGATTCGAATGCCGTCGCGGCGACCCGAAGCTCTGCGTCTATTTTTCTTCGCTCCGTGATGTCAGTAAGCATAACGCGAATCATAGGCAGTGACGCTGTTTCTATAAGCAAAGAATCTAAACGCGCGTAAAAAGTCGTATTGTCAGTGCGACATAATCGGAGTTCACAATTTTGTTTGCCACCTTGTTGCTTGATATGCAAAAGATGATGATGCCAAAAATTTCGGTCTTCGGGTACAACAAAACTCTCAAAACGACAATTGATAAGTTTTTTACGTTCTGTACCAAGTAGCGTCGCACCTGTAAGATTGATTTCATTCACGATACCGTCAATAGTGACGGTAAGATAACCAATAGGTGCAAATTCGTATAAATCCACATAACGGTCACGCGATTGTTCTAGTGCCGTGTAAACGCGCCGCAATTCGTCATTTTGCATTTCTAACTCAATCTGATATACCCTCAATTCATGCAGTAATTCATCAGTGTGTTGTGCAACAACGGCTAATTTTGTCTTTGCGGAAAGATGAGATTCTTGTGACGGATTATGGACTTTTTTTTTCATTTAATTTGCGTTCGGTGATAATTGTTAAAAACAGCGGTCTCTACAATTTTTTATCCAATTTGATAATTTCCCCGTTTACCTAATAGTAAGTAGCAATTGTACTGCATTATATCTATGGTGAGAGTAGAGCTTAAGTCAATATTTTCGGCATGCTAAGCATTGCAACTTATAATGTACAGTTCAATTCAAATAATCCAAGGTCAAAAATCTATGAAATTAGGTACAGCATTAACTCCCAACGCAACCAAAGCTCTTTTACTTGGCAGTGGCGAATTGGGTAAAGAACTCGTGATTTCACTGCAACGTTTCGGCGTAGAAGTTATCGCCGTAGACCGTTATCCCAATGCACCTGCACAGGCTGTCGCGCATCGTTCGTATGTTATCGATATGACAGATGGCGAGGCGGTGAAAGCGTTAATTGCTCAAGAAAAACCACACTTTATTATTCCTGAAATTGAAGCTTTGGCAACTGATGCACTTGCTGAAATCGAAGCACAAGGCAATTGCACCATTGTTCCAAATGCGCGGGCGATTCAATTAACGATGAATCGTGAAGGAATCCGAACCTTAGCCGCAGAAACCTTGTCGTTACCAACGTCGCGTTATGCGTTCGCACAATCGTTTGAAGAATTAAAAACGGCTGTTGAAAATGGCATTGGTTATCCGTGTTTTATCAAACCCACGATGTCATCATCGGGCAAAGGACAATCGATGGTGAAAACTGCTGACGAATTACAAACCGCGTGGGATTACGCGAAAAACAGCGGTCGCGTGGATACCGGCAAAGTGATTGTCGAAGGTAAAATCGATTTTGATTTTGAAATTACCTTGCTGACAGTTCGTGCATTGAATGCAAACGGCGAAGTGGAAACGCATTTTTGCGAACCGATTGGACATATTCAAGAAAATGGCGATTACCGTGAAAGCTGGCAGCCGCAACAAATGACGGTAAAAGCTATTGCAAATTCACAAGATATTGCAAAAAAAATTACCGATGCAATCGGCGGTTTAGGTTTATTTGGCGTGGAATTGTTTATTTGTGGCGATGACGTTTGGTTTAGCGAAGTCAGTCCCCGTCCACACGATACGGGCATGGTGACATTGCTCACACAAATGCAAACCGAATTTGATTTACACGCTCGCGCCATTTTAGGTTTGCCCGTAAATACACAATTAAAAAGTGCTGGTGCGAGTGCCGTTATTTTAAGTCCCATTAACGCGCAAGGCTTGAGTTATGAAGGGTTAGAAAAGGCGTTAAACGTTCCAAATACCGACGTACGTTTATTTGGAAAACCTGAAGCATTTGTTAATCGTCGCATGGGTGTGGCTTTAGCAATCGCAAATTGTGCCGATACAGCACGCAAGAATGCGGTTTTAGCCGCGAAAGCAGTGGTGATGACAACAAGTTAAAGGTAATAGTGTTATGCGTAATCGTGTGGTGATTTTTTTAATAATAGGCTGGTGTGGACAAGTTCACGCTGATATTTATAAGCGAGTGGTGGGCAGCAACGGTGTGATTACTTACACTAACAAAGCCACTGTTATCGCCGAAAAACCGATTATTAAAACAGTACCACGCCCGTCTACGGCTACGACGGGCTATTTTTACAAATATCAAGACAATGCCAATCGTGTGATTTACACAGATAAGCCGCGTACCGATGTGGCATTAGTCAGTAAAATGAAAGTCACCGTGCCAGCCGCGCAACCTGCACCATCACAGTTAGTTGTAAGCTCCGCCTATGCGCCAATTGCGACTTCGTTTTACAACAATCAAAACAAAGCACGGTTTAATAATTTAATTTCACAAGCCGCAGCGCGTCATCAAGTCGATGCGAAATTAGTGCATGCTGTTATTCAAACCGAATCGGCATACAGACCGGATGCAATTTCGTCAGCAGGGGCGGTGGGTTTAATGCAGTTAATGCCTGCTACAGCGAGCCGTTTTGGTGTGATGGACAGTAATAATCCGGAACAAAATATTGATGGTGGGACACGCTATTTACGGCATTTGCTCGATTTATTCCCGAACAGTTTGGATCTTGCCATTGCCGCGTATAACGCGGGGGAAAATTCGGTGTTGCGTCACAATAATTCCATTCCACCGTATCCGGAAACGCAAAATTACGTTAAACAAGTCTTAGCGTTGTATAACCAAAAGTCGTAAAACGAAAAATCCGCTCTAAAAGCGGATTTCTTGTTTTGAAAGAAGGGCGAAATTTATTTTTCTAATAATTGTAATTTGCCTTCTTTGCCATTCCATTCGTCAGCGTCAGGCATTGCGTCTTGCACTTCGGTAATAGATGGCCATTTTTTAGATAATTCAGCATTCAATTCTGCGAAGATTTCTTGACCTTCAGGCAATTCGTCTTCAGCAAAAATGGCGTTTGCGGGGCATTCTGGTTCGCACAATGTGCAATCGATACATTCATCAGGATCAATAACTAAAAAGTTAGGTCCAACGTGAAAGCAATCAACCGGACATACGTCCACACAGTCGGTAAATTTACATTTGATACAGTTTTCAGTGACGACAAAAGCCATAGTTAATACTCAAAAAAGATAAAAAGTGGGGTTATTTGAGCCGCTATCTTAGCAGAAAGTTACGGCTTGCTAAACAAATGCGCCGCAGGGGGCGGTGTTTTTTGTTGCAAACAGTGATACGCGGCATTTTCGTATTTAATAGTCAATGATTGTACATTTTCATGTTCGACTAAAAATTTCTCCGCTTCAATGGGGGTTAAATCTTTCATCATAAACGTGGCAATACACGAACAGGCTTTACTTACGCGCTCTTTATCGTTGTCGGGATTAGCTGAGTTTTTCAATTCACGCTGTACGCATTGATTTTCAAACGTTTGTTCGAATTTTTGTTTATCACTTGCTGTCGTGCTGGTGCCAAGTAAGGTGTGGCTAATAGGTGTTTTTTCAACGCTATTTTTTGGAGCTGTTTTTTCGTCAGAACAACCGGCAACTAACAGCACGCTAATTAGGCTTAAACCAACACACACGTTTTTTACAAAGGGATGTTTTTTCATAAACTTAAATGGAAAATGGGTAAAATGGCATTATGCTAGAAACACAAAAAAAAGCAACGCACTCTGTATTTTCGTATTTTTCTTTTTATCGGTTGTTGTCATATTATGAAATCCCTTTATAACCAATCCCCTTACCGAGAGGCTCTTGCCGAGTTTTTTAAATTTTGCCATCAAAAAACGTATCCGAGTAAAGTAGATATTATAAAAATTGGGGATATTGGAGATAAACTCTTTTTTATCGTTGAAGGGTCGGTTGCCATTTTGGCTGAAGATGACGATAGCGAAACGGGTCACGAATTGATTTTGACCTATCTAAATAAAAACGAGTTTATTGGCGAAATCGGTATTTTCAAAGGTGGCGAAGTGCGGCAAGTCAATGTGCGTACACGCGAAACTTGTGTGTTAGCCGAAATCAGCTATAACCGATTTAAAGATGTGTTACGCAAAGAATTGCTCCATTATGCGCCTGATATTTTGTATCTGATAGGTGGGCAATTATCCGCACGTTTGCTCAACACAAGTCGTAAATTATGCGAGTTAGCTTTTATCGATGTAGAAGGACGCATTGCGCGTACGTTATTGGATTTGTGTCAGTCGCCCGAAGCTATCACGCATCCTGACGGCATGCAATTGCATATTTCACGGCAAGAAATTGGACGTATTGTGGGCTGTTCACGAGAAATGGCGGGACGCGTCCTTAAAGAATTAGAAAATAAAGGCGTTATTTCTTCGCATGGCAAAACCATTGTGGTTTACAACACGCGCTAATTTTTAGGTAATCACATGACCTTTTATACTGCAAAACAAGACGCTGACCACCACGCCGCACTTTTAAAAAATAATCCACAAATGCAATCCCCCGCGTATCGATTGGCATACCACGATTTTGATTTTATGATTCGAGATGAATTGCGACCGGTTCGGTTGCAATTGGAATTGTTAAAACCGGAATTAGCGTTTGCTGAACATGGCATTGAATCAACAATTGTTATTTTTGGCAGTGCGCGGATGATTGATGCTGAAACCGCGCAACAGCAATTATCGTTAGCAAAACAACATCTCGTTGCTAATCCTTCAGATGCACACGCACAACACGCTGTTCAACGCGCCGAAAGGGCTGTACAGAAAAGTTATTATTACGAACAAGCGCGGCAATTAGGCGCATTGATTACGGCAAATAACGCCACGCAATCGCGCCAGTTAGTTGTTGTCACAGGCGGTGGCGCGGGAATTATGGAAGCTGCAAATCGGGGCGCGTCGGAAGTGTGCGGCAAAAGTATCGGATTAAATATTGTGTTACCTCATGAACAAACGCCTAATCCCTACATTACCCCAGAGCTATGTTTTCAATTTCATTATTTTGCGGTGCGTAAAATGCACTTGCTCATGCGTGCAAAAGCGTTGGTGGCTTTCCCCGGTGGTTTTGGCACATTGGACGAATTGTTTGAAGCCTTAACGCTGATTCAAACGAAAAAAATGCACCGTATTCCGGTGATTTTATTTGGGCAAAGTTATTGGAATACGATTGTTAATTTTGATGCACTGGTTGAAGAGGGCGCGGTAAGTGCTGAGGATTTAAAGTTGATTCAATATGCAGAAACGGCTGAACAAGCATGGGCTTTGATGTCGGAATTAAATCACGTCTAATTCTTTAATTCGCATTTGCTCGCCATCGGTAATTTGTAATTGATGACTTTCGCACAGTGGACAACCGTCGTAGCGATGTTCGATGACAACGTTTTTCTGGCATTGCATACACCATGCTTGCCCTGCAACTTCAATAATTTCAAGCGTGGCATTTTCAGCTAGCGAACCACGCATGACGACTGAAAAAGCAAATCGTATTGCATCGGGTTCGACATTGGATAATTTACCAATCTCTAAAAATACCGTTTTAACCGTTGAGTAATTTTGTTGTTCAGCCTGTTGTTGCAAAATTTCGCGCATGCCTTCGCAAAGTGACATTTCGTGCATAATCTTTTCCTAATCAATGACTAATTCAAAACCCACACACGGGTCAATCGCATTGATAATTAACGCGGCGTGTTGGTGTAACAAAGTTTCATTATGCACGCAGAGCGACTGCAAACTCAATGCTGCCACACCGTTTGGCTGAAAATTCCATTCCGTTGGCGCGATAATTTGATAATTTGCAATGACACCATTTTCTAATTCGACTTTGTGAATCAATAAACCGCGCGAGGCTTGAATTTGCGCTACGCCTATTTTATTTTTTGTTTGAATAGAAGGTGATTTCATATCGAAAACGTTTTGCCTTAACACGTTTGGCAAATTCGCTAATTCAAACAAGCGACTAACTAATCTGGTCATCAAACCATTGCCATATTTCTCAAGCAAATCGGTAATCAACGGCTGTGTTTGCTGTCGATTTAAACAACTGGTTTCATGACATTCGTTTTGCCACGTTGGCGTTTGGCTGTTGAAAGTTGTGAGCAAATCCAAATCCGTTAATTCAGGTAACAAATGCAACGCACAACGCCCTAAATTTTGATAATTATTTGCCTGCAAATCACGCAACAAGTTAGCAGGAATGCTGGGGTTATCGTTTAACCAAATATGCAAATAGTCTTCATTTTTCGCGTCTAAAAAACGTTGTCGTTGATTAAAAAACAGCGCGTTTAAATCGGTTTCTAACTGAACAATCAAGCCATCAAATTGTTCATAATTTATTTCTAACTGACTGTTCAAACTGAACGCATCGCCGCCAACAAATAACGCTTTTTTAAAATCGGTGACATATTTTAAAAATGGCGCAAGCCGCGCTTTATCTGTGTGAATCAACAACCACCAACAATGCTCGCGAACAATTTCAACGTTTAACAATAAATTCCGTGCGGCAGTTTCGGCAGAATTTTCAGCCATTCCCAACGCTTGAAATGCCGCGAAAGATTGCGCCACGCCACACACATTAAATAACAACGGCAAAATTTTCAGTGTTTGCTCAGGCGTTTTGCCAATAAACAAACGGCTTGTGTGCAACGGGCGTGTTGATTCAATCTCAACCTTTCGCACTTTTTCATTGTCACACGTCAGCGTAATTTTTAATTTTCCCGCGTCAATCACGGCGTTTCTCGATTTGAAAATCGCCCACGAAATAAATCACGACGGCTAATTTTTGACGGTTCGGGAATTTCGAGTAACGCATTTAACGCGGCTTGCGCGGTTTGTACGGCAACTTTTTGTTCTTCAAAATCAAACATTGGCGAATACAACGAACATGTTTGATAAAAACCTAAGTCGTTTTCATAACCAACCACAAATTCAAATTCTCCCGCAGGAAAACGATGCGTGATTTTTGCGCCTGCGGTTTTGTCATCATCGCGCCAATACAGCAAATTCATAAACCACGGCGTAATCAAAACGCCCAACCATGCCTCTTGATAAAACCGAAAATCCACCGCTTGAACGTGCAATTTTGGATTCAAAATTGGCACATCTGCCATGCGTTGCGTTTGAATCTGTTTAAAACAGCTTTCCAAAATTGGCGTGATGTCGTTCATCAATAAAAATTGAGAATTTCGCCCAATCGTTCTGCGCTATCGGCTAAATCCTCCATCGCCGCACACGCTACGCTTGGCACGTCGCTCACTTCTAACGTGTTTAAAATCAGCGTGTCGTCCGAATTAAAATACTGCACCCACCAAACTTTGTCCGTCAGTGTGCTAGTAATTCGGTTTGTGCCGTAACTGCGCGACAAAATCGACACCGTACCTTTGCCCAATGTTTCATATAAAAACTGCAAATCTTCGGGCGTTT
The DNA here is from genome assembly GCA_903834465.1 of uncultured Pseudomonadota bacterium. Taxonomy (GTDB): domain Bacteria; phylum Pseudomonadota; class Gammaproteobacteria; order Methylococcales; family Methylomonadaceae; genus UBA10906. The sequence goes on along the minus strand of CAILJB010000003.1, from coordinate 37,982 downwards.
GCGGCAACAAACTCAAATTGATAACGTGCGCTAACGTGTCAGGCGAATAATCCGCGATTTGATTATTGAGTTCAGCAATCAACGGCAAGGCATTCATCAAACCATTCGGCAAATTTTGTTCGTCAAAAGTCAGTTGTTTTTTTGCGCCGACAAAGGTTTGTTCTTTCACCAAACGCGGAATATCGCCGATTTCAATAAAATCATTTTGCGCTTCGCCTTGTTTGTTAAAACTTTGCACGCGCCACACACCCGCTAAAACCGATTCTTGAATCTGCGTTTGCACATCGCCTTGTTGAATAATGCTAACTTCGCCTTCACCTAAAATTTCATTGATAAACGCGAGTTCGTTTTCATCCAAACCAAGCGTTGGAAACACCTGATTTTCGGTGGGAACGTAATTTTTTAAGGCTTCCAGCACCGATTGCAACAACGCTTTCGCTTTGGCAATCGATTTGGTATTTGTCACCGAAACGCGCGGCATGGAATACGTCATCATTTCGCTAGGCAAACGCATAAAATCGAGTTCTGCGCCGTCGGTTTCTTTGGGTTGGCTACCTTGACCAATAATGGGTAATTGCATGGTTATTTCTCACATAAAAAGTCAGGCAGTTGCGGCTCTCGATTCACCAAATCTGCAAATAAATAGTCAACGTTATAATCGCCTTGCAAGGTCAACGTCAGAGCTTGCAAGGCATCTTGAATTTGTGCGGCTTGCTCAGGGCTGATAATTTCTCGCGCCGTTTCTAAAAAAACTAACACCCATGCGCCCAGTTCAGGTTTGCCCACCAAAATCGGGTCGATTAAATGTTGCGTGCCGTCGCGTTCACACACGGCGTAATCACCGTTGAAACCGATAACTTGCATGGGGATTCCTAGGCACATGGATGATTAACCTTTATTGATATAGTTACGGTGCGTCTTTAAATAAAAATTTATGTGGAATTTTTTTAACTTTGATTTTGGTTGAAATAAAATTCTCCAGTTCGTTATAAAAATTCTCATCGAAATACTTTTTGTCTATGAATATAGACCTATCAAGTGCCATTAGTGTCATATCTTGTCCACCTTTAAAAAGAGGTGCTAAAACATAATGCGCCCACTCAATTTCCCATATATGAAAAGAAAAATTTCCTGTATGAACATAATGATTACACCATTTATTTATTTTGCTTATTAACTCTACAGTTACAGGAAAAGACATTTTCTTTTGGGTTTCAAGAGATTTACAGAATTCCAGTAACTTTGATACATTTACAATTGCTTGCCTGCTGTTGTTACCTTCATAAACAAAACGAGCCACACCAAAGGTTTGTAATAATTTTGTTTCAATAGATTGTCTGATAAGTATGACTGTTGAAGGAATCACAGGCATGTTATAGGCGAAATAATGCCCCAGTAATTCTCTTGAGAAATTAAATATATCTAAATCAGCCGATTGTTGCGTTCTTCGACTACATCGACCGAAAAGAGATTTAGCATCAAAGTGAATTTTTGAATATAAATGAACGCTGCCCTCGTATTTTTGAGTGTTGTAAGCAAACATCACCATATTTTCTTGTATTAACTTTGCATATACTCGTTCTAAACTTCGTCTAGCAGCAATAAGTTGATACTTAACCTCATCGTTGTTAGTGCTAAAAATTTTATTAGCTATCTCATCATCCGATTCGTTATCAACATCAATGTGATTTGAGAGTTCTAATATAATTTCTTGATGCAAACTATCTAATTGTTCTTTGAAATCACTATATCCTTTCGTGTATGCGTCTAATAAACTGCAAATACTGGAAGGATAGTTATTACGTCTAGCTACATAACGTTCTTTGATTTTATTTTCAAAGTATTCATCAATTCGTACTTTGTCTATATTAAAAAAACTTTCTAAGTCTTCGACTGAAATAAACCTACTTGCCATGAAATTTTCCCCCTGAGTATTCAAAAAATACTCATTCTAATGCACGGTGAAATTTATGATTCAAAATATTTCCCCCGAAAATCAACAGGCACAGCCACCGCGCCATCAAGCGTTTGCGGCGGTGTGATTTTAATATCAGGCGCAAAAATCACCCGTTCATCACCCAACCGACACGCCACCGTTTCAGAGGGACGCTCATTTTCATAACGCGCAATATCCAGCATCGGGTCTGCAAGCGTTACGGCATCCGAAATTTCAAGCGGTTCAATGCCAAACGTTTTCAAATAATTCAACGCCAACGTCATCGCAGGTTTAATTTGCGCTTTCACAACAGGTCGCAAACTGCCGCCGAAATCTTCCAATTCAACAGGTTGCACGCCAATCAACAACAAATGTTTCGGATAATCGCCGAGCAATTGCGCCATCGCTAACACTTCTTGAAAACCCGTTTGATGCAAACTCATCTTTTTCGCGCCTAAAAAATTCGGCACATCGTCATCATGAATTTGATGCAAACTTCCTGCTGGAAAACCAAAATCTATCGCGTCAAACACAATCAAAATATCGGCTTGTTGAACATGCTCGACGAGATAAATGCCTTGCGTGCCGCCATCCATCACGGTGACGTTTTCAGGAAAAACGTAATTTTTCAAAAGTTGCTCAACCACCCGCACGCCAAAACCTTCATCCGCCCAAAGCAAATTCCCAATGCCGAGCAATAAAACGTTTGGCTTAGTCATCGGCGGGCGCATCGTCTTTAAAGGTTCGATAACCTGTCACCATCGTTTTGAGCATACTTTGGCGCGACAATTTATCTTCTCGAATCGCCACATAAATATGTGCGATAACAAAACAAATAATTGCCCACATAATCAAATGATGCCAACTGTGAACACTCTGACTTTCACCAAACAACGGAATCACCCAACTGCTAAACAACGCAAATTGCCAACTGTCTTGCCCCGTGCCTTCGCCATAAAGTGCAAAACCTGTGACAATCATAAACAGCGTTCCCCACACCAAAATGAAGTGCATGAACAATAACGCTAGCGGATTATGTCCAACATATTTACGCGGCTGTTTATCAATGAAGCTGTACCACAAAATCTCATGCCAAACGCCTGCCCAAAATTTTTGCGTCAACAACGGTGGCAAAAATAATTGCCGTGCATATTCATTTCCCGCGTAAGCCCAATAAATCCGAAACAACAAACCGATTGCCAAAACATAACCTGCCGCAAAATGCGCGAATCGAATGTAGCCCATCACAAAATGGTCAGACGCTTCGCCGCCTACCGATGCTAACGGATTGGCAATTAAATAACCTGTCACCGCCAAAACCGTAATGGCTAACGCATTCAAACTGTGCCAAAGACGTACTGGAATTTCATAAACATAAACTGCTTTTGGTATTTCCACCGCGTTACTGCTCATGACTGTGACTCCGTTAAATTTTTAAACGAATCGCTTGCGGTTTAAGCAAAAACGCACCCAAAACCAAACCGATGTTATTTAAAATCGTTGTGGCAAAGATAAAACCGAAAGCGTAATCGTTAAGCGTTAAGCTGTGCGTGAAAAGATGCAACAACGTGAAACTTGCAAACAACCCAATCGTCAAACCGATGGCTAATTTAAAACGACTGGCTAAAAATCCCACACCAACCATTAACAAGATATGGTCTAAACCCAAAAACGGGTGTGTGAAACCGTTTAAAAAATCACTTACTTCGTGCAAACCTTCATGTGCTGACGCAGCCGTTGCAAATGAAGTGAAAAAAAGTAATGTCGCAAATTGTGAAATATATTTATTCATGAGTTATCTCCTAAAAATGGGAAATCGAATGTTACGCCAAAAATATGAAAATTAGCGGACTTTCACTTGCGTTAATTCCGTCCCATCTGGACTTATAACGTGCGTCGAACACGCAAGACACGGATCAAAACTGTGCAAGGTGCGTAAAATTTCAACAGGTTCTTCGGGACGTTCGACTTTGGTATTCATCAACGCCGCTTCAAATGCCCCAATATTTCCCGCTTCATCGCGCGGCGAACCGTTCCACGTCGTCGGCACAACGCATTGATAATTTTCAATTTTCGCGTCTTTAATCACCAGCCAATGACCCAACGCGCCACGCGGTGCTTCGGTAAAACCCACGCCTTTAACGTGACTGTCCCAAGTATCGGTTTGCCATTTCGTGACGTTTGCGGTCGCTAAATCGCCCGCTTTGATATTTGTGACCAATTTATCCATGAAATAACGCATTTTTCCCGCCGCCCATTGCGCTTCCAAACCACGCGCCGCCGTGCGTCCGAGTGTTGAAAATAATGCCGTAACGGGAACATCTAACGTTTTCAAAACGAAATTGATTTGCTCCGTAATTTCTTTGTTGCCTTGCGCGTAACCAATCACATAACGCGCCAGAGGTCCAACTTCCATTGCATGACCACGCCAACGCGGGGCTTTAATCCACGAGTATTTTGCGTTTTCGTCGAGTTCTTGAATGTTAGTTTTTGTGCCTTTGGTTTTATTACCCAATTTGAAATGCGGTTCGGTGATGCCATCCCAAGGATGTAAGCCTTTCAAATCGTCGGGATACGCATACCACGAATGCGGTACAAACTCTTGAATCTGCTCAGGGTCACGCAAATCGACTTCGTGAACTTTGCTCAAATCGCCGTTGATAATCGCGCCACGCGGCATGAGCAAATTGCTGGCAGAATAATCATTGGCTTTGTCAGGAATATCGCCGTAAGACAATAAACTGGTGCCAGACAAACCGCCGCCATAAAGCCAACCTTTGTAAAAACCTGCAATCGCCAGCAAATCAGGAATATAAACTTGATCAATAAAGGTAATGCTTTGGTCGATAAGCGAGGAAATCAGATTCAACCGTTCCATGTTAATCGCGCCAACTGCGCCGACACCATCAACGTTAATCGCACACGGAACGCCACCGACTAACCAATTCGGATGCGGGTCTTTGCCACCAAAAATGGTGCGAATTTTCATGATGTCTTTTTGAAAATCCAATGCTTCCAAATAATGCGTGACCGCCATCAAATCCGCTTCGGGCGGCAATAAATATGCGGGATTTGTCCAATAACCGTTTTTAAAAGGCCCTAACTGCCCTGATTCGACAAACTTTCGAATGCGCGTTTGCACATCACGGAAATAACCAGGTGAAGATTTCGGATTATGTGGCGAAATTTTTTGCTGCAATTCAGAAGTCGCTTGCGGGTCAGCTTTTAACGCATTAACAGGATTTACCCAATCCAGCGCGTGCAAATGATAAAAATGCACCAGATGGTCTTGCACCTGCAACGTCAATTGCATGATGTTACGAATCGAATTCGCGTTTTCAGGAATCGAAATTTTCAGCGCATCTTCAACCGCACGAACAGAGGTAAGCGCGTGCGTGCCTGTACAAACACCACAAATCCGTTGCACAAATGCCCACGCATCGCGCGGGTCACGACCTTTTAAAATGACTTCTAAACCGCGCCACATCGTGCCGCTCGAAACGGCGTTGCGGATGATGTTATTTTCGTCAATGTTCACTTCGCAACGCATGTGACCTTCGATGCGCGTCACAGGATCAACAACAATGCGCCGTCCGCCAGTCTCTAAGTTATAACCATTCGGAGTAATAATTGAGGTCATTTTTGTTCTCCTTGTTGTTGAGCGCGTTTAAGAGCGGTAATGCCAGCGTGAGCTGCAACACCTGCTGTAACAACACCTGCGGCAATACCACCGACTTTGTCGGCATTAGCTTCAATACCGAATTGGTTAATGTTTGTGACACGTTCGTAAAAACTGCCTTTATCCCAAAAACCATCTTCTGAACAACCCAAACACCCGTGACCTGATTGAATCGGGAACGACACGCCTTCATTCCAACGCATCGTCGAACAAGCGTTATACGTCGTCGGACCTTTGCAACCCATTTTGTATAAACAATGACCTTGTCGCGCCGCGTCGTCATCCCATTCTTCGACAAATTGACCTGCGTCGAAATGCGGACGGCGATAACATTTATCGTGAATACGTTGGCTGTAAAACATTTGTGGTCTGCCTTGCGCGTCGAGCGTTGGCAACTTATCAAACGTTAAAAGATAAGTAACTACAGCGGTCATCACTTCGGCAATTGGTGGACAACCAGGAACTTTGATAATGGGTTTATTGGCTAAATTAGGAATTTTATGCGTCGGTGTGGCGCGAGTTGGATTGGGTTTTGCAGCTTGAACGCAACCCCACGATGCACACGAACCCCAAGAAATAATCGCTTTGCAGTTTTCTGCGGCGTAGCGCAATTGTTCCACAAACGGTTTGCCGCCAATGATGCAATACATTCCGTCTTCACCTAATGGCGCGTTGCCTTCGACAGCGAGAATGTAATTGCCTTTATATTTTTCAACGATTTCACTGACAATCGCTTCGGCTTCGTGTCCAGCCGATGCCATAATCGTGTCATCGTAATCGAGCGAAAGCATCGACAAAATCACATCTTTAGCGAGCGGATGACCTGAGCGAATGAACGATTCCGAGCAACAAGTACATTCCAAACCGTGTAGCCATAAAACAGGAATACGCGGTTTGGTTTCCATGGCATACGCGATTTTCGGCGCAAAAGACGGTGCAAGTCCTAACGATGCCGCCGTTAAACTGCAAAATTTCAAAAAGCTCCGCCGCGAAATGCCTTGCTGCCGCATGACATCATAAAAAGTTTCATTCATTGCTTGTGTCCTCAGGTTAATCCCGTTAGCGTGATGTTTTTATAGAATTTTTTTGCTAATCTGAGCCTAATCAGCAAACAGTATGCCTAGGAATTGACTGCTACACTTAAAGGCTAGTTTCGAGGAATGAAAGCTGTTGACGTTATTAACGTGCAGAATGGCAATTGTCATTTAACTAACAATGCGACAATTTCTTGTTTTATATGCAACAAAATCAGCTAGTTGAAATTTTTATTCACTATTTTTAAATTCGGAGTGTTATGAATCGTGTTTCGTTGTATTTTCTATTTTTGATGGTTTGGCTAAATATTGGCATCGCTGGCGGAGTGGTGCTGGCTAAACCTGAAACCAATTCAGCCGTGACCAATGAATTTTTACAAAGCAAAATTGATGCACTCAATGCGCGGCAAGGTTTAGAAGACAGCGCGAAAACAGCGATACTAAAACTTTACCAATCTGCTCAAGATAATTTAACTAACACCGCGCAATTCAAAAATCAAATTGCCGTTTTCACTGCCGCAATTCATCAAGCTCCCAATAAAACCAAAGCATTACAAAAAGAAATTGAACAAACGCTCGCTAAAATCAGCAAGCCATCTAGCGAAGATTTTCGTCAAATTCCCATTGAAGAATTAGAGCAGCGGTTAATTTTGGAAAAAGGTAAAATTACGCAACTTGATGAGCAGATTGAAAAATTAGAAGCCGATTTAACGTTGCAAAATAATCGTCCGATGTTAATTCGTGAAGAAACCGTTGCCGCGCAACAAGCCATTGACGAAACTGAAAAAAAACTGGCTTTACCCGCCGCACCCACCGATTCCAAGTTAGAACATGAAGCGCGGCAACTGTATTACAAAACGCTCATTGAAGCGCACACAACTGAACTTAAAATGCTCGAAGTAGAAGCAAGCAGCCAACCGGCGCGATTGGAATTATTAAAAAGCACGTTGCAATTGCTCGATATTCAAAAAAATGCGTTGAATCCGATTGTGGCGAGCATTGAAAGTGTGGCGTTCGATTTGCGTCAACAAGAAGCGAAAAAAATGGAGGATGCCATCAGTCAAACGGAAAAAGAAATCGCTGATAAACATCCGCTCATTCAGCTACGCACCCGTGAAAATATTCAATACAGTCGTGATTTGCAAACCGTGACGGCAAAAATTGAGCAAGTCAGCGAGCAAAAAACACAAGTTGAAGCGCAAAATGCAGACATTGAAAATGAATTTAAAAGTGCAGATAAAAAAATCAGTTTAGCCGGATTAAGTCCGGCGTTAGGAAAAATTCTGCGCGAACAACGGCGTAGTTTAGCTACGCAAAATGAAGTCGCTGCCGCTTCCCGCACGCTGCAAAATGAAACCGCGTTGACCAGTTTGGAGCAATTCAAAGTCGAAGATAAACAAAAATCGCTGTTGAATTTGGACGATACGCTTAAACAAATGATGTCTGAGCAAGTCGATACGGAGTTGCCGTTTGAGCAACGCATGATGATTCAAGCGGAATTGCGCGTGCTGCTCAATAATCAAAAAGAGTTGCTCAATAAACTCGCATTGGCAGATACGACATATTTACGCACATTGGGCGATTTTGATTTTGCGCGACAACAAATGCTGGCGCAAGCAATTAAATTTGCCGCGTATTTAGATGAACGTTTGTTGTGGGTTCCCAGTTCTGAACCGGTTAATTTGGATGCTATTTCAGGACTGTATCATTCATTGCGCTGGTTATTTTCACCGTCGAATTGGTTGGCGTTGCTGGGTGAAACAGGGGTCGTATTGTTGCATAACGCACTATTAGCCATCACAGCAATCGCGTTATTTTTGTGGTTGATACGTTTGAGAAAATGGATGCAGCAACATTTACAACTTAATGAAAGTATTCACACTGACCATTTTTATTACACGTTAAAAGTGTTGCTGTATCGGGTGTTATTTAGTTTGCCAATTCCTACTGCCGTGTATTTATTTGGCAGTTTTTTAACGCATGGTAGTGCTATCGATTTTAGTCAAGCCATGGGCGCAGGATTACAAAAAGCCGCTCTATCAGCATTTATTTTACAGTTTTGTTACGCCATCTTTGCCTCAGATGGTATTGCGCGACGACATTTTCAATGGCAAAAAAGCACGGTGCTGTTGTTACGTTCGCAATTAGCATGGTTACGGTTTGTGATTGTGCCAGCAATGTTTTTAATTCACGCCACCAGTGCATCTAAAATTTCAGCACACAGTGATTCATTAGGGCGATTAGCGTTAATTGTGATGTTGGTGGCGATGGTAATTTTTTTAACAAAATTGTTGCATCCAAGTCAAGGGTTGTGGAAAACCTGGTTAAGTACCCATTCGACTCACTGGTTAATTCAATTGCGTTATGTGTGTTACGCATTGGTGATTGCGGTTCCGTTAGTGATAATGGGTTTTGCGGTGACGGGTTATTATTTAAGTGCGCTCGAATTAGAAGAAAAATTAGTTAGCACCTTACGATTACTCATGATTTTAGTATTACTTCATGAAATTTTGTTTCGCTGGCTGACTATTTTAAATCGGCAATTGGCGTTAAAAAATGCCGAGCAACAACGCCAGCTTCAAGCCACGCATGAAAAACATGCGCCTGCGGGGAGTGAAGATCCTGTATTACCAGTCACCGATCAGCAACTCGATATTCCAAAAATAAATGCTCAAACGCGCAAATTGCTACATGTCACACTAGCGTTTGCGGTGATTTTAGGTTTTTGGATGATTTGGAAAAATATTTTGCCCGCTTTTTCGTTTTTAGATCACATTGTGCTGTGGCAACACAAAGTCATTATTGAAAATCAAGAAAGTTATCAACCAATTACGCTGACAAATTTACTGCTTGCCGGTTTGTATTTATTCATTGTCATTGTGTCAGTGCGAAATTTCTCCGGTGTTTTGGAACTGATTATTTTTCGGCGGTGGAATGTCGAAGTTGGCAGCCGTTACGCGGTAAACCAATTGGCGAAATATTCGTTTGTAACAATTGCGTTTATTTCGATTGCCAATGAACTTGGCGGCAGTTGGGCGCAAGTGCAATGGCTTATTGCGGCATTAGGCGTAGGTTTAGGATTTGGATTGCAAGAAATTTTTGCTAATTTAGTATCAGGTATTATTTTGTTATTTGAGCGTCCTATTCGTGTCGGCGATATTGTGACTATTGGCGATGTTACGGGCAGAGTGTGTCGGATTCAGATGCGTGCGACGACTTTAATTGATGGCGATCAACGCGAATTGATTGTGCCGAATAAAACGTTTATTACTAGCCAATTAGTCAATTGGACATTAAGCGATGCCACGACGCGCATTGTCATTCCCATTGGTATTGCCTTCGGGTCAAATGTGGAATTTGCTCATGATTTAATGTTGCAAACATTACGCGAAATGCCTTTGATTTTAGATGAACCTGAACCGTGTGCATTATTTGTAGGATTTGGTGATAGTTCGTTGAATTTTTCTATTCGCGCATTTGTCAGTGATCCGATTAACCGCTGGCCAGTGATTCATGATTTGAATATGCGATTGGAACGAATTTTACGCGAAAATAAAATCGAAATTCCTTATCCGCAACGCGATGTGCATGTGCGTTCTCAGGTTGAAAGTGGATTATCGTAACTTGTACTGGCATTCTTTGTGCAATAGTTAAATGATTTCGCCATTAAATTGGCACAATCCATTTTGTGTTTGAATTTACACATTGATTTTTAAGGGAATATTTAAGTTTTTACCCCTTTTTTAGGAAACCAGTTATGACAGCGGCGCAGCCAACAAATATTGAATATCCGATTTTAGAAACGGATTCTATGGTAACAAAAACCGATTTAAATGGAATTATCACTTACGCGAATGCAGATTTTGTGCGGACAAGTGGCTTTTCTGCCAATGAATTGATTGGTCATCCGCATAATCTTGTCCATCATCCGGATATGCCTTCAGAAGTGTTTGCTGATTTATGGCATTCATTAAAAATACAACGTCCATGGGCAGGATTGGTCAAAAATTTGCGTAAAGATGGTAGCTATTTTTGGGTCATTGCAAACGTTACGCCTGATTATGAAAATGGACGACTTATCGGTTATATGGCGGTGCGTACAAAGCCAAAAAATGCCAAAATTGCAGAAATAGAACCGTTATATAAACTGTTTAAACAGGGTAAAGCCGGCAATTTAAAAATTGAAAATGGTGACATTTTTCATAACAATCTTTCGAATAGATTAGATTTTCTAAAAAACTTTACCATTAAAAAACGCATCATCGCCGTAATTGGTGTGCTTTCAATCATTATGCTCAGTATTGGCGGTTTGGGTTTATTTGGTATTACGCAAAGCAATGACAGTTTGCATTCTGTTTATGAAGATAGAGCGGTTCCGATGTATCAAATCGCGGCAATTCAAAAATTGTTAATGAGCAATCGTATTTTATTAACGGCTGCATTGGTTGAAAAATCCCCTGATGTTATTCAGAAAAATACCACACAAGTTGAAAGTAATATCGAAGAAATTACCAAGTTATGGGCAGCGTATACCGAAACAGTATTAACACCTGAAGAAAAGCAATTAGCTGAAAAATTTGCCGCTGACAGAACAGTTTTTGTTTCTGAAGGCTTAAAAGCGGCAATTTCAACTTTACGCGCTAATGACTGGACAGGCACTGAAAAAATTATTGTTGAAAAATTACGTCCCTCGTACGAACCGGTTGCCGAAGGTATCCAAAATTTGTTGCAATTACAAATGGATGTTATTAAAAGCACTTACAACGGCGCACAATCTTCGTTTCATCATTTGCTCGAAATCATGTTGAGCTTGGTTGTGGGCAGTTTTGTCATGGCGTTGTTAATGGGTTTTGCTTTATATCGAGCAATTGTTCGACCCTTAAACGTAACAGCTGATTTAATTATGCGTGGGGATAACAAACATTTAGTAAATTCAGTAAAAGGGGCAACTGAAATTACGAAAGTTCTCGATGCGTTTAAAACCAGTCAGGTGAAAAATAGTTTTAACGAAGCTGAAGCAAAACGTATTGCCGATGAAAATTTACGCATCAAAATTGGTTTAGATAACGTCAGCACAGGCATTATGATTTCTGACAATGACCATCGAATTATTTATCTTAATAAATCAGCGATGACAATTTTTTCAGCGATTGAAAAAGATATTCAACGAGATGTTCCCGATTTTGTAGTCTCCAATCTTATTGGTAGAACCGTTGATGAATTCCAAAAAACACCTGAACACAGGGCGCGATTGGATAATTTGAACAGCCATTATGTAACGACTATTACGTTGGGCGCACATCCGATGGTGATTTCTGCAAATCCTGTCATTAACGACCACGGTGAACGTTTAGGTGTCATTGCAGAATGGAAAGACCGCACCGCAGAAGTTGCCATTGAAAAAGAAGTCGCCAGCGTCATAGACGCGATTGTGAAGGGGGATTTTTCACGACGAATCAGTGAAACCGGTAAAGCCGATTTTATTTTATTGATTAGCCAAGGCATTAACCAACTTATTGGAACGTGTTCGGAAAGTTTAAATGAAATTGTAAAAGTGTTGAATGCGTTGTCACACGGCGATTTAACCCAAATGGTAAACGCGGATTATTCTGGAACGTTCGGGCAATTGAAAGATGATGCGAACATGACCGTTGAAAGTTTGAAAATGATTGTGCAACAAATTCAGGATGCAACGGACAACATTAGCACAGGTTCCAAAGAAATTGCCGCAGGAAATAATGATTTATCGCATCGCACCGAAGAACAAGCGGCAAGTTTGGAAGAGACTGCCGCGAGTATGCAGGAATTAACTTCAACCGTGCAGCACAATGCTGAAAATGCAAAACAGGCAAATCAACTGGCAATGGAAGCCTCAGAAATTGCAGGACGCGGTGTTGAAGTAGTCGGTCAAGTGGTTAGTACGATGGCAGACATTAACGATTCATCACGCAAAATTGGCGACATCATTTCAGTCATCGATGATATTGCTTTCCAAACTAACATTTTAGCGTTAAACGCGGCGGTTGAAGCGGCTCGCGCGGGAGAACAAGGCAAAGGTTTTGCCGTGGTTGCTATCGAAGTACGAAATTTAGCACAACGTGCTGCAACCGCAGCCGGTGAAATTAAAAATTTAATCAGTGATTCGGTCAATAAAGTTATCAATGGCAGTAAATTAGTAACGCATGCTGGTGAAACGATGGAAGAAATTGTTACGTCGATTCGTGGTGTAACAACCATGATGTCAGAAATCACCTCCGCCTCAGCAGAACAAAGTCAGGGCATTGAACAGGTAAATCAAGCCGTCGGACAAATGGATGAAGTGACGCAACAAAATGCGGCGTTAGTTGAACAATCTGCGGCGGCAGCAGAAGCCTTAGAAGACCAAGCACGGAATTTATCGGTGTCTGTATCGCATTTCAAAGTTGGGAATAACGCGAATCGTGGTGCGGCAGTAAGTAAAACCGTTCCCAAAAGTAATTCGCCAGTGAAATTATCGAGTAAGCCAGTGGCAACAACTCAAATTTCCAATGACGACTGGGAAGAGTTTTAAGCCTTACTTTCACGCTGGTTTAAAATTAAAAATCAAAATGTTATGATAGCCGCAAGTTCAGTGTTTTAGCGGACTTATTAACAGTCTCAAATCATAAAAAGCTGCTTTTTTTGGCAGCTTTTTTTGTATTCAAGTTTTATTTTTTTAAGAGGTGATAACGTGAGTAAAGATTTCATTTTTACATCAGAATCTGTTTCCGAAGGCCATCCTGATAAAGTTGCCGATCAAATTTCTGATGCGGTATTGGATGCCATTTTAGCCCAAGACCCCAAAGCGCGTGTGGCGTGTGAAACATTAGTCAAAACTGGTATGGTAATTTTAGCCGGCGAAATTACAACGAATGCGTGGGTGGATACCGAAGCTCTTGTGCGTAAAGTCGTATGTGAAATCGGTTACGACAATGGTGATGTGGGTTTTGACGGCAACAGTTGTGCGGTTTTAAACGCAATTGGCAAACAATCTGCAGACATCGCAATGGGCGTTGACGAAGATGCGAGCCACGAGCAAGGGGCGGGCGATCAAGGTTTAATGTTTGGTTATGCGAGCAATGAAACGGATGTTTTCATGCCTGCGCCAATTACTTATTCACATTTGCTAGTCAAACGCCAAGCGGAATTGCGTAAAAACGGCACGTTGTCATGGTTACGCCCAGACGCGAAAAGCCAAATTACCTTCCGTTATGAAAATAACAAACCGGTTGCTATCGATGCCGTTGTTTTATCAACCCAGCATTCGCCCGAAATCAGTAGTAAATCTTTGCATGAAGCAGTGATGGACGACATCATTTTGCACGTTTTGCCTAAAGAATGGTTGCACAAAGATACTAAGTATTTCATCAATCCAACAGGTCAATTCATCATTGGTGGCCCTGTCGGCGATTGTGGTTTAACTGGTCGTAAAATTATTGTTGATACTTACGGCGGTATGGCACGACACGGTGGTGGCGCATTTTCAGGAAAAGACCCTTCAAAAGTTGACCGTTCAGCAGCTTACATGGCACGTTATGTCGCAAAAAATATCGTTGCGGCAGGTTTAGCAGAACGTTGTGAAATCCAAGTTTCTTACGCCATCGGCGTTGCTGAACCAACTTCAATTAGCGTTGAAACATTCGGCACAGGCAAAATCGACGAAGCAAAATTAGTTTCAATCGTGCGTGATGTGTTCGATTTACGTCCAAAAGGCTTAATCGCACAATTAGGTTTATTAAAACCAATTTACCAACCAACTGCCGCTTACGGACATTTCGGACGTAACGAAGATACTTTCAGTTGGGAAAAAACCGACAAAGTTGACGCATTGAAATCTGCTGCTGGCATTTAATTTAATTGAGGGATTTTTTATGACCGCGAATGAAATTGCAGAACAAGCTATTACTCGTCTAAATAGACGAATTACTAATGATATATTTCTTATTATTCAAAATGATAGGGAATTGATGCAGGAATACTTAGTTCAAGTTCACTCAAAAGGAGTTGGAGAAGTAAATCGAGAAATAGGTAAAGCAGTTAAAAATGCTTATAGCTTAGTTAATGCTAATGAACGAGAAGATAATCCCTCTTGTACACTGATTCAAAGTCATCAAATTTTTGAATAATCATTAAAGGAAACAAAATGAGTTTTACCGATTACAAAGTGGCTGACATTTCGTTGGCAGAATGGGGACGCAAAGAAATCAACATTGCGGAAACCGAAATGCCAGGTTTGATGGCGTTGCGTGCAGAATTTGGCGCGGCACAACCGTTGAAAGGCGCACGCATTGCAGGCTGTTTGCACATGACGATTCAAACCGCCGTGTTGATGGAAACATTAACGGCTTTAGGTGCAACGGTTCGTTGGTCTTCATGCAACATTTTCTCAACCCAAGACCACGCCGCAGCGGCAATGGCAGCAGCGGGAATTCCTGTTTTTGCATGGAAAGGCGAAACTGAAGCTGAAGCGGATTGGTGTATTGAGCAAACCATCATCGGTACAGATGGCTGGAAACCAAACATGATTTTGGATGACGGCGGCGATTTAACCAACATGATGCACGACAAGTTCCCTGAATTGATTGCAGATGTGAAAGGTTTGTCAGAAGAAACCACCACGGGCGTATTGCGTTTATATGAACGTGTGACGAAAGGCACATTGAAAGTACCAGCGTTTAACGTGAATGATTCGGTCACAAAATCGAAATTCGATAATTTATACGGCTGCCGTGAATCACTCGTTGACGGTATTAAACGCGCCACTGACGTAATGATTGCGGGCAAAATCGCAGTTGTGAATGGTTATGGCGATGTGGGTAAAGGTTGCGCTCAATCTTTACGCGGTTTAGGTGCGACAGTTTGGATTACTGAAATTGACCCGATTTGTGCGTTGCAAGCGGCAATGGAAGGTTATCGCGTTGTCACGATGGAAGACGCTGCACCATTAGCGAATATTTTTGTCACAGCAACCGGTAATTTCAACATCATTCGTCACGAACACATGCAAGCCATGCGTGACCAAGCGATTGTGTGCAATATTGGACATTTCGATGCGGAAATTGATATTGCCTCGTTGCGTCAATACACTTGGGAAAACATCAAACCACAAGTTGACCACGTTATTTTCCCTGACGGCAAACGTTTAATTATTTTAGCCGAAGGTCGTTTGGTGAATTTAGGTTGCGCGACGGGACACCCTAGTTTTGTGATGTCTAACTCGTTCTGTAATCAAGTGTTAGCGCAAATGGAATTGTGGGCGAATTCGGCAAGTTATGAAAACAAAGTCTACATTTTGCCGAAAAAATTAGATGAAAAAGTGGCTCGTTCACATTTGGCGCAATTGGGCGTGAAATTAACTGAATTAACTGCTGAACAAGCCGCTTACATTAGCGTTCCTGTTGAAGGACCTTATAAACCGGATCATTATCGTTATTAAGGTTTAACTTTTCTCGCGTCTTTTGGGGCGCGAGAATTTCTAGGTTATTGGTGTCTGAAATTAAGGCTTTAAGGTTAAATTAAAAATATCGAGGATGTAATGACTGAACTTATTGATATACAACCAGAAGGTACAAATCAAGGTGTTAGTAACGTCGATGACAACACACTTAGTCTGTATTTCAAAATACACGAGAAAGTTAATGCAAAAAGCGAAGAAACAGAGAGGTCTTATAAAAATAATATCTTAGTTACTTTTGATGATATAAAAGAACTTCATAACAAAACGATACAGTCTATCAATTCATTGAATTCAGAAAAGAGTGGTGGCGGCAAAGTTCGTATAACTGTTTCTCACAATAAAGGAGAAGCAGACAAATTTAATTCTTTTGAAGAATTTGAACGTCGTAATATCAGTAGTCCAAATCCAACATCGAGCATAATCATGGTATATATTTTTACCTTGTATGATGTCGAAACAAATTCTTTTGAAAATTATAAAATTACCAACGAAGTAAGATCAAAAATAGCCGAACTAGAACAAATGGAAAGAGAAACTCCTAGCTTTATTTCAAGAGTTTTTCTTTTAAATATGCTTACAACAACGGCGAAAATAACAGTTGAATATTCTGACTATGTGAAAGCCCGTCATTTTACAGCTATGTTTGATGAGTGGATTAGTGGTTGTGATGAAGGTAAAGCCATAGAGATAATAGATGCGATGAAACCATTTTCTCATCTCATCCCTCGGTTTGGTTCCTTAGTCATATGCGCTCTACTTGCAGTTTTTACAATTAACGCGATAGATTTGAGCCAAACTATCGGTTAAGTTTATCATTGCATATGCTTCATTTTTTATCATTGTAAACAACATCGGGATGATGTTTTTAAGAAATATCGAAATGGCAATCGATGGATATTTAGTAATGTCTCATTTGAATATAAATAAGGGGGATGCCAAATTGATAAAAGACTATTCCAACAAAAATAAAAAATCTTTTATTAAAGCATTTGGTGGTGTTGCAGGAACAGTATTTATAGGTGTAGTAACACGATTCACCTATGATTTAATCAATTGGTTGATTGTTTGAACATAATGATGTGACAAAAAGTTTAGATACTAGCCGGAAAAAGGAATCAAAATGAACGCATTAACTTTTAGTTATGCTCGCCAAAATTTTGCGGACGTGATGCGAATTGTCAATGACGACCACGCGCCTGTAATTGTCACGCATCAAAAAGAAAAACCGGTTGTGATTATGTCGCTTGAAGACTATGAAAGCCTTGAAGAAACAGCTTATTTGTTAAGAAATTCAACGGGCGCACAACGATTACTTGAATCGGTTGCAGAATTACGAGCAGGTAAAGGGATTGTCAGAGAATTATTGAATGACGATTAAATTTTCAGACAAAGGGTGGGAGGATTATCTTTATTGGCAATCAACCGACCGAGCGATGTTAAAGCGTATCAACATGTTGATAAAAGAAATTCAACGTGAACCGTTTACAGGCGTAGGAAAACCCGAACCGTTAAAACATCAATTGTCAGGTTTTTGGTCAAGACGTATCGATTCGCAGCACCGTTTAGTTTACGCCTACGAAGATGAGACGTTACTGATTGCTCAATGTCGTGACCATTACTGAATAAAATTAGGGCTAAAACTAATGACCACCCCCCGACTAGCATGGGCAATAACAGGCTCAGGACATTACATTGAAGAATGCGTTGAATTCTTGCTCACGCTGGATGCTGTTGATTTATACGTCAGTCAAGCAGGCGAAGAAGTCTTGAAAATGTATGGCATTCAACTTAGTGATTTGCGCGAAAAAATGCCCGTTTATCGTGATAAAACCGCCTCGTGTCCGCCTGTTGGACATTTTTATAAAGGCTATTACCACACATTCGTTCTCGCGCCAGCCACGTCAAACACGATTGCAAAATGCGTGTTAGGTATCGCCGATTCACTGGTCACAAATTTATATTCCCAAGCGGGAAAATGCCGCGTGCCGAGCATTGTTTATCCTTGCGATATTGCGCCCGAAATGGAAACCACTGCACCAAGCGGAAAAGTGATGGTTTATCCCCGAAAAATTGATTTAGAAGGCACGGAAAAATTGCGCCAATTTGAATATACCACCGTTGTTGAAAGCGTTGATGCGCTCATTTCAACGGTTGAACAACGTTTAAAAACGCTGTCATGAGCGAAGAACGCATTTTATTTTTAACTGGTTCGTTGGCTGAAAAACAGTTGCGTAGCGTTTTGGAAAAAATGCAGCCTGATTTTTCTTACAAAGTGCATCAATTAGGTTTGAAAGTCGCGGCATTGATGACCGCCGACATGATTGAGCGCAAATTAAAAGACACCTTTGGCGCAACAAAAATCATCGTACCTGGTCGATGCCGTGGCGATTTGGTCGCACTTTCTGAAAAATTAGGCATCCCCGTCGAACGTGGCACGGACGAAGTCAAAGATTTACCTCTGTTTTTTGGTAAAAAAATTCAGAATGTCGATTTAAGTCGTTACAGCGTCAAAATCTTTGCTGAAATCACCGACGCGCCTAATTTAACCGTTCCTGAAATTCTCAATCGTG
Source organism: uncultured Pseudomonadota bacterium (assembly GCA_903834465.1). Lineage (GTDB taxonomy): Bacteria > Pseudomonadota > Gammaproteobacteria > Methylococcales > Methylomonadaceae > UBA10906. The sequence continues at coordinate 19,288 of CAILJB010000003.1, read as the reverse complement.
CGTTGTATTATCGAAAAAATGGCGCAGATGTGATTGATTTAGGCTGTTTACCCAGCACCGATTTCCCTCACATGGAAGAAGCAATTGCAGCGTTAAAACAAGCGAATTTTTTAGTCAGTTTGGATTCACTCGAAACGGAAGATTTATTGCGTGGCGGAAAAGCTGGCGCAGATTATTTACTCAGTTTACACGAAAGCACGTTGTGGATTGCGGACGAAGTGAACGCTACGCCAATTATCATTCCCGAAACGCACGAAGATTTAGCCTCGCTCGACCGCGCGATTGCAAAAATGCAGGCGAAAAATAAGCCGTTTATCGTTGACCCAATTTTAGACCCGATTCATTTTGGTTTTACGGTATCGATTGTGCGTTATCACGAAGTGCGAAAAAATCACCCTGATGTTGAAATGATGCTAGGTGTCGGAAATATCACCGAACTCACGCACGCTGATACCGTTGGCATGAATACGTTGCTTTTAGGGATTTGTTCAGAGCTTAACATCAATCATATTCTGGCTACCGAAGTGAGCCGCCATGCTTCTCGCGCCATTAAAGAAGCCGATTTAGCACGGCGCATTATGTTTGCCGCCAAAGAACATGACACCTTGCCAAAACATATCAATGCAGGTTTGATGGCGTTGCATGAACCCACGGCGTTCCCTTATTCGTTAAGCGAAATTCAAGACCTCGCCGCGCAAATCAAAGATCCCAGTTATCGCGTACAAATCAGTTCCGAAGGCGTGCATATTTTTAATCGTGATGGTTTTCACAGCGCAACTGACCCGTTTGAATTATTTCCCAAATTAGGCGTTGAAAATGATGGCGGTCATGCGTTTTATTTGGGTGTGGAACTCGCTCGTGCTGAAATTGCCCAAAAATTAGGCAAACGTTTTAATCAAGACCAAGCTTTAGATTGGGGCTGTGCTGTGGATTCAGAAGAATCGGACGTTGATTTGCATACCTTTAAACCCGTTGGAACAACTTTAAAAAAACACAATGATTAACGAAGTGATTGTAACAACGCAAAATACCGCAGGTGTTGTGCATCTTGCACCGATGGGCGTGCATATTTTTGACGATGAAATTCACATTTTGCCGTTTAAACCGTCAACTACCTTAGCGAATTTGCTCGAAACAAAAAAAGCGGTTTTAAATTATTGCGATGACGTGCGTGTTTTCGCAGGATGTTTAACGGGGCGACGTGATTGGATTTTAAACGGTTTGATTTTAGATGGCGCGTTGGCACACAGCGAAGTCGAATTAGTGCGTGTTGAAGAGGATGACACGCGCCCAACGTTAATTTGCAAAATTTTAAACACCGTCAATCACGCGCCATTCATGGGTTTTAATCGCGCCCAGTATTCGGTTTTAGAAGCGTCGATTTTAGTCAGTCGTTTACACATGTTGCCAATCGAAAAAATCGACAGCGAAATTACCTATTTAAAAATTGGCTTAGATAAAACGGCTGGCGAACGAGAATTAGAAGCATGGAATTGGTTAATGGAAAAAATTGAAACGTTTAAAGCGGAGAATTCAAAATGACGGGAATGCTCGCCAGCGTTAAAAATTTGTCCGAAACACAACGCGTTTTAAATGCCAACGTCGATATTATCGATTTAAAACAACCTGAATTTGGTGCATTAGGCGCATTATCCATCAATGATGTTGCAGAAATCGTAGAAAACATAAACAGACGTTGCGTTGTTAGTGCGACGGTTGGTGATTTGCCGATGGATGCTGACATCATTTTTAACGCTGTTTCAGATATGGCTAAAACAGGCGTGGATTTTGTCAAAATCGGTTTTTTTCCTGACGGCGATTGGTTTGAAATTGTGCAAAAACTCGCTGATTTAACACAAAACACAAAATTGATTGCGGTGTTATTTGCCGATACGCAACCGGATTTTGCAATTATTTCAGAATTGAAAAAAGCGGGTTTTGCTGGTGTCATGCTCGATACAATGCACAAACAAAACGGTTCATTAACGCAAGTAATGACGAATGAAACGATTGCCGAATTTGTTGAACTTTCTAAAAACCAGCAATTGATTTGTGGTTTAGCAGGTTCGTTACGTTTGGAAAATATTGCGGCGTTGTTGCTGTTTGGCGCAGATTATTTAGGTTTTCGTGGCGCGTTATGCGCTGAAAATAATAGAACGGAACAATTAGACGTGAACGCGCTGCAAATGATTCGCAGCGCAGTTCGATAATTCGGTTTTTACGCTAAAACGCTACGAATAACAGAGACGATTTCTTCAATCTCTTCATTTTTCAAATACGGACAAATCGGCAACGAAAAACACCGTGCGGCAACCGATTCAGTTACAGGCAAAACCATACCATTGCATTCTTCTTTAAACGCATTTTGTTGATGCAACGGTACAGGATAATAAACCGCACAACCGATTTGTTTGGCTTGCAACGCTGCCATCACGTCATCGCGTCTGTCGCAAAGCAACGTGTATTGATGATAAACGTGTTCGCCACAACCATCTTCAAACGGCGTTTCGAGTGGCAAACCTGCAAGTAATTCCGAATACAAATGCGCCACACGACGACGTTCTTGATTGTATTTGTCAATATGTTTCAATTTTGCGCGTAACACGACGGCTTGCATTTCGTCTAAACGGCTGTTGTAACCAATAATGTCGTGGTAATAACGCACATCTGAACCGTGATTACGAAGCTGGCGAATTTTCGCCGCCGCTTTATCGCAATTTGTGGTCGCCAAACCGCCGTCGCCAAACGCCCCTAAGTTTTTGCTAGGGAAAAAACTAAATCCCGCCGCATGACCAATTCCACCGGTTTGTTTACCATTAACCGTTGCGCCAAATGATTGGCAACAATCTTCAATCAATTTTAAATTATGTTTTTCACAAATTGCCGAAATCGCGCTCATATCTGCGGGTTGTCCAAACAAATGCACCGGCATTACCGCTTTGGTTTTTGGCGTAATTGCGGCTTCAATGGCTTTTGGGCAAATGTTAAATGTGCGCGGGTCAATATCGACAAACACCGGAATTGCGCCAACATATTTAATTGCTTCGGCAGTCGCAATAAACGTGAATGGTGTGGTAATGACTTCATCGCCAGCTTTGATACCTTCAGCAATTAACGCCAAATGCAACGCATCTGTGCCAGAAGCCACGCCAATTGCGTGTTTTACGCCAAGATATTCGGCGGCTTCACGTTCAAAGGCTTGCACATTCGCGCCTAAAATGAAGCTGCAATTTTCAATTGTTTCGGCTAAACCGCGTTCGACTTCGTCTTTAATTTCGGCGTATTGCGCCTTGAGGTTGACCATTGGAATCATGGTGATTAGTTTTCCTTTAGTTTAATAATTGTGTAATTTGAATAGCTGTCGCTAACGCTAAACGCGCCGCATCGCCTGTAACTAATGGCTGTTTTCCGGTTTGAATGCAATCCACAAATTGTTCAATTTCGGCTAGAAGTGCATCGCTGGTTTCAAAAGTGGCTTCTTCACTGACAATTTCAGGCACGCCAGGGAACATTTCTTTGTCGCCGGTGTGATATTTTTGCAAAATGCGATTTTGGAAATCGACTGACGCATAAGAACTGGGTCTAAATAAACGCATTTTACGTTCGAGTTTCATGCTGATTCGGCTTGCGGTCACGTTTGCGACACACCCATTTTTGAAAGTTAAACGCGCATTCGCAATGTCAGTGCCTTTCGTTAAGACGGGTGTGCCACTCGCATCGATACGTTCAATTTCAGAATCGACTAACGCTAAAATAATATCGATGTCATGAATCATTAAATCCAACACCACGCTGACATCATTCGCACGCGGATTAAAGGGCGATAGACGGTGCGATTCAATAAATAATGGTTTTTCGTCTTTATCGAGTGCGAGAACGGCAGGATTGAAACGCTCTAAATGTCCCACTTGCAGAATCAAATTTTTTTCTTTGGCGATGGCAATCAATTCGTCAGCTTGTTCAACAGTCGTGGTAATCGGTTTTTCAATTAAAACGTGTGAACCGGCATTTAAAAAATCTTTGGCAACTTGATAATGCAACGTAGTTGGCACGACAATGCTGACCGCATCAACGTTACCCAAAAGTGTGCTGTAGTCTGTGAGAGCTTGTGCGCCATGTTTCTCAGCAATCGTTTGAGCGGTTTCTGGGTTTATATCGACGACAGCGACTAATTCACAATCTGGCAAGTTTGCATATTTTTCAGCGTGAAACTTACCCAGATAACCCGTGCCGATAACGGCGCATTTTAATTTTTGCATTTAAAAATCCTTAAAATAATTCAATCTCCCCAACATCGTCAGATTCGCTGGCGACTAATTCGGGAGTTAATTCATAAACCACAACTTGATTTCGTCCGTGTTCTTTGGCGTAGTAAAGGGCTTTATCGGCACGATCTAACAAATTACTTGGCATTGCCGTTTGGTCAATATGTGTTACACCAATGCTGACGGTCACTTTACCAACCGTTGGGAAATGATAGGCTTCAACAGCGGCACGAAAACGGTTAAATGCCGCAAGTGCCATGTCTTGGGTGGCTAAATTTAAAACCACCACAAATTCTTCACCGCCAAAACGAAACAGAAAATCGTTATAACGAAATTTCCTGCCCATCATCTGACTAAAAATAAGCAACACCTCGTCACCGTACAAATGTCCAAAGTTGTCGTTGACACGTTTAAAATGATCGATGTCAAGAATAGCAAGCCATGAACTTTTATCATTGATTTTATCGATAATAGGATGGTTGCAATAATGCTGACACACTTGCATTAACCGAGCATCAAGAGATTGGCGATTTGGCAAAGTAGTTAATACGTCACGTTCTTTGGCATCGTGCAAAACAACTAAGTTTTGATACACTTCACGCAGATTTTGCAACATTTCCAGAGCATGCGTATCTAATTTACCTTCAACTAACACGGCACGATCGGGACCATTTCCACCTTTCACGGTTAAAATTGCCCATGAGCAAAAACCTTGCGCGTCTGCTTCATTCGTAGAAACGCCAATAACATGGTCTGCATTGCTAACGTATGCGTTATCTTCCGCGTCATCTTCTTTCGTGAAATCAAGCGGAAAACGGCGAATTAAACGCTCATCGATAATTTCAGCATCAGAAACCTTGCGTTTATGATTGTAAATTTCATAGCCGCTCACCTCGTTGATACACGCATTTTCTTTGAGTATGTCTAAAAATTCGTGGGTAAGCGATTGATAATCTTGTTGAGCAGATAATCGTAGCATCCACGAAAAAATTTGCTTTGCGGCTAAAGAATTCATAATTGGATATTATTCAACAAAAAAAGATTTTTAGAATGGCATTATTGTAGCAGTTATCCTGTTTGTTGCGTGCAAATCCACGCATTTGTCGGAGTAAAATCTGCACAATGTGTTGTGAGTAAATGTGAAAATGCGTCTCTGGAAATTTCTTCCGCGCCTAAACTAACTAAATGTTCACTGTAAACTTGGCAATCAATAAGTTGAAAATCCCACGCTTGTAATTGTTTAACACAATGTGTAAAAGCGATTTTTGAGGCATCGGTTTGTGTGTGAAACATTGACTCGCCAAAAAAGATTTTCCCTAACGCAATGCCGTATAAACCACCCACTAATTCACCATCACGCCACGTTTCGACAGAATGCGCGACACCTTCACGATGTAATTGCGAATAAGCGCGTTGAATATCGTCACTAATCCAAGTACCTTCAGCATTTGCACGCACTTCAGCACATTTTGCAATGACGGAATCGAATGCTTGGTTAAACGTTACGATAAATTTATTTTGGCGTAACGTTTTTGCAAGTCGTTTTGAAGTCACTAATTTTTCAGGAAATAACACCAAACGTGGATTGGGCGACCACCACAAAATAGGTTCGTCGCCACTAAACCACGGAAAAACACCGTGTCGATACGCATTGATTAACCGTTCACTCGATAAACAACCACCCACTGCCAGTAAACCATTTGGTTCGTGCAACGCATTCTTCAATGGAGGAAAGGGTTGGCGTGGATTTGCAGAATCAAGAACGGTAAGTTTCATGAACGTTTATTTTTCTAAAAACTTTTCGACATCTAACGCCGCCATACAGCCTGCCCCGGCAGAAGTAATCGCTTGTTTATAAACAGAATCCATCACGTCACCAGCGGCAAATACGCCTTCAACGCTCGTTGCAGTGGCATTGCCTTCAATCCCACTGTGTACTTTGATATAACCGTGTGCCATGTCGAGTTGACCGGCGAAAATTTCAGTATTCGGCGTATGTCCAATGGCAATAAACACGCCGTGTACATCAATGTCTTTAGTTGAACCATCTTGTGTATTTTTAATGCGAATACCGGTCACGCCCATGTCGTCGCCTAACACTTCATCGAGTTCGTTAAACCATTCGATAACCACATTGCCATTTTTGGCTCTTTCTAACAATTTATCAGCGAGAATTTTTTCAGAACGGAATTTATCGCGGCGATGAATGACGGTCACTTTTGAGGCAATGTTTGATAAATATAACGCTTCTTCCACGGCGGTATTACCGCCACCGATTACCGCAACCGGTTTATTACGATAGAAAAAGCCATCACACGTCGCACACGCTGAAACGCCGCGTCCTTTAAAGGCTTCTTCAGATTCTAAACCTAAATATTGCGCTGATGCACCGGTGGCAATAATTAACGCATCGCAAGTATAGCTGCCGTTATCACCGGTTAATTTAAACGGACGTTGTGACAAATCCGTGGTGTGAATATGGTCAAAAATAATTTCAGTCGCAAAACGCTCTGCGTGTTGTTGCATACGTTGCATCAATTCAGGGCCTTGCACGCCTTCCACATCGCCGGGCCAATTATCGACTTCTGTCGTGGTAATTAACTGCCCACCTTGCTGCATACCGGTAATAATCACCGGATTTAAGTTAGCGCGTGCAGCGTAAATAGCGGCGGTATAACCTGCAGGTCCTGAACCTAAAATTAACAATCGACAATGTTTGCTATCGCTCATGAGAAATCTCCAAAAGAAAAAGAATTAGGTAAACTGGCGAAATTATGGCGTTGAAATAGCGTTTGGTAAATGTTTATTACGCTATAATTCGCGCCACATTAGCCAAACTGAACAAAAAAGGAGAATACAGTGGATAAAAATTATGATGATGTACGCCAAAATTTAATTGCGATGTTGGAAGAATTAGACGACCGATTGACAACTATTACGCAAGATGTTCGTCATGCAGATGAAGACGTAGAAAAAGATTCAGAAGAACAAGCAACGCAAAATGAAAATAATGACGTGCAAGATTATTTGGGTAATTCGGCGCGGGTAGAAATTGCAGCAATTAAACAAGCGATTGTGCGAATTGACAACGGTAATTATGACATCTGCCAGACGTGTGGCGAGGCGATTAACCCTGAACGTTTGAAAGTGGTACCGTATTTAGCGCAATGTATTAAGTGTGCGAGTTTGGCAGAGAAAGGCTAAAACACTTTTTTGACAAGCAATAAAAAAGCCCCGTAACTAAGTTACGGGGCTTTCTTTTATTGGCTCCCCCGGACGGATTCGAACCGCCGACCCAATGATTAACAGTCATTTGCTCTACCGGCTGAGCTACAGGGGAATAAACTTTTTAAATGGTGCGCTTGGAGAGATTCGAACTCCCGACCGATCGGTTCGTAGCCGATTACTCTATCCAGCTGAGCTACAAGCGCGTGGTAGAGTGTGTATTATGATTTTCAATCGAGATATTGTCAAACGTTAATTTTAATTTTTATGAAATTTTTTTAAATTAAAATCATAAATAAAAATTAAATCAATAAATTATAAAAAATTACTCGATTACTTTTGGTACTAAATACAAACCATTTTCGGTCTGTGGTGCGATAATTTGAAAATAATCCCGTTGATTTGTTTCCGTTACGGTATCGGCACGCAATCGCTGTATTTGATCCATCGGGTGTGCCATAGGCTTCACGCCATCGGTATTTAAGTCGCCCATTTGTTCCATCAGCGTTAAAATACCATTCAAATCGGTTGCGTAAGCCGCAACATTTTCCTCTTCAATTCCTAACCGCGCTAAATGCGCTATTTTTTTTACTTCCGTTGCTGATAACATCTTACTAACTCCACTGAAAAATTTTTGAATTTTGTATTATCATATTAACTATACTTTATCGCTTGCTCAAGTACGCGCATGATTGCTAAAGTAACTCTATTATTATCGCCCACACAGGATACAGCTAGAAATGTTCAAGAGAATTCGCGGTCTTTTTTCCAACGATTTGTCCATTGATTTAGGAACCGCCAATACACTAATTTATATCCCAGGGCAGGGTATTGTACTCAATGAACCTTCTGTTGTGGCGATTAAAGAAGATAAAATTCGTGGCGCGAAGACCATTGCCGCCGTCGGTCTGGATGCGAAATTGATGCTCGGACGCACGCCAGGTAACATCACCGCTATTCGTCCATTAAAAGATGGGGTGATTGCGGACTTTGCTGTAACGGAAAGAATGTTGCGATTTTTCATTGAAAAAGTTCACAAAAGCAAATTTTTACGTCCTAGTCCCCGTATTTTAATTTGTGTACCGTGTGGTTCAACGCAAGTGGAACGTCGTGCAATTCGTGAATCTGCTGCGATGGCTGGGGCAAGAGAAGTTTATTTAATCGAAGAACCCATGTCTGCGGCGATGGGCGCAGGTTTGCCTGTTGACCAAGCCTGCGGTTCGATGGTGTTGGATATTGGTGGTGGAACGTCCGAAGTGGCGATTATTTCGATTAACGGCATTGTATATTCAAATTCAGTGCGTATTGGTGGTGATCGTTTCGATGAAGCCATTATCAATTACGTTAAACGCAATTACGGCACGTTGATTGGTGAAACCACAGCGGAAAATATTAAAAAAGAAATTGGCACCGCCTATCCTGGTAGTACGATGCAGGAAATGGAAGTGACGGGGCGTAATTTGGCAGAAGGTGTACCCCGCAGTTTCACACTTAATAGCAATGAAATTTTAGAAGCTCTGCAAGAACCTCTTTCGGGAATTGTCGGTGCGGTTAAATTAGCTCTCGAACAAACACCACCCGAATTAGGTTCGGATGTGGCAAACCGAGGTATTTATTTAACCGGCGGTGGGGCGTTGCTTAAAGATATTGACCGCCTAATTTCTGAAGAGACGGGTTTACCCGTTCACATTGCCGATGAACCACTTACTTGTGTGGCGCGTGGTGGTGGCATGGTGTTAGAAATGCTTGATAAAAAAGGTGTTTCAACCTTTTCATTAGAATAAGCGAGGTAATAGATTCAAAGCATAAAATCTTTGAATCTTTTTAACCTTCATTTTGAACTTCTCACACAGGCATTTGTTATTAAACTTCTATTTGCGACTGGCTCTTCGATTAACGTGCGTTTATTGATTGCAATTATTGCATCGGTCGCGTTATTGATTACCGAATATCGAAGTGAGCGTTTAATGCCATTACGCGCCTCATTATCGGTACTAACTGACCCGTTAAAATATTTTGTCGATTTGCCAATAAGTTTATTTACGCACGCTTCAGAAGCCTTAACTAGTTACGAAACGTTAAAAAAAGAAAATGGCGTGTTACGTCAAGAACAGTTAATTAACAAAACACAATTACTCAAGTTTGAAGCCTTAGAAAAAGAAAATATTCGTTTACGAGCCTTGCTTGAAAATTCATTCAAGCTCGGTGAACAAGTGTTAATTGCCGAATTATTATCGATTAATCTCGCGCCTTATGAACACATTATGGTCGTCAATAAAGGGACGCGTTTTGGTGTTCATCAACAACAACCCGTTTTAGACGCAAATGGTGTAGTCGGGCAAGTATTTCGCGCGTTACCGTTCAGTTCTGAAATCATGTTAATCACCGATCCCAATCACGCCATTCCGGTGCAAGTAAATCGTAATGGTTTACTGACCATTGCGGTGGGCAGTGGTATTTCAAACCAGTTGAATTTGCCCTATTTACCAAATAATGCCGACATTCAACCGGGTGATTTGCTGATTACTTCTGGTTTAGGCGGTACATTTCCTGCCGGCTATCCGGTTGGCGTTGTTGATGATTTTCCGCAAACGTCCAATAAATCCATCACCCATATTACCGCTACCCCCAAAGCCTTATTAGACCGCAATCGAGAGTTACTTATTGTGTGGAGTAACAGCACACCCGTGCCATTAACTACGCCGATGATTAAAACACCTGCACCGCATGAATAACGAATATAGCAGCGTTCGCATTTTTGTGACTTTGCTGTTTGCGATGTGTTTACGCATCGTGTCATTGCCAGAAAGTTTAGCGTTATTTAATCCAGACTGGGTATTGTTAGTGCTGATGTATTGGAGCATGGCAATTCCTGAGCGGGTCGGTATCAGTTATGCGTGGGGGTTTGGTATTTTGACCGATGTGTTAATGGGACGTTTATTTGGACAATACGCGCTGGCTTATTCTCTTATTGTGTATCTATGTTTAATTTGGCATCGACAATTACGCCAATTTCCGTTACCGCAACAAAGTGCCTTTGTATTTGGTTGTTTGTTAATTTCACAATTACTATTATTCTGGTTTGAAAATTTGAAAGCACCCGCGCAATTACACGGTAGTTTTTGGTTGCCAGTATTAAGCGGTACGGCATGTTGGTCGGCGGTTTACTACGTTATGCGTTCAATTCGAAGGCTGTAATTTCTATCATGTCTCGCCTGTATACGCTCAAAGATAATTCAGTTGAAAATCAGGTTTTTGTTAATCGTATTATCGCTGCTTTTCTTATCGTCGTTTTACTGACGATTGGTCTGGTGGTGCGATTAGTTTATTTACAAATCGTTGGACACGAGCATTACGCCACGCTCGCCAAAGAAAATAGCGTCAAAATTCAACCATTAGTTCCTACACGCGGCATGATTTATGACCGCAACGGCAAAGTGTTAGCTGAAAATACGCAGTCATTTAGTTTGGAACTTATCCCCGAACAAATCAGCGATTTAGACGGCACATTGATGCAATTGCAGCAGCTACTAAATATTCCCAACGAAAAAATCGAGCAGTTTCAAAAACAACGAAAACGTCAAAAACGTTTTATCAGTACGCCGTTGCTGTTAAGCATGACCGATGAAGAAATTGCTAAATTTGCGGTTGTGCGACCGTATTTTCCTGGTGTTGATATTCAATCGCGTCTAGTGCGTCATTATCCTTATACCGATTTAGCCGCGCATGTCGTGGGATATGTCAGTCGAATCAACGAAGCAGAAATGAAAACATTGCCGTTGTCTGAATATCGTGGCTCAAGTCACGTCGGTAAATTGGGGATTGAAAGTTTTTATGAAACCGAACTGCATGGCAAAACCGGTTATGCCGAAATGGAAACCAATGTGCAGTCTCGCGCCATTAACACGTTTAATACGGTGCCAGCCGTTGCCGGTGCGAATTTATATTTAACGCTCGACATTGATTTACAAAAAACCGCTTACGATGCACTCGAAGGTTATAACGGTGCGGTCGTTGCGCTAGATGTAAAAACGGGAGGCGTGTTAGTTTTTTCTAGTCGTCCAGGTTTTGATCCGAATCCATTTGTAGTCGGTATTGATTACGACACTTATCAAACGTTGCAATCGTCTGAAAATCAACCGCTTTATAATCGCGCTTTGCGAGGTTTATATCCGCCTGGCTCGACGATGAAGCCGTTTGTGGCTCTTGCTGGTTTGGAATATAACGCAATCGGATTTGAACAAAAACATTATTGCCCAGGGTTTTATCAATTGCCGAATGTGCCGCATAAATACCGCGACTGGAAACACGGCGGTCATGGTGCGGTGAATATGAGCGAAGCTATTACCGAATCGTGCGACGTGTATTTTTATAGTCTCGCGTCGGTGTTGGGTATTGATAATATGCACCGATTTTTACAGCAATTTGGATTTGGTGAAAAAACAGGAATTGATTTAGTTGGTGAAAAAACAGGGTTATTGCCGTCGCGCGAATGGAAACAACAAAAAAAAATCAAAATTGGTATCCAGGTGAAACGTTGATTACAGGTATTGGGCAAGGTTATTTACAAGTTACGCCGATTCAATTAGCACGCGCGACAGCAACATTGGCAAATAAAGGCAATGTGGTGACACCGTTTTTGGTCAATAAAATTATTACGGCAACAGAAACACGCGCCGGCTCAGAAACACATGGGAAAATCATTCCGTTGAAAGAAGAAAATGTGCGACATATTACCGATGCAATGGTCAATGTTGTTCATGATGCACACGGCACGGCGAAAAATATTGGTAAACACATTAACTACCAAATCGCTGGGAAAACTGGCACAGCGCAAGTTTTCAATATCAAACAAGATGCGCGTTATAACGAAAATGCCATTGATTTCAAATTGCGTGACCATGCTTTATTTATCGCATTTGCACCGGCAGACGATCCTAAAATTGCGATTGCCGTCGTCGTTGAAAATGGTGGTCACGGCGGTTCAGTAGCTGCGCCGATTGCGGGAAAAGTGATCGCTCAATATTTGGAGAGTCTTGATGCAAACTGAAACACGTCACGAACAATTTGAAGCGCATTCAATGTTGGGTAATTTTTTACGAAAATTACACGTTGATATTCCCTTGTTTGTGACATTGGTGCTGATTTCAATTTTAAGTTTTGTCATTCTTTACAGCGCGGGTGGACAAGATTTAGAGGTGTTAATTCGCCAAGCCACGCGCGTTTGTCTGGCGTTTGGCTTGATGATTTTGTTGGCGCATATTGAACCGTACCAATTCAAACGTTGGTCAGTCATTTTGTTTAGTTTGGGCATCATTTTATTGTTGGCGGTGTTAATTTTGGGCGAAATAGGGAAGGGCGCACAACGATGGTTAGAATTGGGTGCATTTCGTTTTCAACCGTCAGAGATGATTAAAATTACTACGCCGATGATGATTGCGTGGTATTTAGCCGAATATTCATTACCGCCCAAACCAAAGCAATTATTGATTGCGAGTTTGCTGATTATTTTACCGACCTTGCTGATTGCTAAACAACCCGATTTAGGCACGGCGTTATTGGTCGCCAGTTCAGGTGCGGCGGTACTTTTTTTTTCAGGGCTTTCGTGGTGGTTTATTATTGGCATTGGTGCATTATTAACCGCATTAACACCGATTCTGTGGCATTTCATGCACGATTATCAACGCGCTCGTGTGTTGACGTTTTTAAATCCCGAAGCTGATCCGTTGGGGCGTGGCTATCACATTATTCAATCTAAAATTGCTATCGGTTCAGGCGGCGTATACGGTAAAGGTTGGCTCGGTAGCACACAATCAGAATTGGATTTTTTGCCAGAAAGTTCGACCGATTTTATTTTTGCGGTGTTTGCCGAAGAATTTGGCTTATTCGGGTGCGTTAGTTTGTTGGTATTGTATTTGTTGATTATTAGCCGCTGTTTATTTATTGCCTCGCAAGCCAAAGACACTTACAGCCGCTTGCTCGCCGGCAGTTTAGCCTTTACGTTTTTTGTGTATGTGTTTGTCAATATCGGCATGGTGATTGGCGTATTACCAGTTGTCGGTGTGCCGTTACCATTAGTCAGTTATGGTGGCACATCGATTGTGACGTTATGCGCGGGGTTCGGCATTTTGATGTCAATTCACACGCACAAAAAATTGTTGCCGCATTGAGCAATCCGTTTTTAGACATTTCACGGTACAATGCCGCGCAGTACCAAATCAATTCCACATTTTTTCAAAAGAGGTGAGTTATGAATTTCAGCGATTTTTTAAACGAATTAAAAACCAAAGCCAATGAACTCAAAACCGAAGCGTTAAAGTTCAAAAATAAAGAATTTTTAGAAGCGGCCATGGCAGGTTCGGCGTTGATTGCGATGGCTGATGGCAAAATCAGTTCGGAAGAAAAACAAAAAATGATTAAGTTCATTGAAAACCATGATGCGTTGTCGATTTTTACAACTAGCGATGTGATTAAAGCCTTTCAAGATTTCGTCGGACAAATCGAATTCGACAAAGACATCGGCGAAGCTAAAGCATTTTTAGCATTAGGTAAAATGAAATCGAACGTTGAAGCGGGACGTTTATTAGTCAGAATGATTATTGCGATTGCCTCGTCGGATGGTGATTTTGATGCACAAGAACAAGCCGTGGCAGCAAAAATTGCAAAAGAACTCGCGCTAAATCCTGCTGAATTTGGTTTATAAGCTATGAGCGGCACAGATAATTTTACCGTTATCGAAAGCGAACAAGTCGCGGGTGCTATTTTCGATGTGGTGCGTTACGAAAAATTGCTCGGTTCAGACGATTTAAATATCGCCGAAAAAGTATTTTTCGCCAATCAAGCCAATATTCATTTGAAAATGGTGCGCGTGACCTTGCAAAACAGTGAATTATTGCTCGAACCCAGTGCGCTGTATTTCATGAAAGGACATTTGCAATTGGAATCGACCACTGGCGGCGGGATTGCAAAAGGGTTGATGCGAAAATTTTTAAGCGGTGAAACGCTTTTTCAATCGCGTATTAAAGGTTCTGGCGAAATCTTTTTAGAGCCGAGTTTTGGGCATTATTTGCTGTTCAATATTGAAAATGATGGGCTAATTTTCGACAAAAGTTCGTTTTATTGCGCGTCAGGCGGCATTGAAGTTAGTGCAAAATTGCAAAGCAATATTTCTAGCGCATTGTTTGGTGGCGAAGGTTTTTTCCAAACCCAAGCCATCGGAACAGGCGTTGTTGTTCTCGTTTCGCCTGTTCCGGTCACTGAATTGATTGTGTATGACTTGGCAGCGGGTGAAAAATTATCGGTCGATGGCAATTTTGCGTTTGTTCGCACCGCGAGCGTGAATTTCCAAGCGGAAATGTCGGGCAAGTCGTTATTTAGCACCGCTGCCAGTGGCGAATTATTATTACAAACATTCACAGGTCCTGGCATGGTGTGGCTTGCGCCAACTCAAGGCGTTTACGACAAAATGAAACAACCTTTCGGCATCTCAAATATCAGCCACAATCACGGTTCAGCGGGAACAGAGACACGCTAACGTCGATTTTACTTTTCACCTTTTATCTTTCTTTCTAATGCGCCTAAAAATACTTTTCCGCTTAATCCACATTCATTGGGTGTTAATTCGCCACGGTTTAGATGAATTAGTTTTACAAACGCCGTTTATGCGTCCGATTCGTTATTTGGCGATTTTTTCACCTTACGCCAGATTTAAAAATGAAGCGGACACGCGCGGTGTAAGAATTCGGCGGACATTGGAAGATTTAGGCGCAATTTACGTTAAATTTGGGCAAGCTCTTTCAACACGCAAAGATTTATTGCCCGACGACATTGCTGATGAATTGGTGAAACTGCAAGATCGCGTGCCGCCATTTTCAGGTGATGCGGCTATCAAAATTATCGAAAAAGCGTTAGGAATGCCGATTAGTGAAGCATTTGCCGAATTTGATGCTGAACCGTTAGCGTCTGCGTCGGTCGCGCAAGTTCACACCGCGACATTGTACAGCGGTGAAGAAGTCGTAGTAAAAGTGTTGCGTCCAAATATTGCGCCACGCATTGCCTCAGATATTGGGCTGCTTTACGAATTAGCACAAATTGCGGAACGTTTTTGGGTGGATGCCAAACGTTTACGCGCTACCGAAGTGGTTGCGGAATTTGAAAAAACAACGTTAGACGAATTGGATTTAATGCGTGAAGGCGCGAATGCGGCGAAATTGCGGCGTAATTTTGAAAATTCGGGGATTTTGTACGTTCCCGAAATTCATTGGGAATTTACCCGCAAAAATGTATTAGTTATGGAGCGTATCCACGGCATTCCTGTTGGTGAAATCGAGCAACTAAAAACGGCGGGGGCAGATTTTAAAACGTTGGCAGAACGTGGCGTAGAAATCTTTTTCACTCAAGTTTTCCGAGATAATTTTTTTCACGCCGATATGCACCCTGGCAATATTTTTGTCGAATTACCCGATAAATATATCGCGGTGGATTTTGGGATTGTTGGCAGTTTATCTGCGTCAGATCAGCGTTATTTAGCAGAGAACTTTTTGGCATTCTTCAATCGCGATTATCGTCGTGTCGCGGAAATGCACGTTGAATCTGGTTGGGTTTCAGGTTCAGTGCGTATTGAAGAATTTGAAGCGGCAATTCGCAGTGTATGCGAACCGATTTTTGAAAAACCGTTGAAAGATATTTCTTTCGGACAATTGTTGTTGCGTTTGTTTCAAACAGCGCGACGTTTTGATATGCACGTTCAGCCGCAATTGGTTTTATTACAAAAAACGTTACTCAATATTGAAGGTTTGGGACGACAACTGTATCCGGATTTAGATTTATGGCAAACAGCAAAACCCTTTTTAGAATCGTGGTTTCAAGAACGTTTAAGCCCGAAAGCAAAAATCAAAAAATTGATAAAACAATTGCCGGATTTAGCTGACCAATTTCCTGAAGTTCCCTCGTTGCTTTACAAAGCTCTTGATAATGCGGCACATGCAGAGCGTAGAGCCGAAATGCAACAACGTGAATTCGCGCTGTTGCGTGAGCAGATGGCAAAACAACAACGCAGCCAATTATGGGCAATTTTAATGGGCGCGTTGATGATTTGTGCGGCGGTTTGGTTTCGGTAAAATCAGGCGTTTTATTTTTTTAACGCATGGCTGGCTAAATTTTTCCCTAAATCCCAAATTGCGCCACCCATTTTGTGCGTTTCGCCAATGGTTTTATCGAACGCGCTGATAATGGTGTCGTGGTCTTTTTGGGTTAAATTAAGCGGCGGCAATAATTTCACTACGTTCATGCCGTGTCCTGCGACTTGAGTCAAAATATGATGTTCTTTGAATAATGGAATTGTCACCATTTGACAGAACAAACCTTTATTTGCCGCTTCGAGCATTGCCCAACCTGCTTTGAGTTTTAAACTTTTTGGCGATTGGAATTCAATCGCAATCATCATTCCTTTGCCGCGAGCTTCTTTGAGCAATTCGTAGCGGTTGGTCATGGCGTTCAAATTGTTAATGATGTCACTGCCGATTTTTAAGCTGTTTTCGACTAAATTCTCATCGTGCATAACGTGCAATGTGGCTAAACCTGCCGCCATCGCCATGTTGTTTTTCGCAAACGTCGAACCATGCACCACGGCTCTGTCCATTCGGTTATAAACCGTGTCCATAATTTTTGTGGTAATCGCTACGCCTCCGACTGGCACAAATCCACCTGATAACGCTTTCGCCATACAAATCATATCTGGTTGAACGTTCCAATGGTCGATTGCCCAGAATTTCCCCGTACGTCCTAAGCCCGTTTGCACTTCATCGGCAACAAACAATGTACCGTATTGTTTGCATAAGCGTTCGACTTCGGGCAAATAATTGTCATCAGGTAAATTCACGCCTTTGCCTTGGATTGGTTCTACGATAAATGCGGCAACATCTTTGCGGCTCAAGGCTTTTTCGAGAGCAACTAAATCATTGAATGGCACAGCTTCGCAGTTTGGCAATAATGAACCGAAACCTTCGCGGAAAATATTTTCGCCATTGAGCGACAACGCGCCCATCGTTAAACCGTGATAACCGTGGTCACAGAATACGATTTTGTCGCGTTTGGTCGTGAAACGGGCAAATTTAATCGCGGCTTCAACGGCTTCTGTTCCCGAATTGCAGAAAAACATTTTGGTTAAATTTTCAGGCGTAGTTTTGAGAATTTCTTTTGCCAGCAAGCCGCTCAAAATCGATACGTCAAGTTGTACTAAATTCGGCAATTCTAAAGTCAGCGTTTCTTTTAACGCTTCAATCACCGTTGGGTGATTTCGTCCGATGGCAAACACACCAAAACCGCTGAGTAAATCGAGATATTCCGTACCTTCTTGGTCGTAAAGATATTGTCCGACCGCTTTTTTATAATGGCGGTCGTAACCAATGGTTTTTAAAACGCGCACCATTTGGTTATTTAAAAATTGTTCGTGCAAATCGAATTTGTCGTTGCTGTGTTCGTTTAATAGGGTTTCGATGCTAAAGGTCATGAGTATTTTTATAGTGGTTAAAATCTAAAATTAGTGAGTAAGTTCTTTTAAAAATTCGGGCGCAAAATCCGCCCCGTTATTCCAGCTTAGTGTATGACCTTCGAGGACAAATGATTTAAAAAAAGATTTGTCTTTTAACGGCTCAAAAATTTCGCCATCCAATTCATTCGCTAAATCGACTTCGCCGTTTGAACCATCATTGAATGAAAGTTGCACGCGATAATCTTCAATATATTTTGCATCAGTAACGTGAATAAACATTGATTACTCCAAAGGTTTTATTTTTGATAACGGTTTTTTGTTCATAGCGGCTTGCCAGTTATTTAGCAATTCTTCTTTGTGTAGCAAATACCATTCGAGAACAACCATTAAAGCGCGTCGAGGAAATTTGCCCGTTACAACGCCCGTTTCAATTTCAACCGTGATTTCGTATTCGCCATATTCTGCGTGAAAGTGTGCGGGTGGATGGTCACGAAGGTACATCCGAATAATGATTCCTAAAAATCGACTAATTTCTGGCATTGCTGTGTTCGTTTAAGAGGGTTTCGATGCTAAAGGTCATAGTTTTAAATGTATGTTGAAAATGGACAGTTCTAAAAAGTTATTTAGTAATAGTTGTTATAGTGGGCGAATGCCTCATTTATGTACTGAGTTATTTTTGACATTATCCAAGCTGGATAATGTGCATATTTGTTAGTTTCAATTTTCTCTTGGGCATATTGAGCGTACTGCTCATCAACGGGTAGCGATTTGAATGCCCACTCAAACATCTCATACTCGAGCCAGCCATCTGCAACCTCAATAATGTTATAAAGTCTTCTGTCTGTGTTAATTTCATCTGCATCTAACAAATGTGCAAAGCAATAACCTTGCAAATATTCATGAGAAATTACATAGGTTCGAGTATTTAAAAAGGTATCGGCTAATCTTCCTTCCAAAAAACCTAAAAGTTCATCTTCTGGTTTTTTGCTACTCCAGTTCAATGTTTTGAAATCATGAAGAACAGTATCCAGACGACTCTTTACTTCGTGTTTTACGTTATGACAATCTTCACACAGGCATTCCAATTCATGTTCTTCATATTCCCACGGATTACGATTTTTCTTGTATGACTTGTGGTGAACATTGAGAGTTTTCGTATCAGATTCGCAACTTTCACAACGAAAACTAGCTTGTTGCATAACTTCAAGCCGTTTTTTCTGCCAGCGAGGGTCTTTGTATTTAGCAAAGAAATCAGCCGTTGAAGATGTTTTGTGTGTTTTATTGTCGTTAGTCATACAAAAAATTT
>CAILJB010000002.1 GCA_903834465.1 uncultured Pseudomonadota bacterium | reverse complement strand
TGGGATATTATCGCAATTCTTTACTCGAAATGGGTAACAAGATATTTGCGCCACCTTTTGCCGAATCGACAACTAACGGCGTGTGACCATCCCATTTTTCGGCAATCATCAAATCAATCAATCCAGGATTAGCGCGAATTGCCGCACCACGAACAGAAATTGCTTTTGCTTCACCTTCGGCTCGGATGACGGCGGTTTGCGCTTCAATTTCGGCTTTTTGTTGCGTGAATTTTGCTTTTTCGGCTTCTTGTTCTTGCACCATTTTTGCCTCGATAGCATTTTCTAAATCTTGAGATAACGCGATATTTTCAATCACAATGTCTTCGATATAAAGCATTGAACCGACTTTTTGTTTTGCAAATTCAAGTGTTTTTGCTTTGACAACTTCGCGTTTTCTGGCAATTCCTTCGGCAGATTCGAGAGCCGTGACTTCTTTTAACGCTTCTTGCACACGCGGTGCAATCAATGAATCAAAGGGATTGCCTGCATATTGTTGAAAAATTGCAATCACAGAAGCTTCGGGAACACGATAAAGAATTTTTAAACGGACATTGATTTGCTGTAAATCGGATGAAAATGCGGAGGCTTGCAATTCTTGCGTTTGTTGACGAATCGATACGCGCACAACATCCGAAATCATCGGCGTTTTAAAACCTAAACCTTCGGAGGAAAAGGTTATTGGTACTTTTCCTAATGTGACGACAATGCCACGTTCACCTGGTTCAATGATGTAAAAAGAACTTGAAACAAAACTAAGTGTAAATAACGCTACAACACCTGAGATTATGAGTTTTATTGGATTGGATGGCATGGTCTTGGCTCGTTGGAAGAAAAAATAATCAACTTGTGATGTTTTAAAGCCGAAGCGTGTTCGTAATGCTTCGTGGTTTTGGTAATTGCAAGCTGTGGGCATCATTTATTTGCACGGAATCTTCATAAATTCGTTCAGGCGAAAATTCCAAACCATTTGCCCAACACAACGCGCCTGCATCAAGAAAAAAACGTTGAAAATAATTTATATCTCTCAACGGTTCAAGCAATGTTCCAGTTCGCGTCGCTAATAAATTTTCTGCACTCCAAATACGTTGCGAGCCATCCGAAAATTCCAGCAAAATTTGATACGGTGCAACGGCTGTTGCTTCTAAAATTTTAATCATAATCTGCCCCTCTAATTCTATCGAGTGGTTCAAATTGAACGGCTTTATCCCAGTTTGCTAAAAGTTCTTCGCGGTGAGTTTCGCACCATTCTTTAACAATTGCGGCAACTTTGCGAGGTAATTTACCAACTAAAACATCGCCTGTTTTGATTTCAACCGAAGCCGCAAAACCTTGGTATTCAACGTGGATATGTGGCGGCGGATGTTCGTTGTTTCGCATCTTGATAACGATGCCGAAAAACAGGCTGATTGTTGGCATTTTTCAAAACTCCTCGCTGATCTTCAAACAACGATAAAACAATAGTGGCTTCATTTTAATAATTTTGTGTCGTCTTTTTTCGTCAGCATAAATTTCGCTACAGCACCTATTGGTCCAGGTAAATTTAATAGGGGTTTCATCATTTTTAATAATAAAACAGAATCCAGTTTTAGGTTTGTCATTATTAAAATAATAAATTTTTCACAGCCACCTTTAACGTTTTCCCACCATGTAGGTTGTCTTCTAACAATTTCTACATTTACCGAATGCAATTCGTCTTGAACTTCATTTTCATGTTTTTCATAACTATATTTTTCATACGATGATAATTTTCCTAGCCTTTCCCAATTTCGAGCGTCATCACCTATTTTCTTTGTAACTGAATCGATTTTTTGATGATGCTCTGAATTTAACAATTCTTCTTGTGAATGAACATGAGATGTGAAAAATAGTATTCCTTCTTTTTGATGAACTTTTAATTTCAATAACTCAATTTCTCTCGAAACATTTTTGAATTTACTACGAAACGATATTTCCATAATGCCGTCCTAATTTTGAATTGATAAAAAAGGCACAAAAAAGTTTGTGCCTTTGTAAAATTACCCCAACGTTTCCAACCGAATCCGATTCACCTTACCGCTAACCGTTTCCAATTGTTCAATTTTGGCAATCGCCGCATTGAGCTTGTGTTCTTGTGTGACTTGTGTGAGCAAAATAATCGGCACAATCGTTTCATTTTTCGCGGGTGGTTTTTGCAAAATCGCTTCGATACTGATGTCACAATCCGCCAAAATCCGCGTCACATCCGCTAAAACGCCCGATTTATCTTCAGCGTGCAAACGCAAGTAATACGCGGTTTGGAAATCCCCCGAATCTAAAACAGGAATATCCGCCAGCGCATTCGCTTGGAACGCCAAATGCGGCACACGATTTTCAGGGTCGCTGGTCAACGCACGCACCACATCAATCACATCCGCAACCACCGCTGAACCTGTTGGCTCTGCACCCGCACCCGCGCCGTAATACAATGTCGCGCCAACTGCATCGCCTTTTACCAAAATTGCATTCATCACGCCATCAACATTGGCAATCAAACGACGTTCAGGAATCAACGTTGGATGCACACGCAATTCAATCCCTTTTTCGGTTTTTCGCGCCACGCCCAAACTTTTAATCCGATAACCCAACTGCTCGGCATATTCCACATCGGTGCGGGTAATTTGCGTAATGCCTTCGGTATAAACTTTGTCAAATTTCAACGGAATCCCAAACGCAATCGACGCTAAAATGGTCAATTTATGTCCCGCGTCAATGCCTTCCACGTCAAATGTCGGGTCAGCTTCGGCATAACCTAACGCCTGCGCTTCGACTAACACGTCGGCAAAATCTCGCCCTTTGTCGCGCATTTCGGTCAAAATAAAATTACTCGTGCCGTTGATAATGCCTGCTAACCATTCGATTTGATTACCGCTCAAACCTTCCCGAATCGCTTTGATAATCGGAATCCCGCCAGCAACCGCTGCTTCAAACGCCACGATGACACCTTTTTCGCTGGCTTTGGCAAAAATTTCGTTGCCGTGTAACGCAATTAACGATTTATTTGCCGTCACAACGTGTTTGCCGTTTTCAATCGCTTGCAACACCATATCTTTGACGATACCCGCGCCGCCGATGGTTTCAACAATAATGTCGATTTCGGGGTCATTGATAATGTCAAAACCGTTCGTTGTCATGTCGATTTTCGACGTATCGCACAAACGCGGTTTGCTTAAATCACTCGCTGACGCACGAGTAATAATAATTTCACGTCCCGCACGACGGGCGATTTCTGCTGCGTTGCGTTGCAGAACTTTTGCCGCGCCACCGCCGACAGTGCCTAATCCTAAAATACCTATTTTTACGGGTTTCAAAACTTGCTCCTTAAATTACGCCGTCTTTTTTAAACATCGCGCGAATACCGCGAACCGCTTGGCGTGTACGATGTTCATTTTCAATTAAACCAAAGCGCACATGGTCGTCGCCGTATTGTCCAAAACCAATGCCTGGTGCAACCGCCACTTTTGCTTCCAATAATAATTTTTTACAGAATTCGAGCGACCCCATTTCAGCGTAAGCATCGGGAATTTTTGCCCATACAAACATCGTGGCTTTTGGTTTTTCGACTGTCCAACCAAACGCATTTAAACCTTCGCAAAGTACGTCACGGCGTTTTTGATACATTTCAGCAATTTCGGTCACGCAATCTTGCGGACCTTCTAAGGCGGCAATGGCAGCAATTTGAATCGGCGTAAATGTGCCGTAATCCAAATAAGATTTAATTCGCGCTAAAGCAGAAACTAACTCTTTATTACCGCACATAAAACCAACGCGCCAGCCAGGCATGTTGTAGCTTTTTGATAACGAGAAAAATTCGACGGCAATATCTTTCGCGCCTTCCACTTGTAAAATTGACGGAGCTTTATAACCATCAAAAACAATATCCGCGTAGGCAATATCTTGAACCACCCAAATATTATGTTCTTTGGCAACGGCAATAATTTTTTCAAAAAAATCTAATTCCACACATTCGCTGGTTGGATTACCAGGGAAATTTAAAATTAGCATTTTTGGTTTTGGATAACAGTTGGTAATAGCGTTATTTAATTCTTCAAAAAAATTGCCATTCGCAACCAACGGCACATGACGCACATCTGCACCAGCAATCACTACGCCGTAAGGGTGAATCGGATACGCCGGATTTGGCACAAGCACCACATCGCCAGGGCCTAAAGTCGCTAACGCCAAATGCGCCAATCCTTCTTTTGAACCAATGGTCACAATCGCTTCAGTTTCAGGGTCTATATCGACATCAAAACGGGTTTTGTACCAGTTAGAAATGGCGCGCCGCAAACGGGGAATACCACGCGAAACAGAATAACGGTGTGTATCCGGACGATGCACGGATTCAATTAACTTATCAACAATGTGTTGCGGTGTAGCTTGGTCAGGATTTCCCATACCAAAATCAATAATATCTTCGCCAGCGGCACGGGCTTTGGCTTTTAAGTCATTGACAATGTTGAAAACGTAAGGCGGTAAGCGGCTAATTCTAGGAAATTCGTTCATCAAAAACTCTTGAGTAATTAGGTGATTAAAATGGTGTAACTTACTGTTATGAATAAAAATCGTCAACAAATAAAACTAAAAGTCTGCATCTAACACGATACGGTAACGTGCTTTACCTGATATTAAATGTGCTAACGCATCATTAACGCGACTCATTGGGAAATGTTCAACTTGTGCTGTAATTTGGTGGCGTGCCGCGAATTCAAGCATGGTTGCCATCTCAACGGGCGAACCTGTTGGTGAACCTGAAACGCTTTTTTGCCCTAAAATTAACTCCATGGCAGGAATGGGCATTGGATCAAGCACTGCGCCAACCATGTGCATTTTGCCATTGGGTTTTAACGTTTTTAACAACGTCGCCCAATCCAGCGATATATTTACCGTTACCAATAATAAATCCAGCGAATTCGCGGCTTTTAAAATTGAATCGGTATCGTAACTGGTGATGACATTGTGTGCGCCAAAACGTTTGGCTTCATCGATTTTCGATTCTGACGTGGTAAAAGCCGTGACTTCACATCCCCACGCATTGGCAAATTTCAACGCTAAATGACCTAAACCACCAATGCCAACAATGCCAACATGATGCGTTGGTTTTACATCAAAATTCAAAAAGGGGGCGAAAACGGTAATGCCACCACATAACAATGGCCCTGCCGACGCGGCATCTAAATTTTCAGGAAGTGGCAAAACCCAAACCCAATGCGCTCGCATTTTGTTAGCAAATCCGCCAAAATGTCCGCCAGCAATCGTAGGCAGAGCCTGCAAGCAAAGATTATGTTGCCCTGACATACATTCGGTGCAGTGCATACAACTTCCCGAATTCCAACCCACTCCAACGCGCTGACCAATTTTTAACCCTTTCACATCTTTGCCGATTGCGCTAATGCGTCCAATCGCTTCATGACCCGGAATAATAGGGTAGGTTGTAATTCCCCAATCGTTGTTAATCATCGATAAATCAGAGTGACAAATGCCGCAATGCTCAATCACGATTTCAACTTCTTCTGTACCTAATTCGCCAACTTCAACGGAAATAAGTTCTAACGCTTGTTTTGGGCTTTTTGCCGCCCAGCCTTGAATTTGAGACATTATTTTTTCCTCTTAAATATTCAGTAATAAATGTGCAGGGGATTCTAAACATTCTTTAATGGTTACTAAAAACTGCACGGCATCGCGTCCATCAATTAAACGGTGGTCGTACGATAATGCTAAATACATAATCGGTCGAATCACGATTTGTCCATTTTCAACCACGGGGCGTTCTTTAATGGCGTGCATGCCTAAAATCGCAGATTGTGGCGGATTTAAAATGGGCGTGGATAACATCGAACCAAACACACCGCCATTTGTAATTGTAAATGTGCCGCCCTTTAAATCATCATAGCTCAATTTACCGCTGCGCGTTTTTTCGCCAAAATCGACAATGCTTTGTTCAATGCCGGCAAAATCCAATTGATCTGCATCGCGCAACACGGGAACAATCAAGCCTTTTTCGGTACTAACGGCAATGCCGATATCGTAATAACCGTGATAAATAATATCGTTTTCATCAATCGACGCATTCAAAACGGGAAAATGTTTCAGGGCTTCAATCGAGGCTTTCACAAAAAATGACATAAAACCCAATTTCACCGAATGTTTTTGTTCAAAACGGGTCTTATATTGATTGCGTAAATCCATCACGTTTTGCATATTCACTTCATTAAATGTCGTGAGCATGGCAGCATTTTGTTGTGCAAGCAATAAACGTTCCGCCACTTTTGCTCGTAAACGAGTCATCGGCACACGTTGTTCGGGACGCAAATTAACGGAAGGCGTAGAAAGCTCTAATTCTTTTAAAGGTTCAGTAATTATCGGTTCTGCAACGGAGACAATTACTTCAGCTTCTTGTAAAGTACGGCGATTCACAAAATCTAAAACATCGGTTTTAGTTAAACGTCCGTCTTTGCCCGTGCCGACAATTTCACTTGCTTCTAAATCATATTCGCGCAATAAACGACGAATTGACGGTGTCAACGGATTGTCAATATCATCCGCATCGTCAGAAATTGGTGGTGATTTAATCTCAACATTTTGCACTTCAAACGTGGCTAATAATTCACCGCTGATAACAATTGCGCCGTCTATTTTTAAAATTTCACGCAATACGCCCGATTCTGGCGCAACGACTTCTAAAGTCACTTTGTCGGTTTCTAAATCAACGAGGCTATCGTTTTTCATGACGAGTTCGCCCACTTTTTTATGCCAAGCAATGAGCGTTGCATCGCTCACGGATTCGGGAAGATGAGGTACTACAATTTTTAAAGTCATAACATTCCTATTTTTTGTTCGGGCGAGTGCATGAGCAGTGATTCTAACATTTCTCGATAGGTTTTTTGTTGAACTGGATGAATCAAATCTGGCGCAAGGTCTACAAGTGGCTGTAACACAAAAGCGTAACGTTCAATATCAGGACGGGGCAGTTTCAATATGTCATCGTCAATTATCTCTTCACCATAAAGTAATAAATCTAAATCCAAACTACGCGAAGAAAATTTTTGGCTATTTGATGACCGCCCATGTAGAAATTCCAATTCGCGCAATTTTTTTGCAATGTCATGCGCGGTTAAATTACTTTCAAAACTCACGACTAAATTATAAAAATCGTCGCCATCAAAGCCCACTGCGACCGTTTCATAAATAGGCGAAATACTTAATTCGCCAAACGTTTCGCGTAACGAATTCAAACCGGCTTCAATATTCTTTGCTTTGTCGATATTACTACCGACGCTGACATAACAGTGCGCCATTAGCGTGTCCCGCGTTCCATGATGACACCGACGTTAATATCTGCACCGACTGCGCCTTTTTTATTCACGGTTAATTTTACCCACGAAACGCCAAATTCAGTTTGAATCAAACGAATCATTTCAGCGGCGAGTTTTTCAATCAAAAAGAATTCACTTTGTTCAACAAATTCAACCAATCGCTCATAAACGGCTTTGTAATTGAGCGCGTCAGAAATATCATCCGATTCAGCGGCAGGTTGGCAATTAAATGCCATTTCTAAATCAAAAATAAGCGTTTGTTTCGCTTCGCGTTCCCAATCGAAAATACCGATTAACGTGTCAATATGTACGTCGCGTAAAAAAATGATGTCTGTCATGTTTGCTAATTTTCCGATTATGATATGGCGTTTAAAAAAGGGCGTAAGTATCGCCGCAAAGTCGGCAACAAACAAATTTTCACGAATTTTAACAGGTGCAAAATGTTTTTAAGTTTACTCATTTTATTTGCGTATTTAATTGGTTCAGTTTCGAGTGCCATTATCGTTTGTCGTTTAATGGGATTGCCCGATCCACGCGAGCAAGGTTCTGGCAATCCAGGTGCGACCAATGTGATGCGAATTGGCGGAAAAAAAGCCGCCGCCATTACATTTTTTGGTGATTTTTTGAAAGGGTTGATTCCGGTTTTAATTGCCAAATTTATCGGTACGCCGCCTGTATTTTGGACATTCGTGGGACTTGCCGCCTTTATTGGACATCTTTATCCGGTCTTTTTTGGATTCAAAGGCGGAAAAGGCGTGGCAACATCAGCAGGCGTTTTGTTAAGCTTTGATATTTTTCTCGGTGGCGCGTTTATGCTGACATGGGTGAGTATTTACAAATTAGGTAAAATTTCTTCTCTCGCTGCATTACTCAGCTCCGCGCTCGCGCCAATTTATGCGTGGTTTTTAACCGAAGATCCTTTTTTAACGCTTGCGGCGTTAATCATGACCGGATTTTTATTGTGGCGACATGAAAGTAATATCCGTCGTTTACTCGCCAAAGAAGAACGTTAAATGGTTGCTAATTGTTTTAATATGGTTATTTTCAAGGCTTCTAACTTTTGCGGATCAGTAATCGGTTGCTGCTCCGCATCGGTGATATAAAACATATCTTCAACGCGGCTGCCAATCGTACTGATTTTTGCACTGTGTAATTCAATATGTTGCTGCACAAATGCTTGTCCGATTTTTGACAATAATCCCGCATGGTCAGTGGTAATCAATTCAATTAACGTGTAACGATTTAACGGGTCGGCATGAATTTCAACATTGGTAGGAATGGGGAAATGTTTGGCTTGACGCGATTGCCGATGAATATTTTTGGTTTTTTTAACTTTATTTTGCAGCAGATTTTGGCGTAATACCGTGCAAATATGGACTTCGCTAAATAAATCTTCAATCGGTTCGCCTGACTGTTCTAACACCAAAAAACTGTTTAAAACGTAATGATCTAACGTAGTGACAATTCGCGCATCCAAAATAGTTAGCCCTAACTGATCTAATGTCGCGGTACTCAATGAAAAAATTGCCCCTTCATTTTTGGTATAGACAAATACTTCTGCGCTACCGCGTTGTGTTTGCGGACGAAGCAATACGAGTGGTAAATCCTGTTCACGAGAAGCGGCAATAGCAATCGTGTGCCATGCAATTTCATCGGCAGAATAACGTAAAAAATAATCGTCACTCGCGTGTTGCCATGCTCTATCAATTGCCGTTTCAATCATGCCTAACTTGAGTAATTCGGCTTTGGCTTCTTGTTTATTTTCCAGTAGTCTATCGGCTAATGCGGCTGGATTTTGTAAACCCATGCGAATAACAGTATACGTTTCTGAGTAAAGTTCTTTGAGCAAAGCATCTTTCCACGAATTCCATAATTCCGGATTTGTGGCGCGAATATCGGCAACAGTAAGTAAATACAAATAATTCAAATACTCGGTGCTGCCCACTTTTTGCGCGAATTCGTGAATCACATCTGGGTCGCTAATATCTTTGCGTTGCGCGGTCATTGACATGACGAGATGGTTGCGAACCAGCCACGCGACTAAATTACTATCGTGGCGTGAAAGATCGTGTTGTAAACAAAAGTCTCTAGCAATATTTTCGCCTAACACCGAATGATCGCCGGACATGCCTTTGGCAATATCGTGAAATAACGCTGCTAAATACAATACTTCTGGCTTGGCAATCAATTGGAAAATATCATTACAAAAGGGAAATTCTTCGCTGTGTTTGTCAATGGTAAAACGGCGCAAATTCCGAATCACAAATAACGTGTGTTCATCGACGGTGTAGATGTGAAATAAATCGTATTGCATCCGCGCCACGATATTGGCAAAGCACGGAATATACGCTGCTAACACACCATAACGATTCATACGCCGTAATTGATTTGTAATGCCGTGCGGTTGGCGGAAGGCTTCGATAAATAAGTGATTTGCCGACTTATTCGTGCGAAACGACGCGTCGATTAAATACAAATTTTTCCGGATTAAACGCAGTGTCGTTGCGCGAACGCCTTTAATATCTTCATGTTGTTCGAGAATTAAAAACAATTCCAGCAATGCCAACGGATAACGTTCAAAAACTTGTTCATCGACGGCTTCCAAATAACCGTTAATCACTTCAAAATGGGCATTTAATCGCCGCACCTCGTTGTGTTCACGCGGCACAAATCGTTCGTTAAATAATTGCAACAGCATTTCATTGAGCCGTTCTAATCCTAAAACTGTTTTGAAATAAAACTGCATAAATTGTTCAACATCTTGGTTATAACCTTGGTCATCGCTGCTAAAACCAAATTGCGCGGCAAGGTCGCGTTGATAATCAAAAACTAAGCGGTCTTCGGCACGATTCGTTAGCAAATGCAGCGCGTAACGAATGCGCCAAAGTACACTTAATAACGACACTAATTCGGCATATTCTTCTTCAGGTAGAAAACCGTATTTAATCAATTCTTTCAACGTTGCGGCGTTGTAATGGCGTTTAAAAACCCACGCTATTACTTGCCGGTCACGCAATCCACCAGGGCCTTCTTTGATGTTAGGTTCTAAGTTATAGGCGGTGTCGTGAAATTTAGCATAACGGGCATGTTGCTCTGCCATTTTGGCGGCAAAAAATTGATCTGATGACCAAATTTTATCCGGTGCAATTTCTTGTTTAAGCATTTTAAGTAACGCGCCACAACCGCTAATTAACCGAATTTCGAGCAAACTGGTCATAATGGTTTGGTCATTGGTAGCCACGTCAACGCATTGCGGAATACTTCGCACGCTATAACCAAGTTTTAAACCAATATCCCAAAGAAAGGTAAAAAATGCGCCCAGCTTTTCCTGATAAGCATCAATTTCATCGACCGGTAAAATCACTAAAATATCAATGTCTGAATATGGGAACATTTCTTGCCGTCCATACCCCCCAACTGCACACAATGCTACCGTTCTTGCATCATCACCTAAAAAATGTTGCCAACAACAATTCAATACGTTATCGATAAAATCCGATTTTTCGCGCAGCAACTTTGAAACCGAGTGTTTTGGATTAAATTTTTCGCGTAATTGCGTTTCTTTGGTTTTTAATAAATTTTTAAAAGTGAGTATTACATTGGGTTCAGCAAATAACGAAACATCGAGGGATGAATTCATGAAAATTTACCGTTCGTCTTGGCGGAGCGTGAGAATTTCGTAACCGGTTTCAGTTACCAAAATAGTGTGTTCATATTGCGCGGACAAACTGTGATCTTTGGTCACTTCTGTCCAACCGTCGCCAAGTGATTTCGTTGCGTGTTTACCTTGGTTAATCATAGGTTCAACCGTGATAATCATGCCTGCTTCAAGCGCGATACCGTCACCGGCTTTGCCATAATGCAAGACTTGCGGTTCTTCGTGAAAATCTCTGCCAATACCGTGTCCGCAAAAATCGCGTACCACCGAATAACGATGTCCTTCGGCGTGTTTTTGAATCGCGTGACCAATATCACCGAGCGTCGCACCCGCTTTAATTTGTTCAATCCCCAAAAATAAGGCTTCGTGAGTAATTTTACATAATCGTTGCGCGTGTTGTGGAACGTTACCAATAAAAAACATCATGCTGGTATCGCCATGAAACCCTTCTTTTTGCACGGTAATATCGATATTTAAAATGTCGCCAGATTTCAATTTTTTATCGCTAGGAATACCGTGACAAACTTGATGATTGATTGACGTGCAAATCGATTTTGGAAAGCCGCGATAATCGAGTGGAGCGGGAATTGCCTGTTGCACATTGACAATATAATCGTGGCAAAGGTCATTGAGATAATTTGTAGTAATCCCTGCGGTCACATGTGGCGCAATCATGTCCAATACATCGGCGGCAAGACGACCCGCAATTCGCATTTTTTCGATTTCAATTTCGGTTTTTATAATAATACTCATGAGTTCCAAATAAGAGGTGAGAGACACAATAAGCAACGATTCTAACAGAGGCAACTTGTTGTAAAAAGCGAATCATGATATAAATCCGCGTTCATTTTCGTAACAATCCTCACGTTTATCGTCACGCTTAAAAGGGTGCTTAGTGTTAATTTTGAAAATTAACACAAGTTTTTTAATCGGGATAAACGGTGGCGTAACCCAATGGGACAGCCAGTCCCAATTCAATTTAGGAGAAATAAATGGCAGCTGTAACTATGCGTCAAATGCTCGAAGCGGGCGTACATTTTGGTCACCAAACACGTTATTGGAACCCAAAAATGGCAAATTATTTATTCGGTGCGCGGAGCAAAATCCACATCATCGATTTAGATAAAACGCTTCCATTGTTCAATGACGCAATGAATTATTTAGGTCAAATGGCAGCAAATAAAGGTACTGTTTTATTTGTTGGCACTAAAAAAGCAGCGCGTAAAGTTGTTGCCGAACAAGCGGCATTATGCGGTATGCCTTATGTTAATCACCGCTGGTTAGGCGGCATGTTGACCAATTTCAAAACAATCAAAAAATCTATTTCACGCTTAAAAGAACTTGAAGCGATGAAAGAAGATGGTTCGCTTTATCAACGTTTTGGCAAAAAAGAAGCGTTGGGCATGGAACGCGAATTAGAAAAATTAGAACGCAGCTTAGGCGGCATCAAAGACATGAAAGGCATCCCTGATGTAATTTTCGTGTTAGACGTTGGCTACGAAAAAAATGCAATTAGTGAAGCTAGAAAATTAGGCATTCCAGTTGTGGGTATTGTCGATTCTAACAATTCACCTGATGAAATTGATTACGTTATTCCTGGTAATGACGATTCAATTCGCGCTATTAAATTGTATTGCGAAAGCGCGGCGGCTGCCGTTGCAGAAGCTAAAACAGCGGTATTAGGTTTTTCAGCTAAAACAGATGATGATTTTGTTGAAGAAGCTGCCGCAGCAGAATAAAATTTTGCCAATGCGCTTCCCGATTGGGACGATGGTAATTTAAGTCAAAACAAGAACGCCTCCTTTTGGGGGCGTTTTTACAGTAAATATAGCAAAAAGAGAGATAAAAATGAGTGTAGAAATTAGTGCATCACAAGTAAAAGAATTACGCGAACGTACTGGTTCGGGCATGATGGAATGTAAAAAAGCCTTAGTCGAAGCCGCTGGCGACATGGAACTTGCCATTGAAAATATGCGTAAAGCAGGTTTAGCAAAAGCGGATAAAAAATCTAACACTATCGCCGCAGAAGGCATTATCGGCGTAAAAGTAAGCGATTGCGGCAAAAATGTCGCTATCGTTGACGTGAATTGCCAAACTGATTTCGTGGCGAAAGCGGATGATTTCGTAGGTTTTGTAAACAGCGTTGCACACGCATTACTCAACAACGACGGCATCGAAACGGAAGAACAATTACTTGCAATGCCTTTAGAAGACGGCATCACTGTTGACGAAATTCGTCGTGGTTTAATTTCAAAATTGGGCGAAAACATCGTGATTCGTCGTTTTGAAAAATACAAAACGGACGGTGGCACAGCATGTTATTTACACGGTACAAAAATCGGTGTAATCGTTGAATTAGCCGTAAACGATCCAGAATTAGGTAAAGACGTAGCCATGCACATCGCGGCTTCTAAACCAGCTTGCGTTTCTGAAGATCAAGTTTCACCTGACGTTATCGCAAAAGAAAAAGAAATTTTCTCAGCGCAAGCAGCTGAAAGTGGTAAACCTGCTGAAATCGTTGCAAAAATGGTTGAAGGTCGTATCAGTAAATTCTTAGCGGAAGTGACTTTACTCGGTCAACCGTTCATTAAAGACGACAAAAAAACCGTAGGTCAATTAGCAAAAGAAAAAGGCAATACCGTTATCCGTTTCAGTCGTTTTGAAGTGGGCGAAGGCATTGAGAAAAAAGAAGAAGATTTTGCCGCAGAAGTGATGGCACAAGTCAACGCAATGAGCTAAAAACAGGTTTTCACGATTCAAAGTGAAGCATTTTCACTTTGAATCGCTTATTTTGAAACCTTCTTTTAAAACCTTTCACCAGAGAAAACATGACTAATCTAATTTGCAAAAGAATTTTATTAAAGTTAAGCGGTGAAGCGTTAATGAGTTCATCGGGTGGCGGCAGTATTGACGGCGATATTGTCAAACGTCTTGCCACAGAAGTTAAAGAGCTGTGCGATTTGGGGATTGAAGTTGGTTTAGTAATTGGTGGCGGCAATATTTTTCGTGGCGCAGAAACGGTGGGCGATGGTTTAAACCGCGTCACAGGCGATCAAATGGGAATGCTTGCGACTGTTATCAATGCCCTTGCCATGCAAGATGCACTCGAACATCTCGGACAGCCCGTTCGTGTGATGTCGGCTATAAAAATCAACCAAGTATGTGAAGATTACATCCGTCGCCGTGCGGTGCGTCATTTGGAAAAGGGACGAGTTGTTATTTTCGCGGCTGGTACAGGAAATCCCTTTTTTACTACCGATTCAGCAGCGAGTTTACGCGCCATCGAAATCAACGCGCAGTTGATGATTAAAGCCACTAAAGTACAAGGCGTTTATTCTGCCGATCCAAACAAAGACCCCAATGCACAATTTTATTCACACCTTACCTATGATGAAGCCTTAGATCAACGTTTAAACGTGATGGACACCACTGCATTAGTATTATGCCGCGACAATAATATGCCAATGCGCGTTATGAATATTTTTGAACAAGGTGCTGTGATGAAACTCATGTTAGGGCAGAATATAGGCTCATTTATTGAACGAGGATAACTATGATGATTAGTGATATTCAACAAGATGCGGCAACCCGAATGGGTAAAAGCATCGATTCTTTAAAACAAGAATTTTCTAAAATTCGTACTGGTCGCGCTCATCCGAGTTTACTTGATCAAGTTGTCGTGTCGTATTACGGGACGGATTCTGCTATTTCGCAAGTGGCTAACGTGGTCGTGGAAGATGCGCGAACTTTGAGCATTACACCTTGGGAAAAAGGTATGGTGCAAGCCATTGAAAAAGCCATTTTAAAATCGGATTTAGGTTTAAATCCGATGACAAACGGTATGACCATTCGAATTCCCTTGCCAATGCTGACCGAAGAACGTCGTCGTAGTTTAGTCAAAATTGTTAAAAATGCGGCTGAAGAGGGGCGTGTGGCGATTCGTAATATTCGTCGTGATGCCAATACGTCAATTAAAAATTTATTGAAAGATAAAGCCTGCTCTGAAGATGATGCAAAAGGTGCGGAAGATAAAATTCAAAAACTAACCGATCAATACATTAAAGACGTAGAAAAGCTCTTAGAAGTTAAAGAAGCTGATTTATTGTCGATGTAGACTTTATGTCGGTTGAACGAAGTGTGTTAGCTGCGCCGCGTCATATTGCCATTATCATGGATGGGAATGGACGTTGGGCGCAGCAACGTTTATTACCGCGTGCGGTGGGTCATCATGCGGGCGTGAAAGCCGTGCGTAAAATTGTTGAATACTGTGCGGCAGATTCACAAATCGAAGTGCTGAGTTTGTTTGCGTTCAGCAGCGAAAACTGGCGGCGACCAGAAACCGAAGTGACGTTGTTAATGCGTTTGTTTTTGACGACGCTGCAAGATGAAATCGATAGGCTACATAAAAATAATATTCGCTTACGTTTCATTGGCGATCGCACCGCATTTGATTCGGCATTGCAGCAGAAAATGACCGAAGGCGAACTTAAAACACAACACAATACGGCTTTAACGCTCGTCATTGCGGCAAATTACGGCGGTCGTTGGGACATGACGCAAGCCTGTAAAATCGTTTCACAACGTATTGCATCGGGTGAATTATCGCCTTGTGCCATTAACGAAACCATCTTAAACCAACATCTTTGCCTTGCAGATTTACCCGAACCTGATTTGTTTATTCGCACAGGCGGTGAGCAACGGGTGAGTAATTTTATGCTTTGGCAACTCGCTTATACCGAACTTTATTTCACGCAAACGCTTTGGCCAGATTTTAATCAAGCGGCGTTGCAAGAAGCCATTACCAGTTTTAAAAGCCGCCAACGGCGTTTTGGGCATACCGGCGATCAAATTGCCGCACTTGCTACTCCTTAACTTTTACACTTAAAATTTTATGTTAAAACAACGCATTATCACCGCAACACTGCTCGCCACGTTGGTGGTTTTAGCGGTGTTTGAACTACCCTCCAGTTATTTTTCACTTTTAATTGCTCTAATTGTGCTGCTTGGCGCAGATGAATGGTTAGACCTCACTAAAGTGACTAGCATTAAAAAACGCGGCGTGTTTTTCGCATGTTTAATTGGCTCGATGTTGTTCATTCATTTTTGGACACAATTACTCGAAGCATCCGCTGGCATTCTTGATTATTTGGCAGATAAATATAAATTCCAAATGGAAGATATTCGCAACCAATCTGGTATTTTGGAATGGCTTGCTGTGCCATCAGTTTTATTTTGGGTATTGGCGATGCTCGTCATTCGTAATTCACCCGAAGGCGCATTGAAATTAGAATTATCGGCACGCAAACAAGCCATTATTGGTTGGTTTATTTTGCTGATGAGTTGGATGTTTTTGTCGCGCTTGCACGTTTTTTATGGCGCAGAAATGACCGCTTATTTCTTAGCATTGATTTGGGTTGCCGATATTGCAGCGTATTTCACAGGCAAAAAATGGGGAACGACTAAGTTGTCACCTGAAATTAGTCCAGGAAAAACCGTGCAAGGTATGTATGGTGCGTTAGGTAGCGCAGTGCTTTGTGCAGGTATTTTGATTTTAGTCATGAAATTCCAAGAACCGATGGTTATGGCAGATTTCGTCTTGCTATCGGTATTAACGGTTTTAATTTCGATTTACGGCGATTTATTTTTTAGTGCGGTCAAACGTCGCGCAAACGTGAAAGACAGTGGCACATTATTACCAGGACACGGCGGTATTTTAGACCGAATTGATAGTTTAATCGCGGCGATTCCCTTGTTTTATGCCGGCATTACGCTTGAAGCGATAGGATTATTCCAATGAAAGGAATTTGCATACTTGGCGCAACGGGTTCGATTGGTGTCAGCACGTTAGACGTAGTTTTTCGGCATCCAGATTTATACAAAGTTGTTGCTTTAACCGCGAACAAAAATATCGACGCGCTTTATGAACAATGTGTAACGCATTTGCCCGAAGTGGTCGTCGTTGTTGATGAACAAAAAGCTACGGAATTTAAAGCTAAAATTCAAAATTCACCATTAGCTGATTTGCGTGTTTTATCTGGTGCAGAAGCCTTGGTTGAAGTTTCGACATTACCAAATGTTGATTCTGTCATGGCGGCAATTGTGGGCGCAGCAGGTTTATTACCAACGCTTGCTGCGGCGCAAGCAGGTAAAACCGTTTTGCTAGCAAATAAAGAAGCTCTGGTGATGTCGGGCGATATTTTCATGAATGCGGTGGAAAAATCAGGCGCACAATTGTTGCCAATCGATAGCGAACACAACGCGATTTTTCAATGTATGCCCGCGAGTTATCAAACTGGTTCAACGGCAAAAGGTGTGCGTCGGATTTTATTAACGGCTTCGGGCGGACCTTTCCGCACTATGCCATTGGAACAATTGCCACAAGTCACACCAGCGCAAGCCGTCGCGCATCCAAATTGGGATATGGGCAAAAAGATTTCCGTCGATTCGGCGACTATGATGAATAAAGGCTTGGAAATGATTGAAGCCTGCTTGCTTTTCAACATGAAACCTGAGCAAATCCAAGTCGTGTTGCATCCGCAAAGCGTGATTCATTCGATGGTTGATTACGTCGATGGTACGGTGTTGGCGCAAATGGGTTGCCCTGATATGCGAATTCCGATTGCTCACGCGCTCGCTTATCCAGAACGTTTTGAGTCCGGCGCATCGCCGCTTGATATTTTTGCAGTGAAACATATGGATTTTGAACCTGCGGATTTGCAACGTTTTCCGTGTTTGCGCCTCGCTTATGAAGCCATTACTGCTGGAGGAACGATGCCAACGGTTTTAAATGCCGCCAATGAAATCGCCGTTGAAGCATTTTTAAACGAACAAATTCGTTTTACCGATATTCCTGTGGTGATTGAAAAAACCATGCAGGCGATTCCTGTGCAAGCCGCAGACAGTTTGGAAACGATTTTAGATATGGACGGCAAAGCAAGAGTGGTCGCAAATCAAATGATTCAAAATCTGGCGAACTGATGAATTTTTTACACACGCTGTTTTATTTCGTTATTGCAATCGGCATTTTGGTTGCTGTACATGAGTTGGGGCATTTTTGGGTAGCACGACGCGCTGGCGTAAAAGTGCTACGTTTTTCGATTGGTTTCGGTAACGTTTTGTGGCGATACCAGAAAAATCCAAACTCGACCGAATACGTTTTATCGGCTATTCCATTAGGCGGTTACGTCAAAATGGTTGATGAACGCGAGGGGGCGGTAAAAAAAGAAGATTTAGCGGTAGCGTTTAATCGACAACCACTTTTAGCTCGCACAGCCATTGTCGCAGCTGGCCCTATTTTTAATTTGGCGTTAGCTGTCGCGTTATTTTGGAGCGTATTAGTCATTGGTGAAACAGGAATCAGACCGATTTTAGGACAGCCGTCCGCACAATCATTGGCTGCAAATGCAGGTTTTTCGGAAGGTGATGAAATTATTTCAGTTAATGACGAACCCACACCAACTTGGATGCACGCGATGTCGACGATTATTTCGAGTGCGCTGGAAGGCGAATCAAATATTGCGGTAAAAGTTAAAAATCGAGACGAAGCACAAACCACGAAAACATTGCACGTTGATAGCAGCGAAACACAAAATCCTGACGCGCTTTATGCAAAATTAGGTTTCAAATTATTTTCACCAGCGTTACAACCGATTATAGGCAAAATTTTAGATAATGGTGCTGCAAAAATAGCAGGTTTAAAGCAGGGGGATTTGATTATTCGTGTCAATGAAATTGCCGTAAATGAATGGCAACAATGGGTGGATATTGTTAAAGCCAATCCAAATAAATCATTACAACTATTGATTGAACGTGATGGTGTGCAATCGCCGTTAATACTCACACCAAATTCTGAAGGTAAAATTGGTGCGTCAGTACAAATTCCAGAAAATTTATTGAAATCATTTCAAGTAAATTATTCACTGTCGCCAATTGCTGCAATTCCTGTAGCATTTACGACCACTTATCATTACGCCGCCTCTACGTTGAAAATGATAGGGCAAATGTTTGTTGGCAAAGCCTCGTTAGATAATTTAAGCGGCCCCATTAGTATCGCGCAATATGCCGGACAATCCGCCGAAATGGGGTTAGTGCATTTTCTTAAATTTATGGGACTGATTAGCGTAAGTTTAGGCGTGTTGAATTTATTACCCATTCCTGTGCTTGACGGTGGACATTTATTTTTCTTCGCATTGGAAGGTATTAAAGGTCAGCCAGTCTCAGAAAAAATCCAGCTCTTTTTTCAAAAAATTGGTATTGTGTTGCTAGGGTTGCTCATGGCGATAGCAATATTTATGGATGTCGGGCGGCTATTTCAATAACAAAATGAGATTAAGAATGAAAAAATTACTTTTAGGCGCAACATGCGCGCTACTTGCCGCAAACGTTTATGCTGATGAAAAAATAATTCGTGAAGCATTAACAAAATCGATGCCCTCGATTCAAATTGATAGTGTGAAACCGTCTGTCATCAAAGGAATTTTTGAAGTGATGATTGGGGGGAGCATGGTTTATGTGACCGATGACGGTAAATATTTGTTACAAGGACGATTGATTGACACGCAAACGCGCACCGATTTGACGGAAGAAAAATTAGGCGGTGCGCGTAAATTAGCTTTAGAAAAATTAGGGCAAGATAAAATGATTATCTTTAAGCCTAAGATGCACACTTATACTGTGTCGATTTTCACCGATATTGATTGCGGTTATTGCCGTAAATTGCACTCCGAATTAGATTCGTATTTAGCAGAAGGCATTCAAATTCAATATTTATTTTATCCAAGAGCGGGTAAAGGTTCAGAATCGTATAACAAAGCCGTATCGGTTTGGTGTGCCAAAGATAGAAATGCTGCGTTGACAGCCGCGAAAAAAGATCAAAAAATCGAAGCCAAAACCTGTGCAAATCCCGTTGATGAACACATGGCACTTGCCGCCGAGTTCGATGTCAAAGGTACACCGATGATTATCACCGAAAAAGGGACTATTTATCCTGGTTATTTACCGGCAAAACAATTAGTTGAAGTGTTAGAAGGCGAAAAAGCTAAAAAATAGTAGACTGTCACTTGTTTGAAAACTCAATCCGTTAAAATGTCTCAGATTAACATCTAAATTCTTTTAAGAGGCGCACCATGTACGAACATTTAGAAACTGCTAAAAATCAAGAAAATTTAAAACGTGTCGTGATTGATCCGGTGTCGCGTGTCGAAGGTCACGGCAAAGTCACGTTATTACTCGACGAAAATAACAAAGTGCAACAAGCGCGTTTGCACATTGTGGAATTTCGCGGTTTTGAAAAATTCATTCAAGGTCGCCCGTACTGGGAATTACCTGTTTTAGTGCAACGGTTATGCGGCATTTGTCCTGTGAGCCATCATTTAGCAGCAGCGAAAGCGATTGACCAACTCGTTGGCGTTGACCCCGATAACTTGCCCGTTTCAGCTACGAAACTGCGTCGTTTATTGCATTTTGGGCAAACGTTGCAATCACACGCGCTGCACTTTTTCCATTTATCTAGCCCTGATTTATTGTTTGGTTTTGAAAGCGACATCAGCAAACGAAATGTCGTTGGCGTGTTGAGCGATTTTCCTGACATTGGTTTGCAAGGCGTGAAAATGCGTAAATACGGACAAGAAGTGATTCGTATGGTTTCAGGCAAACGTGTACACGGCACAAGTGCGATTGCAGGCGGCGTAAATAAAGCATTAAGCAAAGAAGAACGTGATTATTTGCTAACTGATATTGACCAAATTATTGCGTGGTCGGATGCGTCCGTTGAATTGGTGAAAAAAGTACATTGTTCAAATCTGCCTTTTTACGATGATTTCGGCACAATTCGCAGTAATTATTTAGGCATGGTGCAGCCAGATGGCGCATTAGAGCTTTATCATGGTGGTTTGCGGGTTAAAGATGCCGAAGGAAAAACACTGTTTGACCATATCGATTACTGCAAATATAACGATTACATTCATGAAGAAGTGCGTTCGTGGTCGTACATGAAATTCCCGTATTTAACTTCGATTGGTAAAGAAAATGGCTGGTATCGCGTTGGCCCGTTGGCTCGCGTAAATAACTGCGATTACATCAATACACCACTGGCTGAAAAACAACGTGTGATTTTTAAAGCACACGGCGGTGAGGCGATGGTTCACAGTATGCTTGCCTTCCATTGGGCGCGATTGATTGAAGTGTTGCATTGTGCGGAAAGCATCAAAGAATTACTAAACGACCCAGACGTTTTGAAACACGAAGAACCTGCAAAAGGTGAAAGACGTTTTGAAGGTATCGGCGTAATTGAAGCTCCGCGCGGAACGTTATTCCACCATTATCAAGTCGATGAAAACGATATTGTGACCAAAGCGAATTTAATCGTTTCGACCACAAGCAACAACATGGGCATGAATGAATCGGTGCGCCAAGTTGCTGCTGAATATTTGTCTGGACAAGAATTGACTGAACCACTTTTGAATAATTTGGAAGTTGCAATTCGTGCTTATGACCCTTGTTTGTCTTGTGCGACACACGCTGTTGGCAAAATGCCGTTGCATCTTGAACTCGTGAACGCAAAAGGTGAAATGATTGATAAATTGGTCAAACACGACACGGGCAAAATTGAGCGTATTCATGACTAAACCGATTCTGGTTTTCGGCTATGGCAATTTAAGCAGAGGCGATGACGCGCTCGGTGTATTGGTTATCAAACACATTGAAGCGCGTTTAGATTTAACAAATATCGATTTATTAACCGATTTTCAGCTTCAAATTGAACACGCGCTGGATTTAGAAAACCGTGAACTCGTCATTTTTGTCGATGCGTCGGTGAAAGGCGAAACGGCGTTTGAATTCACCCGTTTGCAACCTGTTAGAGATTTAACTCATACCACGCACGCGATGAGTCCAGCAGCGATTTTAGACACTTATCAAACCATTAAAAAAGAAACGCCCCCGCCATGTTTTTTACTTGCCATTGGCGCAGAAAGTTTTGAACTTGGCGAAGATTTAGGTGAAACCGCCGCTAAAAATTTAGTTCAAGCGAATGAATTTATCGATACGTTATTGAACAATCCAACGTTCGATTTTTGGCAAACTCAAATCACGAAATAACAATAATTTTTTAACCATCACAATAAGGAAAATCTCATGATTCATTTAGTAGAAGGCGATATTTTATTAAGCAAAGCAAACGCTATTGTGCAAGGTGTTGGCATTAACGACCCAATGGATAAAGGTTTGGCGTTACAGTTGCACAATTTATATCCATCAATGCACAAAGATTTCCACCACTGGTGTCATCAACATAGCCCAGAAGCGGGCGAAGCGTGGGCATGGGTAAGTGCCGAAGGCAAACACATTGTGAATTTAATCACCCAAGAAGGCGCAGACAGTCACGACCATCGTCATGGCAAAGCAACGTTGAGTAATGTGCAACATGCGTTGAAAGCCTTAGCAAAAATTGCCGTAGCTGAAAAATTCACGTCACTTGCATTACCACGTTTAGCAACAGGCATCGGTGGTTTAGATTGGGCGGACGTATTGCCATTGGTTGAGAAAAAATTAGGTGATTTGAATATTCCTGTTTACGTCTACGAAACTTATCACGCGGATCAAGCAGCAAACGAAGCGTAATTCAACGTTTTCGGTTTTTGTCGGTATTTACAGACTGGAGAAAGTTATGCTTATCAAACTGCATTTAATGTTTGTTGTGTTGTCATTAGGAAGTTTTTTAGGGCGCGTTGCCTTAACGCAATATCGTCCCGAAATGATGCAACTGAAATGGATAAATATTGCGCCACATGTAATCAATGGCGTGTTGTTATTAACAGGTTTTAGTTTGGCATTTCAATACGTTGGGGATCATGGTTGGATTGTCGCGAAATTAGTCGCTTTGCTGGGTTATGTTGGTTTAGGAATTGTGACTTTGAAGCTAACAGACGAAAGACGCTGGTATGCGTTTGGTGGCGCGTTATTGTGCTTTATTTATATTGCGAAAGTTGCTGTCACAAAAAGCGCGATGTTTTTTTGAATTTGAAAAGAATTTTATTGCTAGTGGTGTAAGATGTTAAACCACTAGCAATCCATAATCATTGCGAATTTAGTACACCGCTTTGTCGTTCCAGTTCTTGAATGTAACGTAATATTGTGGATTCCGTGGATTGTTTTAATTTCAAAAATTTAACCCCCACTAATTCCGCAAATTCCCCCGCTTTGTGAGCTTCAATTTTACGTTTCATCATGATTTCAAACGTAACTTCGACTGAACCAAAACCTGGCATAATAAAAGTGCTGTTTTCACAAAGTGTATTTCGTGTTAAAAAATACGAAAAATCTTCGCTGTGATTGGTCATTGAAAAGCCAGACAAACTAATATCGTGTAAATTCAATTTAATTATATTCAGTAACCGTTCATCGGGCAAAATTGGGTTGGCTTCTCGCTCGGCTTCAAGTTGTTGCCGCTCCAATTTGGCTTTGATTTTACTTTCAACCGACATTTTGGCGTAAGCCTTGATGAAGGCTTGTTGTTCTTCAACCAATTCTGCTTGAATTTTAGCAAGTAATTGTTCTTTGATGATACCAGTAGCGACTGTATAGGCTTGTTTATATTCTTCAGTTGAATCTTCTGTAGGAGCGGGAATGGCTATTTCACACATACTAGGATCCATAATCGGCGTATTCACACGATAATACTCGCGTCGATTGTACCAATATAAAGAACTTGGAATTGCCGTAATAAAAGCATCTTCGCCTTGATATTTTATCGGTGAAATTTTTTCGCTCGTAAACGCGACTTGAATGCCGTTAAATCC
Source organism: uncultured Pseudomonadota bacterium (assembly GCA_903834465.1). Lineage (GTDB taxonomy): Bacteria > Pseudomonadota > Gammaproteobacteria > Methylococcales > Methylomonadaceae > UBA10906. The sequence goes on along the minus strand of CAILJB010000002.1, from coordinate 61,405 downwards.
AGTGGTAAATTTGACGTGCGGCGTGGAAACTAATTTTTTATTTAAAAAGTCTGATGCACCATAGTCTAAAATGAGAGTTCCATCTTTGTGATTGATTGCGACAATAGCGGTCAAGAAACTGTCCTTTCCGCCCAAATTCGCACCTATCATACATTTGTGTTTAACAAGCATTGACAAATTGTTAATTATCATTGCTCGATTGTGGAGCATTGCAGAATCGTCATTTTCCATTGATATTACCAAGAATTTAAAAGAGTTTTAATGTTGTTTATTGTAAAAGATTTAGCCTTAATTACAAAAGAGGATTTATGGGTTGGTTACTGTTAATAAGTGCTGGTTGTATAGAAATTATTTTTGCCTTGAGTTTGAAATATAATCAAGGGTTTACACAACTTGTACCAAGCATTGTGACAGCGTTATCAGGTATAAGCAGTTTTTATTTGTTAATGCTTGCGTTAAAAACATTACCTATCGGCACGGCTTATGCGGTCTGGACAGGCATGGGGGCAGTTGGTGTGGCTATTTTAGGTATTTTTTTATTTAAAGAATCGGTGGATATTTATCGTTTAGTATCAATTCTGTTCGTGATTATCGGTATCGCAGGTTTGAAATTAACGGATGCTTATTGATGTTACATTTAGTTTTTGAATTATCTCCCGTTACATTTCAACGCCTAGCAAATCAAGCAGGTATTATTTTTCTAAATAATGCTGTGCTGGGGTTACTAAAAAATTCTGCATGGCAAATAACGTTAGCTGAATTACTCTCAACAACGCCCTGTTATGTTCTAAATGAAGATTTAACATTGCGTGGTATTGAAACAAATTTATTGTGCGATGGAATCATACCAATTGATTATGCTCAATTTGTCCAGCTTACTGTTAATCATACGCCAATTCAAACATGGACTTAGAACTGACAGAGCAGGGATTTTTAGTCAATATTTACGATTGGAACGAATCTGTTGGCGAGCAATTAGCCACATTAAATGGAATTACGCTAACGCCTGCACATTGGGAAATTGTGCTATTCATGCGTGATTATTACATCCAATTTAACTATTTACCTAATACGCGCATTTTTGTAAAAGCGGTTGCTAACCGATTCGGTGTCGAAAAAGGTAACAGTCGTTATTTACAAAATTTATTTCCAGAGTCGCCGCTTAAATATGCGTGCAAATTGGCGGGTTTGCCCAAGCCGCCAACGTGTTTGTAATTATTCAGCACGTTTGAAGCGGTGAATCAATTCCCGATCTTTTTTATTCGGTTTGTGTTCAGGCTCACGAAAACCGACATATTGTCGTTCTTCGCGGCGAGCCGTGACTTGCTGTTGGCGTTTGGCAAGACTTTCCGAACTTTCTTCGTAAAGCAACGCGGCTTCTTTTGCCGATACGCGCTGCGTGGCAATGCCAGTGACAGTTACTAACCATTCATAACCGTCTTTGTGAATCGACAATTCTGCGCCGATTTTAATGTCTTTACTTGGCTTGACACGCTGTTTATTAACGTGAACTTTTCCACCCGATACCGCTTCTGTGGCAAGTGAGCGCGTTTTAAAAAAACGCGCCATCCACAACCATTTATCTAATCGAATGGATTCTAATGATTCGCGCACGATTTATTTTTCAATTCGCGGGGCAGGGAGAAAACCACTTTTTCTTCAATACCTTGAATTTCAGTCGTGACATCACCGCCCCAATTTTTAAGTTCTTGAATCACTTCTTGCACCAATACCTCTGGCGCAGAAGCACCGGCTGTTACACCCACAATACTTTTAGGGGTAAACCAATCTTTTTGCATATCTTTTGCCGTGTCGATTAAATAGGCCTTTTTACCCAATTGCTCGGCGATTTCACGCAACCGATTCGAATTAGAACTATTTGGCGAACCGACGACCAAAATAATATCGGCAATTTTGGTAAGTTCATGCACCGCGTCTTGACGATTTTGCGTGGCGTAACAAATATCATCTTTTTTCTGTTCTTGAATCGATGAAAAACGTTTGCGTAGCGCATCAACCATAATTTTGGTATCTGTCATCGACAGCGTTGTTTGCGTTACATACGCCAAATCATCGGGATGATTAACTTCTAATTTTTCGACATCTGCCGGCGTTTCAACTAAATAAATACCACCTGTATCGGCTTGTTTTTCATACTGCCCCATCGTGCCTTCGACTTCGGGATGCCCTGCATGACCAATCAAAATCACTTCCCGATTGGCTTTTGCGTGTTTGGATACTTGAATATGCACTTTTGTGACAAGCGGACACGTTGCATCAAAAACGGTTAAATTACGCTCTTTGGCTTCTTTTTGAACTTGTTTGGACACACCGTGTGCGCTGAAAATCAACGTCGAACCCATCGGCACATCGGTGAGTTCTTCGATAAAAATCGCACCTTTTTCTTTAAGCGCGTCAACAACTGTTCGATTATGAACAACTTCGTGACGCACATAAATCGGTGCGCTAAAGGCTTCTAAGGCGCGTTCAACAATTTCAATGGCGCGATCAACACCAGCACAAAAACCGCGTGGATTAGCTAAAACAATTTGCATTCTGTTTTCTCTTTTTTCGACTAATGGGGAAAATGTAAACGTGGATTTTGTTTGATTCAACCTCATTCGTCAATGCTATCCGAGTAATTTAGTTGGTTATAAGCTGTGATAGCCGGTTTCTTCATGCAACGCGATGTCTAAGCCTTGCACTTCATCGTCGCTAGTTACTCGCAAGCCAATCCACGCATCTAAACCTTTTAAAATGGCGTAACTGAATGCTGCACTCCATGCCGCTGTAACGAAAATAGCTAAGGCTTGTACGCCAACTTGATGACTAATCGTCACGCCTTCAGGTAAACCTAAACCACCAAATTGTGTTGCTGCAAAAACACCCGTCATGAGTGAACCAATTACGCCACCTACGCCATGAACAGGGAAAACATCGAGTGAGTCGTCGATTTTTAATTTACGTTTCACAATTTGTGTGGCATGAAAACAGACAAAGCCTGCGGTGACACCAATAACCAATGCGCCAAATGCACCAACATAGCCAGATGCCGGTGTAATCGTACCTAAGCCCGCCACCATTCCGGTAACAATACCCAATACGCTTGGTCTGCCGTATTTTCGCCATTCGATAGTCATCCAAGTGAGCGAACCTGCTGCCGCCGCAATGTGTGTGACTAAAATCGCCATGCCAGCACGACCATCCGAAGTCAACGCACTGCCGCCATTAAAACCAAACCAACCGACCCAAAGCATTCCCGCGCCTGTGACAACCATGGTCATGTTGTGTGGAGGCATCGCAATTTGTGGAAAACCTTTACGTTTACCTAAAACAATTGCTGCGACTAATGCGGCAACACCTGCGTTGACGTGAATTACGATTCCGCCAGCAAAATCCATTGCGCCCATTTTTGCCAGCCAACCGCCGCCCCAAATCCAATGACAAATCGGTACATAAACCAAAATTAACCACAAGGCACTGAACCAGAGCATTGCCGAAAATTTCATCCGTTCAGCAAAACCACCGACAATTAACGCGGGGGTGATAATGGCAAACGTCATTTGAAACATGAAATACACGGTTTCGGGAATATCACCAATTAAAACCGTAGTGTTAATGTCAGGCAAAAAGGCTTTCGAAAAACTGCCAATCCACGCTTGTGATTCGCCACCATCAGCAAAAATTAAGCTGTAAACGCCCGCAAGCCATAAAATTGAAACGAGACATGTAATTGCAAAACATTGCATCAATACGGACAGCACGTTTTTACTGCGAACCAAACCGCCATAAAACAGCGAAAGCCCTGGAATTGTCATAAACAAAACCAAGGCTGTTGAGGTCAAAATCCATGCGGTATTTGCCTGATTTAATTCTGCCGCATAAACACTTTGCGGCAGAAAAAAAGACGCTGCAAAAAGCAGCGTCCAAAAAGTAACTTTTGTTTGCATAAATTTAAATTGCTTCTTCGCCTGTTTCGCCCGTTCTGATACGGATGACTTGTTCTAAATTCGATACGAAAATTTTACCATCACCGATTTTACCGGTGTTTGCTGCTTTGACAATGGTTTCAACGGCTTTTTCAACCACATCGTCAGCAACGGCGATTTCTAATTTTACTTTTGGTAAAAAATCAACCACATATTCTGCACCACGATAAAGTTCGGTGTGACCTTTTTGACGACCAAAACCTTTAACTTCCGTTGCAGTTACACCGGCAACGCCGATTTCAGATAAGGCTTCACGCACATCATCCATTTTGAACGGTTTAATAATTGCTGTGATAAGTTTCATAAATTTTCTCGATTAGGTTTTAAATAAAAATGAGTTTAAAGACTGCGCTGACAATCATAAGTTAAAGCAGGCATAAGGTTCAAGGTGAAAGCAGAACTGTAACATTTCACCTTGAACCACTTGCTTAAATTTATAAGTGATAAGCCGTTTCGCCGTGTGCTGAAACGTCTAAACCTTGACGTTCGTCTTCTTCCTCTACACGCAGACCGATTAGCGCGTCAACGATTTTATAAGCGACAAAGGAAACCACTGCTGACCAAATAACGGCAACGGCAACGCCCCAAAATTGGCTAGTGAATTGTGCGGCAAAATTGTATTCCGCCACGCCATTCGCCACATAATCCCAAACACCTGTGCCACCTAAAGCAGGGTTTGCTACAACGGCAGTACCCAACGCACCTAAAATACCACCAATGCCGTGTACACCAAAAGCATCAAGCGAATCATCGTATTTGAATTTTGTTTTGAGCATCGTAACCGCCCAAAAACATACCGCACCCGATGCAAAACCTAACAAAATTGCACCCATCACGCCTGACCAACCACATGCTGGCGTGATGACAACCAAACCGGCAATTGCACCCGATGCTGCGCCTAACATACTAGGTTTTCCGCGCATCAACCATTCTGCTGCCATCCATGATAAGGTTGCCGCCGCAGTTGCAAGTAGCGTATTCATGAATACTAATGTGGCTAAACCATTTGCTTCTAAATTTGAACCCACGTTGAAGCCAAACCAACCCACCCACAATAATGAGGCACCAATCATGGTCATCGTCACGCTGTGTGGCGCGAGTGATTCACGACCGTAACCAATACGTTTACCAATTAACAAACAGCCCACTAAACCTGCAACCCCTGCGTTAATGTGAACAACTGAGCCACCCGCAAAATCTAACGCACCTTTTTGGAATAAAAAGCCTGCGGTTGCGGTTGCAGCTTCTGCTGCACTTGCGTCGGTATACGCATCAGGACCTGTCCAATACCAAACCATGTGCGCTAACGGCAAATAAGAGAAGGTGAACCAAATGGCAACAAATAACAGAACTGCTGAAAATTTAATCCGTTCTGCAAAAGCACCGATGATAATTGCTGGTGTAATTGCTGCGAAAGTTAATTGGAAAGCAACATACGCAAATTCTGGAATAGCCACACCTTTGCTAAATGTTGCGGCAAGTGAGTCGGGGGTAATACCTTTTAGAAAAACTTTGCTCAAACCACCAAAAAACGCATTGCCTTCGGTAAATGCCACGCTGTAACCATAAATTGCCCATAAAACCGCCGTCATACAAAAAATGACAAACACTTGCATCAAAATGGACAACATATTTTTAGCGCGAACCATACCGCCGTAAAATAACGCTAAACCTGGCACAATCATCAAAATAACTAAAATCGTTGAAATCATTACCCAAGCGGTATCGCCTTTATTTACAACAGGGACAATAGGCGCAACAACTTCATCGGCAAAACTCAACGCGCTTGCGCCGAGCAACGATAACGTCGTGAAACTACGCAAAAGTGCTTTCATTTTTCCACCTTAAAATTTTAGAAATTGATATTAAAGTCAGTAGAGAATAGGAATTGATCTTGTTTGTTGTTACCAAATGGACGCGCCCCATCCGCCCAGTCATAACGGACGTTTGGACGTAAGTTTAACCAAGTTACGGGTTTCCAATTTAAACCAGCTGTAACAGCATAATACGTTGCAGCACTGCAATTTGCTGCAAAATTTGCCGCATAACTTGCGCCTGTATTATCTGTTGCTGCACTAACGCGACCTGGTGAACAAACACGAAAACCTGTTTGATCTCTAAACCATTCAGTACGAATGCCAGCCGTTAAATTGTCTTTGATGTCATACGTTAAGTGCATATTGATGCCGTACCATTCAGCATCTCTTATACCAGATGCCACCATTACACCATTCGCAAATCCATGGTCATGTTGCAGCATTAAATGGGTTTTATCGGTGATATTGTGTTTTAAAACAATACTATACAATGCCCATGTTTTGTTACTGGTTTCAGATGTTTTACCATAAGTGCCGCTGACATTAGCTGATGAACCTTTGTCATTACTTGTCCATGTCATGCCTGCTAAACCACCCCAGTTACCGAGTTGTTTATCAAAACCACCATCCCAACCACCGGTTGCGCTACCTGTTGTGACACCGCCCATAACAGACCAATTTGAATCCACGGCATAATTGCCCATCACGCCAGTGTGCGTGAACGGTTCGCCATATTGCATGGTATAAGCGTGGGTGTAGAAAAAATTGTCTGGTGCAGGAACGGTTTCATAACCAATTGGCGTATAAAAGTGACCGGCTTTAACATTCAAACCATTGCCAATCGGTACATAGGCTTCAGCGTAGGCTTGTGGTAAGGCTAAATCGTAAAAACGATTATTGCCCGCACTGTTGAGCATATTTAAATCCCAATGACTGCGATTCAAAGGCGAGCCATTATTTACATCAAATGCCGGTACACCGTAGGCTTGCGTAAAAATGGAATCCGTCCCAAACATGACATCAAAACGTCCGCCAAAATCCCAGCCCGTGCCTTCTGTTGCAACTGCGCGTTGAATAAAGAGGTTTAATTGGTTCAATTGCACTTCACTGGCACGGTCTCCGAACGTTACAGGACCATTAAAACCATTTGCAGGGTTCGTCGCGTTGTAAGTAATCCCTGCATTTGCCCAACCACCGACAACAATACCGTTGTTTTTAAACAACGATGTTTCATTTGCATCGTATCCTGTTAAATCCGCAATTGCGCCAGAATGAGCATTTGCAATCAACCCCATCAATAATAAACTACCTGTTGCAACGTGCATCACACGGTATTTATTATATTTTTTTATTTTCCTCATGATTTTTCCTAAATTGATTTTGATGTATATATTCGAAAATGCAGGTATTGTGCCAGTATCAAAAAAACAACAAAAACAGTTGCTTGGAAATTACAATGTCATGTTTAAAACAATAAATGCACCATAATGAAGCAGATGCGACATTTCATGTTTAATTTAAGTGCATCAACGAAGAAAACGCGCTTTTTCACCGGTTATTTTTTAGTGGCTAAACGCTTGAAAAAAATGGTATCGTTACGCTGGTTGTGATAACAAACACCGACTTTTCATTTTCATACCATAATAACAATTTAGGAGACGCTTTAAATGTCTGTAGCAAACGTACTTAAAATGATTAAAGACAACGATGTGAAATTCGTTGATTTCCGTTTCTGCGATACTCGCGGTAAAGAACAACACGTTACTTTCCCTGCACATACCATTGATGAAGATACTTTTGAAGACGGCAACATGTTTGACGGCTCGTCAATTGCTGGCTGGAAACACATCAATGAATCAGACATGATTTTACTCCCAGATCCAAGTTCAGCAGTTATGGATCCATTCTTTGATGACAACACCTTAATCATTCGTTGCGACATCATCGAACCTAAAAATATGCAAGGTTATGAACGTGATCCACGTTCTTTGGCAAAACGCGCTCAAGAATATTTAAAATCTACTGGCATTGCTGACGCGGCATTCTTTGGCCCAGAAAACGAATTCTTCATTTTTGATGACGTTCGTTGGGGCGCAGACATGAGCGGCACGTTCTACAAAATCGATTCTGAAGAAGCCGGCTGGAACGCAGAAAAAGTTTATCCAGATGGCAACACGGGTCATCGTCCAGGTGTGAAAGGTGGTTATTTCCCTGTGCCTCCAGTTGATTCATTCCAAGACATGCGCTCTGCAATGTGCCAAACATTGGAAGCGATGGGACAAATTACTGAAGTTCACCACCACGAAGTTGCGACCGCTGGTCAATGCGAAATCGGTGTGAAATTCAACACATTGGTTAAAAAAGCGGATGAAGTTTTAGAATTAAAATACGTTATCGCAAACATCGCGCACGCTTATGGCAAAACGGCGACTTTCATGCCTAAACCATTAGTGGGCGACAACGGTAGTGGTATGCACGTTCACCAATCTTTATCAAAAGACGGCGTGAACTTGTTTAGCGGTGATTTATACGGTGGTTTGTCTGAAACGGCGTTATTCTACATCGGCGGTATCATCAAACACGCTAAAGCATTAAACGCTTTCACAAATGCTTCAACAAACAGCTACAAACGTTTAGTTCCAGGTTTCGAAGCTCCAGTTATGTTGGCTTACTCAGCGCGTAACCGTTCAGCGTCAATTCGTATTCCTTTCGTTCGTAATCCAAAAGGTCGTCGTATCGAAGTACGTTTCCCTGACTCAACAGCAAACCCATACTTAGCATTTTCTGCAATGCTCATGGCTGGCTTAGACGGTATTCAAAACAAAATCCATCCAGGTGAAGCGATGGACAAAGATTTGTACGACTTGCCACCAGAAGAAGAAAAAAATATCCCACAAGTTTGCCACGCTTTCGACCAAGCCTTAGAAGAATTGGACAAAGACCGTGAATTCTTAACAAAAGGTGGCGTATTCACTAACGACGTAATTGACGCTTATATTACGTTGAAAATGGAAGAAGTCACACGCTTGCGTATGAGTACACACCCTGTTGAATACGATATGTATTACAGCTTGTAATTAAAAACATTCGTTTTTAGTTTCGCAAAAAAGAACGCCCCAGAAATGGGGCGTTTTCATTTATATTTACATTTTTATGAAACTCATTATTCCCGTCATCGATTTAAAAAATGGTATCGTTGTTCACGCTAAACAAGGACAACGCGAACAGTATCAACCGATAAAAAGTGTACTCACGCCGAATTCTGATATTTATTCAGTGTTACATGGTTTTTTGAATTTATACGCTTTTGATACATTTTATATTGCTGATTTAAACGCGATTACAGGGCAGGGCAATAATGCCGCGCTCATTTACCAAGTATTAAACAATTTTTCCGATATTACGTTTTGGATTGACGCGGGGTATCAGCAAGCAAAAATATTTCCAGAAAATTATTTTCCCGTGTTAGGTAGTGAGTGTTTCAATGATGAAAATATTTGCGAGCTTTTGGATTTTAAACAGCGTTTTATGTTATCGCTAGATTATGGCATAACCGGTGAAATGCTTGGGGCAAAAAAACTGTTTACTGAAACCGAATTCTGGTCAGAAAACGTGATTGTAATGACATTGAATCGTGTAGGAAGTTCGCAGGGCGTGAATGTTGATTTGTTGCAGCAGTTTAAACAGAATTATCCCCAAAAAAAATTTATTGCCGCAGGTGGTGTGCGAGATATGGCAGATATACAGAAGCTAAAATCTATCGCTATAAAGCACGTTTTACTCGCCAGTGCCTTACATTCTGGTGCAATTACAAAAATGGATATTTCCCAGTTTTAGGCAAAAAAATACCCCAGCAAGCTGAGGTATTTTTGTTTATTCGATTTTAAGCCAAAAGGCTCAAACTGAATTAAACGCTGTTTGCAGCAAATGGGTGTTTCGCTTCTTTTTTAGCAGCAACAACTTCTTTCGCAGTTGGTGTGCCAGAAATAGCACGAGCTAATGCTTCTTTAGTTGCTTTGTAGTTGAATTCTTCGATTTTCGCGTCGTCTTCAGCTAACCAGTGAATGAATACACCAACAGAAACGAATAAATCGTCAGCTTCGTCAGCTGGGATTGTGCCGTCTTCAACAGAATCAGCAATTGCCATAGCAACCGCACGTTGTGCTGGACCAAACATTTGAACAGCTTGTTTAGCACCTTTGATTGTTACTTTGTTGAATAAAATGGTTGCAGGTTTAACCATTAAGTTTGGTGCAACAACAGCCAACAATGTTGAGAAACCGTCTTTGTTGTTTGTTAAAGCGGTTGCGAAAGCAGTTTCAGCCGCTGAACCACGAGGTCCAATGATTAAATCGATGTGAGCGATTTCGTTACCTTCACCAACTAAAGATTCGCCTACGCGCAAGTTATTGATTTTTGCCATGCTATTTTTCTCCTTTGAACAAAAAAATGATAAAACTGAATTTACTATCGACATTACTCATGTCTCCGATTTGTCTCTACGCACAGAGAGAACATTCTAAAAATACGGTTAATACTGTTGCCACTGTCAAATCAGCGGACGTACCTGGGTTCAAACCGTGTGATTTAAGCTCAGCATCCATCTGATAAAGCAGCGGCTTAACCTGTTCAGGGTCATCTATGAGCAGTAGCCTATCGCTAAGCTCACTCATCATAGTTGCTACCCTTGCAGAGTACCGACTCCCAAATTTTCTCTCGATATGACTATCAGGAAATTGACTCAACAAACCTGCATAAACTGCAACTGCTGCCCAACTCTGCTCACCCCACCGATTGAAGGCACAAGTATACCTTAAAACGCCTAAATCGAAAATATCTTTATAATCACTAACGTACTGCAAAGCAACCCTATCTTTATCCGATGCTAGACGCATTGCGGCTTGTAGCGTAACTGTTGCATTTTGTTTTACGTCTTGTTTATCGACTTCACCTAAACCACCTGGCGAGGCTAACGCAATGGCTTGAAATGTCCAATTTGCATCGTCAATCGTGGTATTTTTTAGCACTTGCTTTAAAGCATCACGCAGCGGCATTTGCGGATAATTTTGCACGGCATGAATCAATGGCGCACATAACAAAATAATACCTAAATTCGTGTTGCAACCCACCGCATCGCGCGTTGCTTTGATGGCGTAAAAAATTTTCTCGCCAAGTGAATAGGTCGCGTCACATAATGGCGAGGCACTCATTTCAGCACTGCGGCGAAAATCATCAACAGTCATGTCATGACCTTCGGCATAAATGCTGACATTTCCGGGTTTAAACGCCTGTAATTCGACTTCACAGGCTTGACGATAAAATTCGACTAATTGAGATGAATTCATTTTTTGATATGTCTGTTAACTAAATCTTTCGCTAATAATTCTGCGATATTCAAATCGTAAACGCTTTCCAAACCTTTCCACGCCGGAACACTGTTAATTTCAATTACGTTCAATCGCCCTTTGCTATCTTCAATAATGTCAACGCCAGCGTAATCCATGTGCAACAGTTGCGTGGCTTTAATCGCTAATTCAACCATTTCAACAGTGGGTTCGACACGTTCACAGCTTGCACCTTTTGCTACATTGTTTAACCACGATTTACCGCGTCGACGCATGGTTGCCACAACATTGCCGTTAATCACAAATACGCGATAATCTGAAAATCCATCGCCAGCACAGGATACAAAACGTTGTAAATAATACACGCCATGACTGCTAGTCAACCAAGGTAAATCCGTCATTTTTTCAATACGGCGGATACCTTCGCCTTGTGAACCGAATAGTGGTTTGCTGATAATAAAATTACCTTGTAAAAGTTCGTTTTTCATTAAAGCCAACGCAGTTTCTCTATCACGCAGCACCCACGTCGGTGGTGTCAGCAATCCAGCATGATGCAATAAAAAGCTCGTCATCGCTTTATCCACACTACGTTCAATTGCCGACGCATCGTTATAAACCGGAATACCCATGACTTTTAGCGCGTGCAGAAAGTCTAAATATAAAACCACTTCTTCAAGCGAGCCACCCGCAACACCTCGTACAAAAACTGCGGCAGGCAACGCAGTTTCAAATTCAGGAATAAAAATGGGAAGGGCAGGATTGGCAAGATTAAAATGGCATTCGGTCAGCGAAACAAACGCACTGTCGTAACCTAAATTTTTAAATGCTTGTTGTAATTGTTTGCCGTGCCAGCCAGCATCGTCAGTAAAAATAGCAATTTTTGGAATGGTCATGAATGTAATTCTGCGGTAATGTTATGCAGAATGATAACAAAACTGAGCGCAGTTTTGTGATTCGCATACTTTTCAACTTTATCTAATTTTAAAAATGACCGAAATTAAAGACAATACGTTGCAATCTTACCTTGATACGTTAGCCAGTAAATCTGCGACACCAGGCGGTGGCAGTGCGGCGGCGTTAATGGGCGCACAAGCGGCAGCCTTAACCAGTATGGTGTGTAATTTAACGATTGGTAAACCTAAATACGCAGAAGTTGAAACTGAAATGCAGGTGTTATTAGAAAAATCGGAACTATTACGCAAACAATTAACGGGCATGATTAAAGCGGATGTGGATGTTTTCAATCGGTTAATGGCAACGTATGCGTTACCTAAAGAAACGAACGAAGAAAAGGAAGCGCGAAGTACCGCAATTCAAATCGTTTTAAAAGACGCAACCGATGTGCCTTTAGCGTGTGCAAAAGCGTGTGCAGAAATAATTGCATTGAGTCGTATTGCCGCTGAAAAAGGCAGTACCGCTGTGATTAGTGACGCGGGCGTAGCCGTTATGTCTGGTTATGCAGGTCTAAAGAGTGCCGCATTAAATGTTTACATTAACGCCTCAAGTCTAAGAGACAAAGCCTTTGCCGACAAAAAAATAGCCGAATTATCGGCTATTTTGGACGGGGCTGAAATTGTCAGCCAAGAAATTTATGATTTAGTAAAAAGTAGACTCTAGTTACGCGCCCCATGTTCTGATACTTCCTGTATCTAAATGCACAAAATTAGATTCAGGGTAATAACCGACCCCGCCGCGTTGCATGGTTAGCGCGGCATCACGAATCGTTCTTGCGCTGTAACCATCGAGACGAATATCAACGGCACGTCCCTGCATGTGCAGACTGTTTCGCGCCACACCGTCACTGTGACGACGTAAATTTGCATTTGTTTCTGGTGAACGATAACCGGAAATAATATTGAATGGACGACTTACGCCCAAACGCAATTTCAAATCATAAAGCTGATCGAGTAACGCGGGATCGATTGGATGAACATCGCCAGTGTGATAATCCCGCAAAATATAATCGATTTCTTGCAACGCATCTTCGATATATAAACCACGTTCAAAATACGTTAAACGCAATTGATCGCCTGTATGTGGATTTTGCAATGCAATCATTTTTGACGGAATTTTTCGTGCAAAAAATTGACGTTCCTCGCGTGTATCCAATACCAGTGCATCATCACGGTATAACCGACTGCGCTGTGGTTTGTGTGCGGCAAGTTCAATACGATTATGTTTTGAATGATGACGACCTTGTGAATGGTGCGCAGCAAGCTGCTCATGAACGTGATGACTTTTTTTAGCCAGTCTGTTTGAAATGGCTGTTTTAAATTTTTGCTGATGTTTGGCAGTTGCAACATGCGTTGCTTTACCGCTAGTTCGATGTGCGATTTTATGCATTGCAAAGTGCTTTGCTCGCGCACTCACCATCTCTGTTCCTGCTAAAAATAGCAACGAACCGCAAGCGATATTTTTTAAAAATTTACGTCGTGATGACAACAGACTTTTGTCTTCAGTCGCTAGTTTTTGTAGAATTGGGCTTTGCATGATTTTTCTTTAAAAAGTAATGCTAATGGTTTCATTGTCGAGGCACAGTCTTAAATGTACCTTAAATTTGTGAACCTAATGATAACGACTAAAATCACGATTGCAAGTCATGACAATGCCTGGCATGACTTGCAATAGCAAGAATTAACCTAAGGTTTAAACGCTAACTTACCTTGTTCTTTAAAGTTTTCTAAGTCGTAAACATTAAGCTGATTGTTTGATAATGTGTACAAATTTGAGTCAATTCGCAAAATTCTATCGACAAAATAATCCTGATAACTGTAACTGCCGTTGTAATAAACCGTTACATCTGTCGCGGGAAGTTGTGACAAAACCGCTTTTTGAACAAAACCATTTTCGGGCGTAACTTCATAAATGTACGCGCCTTGCGAAACCGATTGCCCATAATTCCAAGGTTGCGAGTTATTGAAACCGTTAGGTAATTGATAAACTTCAACCGGAAAACCAAACAGGTGTTTTTCAGCGTCCCAATATAAGGCTTTGTAGTCATATAACAACGGCGAATTTGTGCCTCTATCGCCAATTGTAACGCTATACATTTCTTTGGGATTTTTCATGTCCGAAATATCGAACAACGCCATTTTCAACCCTTGATAAAACGCTGAACCACCAGCCCAAGATTGATCTGAATTGGGTTGCTCTGAATTGAAAATTACGGCATCTTTACCAAAACCAATTAAATGATTTTCATCATAAGGGTGTAAGTAATTGCTGTAACCAGGTATTTTTAATTCGCCCGCCACAACGGGATTGCCTGGTGTAGATAAATCAATGGCAAATAACGGATCCGTTAATTTAAATGTCACGATAAAGCAACGGTCGCCCATAAATCGAGTCGAATAAATTTGCTCACCTTGGGCTAAATTTTCGAGTTTACCAACGGTTTGCATATTTTTATCTAATACAAACAACGAACTGTGGGATTGATTGGTATCGCTATACCAACTTTGTGTTGTGGTCGCAATGCGGAAATAATCGCCATTTTCATCCATCGAAAATTGGTTTAATGCTGTACCTTCGACTTCACCGGCAGCGGTAAATGTGACCGAACCGTTATCAATGCCGAATTTGTAAATTTGAGTCGTGATATTATTTTGCGTTGGCGCAATATCGCTACTGCCGCCAAAATTATATTTCGATGCAGATAAATATAAATTTTGTAGCGACGCATAAACCAATTCGCCTGAACCTAAATAGCCTTTCGTTGTGACTGCCTTATCAGGTTGCCCTAAATCCAAACTCGCGACAACAACATAATCGGGTTCAACAAAATCCGGAAAGTAAGATAAATCCGTCACTGCCATTGTGCGCGTCGTTGTTTTACCGGCTTTGGTTTCAACGATACTGGGTAACATATCGGTAGGTTTAATAACAGTCGTGCCAACATCGCCGTACATATAATAACGAGGATAAGTACGGGTAATAAAATACAAATTATCACCGATGCGTCGTGAATCTAAATAATCACCATCAATGGCAATATCTCGAATTTTCTTAGGATTAGCATGGTCGCTGACATCATAAACTATTGCGCGAGTTTGAGAATAACCGCCCCACCAGCAACAATAGATAGGAGCCATTTTTCCTGTCGTTGTAGGTTGCGCTAAACTTTGCCATGCTGAACCTAACACAACCAATTTGCCGTTTTGAACATAAATACCAGATGGCGTGAAATTACTGTCAGGGAAATCGATGTTAGCCGTTTGGGTCAGTTCAACAACAGGAAAACCTTTTACCACACGAATTTTTCCACCATAAATTTGATAGATGTAACCATCGTCTCCAACTTTAACAATATCGCTTTCATCTACGCCGGCAACTTGAATATTAGTGTCAGAATGTGTGACAGTTGCTGCTGTAGTTGGTACAGCTCCTGAACTCACTTTACCGGCATCAGCAGTGGGTGCCACAGTTGATGTGACTATCGGATAACTAGAAAAACGATTGGTTTTATGTTTCATGAGCAAATTGGCTAACACTAACCGCGATGTCACTTTTTGCGGTTTGAGGGCAGGCACTGGTGTCGTTGCAGCAAAAACGACTTGCGTTACGCCACTGAATAATAAACTACTCGCCAAAAGCAATAAGCCCTTACTTCGATGATTTAGCATGATGACATTCCCCGCAAATAAAATAAAAACATCCAATATAAATTTCAATCTATTACGGTTCACTTTACTCTCTTCAATGGTATTAGCAAAGCCAAAAAGGTAGGGTTGTTTTAATCCACGTTGCACCTTTACAATGACGGTTTCGAGCATCACGCACAACACTAAAAATTAGGATTTAAAGATGTTAAGAATCGGACAAGGTTATGATGTACACCGTTTTAAAGATGGCGGCGATGTTATTTTAGGCGGGGTTAAAATTCCGTATGAACGTGGTTTAGAAGCGCATTCGGATGGCGATGTCGTGCTTCATGCGTTGTGTGATGCACTTTTAGGTGCAGTAGCGATGGGAGATATTGGCAAACATTTTCCCGATACCGATCCCACATTTAAAGGCGCAGATAGTCGCGTGTTATTACGTCATGTCTATAATTTAGTGACAGAAAAAAACTATTGTTTAGGCAATGTAGACATTACGATTATCGCGCAAGCCCCGAAGATGGCACCGTATATCGCGGCGATGTGTGCCAATATCGCCGCAGATTTAAATGTCGCCGTTAATCAAATCAATGTGAAAGCTACGACAACTGAACAATTAGGTTTTGAAGGACGTAAAGAAGGCATTGCTGTGCAAGCTGTCGTTTTACTGATAGCAGAAAATTAAAGTGATATGGCGCGTGTTTGTGCGAAATACAACGCGCCCAATAAACCTACCTCCGGTTGTATACAGACATTCACGGCAATTTTTTCTAATGCACTACGATAACGTCCTTTTGCTAGAAAGCCTTCCCGAAAATCGCCTTGTTGCAAAACAGGCAAACATTTCGCGGCAATTCCGCCTGCTAAATACACGCCACCATAAGGCAAACATTTCAACGCCAAATTCCCTGCTTCTGCACCGTAAATCCGGCTAAAAAGTTGTAGCGTCGCGCTACATAACGCATCGCCATTTGCTACCGCTGTGGCACCAATGATGGCAGCAGCATCGTCAGCGGATTGTAATTGTGCATCTAAATCAGCGGAAATTATGTAATCACCAGATTGTTTTAAAAATTCGTAAATAGCCACAATTCCAACACCTGAAACCAAGCGTTCATAACTCACATGCTCAGGATAGCGTGCTTGCATAAATGACAATAAGGCTATTTGTTGCGCGTCTGTTGGAGCAAAATCACAATGACCACCTTCATTGGCAATAACGTAGTGTTTTTTGCCATCATGAAAAATAATCGCTTCGCCCAAACCTGTACCAGCGGCTAAAACAGCACAATTACCCACTTGCGGCGTGGCTTGTGGATTTAATGAGACAAATTCGTTTTCAGGCAGTGACAAAACGCCCCACGCGGCGGCTTCTAAATCATTTAGTAACTTAACTTTTGAGGTTTTTAATTGTTCACCGATTTCACGGCAGGTTAATTTCCATGGCAAATTTGTCGTTTCACAATCATCATTCACAATAGGGCCTGCTACACCAAGACACACCGCATTGATTTCTACATTTGGAATTAACGCCAAAAAATCCGCTAATAATTTGTCAAAAGTCGCGTAATTAGCACTTTCAAAACGGTGTTTTACCACACACGTTTGCTCATCAAAAATAGCCAGTAACGTTTTTGTGCCGCCAATATCGCCTGCAAGAATCATGATAACTCCTAATTTTTATGGTAAACACGGCTATGTTCATGCACCGCATCCACCATCGTTTTGACATGTTCTGGATTGATGTCAGGCAAAATACCGTGTCCTAAATTAAAGACATGCCCCGAACCATTACCGTATTTTTGTAAAATTATTTTCACTTTTTCGCTAATCACATCAGATTGTGCGTAAAGCGTCATCGGGTCTAAATTGCCTTGCAACGCAACTTTTTCGCCAACTCTGGTTCGGGCTTGACCAATATCTGTTTGCCAATCTAAACCGAGCGCGTCATAACCAGTTGTTGCCATCTCTTCTAACCACAATCCGCCACCTTTGGTAAATAAAACTGTCGGCACACGCTGTCCATCGTTTTCGGTATTTAATAAGGCGCGAACTTGTTGAGCATAACGCAATGAAAATTCACGGTAATCATCGCCACTGAGCATTCCGCCCCAAGTGTCAAATAACATCACTGCTTGTGCGCCAGCGGCAATTTGCGCGTTTAAATAAGCGGCAACCGATTGCGCTAATTTATCAAGTAATTGGTGCATTAACGCCGGTTGGTCATACATTAAACCTTTCACTTTAGCGAAATTTTTACTGCTACCGCCTTCAATCATATACGTTGCCAACGTCCACGGACTGCCTGAAAATCCGATTAACGGCACGCTGCCTTGCAAGTTTTTACGAATCAAACGCACCGCATCCATCACATAACGTAATTCAATTTCAGGGTCTGGAATGGGTAATTTTTCAATATCGGCTGCTGTGCGAAGCGGATTTTTAAATTTTGGCCCTTCGCCCTCGGTAAAATAAAGTCCTAAACCCATCGCATCGGGAATGGTCAAAATATCTGAAAACAAAATCGCTGCATCAAAGTCAAAGCGACGTAACGGTTGCAATGTCACTTCGCAAGCTAACTCAGGATTTGTGCAAAGTGCCATAAAACTGCCCGCCTGTTCACGCACTTGGCGATATTCCGGCAAATAACGTCCTGCTTGACGCATCATCCAAATCGGCGTGTATTCAGTAGGTTGTTTGAGTAACGCTCTGATAAAGGTATCGTTTTTTAATGTGGTCATAATTTTTAAAGGTTAGGGCGTGGTTTTTAATTTTCGTGGTAATGCGCCAGCAAATTCAGGCGGTAAGGTTTTTTTACCTTGTAAAGCGGCTTCCGTGTTCGCAAAATTGCCATACATCAAAGAAAAACGTTCTTGTCCGTCGCCGCCAGATTTTATGACGCGAAAATTTTTATTTAACGTGGGGTGTTTTTTTTGAAAACTAGCCATTGCAGCATCGCTAGATAACGTAATCAATTGCAATGTGTAGTGTCCATTGCTGGGAGGTGCGACAACGTCTGCTTTTGTTTCAACTTTCTCTTTCGGAGCAACTTTTTCTTTTACGGTTTTCGGTTCGCTAATTTTGTCGAGCGCGGGTGTTTTTTTAACAGGTTCAGGTTTTTTTGCTGGTTCCTCAATTATTTTTGTTTTTTTTTCCTCAACAACTTTTGTTTCTATTTTTTCAATCGGTTTAACTTCGATCTTTTTAGGTTCGACTTTTTTAACTTCTGGCGCGGCAAGTGGAATGCTTGTAATTGTTGCTTTGTCTGGAATAGGTTGAATTTTTACACCTTTTGCCGGTTCAACTTTGGGGAAGGTAATAACTGGCGCGAGGGGCGCGGAGACTGCCGATGGGGTAAAAATCGCCGGTGTGACAATCGTTGGCTCAACGATTTCTGGTTTAGCAGGTGAGGCAACTTTTTCGGTATTTACAACAGACTCAGGAATTGTTTGAGCAGGTGTTGTTGGTGCAACTGCAATTGGCTCAACAGATGCGGTTGCGGGCGGATTTACAGGTGGTTTTTCAACAGGTGTTACTTCGGTTGCTGCTGGTGGATTTTGTGGCGCAGGGGCAAGCTCTTTTTCAATATCGAGTTTTAATTCCGGAACAATATCACTGTCGTTTTTAATCAACGGTTCAGTAACGGGTGGTGTCGAATTTTTTTCGATAGGTGTAAGCGTAGAAATTTCTTCATTTTTTTCTAATGGCGCAATTGGCAATTCATCTGTTTGCTCTTTTTTAAAATAACGAATGCTTTGATTGATAGCCATAGCTAAAATAACGAAACCAGCAAAAGCCATTAACCATTTACTGTAATCATTTTGTTTTTCGCGTGACAATTTTGTGAAATAGCTAATCAAGTGTGCAGGGATACCTTGTGTTTCTCGATAGATTTTATCGAGTAATTTCTCATCCAGTATTTGCGATGAATGATAAGTACGAGGTTTCGCCGCTAAATGGCGTAAAAAATAAGCACATTGATTTTTTGAGAGTGGTGGAATTTCTAGCAGATAACAATTTTCCAATACACGATCGGTTTTAAGATGATTTTGTCGCGCTTCGGGCGTAAGGGAAAAAATCAGTTTTAATGCCAGTTGGTTGGTAGCGTAATCTATTAAAGTCGTTATAAGTCCCGATACCAATAACCCCGCATCATCGATAATCAACACAATTTTTTTGTGCTTATCTTGAAAATCCTGAAACGCACGATCTAAGGATTCATACTTATTTCGGCGCATCGTTTTTATAAGTTGCGCTTCGATAGTTTCAAAACTCAATTCATCGCTGCCTTGCACAAAACAACATTGCCACGCTTCGCTATCAATATCGTATATCATATCAAGCAACAACGTTTTACCAATTCCTGACGCACCAGATACGATTAAATGCTGTTTCAAATTTGGAATTAAATGCAGTAACAAATCGAATTTTTGCGTGCGCTCTTTAGTGATAAGCGGCAAAAAATCCAGTCCTTCGTTATCAAAAGAACTGTGATTTAAGGCAGTCGAAAAAAGGTCGTTATCTGCCATAAGTTTGCAGGGTTTGAGTCAAAGACGCATGGTCGATGTTCATAGGTAAAGTCGCTTTACCAATCGCTTCGAGTAAAATGACTCGAATTGCACCATCCACATTTTTTTTATCAACAGCCATTAAATCAATAAACCGTTCGGCATTTAATTCTGCTGGTGGAATAACAGGAAGTTTTGCGCGTTCGAATAATGTCACAATTCGCGCTACATCATCCGCATTTAACCAACCTTTGCGTTGCGATAAATCCGCGGCTAAACACGTCCCGATTGCCACGGCTTCACCGTGTAAATAACTACCATAACCCATACCCGTTTCAATCGCATGACCAAAAGTATGACCTAAATTTAACGTCGCTCTAACACCGCCTTCATGTTCGTCTTCGGCAACAACTTCGGCTTTCATATGGCAAGATTGTTCAATTGCAAAGGTGAGGGCGGTTTTATCACGCGCAAGCAGCGCATCAATATTTGTTTCTAACCATTCAAAAAAATTCAAATCTCGAATCAAACCGTATTTAATCACTTCGGCTAAACCGGCGGCAAGTTCGCGGTCTTCTAACGTATCCAACACATCAACATCGGCAATGACGGCTTGAGGTTGATAAAACGCGCCAATCATATTTTTGCCCAGCGGATGATTAACCCCTGTTTTACCGCCAACAGATGAATCGACTTGGGCAAGTAACGTCGTTGGAATTTGAATAAACGCAATGCCACGTTGATAACACGCCGCTGCAAATCCCCCCATATCACCAATTACACCACCGCCTAAAGCAATCAACGTTGCATTGCGACTGAATTTACTTTGTAACAGTTGGGTGAAAATTTGATTAACAGAATCAAGCGTTTTGTATTGTTCACCGTCTGATAAAATCACGCTTTCAACTTGATATGCACTTAAATGTGCCAACACGGTTTCCAAATACAGCGGCGCAATCGTTTCATTTGTCACAACGATGACTTGTTTTGATTTAATGTGGCGTGTCAATAAATCTGCTTGCGTGAGTAAATTTGCGCCAATGTAAATAGGATAACTACGTTCAGCTAATGCGACGGTTAATGTTTTCATGCAGAGGAAACCTAAATTTAATTTTGAGTCGCGTGATAGATGTCTAAAATATGCGTGACAACGTCTTTACTTTGCATTATGCCGGTATCAATTGTGAAATCTGCACAGGCGGCGTACAACGGTTGACGTTGTTCAAATAACGTTTCGAGGCGTTCGCCTGGATCTTCCGTATTGAGTAATGGTCGTTGTGAATCACGACGAGTACGTTCGAGTAATTTATCAACTTCACAATGCAAATACACCACAAAACCATTTTCCATCAATAACTTTCGATTTTCTTCACGCAAAATGGCACCACCGCCCGTTGCCATCACGATGCCTTTGAGTTCGGTTAATTGCACCAGCATTTTTTGTTCTCGATTACGAAAACCTTCCTCACCTTCAAATTCGAAAATGGTGGGAATATCCACGCCAGTGCGTTCTTCAATGGCTTTGTCACTGTCATAAAATGGCAGTTTTAACGTGCGAGCCAATTGCCGTCCAATTGTCGTTTTGCCTGCACCCATTAAACCGACTAAATAAATATTTTCTGATTGTTTCATGCGTCCTGTCTTATATTTTAAAAATTTTTAGAATTATAGCGTTATATTTCGTCTTATTTTATTGAGTTGATATATTGTCTTTGACAATTTTTGGCGTAACGAAAATTAACAGTTCTTTGTTGTCTTTCGTCTTTGCTGAATTGGTAAATAAATAGCCAACTAATGGTAAATCTGCAAAAAACGGAATTTTATTTTTTGTTAATGAATCGTCTTCTTCATAAACACCACCCAGTACAATAGTTTCGCCATCTTCAACTAACACAGATGTTTGGATTTCACGTTTGTCTAACACTTTATTACCATTTAAACCCACACTTGCGGCTTCATTTACATTATCTTTTTTTATGACTAAATTCATTAGTACCGAACCACTAGGTGTAATTTGCGGGGTAACATTTAACGCCATAGTTGCATCCTTAAAAGTAACAGTCGGCACACTTGTTGATGTCGATGCACCTGCCGCAACAGTGGCTGGCAAGGTTACATAGGGAACTTGCACGCCTTGTACAATATGGGCTGTACAGCGATTCATAGTCATCACACGCGGATTAGAAATGCTTTCACCACGCCCATCGGATTGTAAGGCTTGCACTTCCAAATTTAATACATAATCGGCACCTTTTGCCAAGGTCATACCTAATGCACCAACAGGTGTCGTACCGATAGCGTCGGCACCTAAATCGACCAATGAATTATTTAATACACCAAGTGAACCATCAGCTGCAGGGGTTGTTGAGCCTTGTGTTCCTCCGCCACCAACAGCGTAGCCAGTGTTACCGTTAATCACACCTTGTTTACCAGCCCCGAATTTAACCCCCAAATTTTTAGCAAATGTATCGTCAGCGATAACAATCCGTGATTCAATCATCACCTGTTGTACTGGCACATCTAATTTACGAATGAGTTTTTTCACATCTTCTAGTTTTTTTGCGGTGTCTTTGATGATTAAGGTATTTGTGCGTGAATCAACAATTGCTGAACCGCGTACAGATAACAGTCGATTTCCTTCCGGATTAAGCGCACTGTTTTGATTTTGATTGCCATAAACACTAGGTTGAGGCTGCATCAAACTTCTGCTCACAGAAGACATAGGAGATAAACCATTTTGTTCATTCGCATTAACCGTTGATGTGCCACTAGGGCTAACACTCATATTACTGCTGTTAACTTCATTGCTCGCGCCGCACGTTCCAAACGCACCGGTATCTAAACCATTTAGCAAACTTTTAAAACTTTCAGCCTTAGCGTAGTTAATTTTAAGGTATTCTGTCACAAGTACATCAGATTTTTCGACGACTTCTTCCATTTTTTGTTGTTTCTCTTTGTAATCTTTAATTTTGTCGAGCGGCGAAATCAGCGTGACATTTCCGGTTTGATATTTCCCCAAATCTTTAGTCATCAAAATGAATTCAAGTGCTTCATCCCACGGCACGTCATCTAATTTTAAAGTGATACTGCCCGATACATCTTCACCCGCCACCATATTTTGTCCCGTGAATTCGGCTAAAATAGCGATAATGTTTCGAATTTCAATATCTTGAAAGTTAAGTGATAAACGATCTCCCGTATATTTCACGCGCGTTTTTTCTTGCTTTTCTTTTTCTTCGTCCGTCAAGGGGCGAAACTCAATAGTGAGCAAACCATCCGTTTGAAATAACGAATAATCGTACAATTCATTTACCGTTGTCACGGTTAAAGTGGTTTCTTGTTTTGCTGAAACGGTATCAATAAACTTAACCGGTGTCGCAAATTCAGATACATCCAATCGTTTCGCTAAACCGTCAGGTAATTGCGTATTTAAGAAATTGATAACAACCTTACCATTTTCTTTTTTAGAATTTACCATCGTATTAGGATTTGCAAGCGATACTAGAATTCGACCTTCACTTTTGTCACCTCGTTTGAAATCAAACCCGCTAATTTCTTGTTCTGGAATAAACGCCGCCACGACGTTATTCGTTGCTTTAGTTGTTTCCGGTGTACTGAGTTTTGTTGGTTTCGCAATAGATTGATTTGCGGCAGCCCCCGCTTTCATCTCAATATTGGGTGTTAAAGTGAGCAATACTTTATTACCTTCGATTTTGAGATTAAAAGGCATGGCTTCGAGTAAATTCAAAATCACCCGCACGCGACCATCGGCTTCAATAACATAAGCGTTTAATGCAGGGCCTTGATTGATAGGATATATTTTTTTAGATAGTCCATTTTTCACCGCTGCAAAATCAAGTACCACACGCGCTGGATTATCCGTTTTAAACACTTGAGGTGCAACGGCAGGGCCAGAGAGTTCTAATTGCACTTGCAATTTATCGCTGCTTTGTGATGCAAAGTTAATGGCGGATAGTGTTAACGGTGCCGCATCAACAGTAGAAAGAAAAAATAATAGCCAGATTGCGATTAACGCATTCAAACGCAAGTCAATTTTCGGTGTAAACGCGATTGTCATAATCTACTCTGTTAAACTTAAAGTCGTTGACTGCTCAATAAACCGCCCTGGTTTACCGGGAACAATTTCAATTAGTTCGATTTTTTTCTTGTCGATGCTCGTGATTTTTCCATCGTTTTTACCCATATGATTTCCCACTTTTACGCGATAAATGTTATTGCCATCGCCTTTTATTAGTCCCCATAGTGTCGAATTCATATCAATAGTGCCAACCATTTTTAAACCACTTAAAGAAAAGGCTTCCAGTGGTTCTTTGGTGCGATGCGTATCGGGATGAATACCATTATCTGGCTCTTCCTCTTCTGCAACATCCGCAACTTTTATTTTTTCTACGGGTTTAAACGGATCGCGCAAACCATTTTCCCGTTTAAATGTAAATGGTTCAACGCTTTTAAATTCCGGCAAGGGTTTTACCTGTTCAGGTGGTCGTGATTTGATTTCTGCGATGTACTGTTGCAAATCAGTAAAATCATGACTGCCACATGCCGTCAACGTCATTATCGCTATCGTAATCAGTAAAAAATGCACGCTACATTTAGTTGATGTCATTTTGAGCGTTCCCGTTTTCACGATATGTTTTCACCATCACGGACATTAACATAGGACTTTGTTTACTAATTTTTGTTTTATCAACGGGTACAATCGTTAAATCATGAATAGTTACAATACGCGGCAATGCAGCTAATCCACTGACAAACAGACATAATTCCTCGTATTTCCCCGTCACTTCAACGTTAATGGGTAATTCAGAATAAAAATCTTGGCGCACTGGTGGCGCAGGTTTAAATAACTTAAATTCTAAACCACTCGCAATGCCCGTTTGAGAAATATCGATAAGCAAACCGGCAATTTCTTCTTCCATAGGCATTTGTTTGATAATGTCATGCAGTTTTTGCTTAATCTGTTTGAGCTGTTCTTGATATGCCGGTAAATTTACAGTCTGATTATGTTTGAGCATAAAAACAGTTTTTAATTCAGCTTCTTTTTTTTGTACGGTTTCTAAAACTTTTAATTGATCTAACGTATCATAATAAATGCCACCACCTAGAACGAGTAAACAACTCAAGACAATTATGCCAATTCTAACAGGCAATGGCCAACTCCACGCCGAATTAAAATCCCAGTCTATTTCAGACAAATCGATTTCTGATAAATTCATGTTATTTCACGTCCGGTAAATCACGTTGTTTGGTTCGTAAAGTAAAGTCATTGAGCTTTTCTGCACTATTTCCTTTATCTGCCACAAGTTTATCTGGATTTTGAATGACATCTAATGAGGGGGTTTGTAACCATTGTGAATTTTCGATTGCACTCATGAATGCCGATACCAGCGCGTTCGATTGAGATTTCCCTTCAAATACTAAGTCCCGTCCGGTTCGGGTTAATTTAGTCATAAATAAACCATCGGGCGTTGCCAATGGAATTTCATAAAATAAATGTACAATTTCTGGGCGCGAACGCTGTAGATTGTGAATGACTGTAATTTTGTTGATTAAGCGTGTTTTTTTCTCTTCAATGTTTTTAATATCAACAAGTTTTTGATCCAATAATGTTATTTCGTCTTGCAACATTTTATTGCGTTGCATTTGATAATCTTGTTGATCTGCAATGTAAAAGTGAATACCTGCAAAAATAGCTGCGGTAAACATGACCGAAATAGCTAAGGCATTGTTAAAAGTCTGTTGTTTTTGTTTGCGTAATGCTTCGCGCCAAGGCAATAGGTTAATTTTGATCATTCGTCAAAACTCCGTAACGCTAAACCACATGCAATTAACATCGAAGGTGCATCTTTTCCCAAACTTTTTGGATTAACTCGTGAAGAGAGTTCCATATTTACAAATGGATTAGCAATGTATGTGGGTACGCCCAATGATTCCGAAACTAAATGATCGACACCGGCAATAGAAGCGCAACCGCCGGCGAGAATCACGCTATCAATGGGACGACTCGCATTAGAGGCAACGAAGAACTGTATAGCACGTTGAATTTGCTGCACCATACCGTGTTTAAAAGGTTCGAGAACATCTGATTCATAATTATCAGGCAAACCGCCTAATTTTTTTGATACGCCCGCTTCTTCATAACTCAAGCCATAAGTTCGTTGAATGTCTTCGGTGAGTTGTTTACCACCAAAATTTTGTTCGCGCGTATAAATGGCGCGGGAATTATAGAGAACGTGCAACGTTGTTAAATTCGCACCAATTTCAATTACCACAATCGTTTTGTTTTCAACCGAATAAGGCAATTGATTGGCTAACAAAACAAACGCATTTTCAATAGCAAAGGCTTCAATATCCACTATTTTCGCTTTTAATCCTGCAAGTTCTAACGTAGCAACACGATCATCAACATTTTCTTTTCGAGACGCGGCAAGTAAAACATTTGCGCGACTAGAATCAATTTCATTTATGCCTTGCACTTCAAAATCAAAATTAACCTCGTCAATGCCGTAAGGAATATATTGCTCTGCCTCAATCATGATTTGCTCAACCATTTCGTCGTCGGTTAAGCCTGCTGGCAACGTAATCAATTTTGTAATAACCGAAGAACCACCAACGGCAACAGCGGCTTGTTTTAATTTTGTTCCTGAACGTTGCACCGCTTTTTTTATGGCTTCACCAATAACGTCAACGTTCGTAATCTGTTTATCCATTACCGCATCGCGCGGCAATGGCGAAACCATATAACTTTCGACTTTATAGTGATTCCCATTTCGACTCAGTTCTAATAATTTCACCACTGTTGTCGTAATATCGATGCCTAGCACGGCAGTCTGTTTTTTTCCAAGCCCCAAAAAATTGAGGTCGAAATTAAAATTGAGCTTATTTGTTGACCAATTCATGATTTTTCAAAAGGTTAAGGGAAGCTATCATTAAACGGATTCGAAACAAAAAAACACGCCCTGCCGTACAGACCAAAAATTCTAAATTTAGATTACGCTAATTTGCCGTGACATTGTTTGTATTTCAAATTTGAACCACATGGACAAGGGTCATTTCGTGCCACGCTATCTTCAAGACTTGTGGGTTGGTCAACGACCGTAGGTTGTTCAATATCGGCTAATGCTGCTAAATGTTCACTGTCCAAATTCATCGTAGTGGTTGGAATTTCAGCGGCTGTCGAGGGTGCCACATTGGCTTCAGCTTCCATTTCAAATTCTTGATCCAGCGCGGATATTTCGGTTGGAATCTTGAATAATAAACCCACGACTTCAAACTTAATCGTTTCAAGCAAGTTCGTGAACATTTCAAAGGCTTCACGTTTATACTCTTGTTTCGGGTCTTTTTGTGCGTAACCACGGAAATGAATGCCTTGACGCAAATAATCCATCGCGGCTAAATGCTCTTTCCAGTTATGGTCTAACGCACGCAACATAAACGTTTTTTCAACGTTGTTTAGCGTGGATTTACCTAAAACTCTCTCTTTTTCAGCGTGGTTTTCTTCTAAAATCGCGATAATTTTTTGACGTAAGGCTTCTTCGTGAAGTTTCTTATCTTCACTAAGCAGTTTTTGTACCGGAATTTCTACGCCAAATTCGAGGCGAATATGCTCTTCTAAACCGGTAATATTCCATTGATCAACCATCGTTCTTGATGGAATATAGAGCGTAATCATATTATTGACGACATCTTCACGAATTGCGGTGATGATTTCTGAAATATCATCCGCTGCCATAATATCGCTACGTTGTGCGTAAATGACTTTTCGTTGATCGTTTGCCACATCGTCATACGCTAAAATTTCTTTACGAATGTTGAAGTTATGCGCTTCGACTTTGCGTTGAGCGTTTTCAATCGAACGTGTCACCCATGGATGTTCAATAGCTTCGCCGTTACCCATTCCTAATTTTTGCATCAAACCCGCAACGCGATCAGAGGCGAAAATACGCATCAAATCATCTTCGAGTGATAAGAAAAAGCGACTTGAACCGGGATCGCCTTGACGACCTGAACGCCCGCGTAATTGATTATCGATACGACGTGATTCGTGACGCTCTGAACCGATAACGTGCAGACCACCGCTTGCTACTACGGCATTGTGACGGTCTAACCACGCGCCGCGTATTTTGTCTTTTGCCGCTTGCGGCGCATCTTCACCGAGCGCGAGCAATTCGGCTTCTAAATTTCCGCCTAATACAATATCAGTTCCGCGTCCCGCCATATTTGTAGCAATCGTTACCGCATAAGGTTGACCGGCTTGCTCAATAATGTGCGCTTCACGTTCATGTTGTTTCGCATTTAAAACTTCGTGTTTAATGCCTTGCTGATGTAACAAGTTCGACAATAATTCTGAATTTTCAATCGATGTGGTACCGACTAACACCGGTTGTCCACGACTGACGCATTCTTTAATATCAGTGGCAACTGCGTTATATTTTTCTGCGGCGGTTAAAAATACCACGTCGCCCAAGTCACGCCGAATCATAGAACGATGCGTCGGAATGACAACGACTTCTAAACCATAAATTTTGTTTAATTCAAACGCTTCCGTATCAGCTGTTCCGGTCATGCCAGACAGTTTTTCGTATAAGCGGAAATAATTTTGATAAGTAATCGATGCGAGGGTTTGATTTTCGTTTTGAATCGACACGCCTTCTTTAGCTTCAATGGCTTGATGCAGACCTTCTGACCAACGTCTTCCAGCCATTGTTCGACCGGTAAATTCATCAACGATGATGACTTGATCATCTTTAACAATGTATTCCACGTCACGTCTAAACAAAGCGTGAGCGCGTAATGCCGCGTTGATATAGTGCATTAAACGCAAATTCGTTGCATCGTATAAACTTGTGCCTTCGGTGAAAAGACCATGTTCAATCATCAAGCGTTCGATGTTTTCATGCCCCGCTTCTGTTAAATGAATTTGTTTAGATTTTTCATCAACCGAATAATCGCCTTCTTCGCCTTCTTTTTCTTGTTTTTGTAGCAACGGCACAATCGCGTTGACTTTCAAATAAATATCACTGGTATCGTCGGTAGGGCCTGAAATAATCAACGGTGTGCGGGCTTCATCAATTAAAATTGAATCCACCTCGTCAACGATAGCAAAATGCAAATCCCGTTGAACTTTTTGCTCTGCCGTAAATGCCATATTGTCGCGTAAATAATCGAATCCGAATTCGTTATTTGTGCCGTAAGTAATATCAGCAGCATAGGCTTTGCGACGTTCGTACGTTTCCATTTGCGCTAAAATAACGCCTGTACTCAATCCCAAAAACTCATAGAGTTTGCTCATGGTTTCAGCGTCACGTTTTGCCAAATAATCGTTGACTGTGACAACGTGAACGCCGCGTTCAGGCAACGCATTTAAATACGCAGCAAGCGTTGCCATTAACGTTTTACCTTCACCAGTTTTCATTTCTGAGATTTTGCCTTTATGCAAAATCATACCGCCGATAAGTTGTACGTCGAAATGGCGCATACCAAAGACCCGTGTTGAGGCTTCACGCACGGTGGCAAAGGCTTCAGGCAATAAATTATTTAATTTTTCGCCATTCGCTAAACGATCACGAAATTCCTGAGTCTTAGCTTGCAGAGCCTCGTCAGAAAGTTTTTCGTATTCTGAGGACAGGGCATTGACCTTTTTGACCAATACTCTTTTTTTCTTAATCAGCCTGTCGTTACGGCTACCTATAACTAATTTGACCAGTTTGCCAAGCATACTTTTTCCAATGTGAATTTAGTGAAAATTTAGTAAAAACGTGGGATTATATACTGTCTGCCATATTAGTTACAGCGTAATCAAATCCATAAAATGACCAAAGCCTCTCGTTCTAACGCACTATTTTCGCCCTCATTTTTGGGAAATGGTACTGCTATGCCAGTGCATTCCGAATTAAATGTTGCTGTGCAAAAACTGCTTAATACACACGTTCTAATCAGTTTAACCGATACGCAAGGCATTATTGTTTATGCTAATGAAAAATTTTGTGCTGTCTCCGGCTACACAGAAACAGAATTATTGGGGCAAACGCACAGCTTAATAAATTCCGGTTATCACACTAAAGAATTCATCGCTCAACTTTGGCACATTATCTCGAAAGGGGAGACGTGGCACGGACAATTTTGCAATCGTCGTAAAGATGGGGAACTTTATTGGGTCGATAGCACAATTGCACCACTGCTAAATGAGGCAGGGGAACCGTATCAATATTTATCAATTCGCCGTGATATTACTGAGCAAAAAAATGCCGAATTAAAGTTACTCACGTTAAAACAAGGTTTAGAAACCAGTAACGAAATGGTTTTAATTACAGATGCCAAAGGATTGATTGAATATATTAACCCTGCATTTTGTCGATTAAGTGGCTGGTTTGAAACGCAATTACTCGGATACAGCCCGACGCTTTTAAATAGTGATAATACGGATTTGCAAACGTTAGCCGATATGCGGGACACGTTAAAACAAGGAAAAATGTGGACGGGGCGATTGTTAAATCGGCGGCAAGTAATTGAATACACGTTTACTAAAGAACCTAAAACCGTTGATTATTGGGCAGCGGTAAGTATTACACCCATATTTAAAGCCAATGGTGATTTGAGCGGTTACGTTCAGAGCCAACGTGACATTAGTGTGCAAGTTGCCAAAGAAGAAAATTTACATAGTGAACATGCCAATAAATCAGCCAAATTAGACATCGCACAAATTTTGCAACAACAAAAACCGTTAAAAATACGTTTTACAGAAGTATTAACACGGTTATTCGAACTTAAAACTTTCACTTCGCAACGAAGAGGCAGTGTTTTAATTACGAATGCTGACGAAAAGTTTTTGGATATGTTTGTTCGGCTGGGACATTTTAGCGATGATTTTATCCAACATGAGCAACGCGTTTTAATTGGCAAAGGTATTTGTGGTAAAGCAGCAAAATCTATCGAAATCACCATCACGGATACCTGTTTTTGTGATTCGAGTGAAGAGGGCGAAGGGAATCACGATAAAATTCATGGACATTACATCGTACCGATGCTCTACGCGGGGAATGTGATGGGAGTATTGGTTTTATATACCGATACGCATCCCTCGCAGAATATGACCCGATTAGCTATGCTCAAGCAAGTCGGCGAGATGATGGCTTTAGCCTTATTGCAAGAGCAAGCACAACTATCATTACATGCCGCGCGTGAGACAGTTGCAAAAATGACCGATATGAAGTCGGAATTTTTGACAAATATGAGTCATGAAATTCGCACGCCAATGAATGGTATTTTGGGGATGCTTGATTTGTTGCAAGATACCAATTTAACGCAAGATCAGTCTGATTTACTCGATGCCGCCGCAAGTTCTGTGGAATCGTTGTTGGCAACGTTGAATGATATTTTAGATTTTTCTAAATTTGAGTCACATAAAGTTGAATTAGAACATATTGAATTCCATTTGCCTGTTTTGGTTGAAGATGTTTGTGCGTTGTTGTCGAATTATGCCACAGACCATAAAATTGAATTAACATGTTTTATACCGGCAAATTTCCCCATTTTATGGCAGGGCGATCCGACACGTTTACGCCAACTTTTGACCAATTTGTTAGATAACGCGCTCAAATTTACCGAGCAAGGTGAAGTCAATGTGCGTGTTATGCAAATTGTTGGTATTGATGGAGAAATGCAATGCCGTTTTGAAATCCAAGATACCGGTGTTGGCATGAGTGCCGAACAACAAACCAAATTGTTCAAGCCCTTTAATCAAGTCGACAATTCTACAGCAAGTTTTTGTGGTGGCGTGGGGTTAGGGTTGTCGATTTGTAAAAATTTAATCGATATGATAAATGGCGCAATTGGTTTTGAAAGCATGTTAGGGCAAGGGACGACGTTTTGGTTTGATTTGCCGATTACGCCCGCATTGCAACAGCCACCGCTGTTACCGTCTTATTTGGCGGGCGTAAGAGTCTTATTGATTGATGACAATGCCACGAATCGACATATTCTTTCTCATCATTTGGACGCTTGGCAATGTTTTGTACAAACAGAAAATTCAGCTCATGCTGCACTATTAGAACTTGAAATTGCAGCATCAAACGACCAGCCGTATGACGTGGCAATTATTGATTTTCAACTTCCTGATATGGATGGATGCGAATTGGCACGCACAATGACTGCTAATCCGCTTTTAAGTCATACACCACGTTTGTTACTGTCGGCGAATAATTTTATCGGTAAAAACGAAAAACACAGTTTAGGTTTTTCATATTGTTTATCTAAACCCGTTCGCCCACTGCAATTATTTGACGCATTGTGGAATACAATAAGCCTTCCCCCTGAACAAATTACAACGGTCAAAACAGAAATCAGTTATGCTGATTACACGGATAAACACATTTTACTTGTTGAAAATAATGTAATTAACCAACGGGTTATTGTGACAGAACTCGCACGATTTAACCTTACACCTGATGTGGCAAAAAATAGTAATGAAGCTATAAACTTACTCAAAAATAACGCTTACGATTTGATTTTGATGGATTGTCAAATTTCAATTATAGATGGCTACGAAACCACGCAACAATTACGCATTCATGAGCTTGCACAAGCTATTCCGATTATCGCCCTGACCGCCGAAAATACGGATATAGAGCGTCAAAAATGCTTAGAAGCCGGAATGAATGATTATTTAAGTAAACCATTTAATCGCCATTCATTTAATCAGATGTTGACAACATGGTTAAAACCAACGTTACATGTACCGGATAGTTCTGAATCATCAGACGTGCCTAACAATCCGGCATCAACAATTAAAGTCCCTACCTCTACAATTTGGAATGAGACGGCAGCACTTGCTCAACTAGATGGAGATGCAAAATTATTTGACGAAATGGTGCAATTGTTTTTAGAAAATGCGCCCACACTTCTCGCTCAACTTGAAATTCACATTCAAAACGACGATTTTTCTGCAATAGCCGATGCAGCTAATACACTTAAAAGCATGGTGACTCATTTTTGTGCGAAAGAACTAATCGTAAAAATTGCTGTTTTAGAAAATGCAGCGCGTGAAAATAAAATTGCCAATTTTGAACTGATGATTGATGATGTTTTTCATGCGACAATGCAACTAACTCGTGTTTTAGCTACAAGAAAATGACTATGAACCAAGAATTTAATTTCCATGAATTGAAAACCTCCAATCGTCTGCCATCACCTTCCGGTACTGCGTTGGAAATTATGAAGTTATTGCAACGTGATGATGTCGAAATTGGTCAGGTGACGCAGTTGATTAAACTTGATCCGGCGTTGAGCGGACGGATTCTACAATTTTCTAATTCTGCTGCACTGGGAGCAAATCGCTCTATTTCTAACGTAGGCGATGCCATCATCATGATGGGAATGTCAGCAGTCAAAAATTTTGCGTTAAGTCTTTCATTGGTTGGTAACGATAGCTATAGTCGCTGCCCAAGTTTTGATTATCTTGCCTATTGGTCAAAATCGCTAGCAACGGCTGTCGCCATTACTCGTTTAAGCGTTCACGAGCGCGTCATTAGTTCCGAAGAAGCCTTTACTTTAGGATTACTTAGCGATATTGGTCGTCTTGCTTTAGCAACAGCCTGGTCGGAAAGTTATGGTGAATGTATTGCCATTGCAAAAGACGATGAGTTATTAAAACTTGAGCAAGAACGTTTTGCGATTAACCATAATGCGTTGACTGTCATGTTACTTGCTGATTGGGGATTTTCAGATTTACTTCTTGAAGCGTTAAAACTCAGTTTTCAGCCAATTGGCGATAGTTTATCTAAAGCGAATCGCCTTGCGAAACAGCTTGTTTTTGCGCGGCATTTATCGAATTACTGTGTTTCCGATGAAGAATATCGCATTGCTTTAATGCCAGCGTTACTCGTTGAAGCCGGGCGACATGGTTTTGATGCGGATGAATTGGATTCATTTATCGCTGAAGTGCTTAATCAATGGCAAGAATGGGGCAAATTGATTAACGTAAAAACAGATATTCGCCAGTCTTCGCCAGAGCTTGGCGCAGGTAAACATATGTTATCTGGACTTAATATTTTAGTGGTTGATGATGATGCGATGATGTTAGCGCGTTTGTCTAAACAACTTACCGCAGCAGGTCATAAAGTCGCTGCTTGTAAAGATGGCGATTCGGCATTGAAATACGCGCTAGAACACAAACCCGAATTGATTATTACCAATTGGCACATGAAACCCATGGATGGCATTGAGTTGTCAAAAACGTTGCATTCCTCAACGTGGGGCAGTTCGATTTATATCATCATGCTGACTTCAACCGAAGAAGAAAGCGCGTTAATTGAAGCCTTTAATGCCGGAATTGATGATTATGTCACCACGCCGCTGAGTTTAAAAGTGCTATTAGCGCGAATTCGGGCAGGGCAACGAATTATTACTCTGCAACAAGAAGTCGAAAAAGAACGTAAAGATTTACAGCGTTACATTGCAGAATTGGCAGTGGCAAATCGACGCTTAGAATTGATGGCAAATACCGATGTATTAACGGGATTATCCAACCGCCGTTATTCATTGAATCGTTTAGAACAAGAATGGTCAAGCGCACAACGTACCCATCGTCCATTAAGCGTGTTAATGCTCGACTTGGATCATTTCAAATCGGTGAATGATTCGTTAGGACATGATGCAGGGGATTTAGTGTTAGTTCACGCCGCGAAAATTATGCGAAAATGTGCGCGAATGACAGATATTCCCTGTCGATTAGGTGGCGAAGAATTTTTAGTGATTGCCCCTAATACTGACGGAAAAGAAGCCTTGTTATTAGCTGAACGGATACGCATCGTGGTCGAACGTCATCAAGTTGAAAATGTACCGCTATTAAAACCGATGACGGTCAGTATTGGTGTTGCATGTTCGACTAACGGAAAACCAGGCTGGAAAGAATTGATTACGCTAGCCGACGAAGCATTATATGCAGTGAAACGCAGTAAACGTAACGCCGTGCAGTTAGCGGCGCAAGCACAATAAATTACGGCGCGTTGGCAATTAAAATTGCCCGTTTCGGGGCGGGCAAATTTTCACATGTCAACGCGGGATTTTCAGGATTTAAAAAGTCTCGCAATGAATGAAAACGCATCCATTCTGTAGTTCGTTGCTCTTCTGTTGTGGTAACGGTCACATCTACCACGCGGGTATTTTTAAATCCGCAACGATTTAGCCAACTCACCAGCGTCGCACAACTCGGTAAAAACCATACGTTTCGCATTTGCGCGTAACGATCTTCGGGCAACAAGGCTTCGCCCAATTCTCCGTCAATAATTAGCGTTTCTAAAATTAACTCGCCGCCACTTTTTAAACAATCGCGCAATTCAAATAAATGATCCAGTGGCGAACGGCGATGATATAAAACCCCCATTGAAAATACGGTATCAAAACAGCGTAAATTTGCAGGTAACGCTTCAATCCCTAGTGGCAAAACATCGATAGGAGCATCGCCGTAAAATTTTTTAATGATTTGAAATTGCATGACATTTAGCAACATGGGATCGATGCCAATCACTCGTTTTGCACCTGCGCCAAGCATTCGCCAACAATGATAACCGTTGCCGCAACCGACATCTAAAACCAGCCGATTTTTTAGAGGCGCAATATGGTTTTCCAATCGTTGCCATTTCCAATCCGAACGCCATTCGGTGTCAATGTGAACACCAAATAATTCATAAGGTCCTTTGCGCCATGGACAAAACGCTTGCAGTTGGTTTTTTAATGCCTGTTGCTGTTCAATCGAAACATCGTCAGCCGTTCCAATTTGCAATGTATCCGTCGTCAGTGAACGGATTTGTGGGTTAAGTTGTGGCAGTTGTTCAAGTTGCGATTGCCATTTCAATAAATCGCCGTGTTTACTAGTATCGAAAGCATGGGCGAGTTGTTGTGGCAATTGCTCTGCCCAATCTTCAGCGTCAGCGTTTCGCAGGGCGGCATATAAATCAGAATAGGGCATTATTTAAGTGCGATAAATGAAGCAAAATTAAAATATTGAAACCACAATTCGGCACTGCTAAATCCAACGGATTTCAAATGTTGTTGATGTTGCGCGAAAGTTTCAGGAATTAACACATTTTCTAGTGCGGTGCGTTTCTGACTAATTTCCAATTCACTGTAACCCTGCGCTTTTTTGAACGCATGATGCAAATCGATTTGTAATGTTTGCTGCCGTGCATCGTCAAACGCGAGTTTTTCCGAAATAATTAACGCCCCGTCAGGTAATAAGCCGTTATAAATTTTTGCCAGTAATGATTTTCTGTCTTCAACAGGCAAAAATTGCAACGTGAAATTCAATACCACTATTGACGCATTTTCAATCACCACGTCACGAATATCCGCGCATTGCAATTCGATAACGGTAGAATGACGCGATGTTTCGTTCGCCAAAATAGATTCCAAACGCGTCAACATTGCCGTGGAATTATCGATTGCAATAATGCGACAATTTTCGACCGTAATATTTTGCCGCATTGAAAATGATGCTGCGCCTAGCGAACAGCCTAAGTCGTAACAAACGCTTTGAGGTTTGGCAAAACGTCCTGCTAATAAACCAATCGCGGCGATAATAGTTTGATAACCCGGCACAGAGCGTTGAATCATGTCGGGAAAAACTTGCGCGACATTTTCATCAAAAGCAAAGCCATTCACTTGTCCAAGTGGTTGACTGTAAAGCGAATCTTTAATTGAAGTCATCGAGAATAAAAAGGCGCAGAAGTGGAACTTTGCGCCAAAATAAAAAGTGAGGGGAGTATTAAATTAAGAATTTTTTAACGCTTCAGCATTGCGTTTTGCCAAACCATCAATGACGGCATCGAGCGAGCCTTTCGTTTGAACTTCGTCGCTGAATGTGGTGCGGTAATTGGTCACTAAGCTCACGCCTTCAATCATAATGTCGTAGGCTTTCCATTCACCATTTGCCAAATACATGCGGTAATTCACGGCAATGGGTTGAATACCAGGTTGTAACACTTCGGTTTTAACAACCACTTTTGTTGCGCCGTCTTCCATTTCACTCGGTAAAAAACGAATTGACCATTCTTTAAATTCACTGAATGCGCGAGAATAAGTGCGGACTAACAATGTTTGGAATTCTTTTTTGAAACGGTGTTGTTCATCAGGCGAGGCACTTTTCCATAATTTACCTAAAACCAATGATGAAATTTTATCAAAATCAACATGTGGGTTAATTGATTGATCGACGAATTGTGTGACTTTGTTAAAATCTTTAAGAAAATTTTTGTCTTGCATTTTTTGTTGCAATTTATCAGAGGCTTCTGAAATGGCTTGTTGCGGCGGCGATAATTCAGAGGCAAATGCACGCATAAACGGCATTAAACCCAGACATACAACAAATAAAGTAAATAAGGTATAGTGTTTAATTCTCATAAAAACTTCCAAAAATAAGTGTAAATAATATGACATATCATAGCATTAAATTTCCCGCCACACGCATGAGAAGAATGCGTCGCAATGATTTTTCTCGTCGCTTAATGCGTGAAAATAATTTGACCGTTGATGATTTGATTTATCCCGTTTTTGTCGTTGAAGGGACAAATAAACGTGAAGCCATTTCTTCGATGCCAGGTGTAGAACGTTTATCGTTAGATTTACTCATTGAAGAAGCGCGAGAGCTTTATATTTTAGGCATTCCAGCGATTGCGTTATTTCCTGTCGTGTCGGCAGAAAAAAAATCAGACGATGCCGCAGAAGCCTATCATCCCGATGGTTTGGTGCAACGAACGGTTCGTGCTTTAAAAAAAGCCGTACCAGAATTAGGAATTATCACCGATGTAGCATTAGATCCTTTTACCTCACATGGTCAAGATGGTTTGATTAACGCCGACGGTTATGTGTTAAACGATGAAACGATTGCCGTATTAGTCAAACAAGCCTTATCGCACGCCAAAGCTGGGGCAGATATTGTCGCACCATCGGATATGATGGATGGGCGTATTGGTGCGATTCGTCATGCGTTGGAAGTAGAAAATTATTCAAATACGCGCATTTTGGCGTATTCAGCAAAATATGCCTCCAATTTTTATGGCCCTTTCCGTGATGCGGTTGGCTCAGCGGGAAATTTAGGCAAAGGTAATAAATTCAGTTATCAAATGGATCCCGCGAATTCGGATGAAGCATTACGCGAAGTAGAATTAGATTTGCGAGAAGGCGCAGACATGGTAATGGTCAAACCAGGTATGCCGTATTTAGATATTATTCGCCGCGTAAAAACCGAATTTGGTGTACCAACATTTGCGTATCAAGTGAGCGGCGAATATGCCATGCTCAAAGCAGCATCATTAAACGGTTGGTTGGACGAAAAAGCGGTGGTTTTGGAATCACTGTTAGCCTTTAAACGGGCAGGAAGTGATGCGATTTTAACGTATTACGCCAAAGCGGTAGCGCAGTGGTTACAAGATTAAAATTTGGTAATCGGCTAATTGAAAATGGCGCGAATATTCTCGCGCCATACATAATAAATTTAATGATTAAAATATTGCCTAATGCGCGTCATCCGTATGCCATTGCGGCAACATTACAATACAATTAGGTTTAAAACCTTGGTTTTTCAAGGTATCGATACTTTTGATTTTTTCCATTTTTTGCAAATCAATCACACTAATCGAACCATCATCCATATTGGGTAAATTCAAAAAGCTGTTTTGCACAAACGCATATTTTTCGTCAGGCGAAAAGACAACGTGATGTGCGCCGCCAGCCGTTGGAATAGATTTTACTAATTTTGGTTTTGTTGCAGATTCGTGAATATCAAAAATATTCAATGCGCCCGGATTTGCAGTGGTGACAAATAATTTGTCTTGTTCTTGATTGAAATAAATTTCCAACGGCACGCCTTGTTTAATGTCCGCAAAATTGTAAGCAGGTTGATAATCAAAACCGTGACGATTTTCTTGCCATTGTGCTGTCCACAATTTACCTTCGAACATCGTATTGATATACGCCAAATTGGTATGTGGTAAAAATACCGCTTCAACAGGCGACGAACCAGAAGGCGTTGCCCCTTCCGAAACTTTATCGGTTGATAATACTTTGCCAGTTGTTGCTTCAATAACAGTAACCGTTTCGCCAGCATCGCCTAAATCAGACGC
The DNA here is from genome assembly GCA_903834465.1 of uncultured Pseudomonadota bacterium. GTDB lineage: Bacteria > Pseudomonadota > Gammaproteobacteria > Methylococcales > Methylomonadaceae > UBA10906. The sequence goes on along the minus strand of CAILJB010000002.1, from coordinate 22,009 downwards.
TCGCACCGTGCTAGTCACAATGACTCGATTGATGTCTTCGTTTAAACCAATGCCGTGCGGATAACGGATAAATTTATCTTTTTCATTTGCCGCGATAACTTGTTTCACTTTATCGGTTTGTGCGTCGCCAACAATGACATTACTTGACCCCATGCAGGTCAAATACCACGTTTTTTTATCCGCAGTAAACGCCATATCTTCGGCAACTTGGCATTCAGGAACGTTAAGGTCTTGGATTTCATAAGGCTTGTGTTTCATGTTGATAACACGCAACGCGCCATTTCCTAAAGCGGTGATATAGGCTTTGCTTAAATCTTTGTTATAAAAAATATGGTGTGCGACGGCATCAGGTGGCAAAGGCAAATCATTAACGATTTTACCAAACTGCGTCGAATTTGGGTCGACATCCATGATGGCAACGCCTTCTTTGCGTGGTGTTTGTCCGGGTTTACTTTCGTAATTCACCATTGCCAAAATTTCGGCAGAACTGATAACGGGGGCGAGTAGCAGCAGGCTACACAATGCGTTTGTTATTGTTTTTTTAATCATTGTCGTGGCTCGTAAAAAACTGTAGTCGAAAAAAAAGCGCGTTCACGATTAAATCTCGTCAACGCGCGTTTAAGTGATTAACCTTCGGCTGTGCTTGGGTCGATAATACTTTTAATTTCAGCGATATTCGTAATTGGGAAACCGCCTTTTTCAGCGTGTTCACGCAAAGCGTCTTCGTTGTCAGCAATCAAAATGCAATACACTTTGTTAGGCGTAACAAAACTTTCTAGCCAATGCACGTTCACATTCATTTTGCACGAAACGCCGCATGATGTTTGCGCGATACCTTGTAATTGCTCTGCGGTTAAATCACCCGCATTTGGGATGTCACGTTCGACGATATATTTAGGCATTGGTAATTCCTCATTGAATGGTAAAGTTTAAAAAAGGCACAGCTTGTTAAAACGCAATTCGTCATCGCGCTTTAAAAAAATCGCCCAATAATTCTTGATAACATTGTGTTAATGGCGCGGTTGATTGTTCAATTTTCATGCGAAGCAATGCACCTTGCCACGCATTTACCCACAAATCAGCCAGTTCACGCGCGGTTTTGTCGGTGCGAATGGTTCCTTCGGATTGGGCGCGACCTAAACCCATTTCCCACACATCACGATAACGATTTAATGCCGTTTGCAATGCTATGCGACACACATCGCTAGTCTCACACACTTCACCACTCAGATTGCCTAATAAACAGCCACCTTTGAATTCCGTGTGTTCTAATTCGGCTATGGCTTCTTGCAAATAACGCTCTAACGCGGCGAGTGCATTGCCTTCTGATTCTGCTAAATAATTTCGCAATTGCGTCAAATAAGGCGTGATGTAATGAATAATGACCTCTGCGGCAAAATTTTCTTTGCTGCCAAAGTAATTATAAAAAGAGCCTTTTGGAATTTGCACCGCGTCGAGAATTTCTTTTAATCCCGTGCCGTGATAGCCCTGTTGCATCAACAACGCCACACCTTGATTTAACAGGTTTTCTCGATTGATTTGTTTTTGTTTAATCTGTTCCATGTGCAAGATAATACGACCGGTTGTCTTAATTTGTCAAATAAAAAATACTGTCTAAAAATATTACATTTTTAGTGGTAGATTAGGGTAGGTTTAACCATACAGAACAGGCTTTAGGCGTATTTACGCCGTACTGTGGGAAAATGTTTAAATCAATTAAATAATTTTCGATGGCTTCGATGATGGATTGATTAAATTTAATGCCATATAAATTATTGATGCTATCTTGCCGAACAACATGGGCTTCATATTCAAAGCATTTACCATTCAATGACAGTTCTATCGTCATAGTTTTACCCAGTGATTTTAGAAATAAATGATGTGGGGTTGCAAACAATGCGCCTGATTTGCTGAGACTGACTAATTCAACGGTAATGCCACCCGTTTTAAACAAACCGATACGGCTGATTGATGCAAAAACATGATGTTTATTTGAAATGGGAATGTAAACATCTACTCGCTGCTCATTGCCCATTAACGTGTCGAATCTGGCGGACATATTAGTGAAATCAGACATGGTCAATGCTCCTAAAATTTCGTGATTACATAGCAGTTAAACGCCTAATGTGAAGTAATTGTGCAAAACGAAAACAGCAGATTTTATTTCTAAATGATGTCGTAATAACGCCCTTCCACCAAATCAAAGCCACTGTGGCGGGCTAATAATTCAGACTTTTTATGATCCACTTGTCTTAAAATTCCCTGTCCTTGCGTATCGGTAATCATTTGTTTGAGTGCGTGTAATTTTTTCAACGCCGTATTACCACTTTCTGCTTCTATTTGTCTTGCTGATAAACTGACGTAATCCGGCTTTAATTTATGAATTAACTCAAAAGCATGTTTGTCTGAAATCAAATGATCGAAACGAATCGCTATTCGATAACCGCGTCGCCGGTAATTTGTCAATCCACGAACAAGTGCTTCGTTATACGTTAAAAAACTCCCCCCCGTCACAGCTAAAACAACAACTGTATTTTTTGTCGTGAGTCCACATTGCTCAATAATCGATTCAAAATACGCACCGTGATCTTTTTTGATACCCAAAATATGGCGTGGATCGACTTCCAAAAATAACTCCTCACCTAAATGTGCAATCGGCAAATAATTTAACATGTGTACCGTTCTCGATAAGCGATCAAAGTTAATTACCGATTCAAAGTTGGTATTTTTTTCTTCTGAACGGGTCGTTAAATTTTCAATTTCATAACTGTATAAATGTTGCGATTCACATGCAGATACTTTAATTTTTACAGCGTATCCCGTAATCGTTGCAGGATTTGCAATTTGTCTTAATGGTGAAAACGTGCTGCCAATACGCAATTGTCCAAAAAAGCCCATAACTTGATTGTTTTCTATTACCAATGGGCGATAGTTGGCGTGATGTTCACGCTCAAAACGGTTATTAAAATATTCAACTAAATCAAGTAAAGCCATGCTGCATTTAATCCTAAGTATTCAAATTAGAATTAGCTTAATCGTATTTTAAGAATGACGAAAACAGTATTATTCGATAATTGCATCGTTTTTTTGTATATCTATTTTTTAGATTTTTGTATCTAAAAATAACGTTTTTCAAGCTGGCTATATTTTTCTACCATGATTCCCAGTTAAACAAAAATTCGTTGCTTTTCACGCAAAATAATTTTGCAACGTATTACACAACAGGAATCAAAATTATGAAAAATCGTTTTAAACAGTTTCTTTTTGCCACCGTTTTAACGGTCGCTGCAACACATGCCTATGCCGCAGATGTGAATTTGCTTAATGTTTCTTATGATCCAACCAGAGAGTTGTATAAAGAATATAACGAGGCATTTTCAAAATATTGGAAAGCGAAAACCGGTGATAACGTCACCATCAATCAATCTCACGGCGGCGGCGGTAAACAAACACGAGCGGTTTTAGAAGGTTTAGAAGCTGATGTGGTTACATTGGCGATTGGTTATGACGTAGACCAGCTTTATCAAAAACGTAAATTGATTCCTGAAAATTGGCAAACATTATTGCCAAATAATAGCTCACCTTATACCTCAACGATTGTATTTTTAGTGCGAAAAGGCAATCCACAAGGCATTAAAGATTGGGACGATTTAGTTAAACCAAACGTGAGCATTATTACGCCCAATCCAAAAACATCCGGTGGGGCGCGTTGGAATTATTTAGCCGCTTGGGCGTATGCGTTAAAGCATAATAATAACGATGAAGCCGCTGCAAAAGAATTTATTACCAAATTATTTAAAAATGCGGCAGTGTTGGATACTGGTGCGCGAGGTTCGACAACAACCTTTGTTGAGCGTGAAATTGGTGATGTGTTGATTACTTGGGAAAACGAAGCGTTTTTAGTGCTGCGCCAATTCGGTGCTGATAAATATGAAATCGTAACACCATCGCTAAGCATTTTAACTGAACCACCTGTGGCAGTTGTTGAAGATGTTGCCAAAAAACACGGTACAACCGAAGTGGCAACCGAATATTTAACACATTTATACAGTAAAGAAGGGCAAGAAATTGTTGCCAAAAACTTCTATCGTCCCACAGATCCTGAAATTGCGGCAAAATATGCCAAACAGTTCCCCAAAATAGAATTAGTCACTATCGATAAAGATTTTGGTGGCTGGAATGTTACACAGAAAAAGCATTTTTCTGATGACGGTGTGTTCGATCAAATCATTTCGGCAAATAAATAGTTGAAAATTGTTTTTCTCATTGTTCCTTCCTATGCTCATCTCTCTGCTCAACAATCACTTAGGAGATTGTTGGGCTTTTTTTATCGTCATTTGGCAAAAATTTAGCTTCCTACCTGACGTTTAATCAACTCATTTATTTCTTTTAAGTAAGTAACTTCTTTTTCTTTCAATTCATTTATTTCTTTCAGATAAGAGAGTTCCATTTCTTTTTGCTCATTGAGAATCTGTTGTTCTCTAAGTTCAAATTTTTCGCGTAAATAATCGCATTCAGGAGCGTTAGACGCAACGTAGAAATTGCAATAACTGTTTCCTTTATTCGTTCCCGTGCTATTTGTACTATTCGTGCTATTCGCACCAAAAAAGTAAAAATTGTTACTATTCCCGTCTTCGTTTAATTCAAATAATTGACTCATCCCCACTCCCAACAGAGATGCAATTTGCTCAAGCCGAGCCAATCCAATATCTGTTTCACCACGTTCTATATTGCTGTAACCGTTAAGAGACATTCCTAAATAAGTTGCCATTTGTTCTTGCGACCAACCTTTATGCTGTCTTATGAGGCGTATTTTTTCGTGTATTTTCATAAATAATCTAAATAGTTGTTAAAAAATTTTCGCCTACAAAATTATATATATTCCTAATAACAACAAAAAGTTATTTTTGCTTTATAGAATTTGCCTTAACTGGATACCCAGTATGGCTTGGAAAAATGCCCATTGTGGCTTGGTAACGCTAGTTATAAGACTTCGAATAGAATAAAAAATAACAAAACCCGTGTGATGTGAAACAACACAAACGAATAGGAGAACCAATGTCAAGCCATACAGAAAATCAAGACCGCCGTTCTGATGAGCAGTCATCCGATGAGTTAGATTTAGTCTTTAATGACGAAAACGATATTAACGATATGTACCTAACGTTTGGATTAGGTAACGAAGAATACGGCATCAGCATTAACTATGTTACCGAAATTGTCGGAATGCAACGTGTAATGGAAGTTCCCGACGTACCAGTCTTCATCAAAGGCGTTATCAATTTGCGCGGCAAAGTGATTCCCGTGATGGATGTGCGTCGCCGCTTTAATATGACCGAAGAACCGTATACCGAACGTACCGTCATTATTGTTTTAGACAGCAATGGCGTACTGATTGGTTTGATTGTGGATAACGTCAGTGAAGTCATGGAAATCCCCAAAAATCAAATCGATCAACCACCCCAATTTGGCGCAAATCGAGACAATGCCGGCGTGATTCTCGGCTTAGGTAAACAAGACGATAAAGTGGCAATCTTGCTCAATATTGAGCATTTAATCTCGCAACAGATTGTCGATTTACAAAGTAGTTTGTCGGCATTAAAAAACAGTGCGTAGTTCATGAAAATCCTTATTTTCAATCAAAAAGGCGGTGTAGGTAAAACGACTACCGCGTTAAATTTAGGGGTTGGTTTAGCTAAATTTGGTGAGCTGCCCGTCACGTTGGTGGATTTAGATCAACAAACCCATTTAACCGCTGCGCTCGGTTATCGCACTGAGAATTTTACTTGGAATGTCAGTGATTGGTTGACCGGAAAAACCGGCTCGCCGCAGCAAGTGGATGAACGTTTATCGCTAATTGTTGGTGATGCGAATCCACCATTGAATTTAGATTTATCCGAAACGGTATTAAATTCAAAAGGCGTGGTGATTATCGACGCGCCACCGGTGTGGAATGCAACGGTTGCCCATTTAATGCAGCGTGTTGATTGGATACTCACACCGTTAGAACCAGAATTTATGAGCATGCAAGGCATCAGCCGCCTACTTGAGACGATGGAGAAAAATCATATCTCATGGCAAAAACTACGTTTATTACTGTGTCGATTCGACAACCGATTAGTGACGCATCGCCAAATGCGCGAAAGTCTATCGCAACGTTTTAGTGAACATGTCTTGCGCGGTGTGATTCGTAACAACATTCGATTAGCCGAAGCCCCTGCATATAGCCGAAGTATTTTTGATTACGCGCCAGACAGTTCAGGGGCAAACGATTACTACGCGCTGACCCATTATTGGCTAAATTTTTTAAATTCTAAATAGGCAAAACGGTATGACAGAAACGCCAAAAAAACCGACGAATTACCGCCGAACTAAAGCGAATGACCCGTTAGATTGGGTGGATAAGCGAGCAGAAATAGAGAGTGAAGAAGAACCCGTTACACAAGAAACGGTTACAGAACCTGTTACACCAGAAACAATTACTTTAATTAACGAGGAAATAGAAATGTCAGAACAATCAACCGTATTACCCGAAATTGTCCGCCTGACAAAGGCATTTGAACAAGGTGTGTTATCCGAACGTGCGAATGCCGCGAATTCTGAAAATGCCGAAACATTAAACGCGGTAAATGCGATGTTAGATGCGGCGTTGTCACCGTTAGGCGAATGTAATCGAATATTGCGCCACCTGCGTGCGGGTGATTTACGCAACAAAATTGAAATCGTTTGCCACGGCGAACATGAAGAAATGAAAAATACCATTAACGGCGTTCACGCTTGGCTGGTTGATTTAAGTACATACATCACGAAAATTGCTAACGGTGATTTTACGGCGGAAACTGTGAAATCTTCTGACCAAGATCAAGTTCACGAATGGCTGGTGTTGCTAAAAACGAATCTCAGACAGTTGGTGGAAGACACCACCATGATTGCGAATGCCAACGTTGAAGGACGTTTGGATGTTCGTGCCGATGTTACGAAAAACAAAGGCGAATATCGAATCATTGTAGAGGGTATCAATACGTCGTTAGATGCGATAGTTGAACCTTTAAAAAATATCGCCTGTGTTATCGATGCAATGGACAACAATGATTTAAGTGCAGAGTTGAGAGGCGAATATCGCGGCGAATTTTTACGCATCAAAAACTCATTTGAAAGTGCGATGGCGCGGCTAAATACCTCGCTGTATCAAATTTCCGATACCGTTGATCAAGTCAGTGTCGCGGCTGAACAATTAAACATTACCTCAAACAGTCTGGCATCAGCGGCAGAAGAACAATCATCAGCGGTTGAAGAAGTGACTTCAGCAATTGAAGAAACCGATAGCCAAGTTCGCGCTAATACCGACAACGCCAATGCCGCAAACCAATTGGTGATGACGGCTTCACAAGCCGCTGACCAAGGGCGAACAAAAATGCAAGCAATGTCTGATGCAATGGGGGCAATTAACAGCTCCTCTCAAAGCATTGCCAAAATTATTAAAGTTATTGACGAAATCGCCTTCCAAACTAACTTGTTAGCGTTAAATGCAGCGGTGGAAGCCGCACGCGCGGGGCAACATGGACGTGGTTTTGCGGTAGTGGCTCAAGAAGTGCGTAATTTAGCGGGTCGAAGCGCGAAAGCCGCGCGAGAAACAGCGGATTTAATTGATGATTCAACGAAACGAGTGAACGACGGCGTAAGTATTGCTGTTGAAACCGGTGAAGCCTTAGATTTAATCGTAGGCAGCGTCCTTAAAGTGAAAGATTTAGTGGCAGAAATCGCTACCGCGAGTGTCGAACAATCGCGTGGTGTTTCACAAATTAACGTCGCAATGGGACAAATTGCGGCGGCGGCTCGTTTAGCCAGTCAACAATCGGAAGAATTATCGTCAGCGTCAACGGAATTAAGCACAATTTCTAGCCAAACACAGCATGAATTAAGTCGCTTTAAATTGCGTGAACGTCAATCCAGCACTGGGGCGGGTTTATTAAGTTTGGATGGCATAACGCCTGAAATGTTGCGCCAATTACAAATGTTGCTCGGACAACAGCAACAAGCCTCAGCACCAAAACCTGCTGCGGTAAAACCACCCGTACATGCAGCACCTGCAAAAAAATCTCCTAAACACATCATGCCGTTAGATCAAGACGAGCGTGGGTTTGGTAAATTTTAATTTTGGCTAAGTAAGGGGCGAGTATGAAGCTCGCCCAACTAAAGTTGTAAACAGACATAAGGAGTAGACCCATGGCTTATAAAGTAATGATTGTTGATGATTCGGTGATGATGCGAAATGTGATTCGCAATCTAGTCACGAAATGGGCAAATTTTGAAATAGTTGCAACCGCTGAAAACGGTAAAAAAGCCTTAGATGAATTAGGAAAACATAAAGATTTGTCTTTGATTTTACTTGATATTGAAATGCCTGAAATGAACGGATTGGAATTTTTGCAACACGCAAAATTACGCACGAAAGCGAAAATTGTGATTTTGTCATCAGTTGCGCTGGCAGGTTCGCCTTATGCCGCAAAGGCTAGGCAATTGGGCGCAGATGCCATTATTACCAAACCGTCTGGTGCGGTGTCGCTCGATTTAGCCGCAAAGAGCGGCGTAGAGTTAGAGCAAACAATTAAAAAGGTGTTGGGCGCAGCGTAAAAATTTCGCCATAAACAATCTCAATGTGTAGGTAACAAAATGTCAGATGAAACAAATGAAATTTGGGAATTGTATGCCGATGAAGGGCAACAATCGCTCCAAGCAGCCGAAGAAGCATTATTAGCTTTAAAAAAATCTCCCACTGATGCGAATGCGATTGCCGGTTTATTTCGTTCTGTTCATACATTTAAAGGTAATTCGCGCGTAATGGGATTATCGATTATTGAATCTCGCGCTCATGTTGCTGAAGATTTAATCGGCGTGGTGCGTGATGAAGGCGCACCGCTCGACAATAGCATTATCGATTTGTTGTTGGAAATGATTGACGTGTTAAATGGTATGTTAGTCACAACCTGCAAATCACAACACGATGCAAAGCCAGAAGAAAGTGAAGAGTTAGTGGAACGCTTACGACAAAAATTAGCGCAGTGTCGTAACGAGATGTCTCAAACTGAATCGATTGAAGAATCTGCACCGACTGAAATTGACTATGAAGATGATTTTTTTGCTTCCGTCACATCTGTTTCGGTTAGTGAAGATGGCAAGCAAGTTCAAGTCCACGAGCAACTTATTGAAATTGTTGAAACAGTGATAAGTACCGAAAATTCGGTAGAACTTGAAAATATAGATTCTGACACCACTGCAATTATTTTTGAAAAAATCGAAGAAGCCTTAGCGGATAATCCTATTTATCAAAAAATTTTTGAAGATATGGCAAATGAAGTGTTGCTTGAAATGAAACAAATTTTAGCTGAATTTCCTTCGTTTCCAGACACGGCACAAGTCGATTTTCATACCCAAGCCGAACGTTTACATTTTGCCGCAGAACAATTAGGTTTGCAAAATTGGGAAGTCGTATTACTCGAATTTTTATCACGAGGTTTTACAGAGACACATGCCACCGCGCTATTTAACCATTTAAGTACACTGTTAAAACAGGACTTTCAACCGTTGATATTATCAAATATCGTTGTTGATGAAAGTTCAGAGATAACGCACCGTATCGCCAACACAGTTAATGCCGATGATGAAATAGCCTTATTTTTTAGTGAAATACAAACGCCGCTCAATTTACTCAAAATTGCTTACGATGTTTCAGATTTTGACCGCACACAATTTTTTGCGACGCTTGAACAAATTAAAACATTTGCCGACCAATTAGAATTTACCCAATTGGTGTCACTGATTGACGATTTCGTAACACGCTCTAGCGATGAACCACTTAATCACCAAAACATACAAGATTTTCTGTTTCTTTTATTTGCGACATTAGCTGAAACTGAAACGATGGTTTTAGAAAAATACCCACAAATTGACACGCACGCGAAAACATTGCTGGGATATTTATGTTCGAAACAAGTGTTTGATAATTTGATGATTATCAGTGAAGCGTTGGCAGAAATTAAAAACAAAATCAATGTAGAAGATAATTGCAATCTGATTAACCAAGTATTACGAAAAGTTTACTACGTTTGTCAGTATCACAGTTTAGAAACCGCTGCGTTATTGAGTATGTCACTGATTGATTTGTTTGCGCGAGTGGCAAACGAGAATTTGATAATCGATGGCTTTATATTGCGTATTACTAAATCATTTGTTACCGCAATTGAATCGGTTTTAAATGGTCTTCAATCATGTGCAAAAATCGAAAAATTATTAGACAACGCCATGTCGGCGGCATTTATTTCGTGCGGTGTGGTTTCGCAAGCAACGATTGAAGCACGATTGGGATTACCTGAATCATTCCGCAAAATTTTAACACCCGACAGTTTAAAACTTGCTGCCGAATCCTTAGAAGAAAATCAAAATTTTTATATTGTTCGCACAGATTTAAATAGCGATGAAGAATTAGCAGCTAATTTTTTAACGTGGGTCGAGTCAGGTATCGTGACAGTGATTAGTAACGTTACCGTTTTTGAAGAAGATTACACGTTGTTTGATTTTTTATTAGCGACATCACTAAACGCAACACAATTAAGCGAAGCATTGATTGCACTCGAACCTAATGGCAACTCAATGTTATTCAAAAGGTTATTTATTACCGAATCGCTAATCAATCATGAAGTAGCCGATGAATCTCCGAATCTTTCTGAAGACATAGAAGACGTTTTAGTCAAAGAGTTGGAATCATTACCATCATCAGCAGATGGGCTAGGAAAAATGTCCGGTAATATGCTCGAATCGATTGGCGAATTAGTCACCAATCAAGCGCAAATGGGGCATTTATTGCGTGATTTAGTGGAAGAAGATTTAGCTAAAAATATCGAAGCCAAATTAAGTGCTGTGGATGGACAATGGTCTCACGCGAAAGATGACATACAGCAATATTTATCATCGTGGCAAGACAAAATCGAGAAACTGATTCAAATTGAAGTGCAAACCAACGCGCAAATGGGACAGTTACAAGAAGAATCGATTGCTGGACGGATGCGTCCTGCAACGCAACTGTTAGAACCGTTAGTTCCATTCGTAGAAAATATCGCAAGACAACAGCAACGTTTGGTGGATTTCAGTACCAAAGGTGAAGACATCTCGCTTGATTTCAACATGATGGAAAATTTAAAAACGCCATTACATACCTTACTGACGTTTTGTTTGACACAAAGTGTTGAAATGCCACAACAACGCATAGTAGCCGGTAAAAATAACCATGCGTCGCTACGTTTATCGCTGATTGAAAACAGTGACCATGTAAAAATCATCATTGAAGATGATGGCGCGGGAATTGATATGAAACTTGTCAATCAACGTGCCTTGCAATTGGGTTTATCGAATCAATTAGACGCTATTTTTAACAGTGCGTATGGCATGACTTGTAATAATGAGACAGGCGAAAACGGTGTGGATTTCGCAAAATTGCGAGAAGCATTGCAATTACATCGCGGGAATCTGTGGATAGAGAATTTGTCTACGGGCGGTTTGCGTTTCACGCTGACTATGTCGCTATCGATGATGCTTTTAGAAGGCATGGTCGTCAGAATTAACGCCGTGCATTACGTTATTCCGATTGATGCGATTCAGCGCATTATTCGCATCGATACCGAAGATTTAATGCACATCTCCGCAGACGGTGGACAGTACATGTTGCATTTGGAAAATAACGAGACCGTTCCTGTTCAATTTTTAAAAGGCAATCACCAAGAAAACAGCGGCGATGATGATTTTAGTAACGAAGAAAAACAACTGTTTGTCGTGATTGGCAAGGGACAACAACGCATTGCGATTCGAGTGAGCGAATTGATTGGACAACAAAATGTGTTGTCGCGTCCGTTGCAAGGTTATTTATCGTATATAAACGGCGTGATTGGTTGCACATTACTCGGTAGTGGCGATGTCGGATTGGTTTTGGATGTTAATAACGTAATAAACGCCGCCCATTGAAACTAGAATCTTAACGATTACATACTGAAATTTATGACTATGCAAACATCTGAATCTGCAACCGAATCTTCTACTACTGCCGTACAAGGTGACGCTTTTTTACGCATTTCTGCTGAAAAAGTCGCACGGCTCATGGATATTGTGGGCGAATTGAGTTTAAGTGTTTCTGAAACTATCAACAGTCCTGATTTACAAGATTTAGAACTCGACGAGTTCGAGAAATCCGCCCATCGTTTAAAAATGATTGTCCGTGAAATTCAAGACGTGTCTGCTGAATTGCGCCAAGTTGAAGTCGGCGAAGTGTTTCGCCGTATGCGGCGCATGATTCGAGAATTGGAACGGCAAACTAACAAAAAAATTAGCTTAGAGTTAGTGGGCGAAGAAACCGAAATCGACAAATTGGTAGCGGACAGATTGTATGAGCCACTGGTGCATGTTGTGCGAAATTCTGCCGATCATGGTTTAGAAACGGCTGCGGCGCGTGTTGCGGCGGGTAAACCTGAAGAAGGCAAAATTATTCTTTCTGCCGCGCAAGTGGGTGGCGATATTCATATTACGGTCGAAGATGACGGACGCGGTTTGGATCGTGAGCGTATTTTAGCCAAAGCAAAAGAGCGTGGTTTATACGGCGCAAACGATGAGCCACCTGATTCACAACTGTGGCAGGTTATTTTTCAAGCGGGTTTTTCAACTGCTGAATCGGTGACGAATATCTCAGGGCGCGGCGTGGGAATGGATGTTTTAAATAACACCATAAAAGAATTGCGCGGACGGATTGGCATCGAAAGTAAGTCTGGTGTAGGTTCAAAATTTACTTTTTCAATTCCCCTGACATTGGCATTTTTAGACAGTTTAGTGATGCGTGTTGGAAATTGTTTATATGCCACGCCTATCGATGTGGTCAGCGAAATTTTCCGTCCCGAACGTGAAAAAATTATTCCTATCGCCGCAGATAATGGCAGTGAAGTGGTCAAAGTGCGTGATGTATTTATACCAATTTGTCGCTTGCAAAAGTTTTATAGCGAATCGTTAGAAAATACAGTTTGTTTATCGCAACAAATTATTATTGTTTTTAATACTAGTAGAGGGTTAATCGGTTTGCCAGTGGATGAAATTTTTGATCAACAACAAGTGGTAATGAAACCGCTCCCCGAACAAATTAGTAAAATTCGTGCAGGCTTAGGCTGTGCATTATTAGGAACGGGTGAAGTTGCAATTGTATTAAATTGCGAGCAGTTAATCAGTGGAACCTAACATTGCAGAGGAATTTGAATTTAATGAAACTGAAAAGGTAGTTTTCGATCAAATTCGCGTATGGCTTAATGATCGATGCGGGATGTATTATCCCGATAAGAAACAAGAATTGTTATTTAATAGATTATTGCGCGTTTGTAAGAATTATTCTTTTAACGATTTAAGTGAATTATTGGCGAATTTACACGCCGATGATTCTGTGGAAATTCAACTCGCTGTTATGTCTGCAGCATCGACTAATCACACTTATTTTTTTCGTGAACCACAATCTTTAGACTATTACCGTGATGTTATTTTACCCTCTCTCGAAGACGGCGATAACCGAATTTGGAGTGCAGCGGCATCGTCGGGAGATGAAGCCTACACGATTGCAATGATTACTGCTGAACAACGTGGAATGGCATGGACAAAACAAAACTTTACCCTTTTAGGCACCGATATTAGTGCGCCAGTGATTGTGAAAGCTGAAAAAGGAATTTATAAAAATGCTCATTTGGAACATGTCCCCCCACACATTTTCCACAATTATTTTGAAAAAACGGGGGAGAATCAACATCGCGTCAATGCGGATATTCGTCGTTTGTGTACATTCCGACGCATGAATTTGAAAAACTATCCGTATCCATTTCAAGGGCAATTTGACATCGTTTTTTGTCGCAATGTGTTGTATTACTTTGAAGAAGAAACGCAAGCTCAAATCGTTGAAAATCTTTACAACGTAACGAAATCGGGTGGCTGGTTATTAACCTGCGTGACAGGTTCATTACGTTATTTAAAAACAAGCTGGATTCCCGTGGCAAACGGCATTTACCGTAAATACTAACTACAAGTTTATGAATGCAATGACAAAGAAAACGGTGCGCGTATTGATTGTCGATGATTCGGCATTGGTGCGGAAAATATTGGCAAATGGTATGGCGAAAGACCCTGATATTGAGGTAGTTGGGCAAGCCTCAAATCCTTATATGGCAAGAGATTTAATGGTTGAATTACACCCTGATGTGATTACCCTTGATGTCGAAATGCCGCGTATGGATGGTGTCACATTTTTAAAAAAATTTATGGCAGTGATGCCAACACCAACGATTATTATCAGTTCATTAACACAACAAGGCAAACAAATTACCTTAGATGCACTTGAAGCAGGAGCGGTTGATATTATTGCTAAACCGACGGTTGGGTTAGTCGATGGTTTGCCGTTATTGGTTGATGATATTAACCAACGTATTAAAGCAGCGGCGGGCGTGAATGTCGCTAAATTAAGACATAACACCTCCGTCGTTGTTGATGCACCGACTGCCTTGCACGAAACTACCGATCGCTTAATTGTGATGGGGTCATCAACGGGGGGGGTTGAAGCATTAAGCCGTATCATTCCCGCATTTCCTTCAGATAACGTAGGCATTGTCATTGTTCAACACATGCCAGCAGGATTTACCGCCACATTTGCAGAACGTTTAAATAGTTCTTCTAAAATGCGCGTCAAAGAAGCCGAAGATGGTGATCGAGTCATGCAAGGTTTGGTTTTACTTGCACCAGGGGGAATGTTGCATACGACGGTTGTTCGTTCAGGCGGACAATATCGCATTTCGCTGCAAGCTGGCGATGAAGTGAATTACAGCCGTCCAGCCGTTGACGTATTATTTTTTTCGGCAGCAAAAGCGGCGGGACGTAACGTCGCCGCCGCAATTTTAACTGGCATGGGAAGAGACGGCGCAGCCGGTTTAAAAGCCATACAATTAGCAGGTGGAAAAACCATAGCACAAGACGAAGCCACTTCAATCGTGTTTGGAATGCCACAAATGGCAATTAGTTTAGATGCCGCAGACAAAATTGCCCCGCTAGAAAAAATACCGTCTCTACTTATTAGCGCATTTTCAAATAACGTAGCTTAATATTTTGCATTTGAATGATGTTTTATTCACATTTTCCGTTATCGAATTTACGCATAACCCTATCGAATAATACCGTTTTATTCTGACAGAAACCTTCTTTACTATGGGAGCCAGAGAAATTTATAGAAAATCAGGGTAAGTCATGTCACCACATAATATTAGCCAATTAGAAACCAAAGTTACACATCTGGAACATTTGCTTTCTGACGCGCCATTGACTATTTACACTCGCAAACCGTTCGAAAATTTTCCAATTACTTTCATTTCAAATAGTGTTGAAAAACTGTTAGGGCATGAAGCCGAAGAATTTATTGATACGCCGAATTTATGGTTAGAGAACATTCATCCCGATGACAAAGACCATGTTCTCACCAATTTGCATCGCGTTTTATTGGGTGAACCTATTATTCACAAATACCGTTTCAAAACTAAAAATGGCGACTGGAAATGGATACGCGACCGTGCGAAATTGATTACCGATAAAGCAACGGGTGGTTCATTGGAAATTATCGGCGGTTGGACAGATATGTCGGAGTTAGTTCAAACCGAAGACGCACTTAAACAAAGTGAAAAGAAACATCGGTTTTTACTCGAACAAGTCAATGCCGGAATGATTGTACATTCACTGGATACTCGCATTATTGCCTGCAACGAACAAGCTCAACGCCTTTTTGGTTTAAATGAAGACGATTTAGTCGGCGCATTTGCGTCAGATTATGGACATAGTTTTGTCAATGAAGATGGTACTCTTACCGCGTTTGATGATTTTCCCGTAAATCAAGTTATTAACACGCATAAATCCGTTAAAAATCGTGTACTTGGTATCGAACGCAATGACCTTGATGATATTGTTTGGGTGATGGTGAATGCGTTTGCAGAATTTGATAATGTGGATGAAATTTCAACTATTAACGTTATCCTAATTGATATAAGCGAACACGTTAAATCACAAGAGAAAATCCATCGTCTCGCGCATTATGATTCCCTCACGCAATTGCCTAATCGAGCGTTAATCAATGAACGCATCGAGCAAGCGATTCATTTTTCGTATCGAGAAAACAGAAATTTTGCCCTGTTATTTTTAGATTTAGATGATTTCAAAATCGTTAATGATTCACTCGGTCATCATTACGGTGATTCATTATTACGTCAAGTTGCCGCCCGTTTAGAAGGCAGTCTGCGTGAAGTGGATACGGCGGGACGTTTAGGCGGCGATGAATTTGTGGTGATTTTAAGTAACACTAATTCTGATGGTGCGGGTGTTGTTGCGCAAAAAATTGTCAATGCCATCAAAGAACCTTTTAACGTGGATGGTCAAGTGCTGTCCATTCAAACGAGTATTGGCATCAGTGTCTATCCTAAAAATGGACGGGACAGTAATATGCTCACTCGCCACGCCGATATTGCTATGTATCACGCCAAAAATGCGGGACGTGGGCGGTATTGTTTTTTTGACTTCAAAATGAATTCACGTTTCGAATACCGTTTAACAATGGAGCGCGAATTACGACAAGCCATAGAAGAAGGGCAATTTGTCCTCTATTACCAACCGCAAATTGATTTAATTCACCAAAAAATTATTGTTGTTGAAGCGTTAATTCGTTGGAATCATCCGCAACGCGGCATGATTTTACCTGGGGAGTTTATTTCAATTGCCGAAGATTGCGGTTTGATTGCACCAATAGGTGAATGGGTGTTGCAACGCGCGTGTGAAGATATGAAAACCTGGCAAGTGCAAGGTTTTAACACGTTGAATGTGGCGGTAAATTTATCATTGCGACAACTTCAATCGGGTAATTTATTCAATAAAATCAGCGAAATTCTGCAACAAACAGGCATTGGCGGTAATCATTTAGAATTAGAACTCACTGAAAATGTCATGATGGAAAATCATGCCACCATGCTGAAATTTATGACGCAGTGCAAAGATTTAGGCATTCATTTTTCACTTGATGATTTTGGTACGGGCTATTCATCACTGAGTTATTTAACAAAATTGCCATTGCTTGAAAAACTAAAAATTGATCGGTCATTTATTAACGATCTAACACTCAGTGGTAATGCTAATACCATTGTGGGTGCTATCGTTAATATGGCGAAAATTTTACACTTGAACGTGGTCGCCGAAGGTGTAGAAACACAAGCGCAATTAAATTATTTATATGAATGTGGTTGTGAAATGGTGCAAGGTTTTTATTTTAGCGAACCTGTCAGTTACGACGCATTAACACAATTATTACAACATGAAGTGAATACACATTACGAAACATTTGATTTCACTGTGTAACATAAAAAAGCCCCGATTTGTGTGAATGCAAATTGGGGCTTATATTTTAGTTTTTTTATATCTTATTCAGTTTAAACATTATAGCCATGCAATTGTAATCGTATTGTAGCGATACTCAACTGTTCTGGAGTAAATAAAGTACGCCATGGTTCTTTAAGAATTTCAGCTTCCATGGATAAATCAAGTCGCTGTCCTTCCAAAAGTTTGCGAAAACCATAATGTGTTGTATGTGAGCCAGTTCTTAGCAAATTTACAACCGTGTTATAACCGTCATCATTCGCAACCATTACACGGAAATTCGTTGGATTGTAATTGATATTTGCGTTAACAATTTCAACACACAGCTGGAGTAATCTATCGGTCAACTGGTTTCTTAATGTCATAACACCTCCTCTAAAATCAATGATTTTTAAATTTTAAGCGTACATATTATATTCCGAATCCAATAAATTCTTAAATCTGCTTCACACTGATATTCAACGTTTGAATGCGATAAGCAATTTGGCGCGGAGTCATATCAAGTAATCGCGCCGCTTTCGCTTGCACCCAACCACTTTGTTCTAACGCCGCAATGACGCGCTCGCGTTCATCCAAATTTTCATCATGCAAATCCGCGTGTTTTGTCGTCGTTATCGGACGATGATTCACGCTAATTTCGGTTTCTAAACCCGTACTGACAATTACATCACGGTCAATTAGCCCGTCCACACTCATAATTGCCGCACGTTCTAAACGATTTTCCAATTCGCGCACATTGCCGGGCCAATGATGTTTCATCAAAATCCGCAACGCACTTTCTTTGATTTCTAAAAAACGCCCGCCTTGACGTTTCGAAATTCGACTCAGTAACGCTGTCGCTAATTCAGGAATATCCTCAATTCTATCGCGCAACGGCGGAATATAAATGGGCATCACGTTCAAACGGTAATACAAATCTTCCCGAAATATGCCATCTGCCACATCTTGTTCTAAATTACGATTTGTCGCCGCAATGATACGGATATTCACTTTCAACGTTCTGTCGCCGCCAACCCGTTCAAATTCGCCTTCTTGCAACACTCGCAATAATTTTGCTTGAAATGATGCCGAAATTTCACCGATTTCATCTAAAAATAATGTGCCATTATCAGCGAGTTCAAAACGTCCTTTGCGTTGACCAATCGCGCCACTGAACGCGCCTTTTTCGTGTCCAAATAATTCCGATTCGAGCAATGTATCAGGCAATGCGGCGCAATTGAGTTTTAAAAACGCGCCATTTGCACATGCCGAATTGAAATGAATCGCGCTGGCGACGACTTCTTTACCTGTTCCCGATTCACCGCGAATTAAAACGGTTGTATCCCATTTTGCCACTTGGCGAATAATGTCGAATACTTTAAGCATCGGTTCAGAATGCCCGATGATGTTTTCAAATTTGTAATTTTTAACCAGCGTTTGTTTTAAATAATCACGTTCATTGGTGAGTTCATGTTGCTTGCGTTCCATGATTTGCAACATGTTGACGCTGTGCGCGATGAGATTCGCCACCATTTCCATAAAACGAGCGCGTTCACCTAAAAAATCAGCGGTACTCGGTTGCGCGGCAAGCACACCCACGATTTCACCTTGTTCGGCTAAAAGGGGCGAACCAATAAACGGCAAATCTGGATTATAAACACCAAGCCGACTTAAAAAACGCGGTTCATCGGCAATTCTATCGACCACAATCGTACTGCCTGCATCGAGAATTGCACCGACTAACCCTTCACCGATTTGATAACGCACATTGCGGTCGATGCCTTCGCCGTAGACTTCGCAAATGCTCATGCCATCGTCATCACGCAAGGTAATCATGCCGAAATGCAAATTTGAACGTTTGTGTAAAATTTCTAAAATGCCGCGCAATTTTTCGCGCAAATTATGCGTGCTGTTTAATAATTGGCTGACTAAATACAGCGTATCTAATTCTGATTCGACCAGCAGATAACGGTCATTCATGTTGTCACCTCTCATTTTTTCGGGCAAATCGGAAAACGTAAATTAAAACAACAGCCATTCGTGTAATCGGGGTCAATTTCAATCATACCATCGTGTTGATTGACGATTTCTCGCGCCATCACCAGTCCCATTCCTGCTTGAAAACCGCCAGCGGTTTGCGTGGTAAAAAACGGCTCGAATACTTTACTGCGTTGATTCGCGGGAATCCCTGAACCTGTATCCGCAATCGTCACGCAAACCCAATCGTTTTCTACCGATGTACCGATTTTAATCACACGTTCTCGACTACTGGCGCGATTCATGGCATCAACTGCGTTATCAATCAATTGTTTAAAGAGCATTCGCAATTTGTTATCCGAACCTAAAATTGATGGCAAGGTCGAATTTGGCAACCAATCCACAATAATGCCGTTCGCTAAAAATTTATTACTGAAAAGGCGAATCACTTGATGCAAAAGTTGGTTCAAATTCACAGGCATCACCGCTGATTCGGGAATTTCAGGCACGCAACGTTGCAAAGTATTCAAGGCTTCTTCGCCCATGTGTTGCACTTGCGTGAGTAACATTTTTAAATGCAAATTTTGGTCATCATTGCGTTGCGTCATGATTTGCACGGCGGCATTGACTTGATTGAGCGGCAAACGAATTTGGTGCATCGCTCCGAGCAACGTTTCTCGAATACTGCGGATGTGTTCTTCTTCTGCCATCATATTTTGCAAGGTTTGCAATTGCAGTTTTTCTTGTTGTTGACGTTGCAAGGTCACGTCACAAATACTCAACAATAAATAATCTTTCGATTGCCTGAAAAAGAAATTGTCTGCTTCCGTGTTTTCTTCGCTAAACCAATTTCCTGAACAGGAAAACCAACGTGTGCCGCGTTGTCCCACACCTTCGACGCGAATTTCGTGATTGCTAAAACCGTGTGTTCGCAATTTTGAATCTGCCCACAAATCGCCGAATTCTTGTTGCAACGCATTGATAAAAAACAACGCAGGTTCATCGTGGCGAAGTTCAGAAATCAACGTTTGATACATTTGATTGTCGAGAATAATGCGATAAGTGCTATCCAAAACTACCATCGCTACAGGCGAAGCGTTAATCACCGATTCAATCAATTTTTTCTGATTACTCAGTTGTTGTTCGGCTTGATGCGTGTTAGTGACATCGCGGTGCATCCCAATGTAGTGACTGATTTCGCCTTGTTTATCGAGCATCGGCGCAATCGTGACTTCGGCAAGATAACGCTCACCCTGTTTGGTGCGATTCACCAAATGTCCACGCCAGATTTGTTTGCCTGAAATGGTTTGCCACAAATTTTGATAAATCTCGGCAGGCGTGCATTTATCCGATAATTTCGCTTCGTTTTTGCCGAAAATTTCAGCTTCGGTGTAGCCCGTCACGTCTGTAAATGCTGCGTTAATGTACAAAATGTTCGCTTTTTTATCGGTAATCGAAATCGCAATCGGCGTTTGTTCAACGGCTTTCACAAATAAACACAGTGGCAATGAGATTGAAATTTTTTGTTGTCCCAATTCGGGCGAAATAATTTCGATAACTTCGGCGGCAAGTTCGTTTTCTAAGTATGCAGGACTAATTTTAGACATGATTTGATACTCGTGTTGCGGCTAGATTTATATTAAGCAATGCAAGTAAAACGCCATATTCCTGATTCCTCGCGCTACGCCGCATTTCACGTTGTAAAGTGAAAAAGTTTTTGTCGTGTTTCCTACAATTGTCTTGTCTCACACAGAAAAAACTGCACCGTTGTGAATCATTTTTTGTTCGCAACGCACTAAATCAGCCGCTTTCACCGCATTGATTTTCCTTGGCACAGTTGGTGCAAAAGTAGAACTAAACAACAGCGGGTGAAAGTCATGAGCGAATATCTCTTACTCATTTTAGGAACGGCATTAGTCAATAACGTCGTCTTAGTTAAGTTTCTTGGATTATGTCCCTTTATGGGCGTATCGAACAAACTCGACACCGCGCTCGGCATGGGCATGGCGACCACTTTCGTTTTGACCTTAGCGTCGGCGGCAAGTTGGGTGCTTGAACATCGACTATTGATTCCGTTCGATATTGGTTTTTTGCGAGTGCTGGGTTTTATTTTGGTAATTGCGGCGGTGGTGCAATTTACTGAAATGGTGATTCACAAAACCAGCCCCGTTTTATATCAAGTGTTGGGGATTTTCTTGCCGTTGATTACCACAAATTGCGCGGTGTTGGGTGTGGCGTTATTAAACATTCAAGAACAATACAATTTCATTCAAAGTTTATTATTTGGTTTTGGTGCAGCATTAGGTTTTACGTTGGTGATGGTACTCTTCGCGGGTCTGCGTGAACGCTTGGCGTTGATGGCAGTACCCGCACTTTTTACAGGAACACCGATAGCTTTTATCACTGCTGGCATTCTGTCACTTGCCTTTATGGGCTTTGCAGGACTTCCCATCAAATGAACCCTTACGAATCCTAAGAGGCGCGGTCATGTACGTTTTTTCTGCGATTATCATCTTAACGTTATTAGGATTAGCCTTAGGCTTGAGCTTAGGCATTGCCGCGAAATATCTCAAAGTTGAATCCG
>CAILJB010000001.1 GCA_903834465.1 uncultured Pseudomonadota bacterium | reverse complement strand
CGCCGATATTTTAAGTGATTACAAAAATGGCATGACCATCAACCAACTTGTTGTGAAGCATGGTGTTTCGCAAATGTCCGTTTATCAGATTATCAAAGAGAGAAATAAGGCTTAATTTACCGCAATAATTACCGCACCATTGCAACCATCAAAGGCAAGTGTGGCGCGTGGTTGCGTGGGCATTGCAACATAAATTACCGCACTTTTACCGCAGTGGTTGCAATCAATAATGCAGTTAGTTAGTGCGCGTGAGCTTCATGCGAAGTTGGGAAGTAAACAGCATTTCAGCGCGTGAGCTGTATTTGGATTTGGGTATGTCTGCGCCAAATTGGTCATCATGGTCAAAATCAAATATTTTAGAGAATCAATTTGTTACACAAGGCGTTGATTTTATTGAACTCATGTCAAACATGAGTAGCCCGAATCCACCAAAAGACTACGCAGTGTCAATCGAAATGGCAAAACATATTGCAATGATGGCGAAAACGCAACGGGCGCATGATTAGATTACAGCAATAATTACAGCACAAATTATTGTGATTGCATTGCCACACTTTTCTACAGCTTGAACGTAGGATTGATGGTGGTTTCACGGAAAACAGAAATTTCATTGCCACAGAAAAATGCGCTGGTGTGGCAATCGAAAATGTTACAAATAATGTCACAACGTATTGCAGAAATGGCGGGTGATTGGGCTTGTTTTGTCACAGCATGATGACCGCATTGTGACCGATTGAATTCAGCAATCATAATATATGGCGCGTCATTGTGACCGCATGATGAGTGAAGTTGTACAAGATTTTTTGTACGGAATTGATACGGGCGCGTTGCAATACAGCAGATACTCAACAATGGATTCCACCAAATCCCCTGAGCGGCAACTCGCCCTCGCTAGTGGGCTAATCGAAGCGTGGGCGCAATCAGAAAGGGTACAATTCCAATTCAACTCACGGCAGAATTATAAATCCGCAACGGCTTAGTGGACATGCCAAAGCCAGAAATCGTCGAAAATCAGATTGAGATGTTTGATGATGAACCGGTCACAAAATGTGAGAGCTTGAAAACAGATGATGAGCATATTGTCGAGGCAAAGCGGATTTTAGATTTTGTGAGTGAACATTCTCAAGAACCGAAACAAGAAGTTGTCGTAAATCCAAAATTCATGCTTTCGACTGAGATTGCGGCATTGACTGGAAAACAGCATAAGCACGTTATCAGAGATATTGAGGTAATTATCGAACAGCTAGAAAAGGACTGCCCAAATTTGGGCAGTGGTTTTAAATCAAGCACTTATCTTGCAGGAAACGGGAAACAAGAAAAATGCTACGAACTTGACTACGAAGCAACAATGATTGTGATGACAGGTTACGATGTTGTAGCCCGTGCGAAAGTAATTAAGCGTTGGCAGGAGCTTGAGAAAATAGCGAAGTGTGAACAACACTTCAAAACTAACGAACAACCCGAAGCAATCGACTGGACTGAACAGGTCGTCCTCGATGAGTTTACCAAGGCTAAACGATGGTAGTTTTATCGTCAGTTGTTGCCATTTATTGTGAGAATTTCTTAATCGGCACTATTTCGTAGATAAATAAAATTTTTACTATAAGTTTCATGTGATTATAGTTGTGCTGATTATCGGCACACTACATCGGCATAAATTATACATTTATGCTACTATAATATATATTTTTCATATAGTTAGAGTTTATATAAATCGGCATGAAACAACAACTAGAATTTCCATCAATGATTGAACCCTGTCTATGTTTGATAGAGGGAAACTTTCCTACGGCGACATCCAGCCTCGCTTCAGATTTAATAGAAAAAACATCTATTCTCTCTGCAAAACTACATCCAGCGACCGCCAAAAGTGTAGCGGGGTTAGTCAGCGTTATGAACTGTTACTACTCCAATCTAATTGAAGGTCATGACACAAAACTTATAGACATTGAAAGAGCAATGGCGAATGATTTCTCATTCGATGAAAAAAATAGAAACTTGCAGTTAGAAGCCAGAGCGCACATAAGTATCCAAACTGAAATAGACACAATGCACTTTTCAGGTCAACTCCCAGTCCCAACTTCATTAGAATTCATAATGTGGCTACATAAAAAATTTTATGAAGATGCTAGTGAAGCAATGTTAAACATAACGGGCGACGGGAAAACATCTAAAGTTATTCCTGGTGAATTACGGGTAGATGCCGTGAGTATTGGTAGACACATTCCTCCAAAACCTGATGCGTTACTTAATTTTATGACACACTTTTCTACGCGATATAACCTCAGCAAAATGGATAAACTCAGCCAGGTAATGGCTATCGCGGCGGCACATCATCGATTTTCTTATATTCATCCTTTTTTAGATGGGAATGGACGTGTAAGTAGATTACTAAGTTATGCAATGGCTATGTACTCAGGTATCGGTGTTAGTGGTGTCTGGTCTATTTCAAGAGGGCTTGCCAGAGGATTACAAGGAACGGATGAATACAAAAAAAGGCTTAATAACGCTGATTCACCAAGACAAAGCGACTATGATGGTCGCGGTAATTTATCTTTAAAAGAGCTAATTTCTTTTACAGATTGGTTTTTAGCCGTTTGCATTGACCAGGTAACTTTCATGTCGTCTTTATTGGAGTTAGATAATATGAAAATTCGTCTTGATGAGTATGTGCATCATCGAGGTTTAAAGCCAGAGGCAAAAAGAATTTTAAAAAGTATTCTAATCTTCGGTGATATGCCTAGAGGGGAGGCAGAGGATTTAACAGGATTTAAAGAAAGGCAGGCTAGAAATATTCTAACAAGTCTCACTGAGGATGGGATATTGCGCTCTAACACGCCAAAAGGAGCTGTCTTTTTGAATTTTAATATTACGTCTGCCCCAATTGTATTTCCTAAGCTATTCTACAAAGAATCTAATTTGCAAAGTTAGCACACATCTACGCTAAGTTTTATCGTCATGTGTTGCCATTTATTGCAGGTATTTTTTTTCAACTGCGACAAAATTGCGACATTTTTTAAACGGGCAATAAAAAAGGGCTTAGATTTTATTCTAAGCCCTTTATTTATTTGGTGGGTCGTGCGCGATTCGAACGCGCGACCATCGCATTAAAAGTGCGGTGCTCTACCGGCTGAGCTAACGACCCTGAAAAGGAAGGGTCATTATAATAATAATTTTAAAAAATGCAAATAAAAATTTAATTTTTATTGTCTTACCTATAATTCACTCATCGCCCAACGCGGTTTAGCAAAGATTTCCAAGCCTTGCGTTTCACCAGCTAAAAATCGTTGATAACCCGCATACGCAATCATTGCGCCGTTATCAGTACAAAATTCTAAACGAGGAAAAAAGACTTTGCCGTTTTCTTTTGCGACCATTGCCGTTAATGCCGCGCGAATTTGTGTATTTGCACTCACGCCACCCGCCACCACTAATGTTTTCAACCCAGTTTGTTGCAAAGCACGCCGACACTTAATTGCTAATGTATCTGCAACAGCCTCTTGAAACGCCAATGCAATATCGGCTTTGTCTTGTTCAGATTGTTCGCTCTTTTGAAATGTGGTTAAGGCAAAGGTTTTCAATCCACTAAAACTAAAATCTAAACCGGCTCTATCCGTCATCGGGCGCGGAAATCGAAAACGGACTTGTCCAGATTTGGCTAATTCTGAAAGTTTTACGCCGCCTGGATAACTCAAACCTAATAATTTCGCGGTTTTATCAAATGCTTCACCCGCCGCATCGTCTAACGATTCACCCAGTAATTCATACTTTCCCACCGCCGTTACTTGCACTAATAACGTGTGTCCACCCGAAATTAACAGCGCGACAAATGGAAAAGCGGGCGGATTTTCTTCTAACATCGGCGCAAGCAAATGACCTTCCATGTGATGCACTGCAACGGCTGGAATTTGCCACGCCATCGCCAAACTTTGCGCGGTAGCTGCACCAACTAATAATGCCCCCATCAATCCAGGCCCTGCGGTGTAAGCAATTGCGGTTATGTCTTTAGAGGTTAAATTACTTTCGTGCAACAACTGTTCAATTAAGGGAATCAATTTGCGTATATGGTCACGCGAGGCAAGTTCAGGCACAACGCCGCCGTATTCGCTGTGCATTTCGATTTGACTGTAAAGTAAATGATGAATTAAACCGCGTTGAGAGTGGTAAATAGCCACGCCGGTTTCGTCGCATGACGTTTCGATGCCTAAAATATACATTGAGTTTTTGAAAATGAGGGAAGTAAAGGTATAATCACGGGTTCTATTTAGGCAACAAACTCGCTGCCGACCTATTTTTATCATCTTAACATAACTGGAATTATTGTAATGCCATCAGTAAAACTTAAAGAAAACGAACCTTTCGACATCGCTATTCGTCGCTTTAAACGCGCGTGTGAAAAAGCAGGTGTTTTAGCTGAAGTGCGTCGTCGTGAAGCGTATGAAAAACCCACAACAGAACGTAAACGTAAAGGCGCAGCCGCTGTTAAACGTCATTTGAAAAAATTGGCGCGTGAGCGTTATGCGTTGAAAAACTTGCGTCGCGGTCGTCCTGCACTGTAATTCATGAGTGAATTATTAGCACACATTAAAAACGAAATGAAAGTCGCCATGAAAAGTGGCGATAAAGCGCGTTTAGGCGTGATTCGATTGATACTTGCTGCGGTTAAACAAATCGAAGTGGATGAACGTATCGAACTCGACGATAACCGCGTCCTGCTCGTTTTAGACAAAATGGTTAAACAACGTCGTGAATCGATTCGTCAATATACAGACGGAAATCGTACCGATTTAGCCGACATCGAAGCCGCTGAAATCCTCATTATTCAAGATTTTCTCCCACAACCTTTAACCGAAGCTGAAATCGATGCCATGATCGCGCAAGCGGTTGCCGATTCTGGCGCAACATCGATTAAAGAAATGGGCAAAGTGATGGCGTTACTCAAAGAACCCATGCAAGGCAGAGCCGATATGTCGGTTGTCAGCGTGAAAATCAAGGCAGCATTCGCAGAATAACGATGCGGCAAAATCATCAAAATGTCAGGTAGGATTCCACGCCATTTCATTGATGATCTTTTAGTGCGGGTTGATATTGTAGATATTATCGATTCGCACGTCCCTTTAAAAAAAACGGGTTCAAATTACACTGCTCGTTGTCCTTTTCATAACGAAAAAAGTCCCAGTTTTAACGTTAATCGCAATAAGCAGTTTTATCACTGTTTTGGCTGTAGTGCCGGTGGTAATGTGATTAGCTTTTTGATGGACTTTAATCATCTGAGTTTTGTCGAAGCGATTGAAGAATTAGCGACAGTTGCAGGCGTTGAAATTCCTTACGAAAATCAAACAAACTTCGAGCCAGAAGCAAAAAATAAACTCCTCGAATTACAACAACTCATGGCAAAAGTTGCCACGTTTTATGTTGATCAACTCAAAAACCATTCGCAAAAAAAAATCGCCGTCGATTATTTAAAAGGACGTGGTATTAACGGCGTGATTGCGCGTGATTTTATGATTGGTTACGCGCCAGACGGTTGGCAAATTCTGTCGCCACATTTCAAAGATACCGAATTGCTTTGCGAAGCGGGCATGCTCGCGTTTAAAAACGATATGTATTACGACCGTTTTCGTCAGCGTATTATGTTTCCCATCCGCAATAAACGCGGTCATGTGATTGGTTTTGGCGGACGAGTTTTAGACGACACGCAACAACCAAAATATTTAAATTCACCCGAAACACCGCTTTTTCACAAAAGTAATGAAGTTTACGGGCTGTACGAATTACTGAAAAAAAATTCGAAACCCTCGCGTATTTTGATTGTCGAAGGCTATATGGATGTGGTGACGCTCGCGCAATTTGGTATTGATTACGCTGTGGCGGCGTTGGGAACAAATTTAACCACGACACAATTACAACTCTTGTTTCGTTCTGTGCCGGAAATTATTTTATGTTTTGATGGTGATAAAGCAGGGCAAGATGCAGCGTGGAAAGCGATGGATGCTGTTTTTTCCGTGTTAAACGACAATCGGCAAGTGAGAGTTTTAATTTTACCGCCTGCTCATGACCCCGATTCGTTATTGCGTGAAGAAGGCGTTGAAGCCTTTTTGCAACGTATTGAAAATGCTGAAATGGTGTCGGCGTATTTTTTCAATCATTTCACGGCGATGTTAAATTTAAATGCCATCGAAGGTCGCGCAAAACTCGCGCATCAAGCGAAACCGTATTTACTTAAATTAGCCGACGGTTTTTTTAAAGAAATGATGCTGGCGAAATTACAGGAGTTGTCTGATTTTGACGTTGCGCCAACATTGGAAAAAGAAACCGCTGCTTCGCAAGTTCCGCGTAAAAATGAATCGCAAAATGTTCGATATTCCTTAGAGCGTTTGACCTTAGCGTTATTGGTGCAACATCCGCACTTAGCGGAAAAATTGGTCGCAAATCCAATTGATTGGCAACTGTTAGATTTTTCAGGTATCGAAATATTTAAAGCGATTGTGCAAGCTATTTGCGTGGAAAGACCTGCTACCACCGCGCAATTACTCGAACATTACCGCGAAAAACCCGAAGAAAAAATGTTAAAAGCGTTAGCGTCTTTACCCATTCTCGTTCCGGAAGAAGGCATCGAAGCCGAATTTATCGGTGCATTGACGCGACTACTCACGCAAGCCAAACAAACCCGTTTAGAAAAATTACAAATCCAAGCCACCAAGCGCGATTTAACCGACCAAGAAAAAGAAATTTTGCGCGATTTATCACGGTAATACTGCCCATGTTAAAAAAATCTCTACGTTTTCTATTCAAACTGCTTTATCGCGTTGAAGTGATTGGCTTAGAAAATTATTATCAAGCCGGTAATCGGGTGTTGATTGTTGCCAATCATTGTTCGTTTTTAGACCCGCCATTACTTGCCGCATTTTTGCCAGATGAAATCACGTTTGCGATTAACACGCATATCGCGCAACGTTGGTGGATGAAACCATTTTTAGGGTTATCGACTTTTTTTCCTGTCGATCCGACGCATCCAATGTCGTTGAAAAACTTGATTCATCATTTGCAACAAGACACCAAAACGTTGATTTTCCCCGAAGGTCGCATTACCACAACGGGTTCGCTGATGAAGATTTATGACGGAACAGGCATGGTTGCGGATAAATCTGGCGCGATGATTTTGCCAATTCAAATTTCAGGGACGCAATACACGCCATTTTCAAAATTACGCGGCATTGTGCGTTTGCGTTGGTTTCCAAAAATTACGCTGACCATTTTACCGCCGACGCATATCGAAGCCCGAAAAGAATTAACCGGTAAAAATCGCCGTAAATACAGCGGGCATGTGCTGGCGGATTTAATGACGGAAATGCAATTTGTGAGCAGTCGGACACGCGACACGATTTTTGCAAGTTTGTTAGAGGCGCGGCATATTCACGGTGGCAAACATCACGTTGCCGAAGATTTAGAACGTGTGCCATTATCGTACAATGCGCTGATTACACGCACGTTGATTATTGGCAACGCGCTGAAAAAAATCACGCAACAAAATGAAAATGTCGGTGTGATGTTACCGAATTCGAGCAAAACGCTGTTTGTGTTACTGGGTTTGCAATATGCACAACGTATTCCTGCGATGTTAAATTTTTCGACAGGCGCAGCGGGGATGATTTCAGCCTGTCAAACCGCGCAAGTAAAAACGGTTTTAAGTTCACGAAAATTTGTTGAACTCGCGCATTTAGAGGCAGATATTGCCGCTTTAAATCAGCATGTCAAAATCATTTACTTAGAAGATTTAGCGCAAACGATTGCGTTAAAAGATAAATTGTTCGGCGCATTGCAAGGTAAAACCGCTCGTCTTTGGTATAAAAACGACGTAAATCCAGACAGTTCAGCGGTGGTTTTATTTACTTCTGGTTCAGAAGGCACACCAAAAGGCGTGGTGCTTTCACATGCCAATATTTTATCGAATCATCAACAAGTTGCTGCACGAATTGGTTTTAATCCAAAAGATGTTGTTTTGAATTTTTTACCGATGTTTCATTCGTTTGGATTTACGATTGGAACGTTATTGCCTGTGCTGACGGGTATGAAAACGTTTTTTTATCCAACGCCGCTGCATTTTTCAATCATTCCTGAAATGGCTTATGAAACAGGTGCGACGATTATGTTTGGCACAAATACGTTTTTCGCCGCTTACGGTAAAAAAGCCCATCCTTTTGATTTTCACACGTTGCGTTATGTTGTTGCCGGTGCAGAAAAATTGCAAGACAGCACACGCGAGCTGTGGCAAGAAAAATTCGGTATTCGGATTTTAGAAGGTTATGGCGCAACAGAAACTGCACCGGTTGCCGCAGTGAATACACCAATGGATTGTAAAGCAGGAACAGTTGGGCGTTTATTGCCGCACATGGAATACCGTTTAGAACCGGTTGAAGGTATTGATGATGCAGGACGTTTACACGTTCGGGGTGCAAATATCATGCTTGGCTATTTGTTAGCGGATAGAGCAGGGCAGTTGCAACCGACTGAATCGATTTATGGCAAAGGCTGGTATGACACCGGCGATATTGTACATGTGGATGACGATGGTTTTTTGCATATTCGTGGACGCAGCAAACGGTTTGCAAAGATTGGTGGCGAAATGGTGTCACTCACCGTCGTCGAACAATTGGCGATGAAAGCGTGGGCAAATGCACATCACGCCGCCATTAGTTTGCCGGATGCCAAAAAAGGTGAACAAATTATTTTAGTGACGACGCAAAAACAAGCCACATTGCGCGAATTAACGACGGCTTCTGTTGGCGTAGCGGCGATTAACTTGCCGAAAAAAATTCTGTTCATCGATGCGATTCCTGTTATGGCGACAGGAAAAATTGATTATGTAGCTTTAACGGCGTGGGTGATTAACGAGAAGGAAAATTCATGAAAATTTTAGTAACGGGTGCCGCAGGTTTTATTGGCGCGGCATTAAGTTTGCGTTTGCTCGAACGCGGTGATGACGTTATCGGCGTGGATAATTTGAATGATTATTACGATGTAAATTTAAAACATGCTCGTTTGGCGCATTTAACACCGTATAAAAATTTTAAATTTGTTCAATGCAACATCGCCGACCGTGAAGCGATGGAAAACGTGTTTGCCACAGAAAAAATTGAACGTGTCGTGAATTTAGCCGCGCAAGCCGGTGTGCGTTATTCGATTACTAATCCGCACGTTTACGCTGAATCAAATCTAATCGGTTTTCTCAATATTTTAGAAGGCTGTCGTCATCATCACATCGACCATTTAATTTATGCGTCGTCGAGTTCGGTTTATGGTGCGAATACCAAATTGCCATTTTCGACAGAGGATGGCGTGGATAATCCCGTGTCGTTATATGCGGCGACTAAGAAAGCCAATGAATTGATGGCACACAGTTACAGTCATTTATACGGTTTTGCGACAACCGGTTTGCGCTTTTTTACCGTTTACGGCGAATGGGGACGACCTGATATGTCGCCGTTTATTTTTGCGCGGCAAATTCTGGCGGACAAACCCATTGATTTATTCAATTACGGCAATCATCAACGCGATTTCACTTATATCGACGATATTATCGAAGGCATAGTGCGGGTGATTGATAAGCCTGCCAAATCTAATTATCAAATTTACAATATTGGTAATAGTCACCCCGAACAATTACTAACGTTTGTTGAAACCTTAGAAAAACATTTGGGCAAAACGGCGATTAAAAATTTATTGCCGCTACAACCAGGCGATGTGCAAGACACTTATGCCGATGTGAGTGATTTAATGCGTGATTTTGATTATTCGCCCAAAACACCGTTAGATATTGGCATCGAAAAATTTGTCCATTGGTACAAAGCCTTTTACGAAAATTGAACGCCAGACACAATTCATAGATAATTGGTACGTTTTTAACCTTAAATATTTACTTAGTCACTCATGCACATTACTTTGCTTAAAGCCAAACTTCATCGCGCCACTGTTACCCATTCCGAATTGGGTTATGAAGGCTCGTGTGCAATCGATAGCGATATTCTCGATTTAGCGGGCATTCGCGAATATGAACAAATCCAAATTTATAACGTCAATAATGGCGCACGCTTTACCACTTATGCCATTCGGGCGCAGGCAGGTTCAAAAACGTTTTCGGTGAACGGTGCGGCGGCACGATTAGCGTGTGTTGGCGATTTGATTATCGTCTGCACTTACGCGTCATTTTCAAATGAAGAAGCGCAAAAGCATCATCCCACTTTAGTTTATTTTGACGGTAAAAATCAGGTAATACGCACGGCGGCGGAAATACCTGTGCAAGCGACTTGATATATTCACGACCTCTTTTTTCTTTTCGGATTTTCGCTATGAAATCTTTTGAATCGTTGCACAAACAAACGCTCAAAGAACTATATTCACAGAAAAATAAACCTGTATTTGAGCAAATTTTGGCAGTCATTGAGCCACATAGCGAAGCAATTGTGAATTATTTCTACCGACTGCTTTTGAACAATACGGTAGCGATTAAGTTTTTAAATCATGATGCCGTAAAAAATCGAGTGCGCGTGACATTAGCGCGATGGTTGATAGATTCTTTTACTTATCATGCCACTATCGAAGAATTAGAACGCTATTACCAATACCAATGTGAAATTGGGCATATTCACGCACGAATGGATTTGCCGATGAGTCTGAGCAATTACGGCATGGACATCATCAAATCACAAGTGTTGATCGTATTGAAAAATTCAATGTTAGAACGGGATGAATTAGCCGACGCGATGATATTGGCTATTCAAGTGCTGGATTGGACATTAGTTGTCATTGATGAAAGCTATGAACACGATATGGTTATCAATGAAAAAAACGTGCAAGCGTTAAAAATGAATGTGTCAGCGCATAATTTAGCGTTTGATTATGAGCGGTTATGCACGTCACTTTCCGAATGGATGAGAAATTTACTGTTGTTAATTGCCCAAAATAAATACGATGCTGGCGCACAATCAACGATCCGACATTCTAATTTTGGTTTATGGATTTCACACAAAGCGCATTTATTTTTAACAGGGCGACCAGAACTGACTACATTAGTGACATTGCTGGATAATATTGATGAAGAAATGCGCGAATTGGCGGTCGTGACCCGTCAAAAAAATGAAACAGCCATCGAAGATACGTTAGAGCGTTTAAACACGGTTGTGTCTAAATCGATTTGGGTGTTAAGCCATATTGCTAAAGACATGATGGAAGAAGAAAACGGACGCGATCCATTAACACATTTATTTAATCGTCGTTATTTAGAAACCGTCATGCGCCACGAAACCAGTTACAGTTTAGAACACGGGGTTTTGTTTGGTGTGGTAATGATTGACATTGATTTCTTCAAGCGAATTAACGACATTTATGGTCATGAAAATGGTGATCGTATTTTGGAACAACTCGCTGAAATTCTTAGTCAACAAGTGCGTGCAGGCGATTTCGTTTTTCGAGTGGGAGGCGAAGAGTTTTTAATTGCATTAGCTGATGTAGACCAGCTTGTCATTTATCGCGTTGCTGAAAAAATACGTTCTGTCGTGGAAAGATTCAAATTTAGGTTGAATGATAAAGAGATAACAGTTTCTATTACTATCAGCCTTGGTACGGCTATTCATAATCGGCATCCCGATTTTAATTACACGATTAAACTTGCAGATGAAGCATTAGCGTTAGCTAAAGAAGGTGGACGTAATAAAGTGGTCGCCGCAGATCAATCTCCAGCAACTTACAGCACAACGTATTCTTTGTGACAGCGACATATTATTTGGATAACAGTGAGGCAACCGAACAGTTCGGCGCACAGTTATGGTCACGTTTACCAAAAAAATCGCTAGTCTTTTTACACGGCGATTTGGGCGCAGGCAAAACGACGTTAGTGCGTGGTTTATTACGCGCGGCTGGCGTAACAGGTGCAATAAAAAGCCCTACTTATGCGTTAGTTGAAGAGTACAGTATTGCTGAACGCAAAGTGTTTCATTTTGATTTGTATCGTCTTGCCGATTCGGAAGAATTAGAATGGATTGGTATTGATGATTATTTAAATCAGTCTGCGTTATGTTTAATTGAATGGCCCGATAAAGGTATGGGAATTTTACCGCGTGCGGATATTAGTATTACGCTGCGAACGCTTGATGAAGGGCGATGTGTTGAAATTGATGGGATACAAATTTAAAAAACTATTTAATTAGTGCGTGAAAAAACAATAACCTACTGCTATAATCTAAACCACATTATTACTTAATGGGTTAGGGTATGCGTCGTTATTGGAAATTATTGATTATTCTGCTGAGTTTGCACTGGTTAATTACATTGGCACACGCTGAAGACGTTTTGCGCGTTAATTCGCTACGTTATTGGACAACGCCCGATCAATCACGCATTACTCTCGACGTAAGTGCCGCTGCCACTCAAAATCATGTGCAGTTTTTTGATAACCCTGCACGATTAGTCATTGATTTACCAAACGCTGTGGCAACAAAAGATCTCACTCCGCCGCCTGCTACACATCCCTTATTTTCCAGTATTCGCGTTGGTGCAAGAAATGGCACAGATTTACGCATAGTCATCGATTTAAAAAAACCGCTTTCCTCTAAAACCACGACTTTACATACAGACGCATTGGGCAATAACCGTTTCGTTGTGGAATTGTTAGATAAAGGCTTGAGTAATAATCAAGTGGCTAAAGTTGAATCGAAAATAGAATCTAAACCAATAAATAAATCCATCTCGCCCGAACCCATCGTTGAAAAAATCCCGCAAAAAGTCACCACTCTTGCCAAAGTTACTCCAGAAATCGAAATAAAAAAACCAGCCGCAAAACTTGTCCCGGTACAAAATACTGAAATTGTAAAAAATAAAACGATTAAACCATTTGTTGTCGCTATTGACGCAGGACACGGTGGTAATGATTCGGGCGCACAAGGGCAGGGCGGAACGTATGAAAAAGACGTGGTATTTTCAATTTCTAAAAAGTTAGAAGCTCTCGTCAACGCACAAACTGGTATGAAAGCCGTGATGGTACGTCAAGGTGATTATTACGTCGGTTTGCGTAAACGTATGGACATTGCCCGTGCCGCCAAAGCGGATGTGTTCATTTCAATTCATGCCGATTCGATTAAAGACACCGCTGTAAGAGGCGCGTCGGTTTATGCGTTATCAACCAGTGGCGCGACCAGTGAATCTGCCTATTGGCGAGCGCACAGCGAAAATGCTGCCGATTTAGTCGAAGGTGAACAGCTAAACAATGAAGAAAATTCATTGAGCAACGTATTACTCGATTTATCACAAAGTGCGACGCAAGAAGCGAGCGTTTTACTGGCCAATAAAGTGTTGCACAATTTTGAAAATGTTTCAGAATTGCATTTTGAATCGGTACAAAAAGCCGGTTTTGCCGTATTAAAATCACCGGATATTCCATCGATTTTGGTCGAAACCGCGTTTATTTCGAATCATGCTGAAGAATTGAAATTACTCAATTCAGGACATCAATTAAAAATCGCCACCGCTATTTTGAAAGGCATTCATAGCTTTATGAAACAGCCTAGTAACGAACAACAACGCATTGCGGCGTTATAAATTTTTCTTTTTCGTGGGCGTTCCCCGCGCCCACTTCTATTAAACATGTCTATTCACGTTCTGCCGCCCCAACTCGTCAATCAAATCGCTGCTGGTGAAGTGATTGAACGTCCCGCTTCGATTGTTAAAGAATTAGTCGAAAACTGTTTCGATGCTAACGCTACACAAATCACGATTCATATCGAACAAGGCGGATTACGTTTAATTCGTGTGTGTGATGATGGTGTCGGTATTGAAAAAGACGATTTACCACTCGCATTATCACGTCACGCAACCAGTAAAATCGCTAGTCTCGACGATTTAGAACACGTCACCAGCATGGGATTTCGTGGCGAAGCGTTGGCGAGTATTTGTTCAGTGGCGAAATTAACCCTTACGTCGCGTTGCAAAAATGAACCACACGGTTGGTCAGTGTGTAGCGATGGGGCGGAACAGTTTTTCGACGTGCAACCCGCGCCGCATCCGCAAGGTACAACGGTTGAAGTGTGTGATTTGTTTTATAACACGCCAGCGCGGCGCAAATTTTTGAAAAGTGATAAAACCGAATTCAGTCACATTGAAACGCTGGTAAAACGGATGGCTCTCAGTCGTTTTGAGTTAGGTTTTACGTTGTTTCATCAACAAAAAGAAGTGTTGAAACTCACGCCTGCTTTAGATTTAGCGCAACAAGAACAGCGCGTGGCGGCAATTTGCAGTCCGAATTTTATCGATAATGCGCTGCACTTAGATTTTGAAGTGTCAGGTTTAACGTTACAAGGTTGGATAAGTCTGCCGACTTTTTCACGCAGTCAAA
This sequence comes from uncultured Pseudomonadota bacterium, assembly GCA_903834465.1. Lineage (GTDB taxonomy): Bacteria > Pseudomonadota > Gammaproteobacteria > Methylococcales > Methylomonadaceae > UBA10906. The sequence continues at coordinate 12,668 of CAILJB010000001.1, read as the reverse complement.
CGGATATGCAGTTTTTTTATGTGAATGGACGATTGGTAAAAGATAAATTAGTTTCGCACGCCATTAAACAAGCCTATTCCGACGTGCTTTTTCAAGGGCGATATGCAGTGTTTGTGTTGTATTTAACGCTCGACCCAACGGAAGTGGATGTCAACGCGCATCCTGCAAAATCGGAAGTGCGTTTTCGGGAAAGTCGCGCGGTGCGGAGTTTTATTTTGTCGTGCGTGCAACGCGCATTGGCAAATGTTCGACCTGCCGCCATGTATCCATCGTTTTCACCTAGTAACGACATCGAAACCGATACATTCGAGTTTCCTCAAAATCCCCAGCGTTATCAGCCACAAATACCATTAAACATTACCGAACCTGAAATTTATCAGGCGTTATATTCTCAGCCGCAAGAATCCTCGTCCGAAATTAAACAAACGTTTGATACCAATCCAAACCGAATGGTTTTAGGTTATGCCATCGCGCATTTGCATGGTATTTATATTTTGTCTGAAACCGCAACAGGCATGGTTTTGGTCGATACACACGCCGCGCATGAGCGAATCACTTATGAACGGCTCAAAAAACAATATGCGGAAGGTAAAATTGCAACGCAACCGTTGCTTTTGCCAATCAAAATTACCGTGACACCAACCGAAGCCGAACTTGCAGAAAATTCGACAGATTTTTTTGAATCGATGGGGTTTGAATTAAATCGTATTTCGCCCGAAACGTTGTTGTTGCGTTCGCAACCTGCATTATTGCAAAACGGCAATGGCGAGCAATTAGTGCGTGATGTGTTGGCGGATTTAGCTGTCAATGAAGCGAGTTATCGCATTCAAACTGAATGTAACGAAGTATTAGCAAAAATGGCGTGTTACGGTTCAGTTAGGGCGCATCGAGTTTTGACGCAAGATGAAATGAATGCCTTGTTGCGTGAGTTAGAACAAACTGAACGTGGTGGACAATGCAATCACGGTCGCCCGACGTGGATTGCATTATCGACACAAGATTTGGATAAATTTTTTATGCGTGGGCAGTAAATAATCTAATGACTTTTCGCCTTAGCACGGCGTGTCAAACGTTCACGTTTTTTGATTTCCCAATCAGTTTGTTTAGTTTTTTTGCCATGGAATGGATTTTCTGGCGATTTAAAAACCAATCGAATCGGCGTGCCACTTAAATTCATGGCGGTGCGATAGTAATTGATTAAATAGCGTTTATACGAATCCGGTAACACGTCAGTTTGTACACCATGAATTACCACAATCGGGGGATTGCGTCCGCCTTGATGCGCGTATTTTAATTTAATGCGTCGTCCATTGATAAGCGGCGGTTGATGAGCGGTCGTGGCTTCTTTTAACATTCGCGTCAAATTCGGTGTAGACATATCGAGCATCGCTGCTTCATACAAACCTTGAACCATATCAAACATTTTGCCCACACCGCTGCCATGCAATGCGGAAATTTGATGTTTTTCAGCGAATTCGACAAACGAAAGTTTTATATCTAATTGGCGGTTAATGGTATTTTTTTGTTCAATGCTAATACCGTCCCATTTATTCAAACCAATAATCAAGGCGCGACCCGCTTCTAATACTAAACCGAGCAAATGGGCATCTTGATCGGTCACGCCTTCACGCGCATCAATCATATAAATGACCACATTAGCTTTTTCAACGGCTTGCAATGCTTTCAAAACGCTGAATTTTTCAATCACTTCGCCAATGCGTGAACGGCGACGCATGCCCGCCGTATCAATCAATGTGAATTTTCTACCATTGCGTTCAAACGAAATGTAAATGCTGTCGCGCGTCGTACCCGCTTCATCAAATACCACAACACGTTCTTCGCCAAGTAAACGATTCACTAACGTCGATTTACCCACATTGGGACGACCAACGACCGCAATGGCGATAGTATCTTTATCTTCGGCTTCATCTTCGATGGCAATTGGCAATAATTGGTCTGCCATTCGCAATAATTCTGGCACGCCCGTTCCGTGTGATGCGGCAATTTTTACCGGTTCGCCTAACGCTAAACTGTAAAAATCCGAAATAGCCACAAACGAATCTACGCCATCGGTTTTATTAGTAACTAAAATAACAGGTTTATTTAATCGACGCAAACTGTCAGCGATGACTTTATCTGACGTACTTAAACCGGCGCGTCCATCTACCATGAAAAAAACGATGTCGGCTTCTTCTAACGCGACTTGAACTTGCTGACGTGCTACGCGGTCAATCCCTTCGGCATCGTCAGCAATCCCGCCAGTATCGACCACTAAACAGGGGCGAATTTCTTTATTTTTGACGCGCCCATATTGGCGGTCACGAGTTAAACCTGCGAAATCCGCCACAATTGCGTCACGGGTTTTGGTTAAAAAGTTGAATAAGGTCGATTTGCCCACGTTGGGACGACCGACTAAAGCGATAACGGGTAACATAATTAGGGGATAGACTCGGATAAAAGAGAGGGAGTTCGGGGTAGAATTCTACTCCGAACCAAAGATTTTATTTAATTTTTAATGCGGCAACGGTGCCGTCTTTGGCGTAAATGTAAATCATATCATCGACAACGACAGGTTTTGCTTCAATGGGACTGTCAGACACTTGCACACGTCCTAATAAACGCCCGTCAGAGCTACTGAGCCAATGAACATAGCCTTCAAAATCACCCACTACGACATAATTTTGATACGTTGCAGGCGCAGTCAAACGACGGTGATGCAAATCTTTTTGTTGCCAAAAACTGCCACCACTGCGTTGGTCAATTTGCCAAACATGACTGTGTGAATCGCTTAAATACAAATAACGAAAATCGTTGCTTAAACCTGAATGTGACGAAATACTTTCGTTGCGCCACATCACATCACCGTCAGAAGCTGAAATTGCCGCCACGCCACCACGATAACTGGCAATGTAAATCACGTCGTTAATTTCCAGCGGATCAACGTCTAAATCGACTAAACGTTCTACTTCTGAGCGACCTTTGGGAATGGCAATGCTGGTTTCCCACGCATATTTACCATTGTTTAAATCTAACGCAATCAACTTACCGTTGTCGTAACCAGCAATCACTTTATTATCAACAATCACGGGTGTGCCTGTACCGCGAATACTCAATGCAGGGACGTTGTGTTCATAACTCCACAGTTTTGCACCGGTTTGTTCATTTAATGCGGTGACAGTACCGTCGGTGGTGCGAACGATAACAATATGTTTGGCAACAGTGGGAACCGCTAAAATTTCGCTGGAAACTTTAACAGACCACAGTTTTTCTCCCGTATCACTATTTAAAGCAATTACATCGGCATTGCTTGACCCTAAAATTACTTTTTCTATGCCCAAACCTACGCCACCAGATAAATGCAATTTGGTTTCAGTTTCCCAAATCTTATCACCTGTTCCCAAATGCCGTGCTTGCACTAAACCTTCACGGTCGGCAGTGATAATTTTTTGGCTATGAATGGCGGGAACTAATTTTACGGTTTGTTCATTCTCGCCCACACCTGTCGAACTTTTCCACACGACATCAATTTGAACTTCAGGATTGAATTCGGTTAAAACTGCGGGCGGATCAGCGTTGTCTTCACCACCGGAAAAATAATCGGTAATGCCCGACATGGATTCTTTAACCGTATCCAGTGTTGAGCAGGCACTCAGTGATAACACAATTAACAATAAAAATAGGCGACGCATTATTTTGTACTTTCCAATTTTTCAGGGGCGGTTAAATCGTCGATTTTGAATTGCAACAATGGTGATTGATAACCATTGTGCAAGGCTTTTTCGTAAGAGGTTCGTGCTTCGTCGATACGGTCTAAGGCAACGTACAAATCACCGACGAGTTCATCATAATTATCTGAAAAACCTGCCGCCGTTTTTTGGTCAACTTGTGCGATAAGTTGTAAGCCTTTTTCGTATTCGCCTGTTGCTAAAAATAAACGCACTAAGCGAAGTTTTGCTACCTGACTAAGTTCATCGGTTGATTGATTGGCTAAACCTTGCAGTAATTCTTTTGCACCAGCCAAATCTCCGCCATCGACTTTCGTTTTTGCTTGTAAAAGTGTACTGTAAGTTGCGTATTCGGTAGCTTTGAATTCAGTTTTTAATTTATTTGCAACCGTCTCGCCGGACTCTTTTTTGTCGCCATTCACGTCTTTTAATAACTGTTCATACATTGCAGAGGCTTTGCCGGTTTCGACTTTTTTATAATCGAGCCAATAATTCCAGCCTAAAATTGCTGCAATGCTAAGACCTAAGCCAATCATTGCAGAAGTGCCGTTTTCTTTCCACCACTTTTGTAGGGCTTCGACTTGTTGTTCTTCGGTTTCGTAGAGTTCCATCGTCTTTTTAAATTTAAATGTGTAAAGGAGAAAGCGATTCGGTAATTAGTAAATTAAAATCTAGGATTATCTTTTCTTCATCAACCGATCAAGTGCTTGAATATAACGAAATATTGTTGATTCTGCTGATTGTTTTGTATCAATAAATTTAAAGCCGATAAATTCTTCAAAATTAGCATCATGTTTGTCTTCATGTTCGATTGTGCGTTTGAGCATAATTTCTAAGTTAATAGTCGCCTCCCCATGATCGGGCATTACAAGTACACAATTCTCATAAATGTTATGTGCATTCAAAAAGTATGAAAACTCTTCATCGAAGTTAATCATGGCACAGCCGGTAATACTGATGTCTAATAATTTCAACTGAAACACGTTGATTAAATTTTCATCGGGGACAGGAGGATTATTTTTCCTCTCTTCTTCAAATTTTATCCGTTCTATTTTTGCCAGCGTTTTTTCTTCCGGTGACATTTTGGCGTAAGCTCTTGCAAAATTTTGTTGCTCTGCGATTGCTTCAGCTTCCAATTTTTCAAGTAATTGCCTTCTTACTTTATTTGTAAGTCTTTCATAATGCGCCTTGAGTTCTGCTTTCGCATTTTCATCAGGTGGTGGAATGGTAATTTTACAAAAACTAGTATTCGTGGTTGACGGTGCATTCACACGATACGCCCCGCGTCTATCGAACCAATATAACGAACTGGGTAGTGGCATGATAAAAGCATCATATCCACTATGTTTTGTTTTTTTAACAGACTCGCCCGTAAAAGCAACTTGAACACCATTAAATACCGTACTAAATTTAACAAATCGTGCAGAAAGCAATTTGGCATTTAATTTTTCTGAAGGACTAGTATCAAAAACAACAGTCCCCTCTTTTAGATTTGTACTGATAATCGCGGTCAGAAGCGTATCTTTCCCACCTAAGGAAGCACTTATCATACATTTTTCTTTAGCAAGCATTGATAAATTATTTACTATCAACGCCTGATTACGAACCGTTGCCGAATCGCCACTCATTTATATTTACCTTTAAGTTTAGTTAATTACTCCTCGAATAGTGTCGCATTTTACTTACATTCTATATTTTTTTCAAAAATCCAATCACATCTGTTAACGCTAACGTTTGCTGTCCTAGCTGTTCATCACGCAAAGATTTTAAGCCCACGTCACCTCGCAAAACCTCATCTTCACCCAAAATTAACGCGAACTTTGCACCACTTTTGTCTGCTTTTTTGAATTGACTTTTGATACTACCGCCCGCGCAATCAACCTGGACGCGCAATGTTGGAATGTCGGTGCGTAATTGTTCGGCTAAACGTAAACCGACTTTTTCAGCTTGCTGCCCAACACGAATTAAATACACATCAACGGTGTTTTCGATTTTTAAATCTAGCGTTTCGAGCAATAACAACAACCGTTCCATGCCCATTGCAAAACCAATCGCTGAGTTTGCTTTACCACCGAGTTGTTCAATCAAACCGTCGTAACGCCCCCCCGCGCAAATTGTACCTTGCGAGCCGAGTTCATCAGTGACCCATTCAAAAACGGTTTTGCTGTAATAATCCAAACCACGCACCAGGCGTGTGTTGATTTCATAATTCACACCCAAGCCGGTGAGTGTATCTAAAATCGTTTGAAAATGTTGTTTTGAATCATTGCCTAAATACGCCATCAGCTCAGGTGCATTTTTGACAACGTCTGCCATTGCGGGATTTTTGGTGTCTAAAATTCGCAACGGATTGGTATTCAATCGACGTAAACTGTCTTCGTCCAACGTATCTAAATGTTGTTCAAAATAAGCAACTAACGCGTCACGATAAACCAAACGTTCTGCGATTGTGCCGAGTGAATTGAGTTGTAAACGTACTTTGTCTCGAATGCCTAAACGTTTCCACAATCTATCCGTCAGTAATAACAACTCCGCATCAATATCCGCACCCGCCATGCCATAAGTTTCAACGCCCAGTTGATAAAATTGGCGATAACGTCCTTTTTGTGGGCGTTCATGACGATACATCGCGCCGTAATACCAAAGCCGATGCACCTGATTATGCAATAAACCATGTTCTAAACAAGCTCGCAAGCAACCTGCGGTGCCTTCGGGGCGTAACGTTAATGAATCGCCATTTCTATCATCGAATGTATACATTTCTTTTTCGACAATATCGGTAACTTCGCCAATGGAGCGTTTGAACAGTTCCGTTTTTTCTACAGCAGGCAAGCGAATTTCGCTGTAACCGTAACTGTTTAAAACCTCACGGATGATTTTTTCTGCGTATTGCCATAAAGGGGTTTGCTCAGGCAGGATGTCGTGCATCCCACGAATTGCTTGGATATTTGCCATAATTATTTAATCGATTTAAACCGTTTCGCCTCAGCAGAAAGCGGAAATTTTGTTAAAAGTAACGTTTGATAATGTTTTGCCATACCTGGATTGCCTGATGCCCCTTCAATTTGCGCGGCAATTAACAAGGATTCAGGTGTGGCTTCAGCCACTTGTGCATAACGCTGTAAATACACTTTCGCTGCCATAAAATTACCTTGATGATAATTTACTTTTTGCATTTCGAGTAGAGCGGGGGCGTAATTATTATTGAGTTGCAAGGCTTGTGAAAAATAGGCTTCCGCCTCTTGATATTGCGCGAGCTGCATATAGCAACGACCTAAATTCGTCATTGCCAACCACGGTCGCTCATTTAATCCATTAGTTGTTGCAGCAGTTAATAACACCATGCCTTTTTCAGCTTCGCCTTGCTCACATAAAAAACGCCCATAATTATTCTTTATGCCTAAATCGTCGGGCATTAACGCAATCGCTGTTTGATAATGCGAGCGAGCGTCATCTATTTTATTAAGTTTTTCATCCAAAAATGCCAGCGCATTATAGGCTTGCGCGTTTTTATTATCTAAGCGAATAGCATGTTGCAAATTTTCTTTAGCAATTTCCAATTTATTCAAATTCAAATAGCGCACGCCCAATTGCAGATAAATATCGGCGGCATTACCTTCAACACTTTTAGTATCTTCGTTAGTCACGCAAGCCGTTAAACCAATTAACAGCAGACTTGAAAAAAAGAATAACTTAAACGAGGGCATTAGTTTGTCATATTTTGTAATTTCAAATGCCGCCGACTTTTGTCAGCAACTTGCCCGACTAACTGTCCGCACGCTGCATCAATATCATCGCCGCGTGTTTTACGCACGGTTGTGATAATGCCTGCGTCATTTAGCATGGTTTTGAATTTTAAAATAGTTTCTTTATTTGAACAGCGATAAGGCGAATTCGGAAATGGATTAAACGGAATTAAATTAAGTTTGCACGGAATAGTTTTAAGTAATTTAATCAAACCTTTTGCATCTGCCACGGTATCGTTTATGCCATCAAGCATCACATATTCAAAAGTAATAAAGCGTCGTGGCGCGATTTTCGCGTTTTCGCGGCACGCTTCCATCAATTCGTTTAATGGATATTTTTTGTTAATTGGCACAAGTTCATCACGCAATTTATCACGCACGGCATGAAGCGAAATCGCTAAACTCACGTCACACGCGTCGCCCAAACGTTCAATCGCCGGCACAACACCTGACGAACTAATGGTCACGCGGCGTTTTGACAAACCGTAAGCGAAATCATCCATCATCAAATTGACTGACGCGACCACGTTATCAAAATTCAATAACGGTTCGCCCATGCCCATCATCACGACGTTGGTAATTCTGCGCTCCTTACCGACACGATTTTGCGAGACAAACAATTGTCCGACAATTTCTGAGGTGGTGAGATTACGATTAAAACCTTGTTGCGCGGTCGAACAAAAACTACACGCAAGCGCACAGCCGATTTGCGACGAAATACACAATGTATTACGGTCATCTTCGGGAATGAAAACACTTTCAATCCGATTGCCACAATGCGTTTGCATTGCCCATTTTATCGTACCGTCACTTGCAATTTGTTCCACTACAATTTCAGGCGTTGCAATTTCGCAATTTTCATTCAAATACGCACGAAGCGATTTGCTTAAATTACTCATTTCATCGAAGTTATACACGTCTTCTTGATAAATCCATTTCATCAATTGCGTGGCGCGGAAGGGTTTTTCACCTAGCCCGACAAAAAAGGCGGCTAAACCTTTTCTGTCGAAGTCGAGAAGATTAACCTTTTTAGGATTATCTTGTTCTTGCACAGATTTCCTCTGCTGAGAAGAAGTAAGCAATTTCACGCGCTGCTGATTCTAAAGCGTCTGAACCGTGAACCGCATTTTCGTCAATGCTTGCTGCGAAATCAGCGCGGATTGTACCGGCTGCTGCGTCTTTTGGATTCGTTGCGCCCATGATTTCACGGTGTTTTAAAACAGCATTTTCGCCTTCTAAAACTTGCATAATCACAGGACCTGAAGTCATGAATGACACTAAATCATTGAAAAAACCCCGTTCGCTATGTTCGGCGTAAAAACCTTCCGCTTGTTCTTTTGTTAAATGCAACATTTTTGCGGCAACGATTTTTAAATCGTTTTTTTCAAAACGGCTGTAAATTTCGCCGATTACATTTTTTGCAACTGCGTCTGGTTTGATGATAGAAAAAGTACGTTCAATAGCCATGGGTTTTAAAACTCCAAAAAATTAAATTTAAAAATGAATGTGAATTATAGCGGATTTAAGGCTTTCAGGTTAAGGCAAATGCGCGATGTCTGAATTGTCTTTAACCGGAATCATCAAATCGGCAGGACTAATACCAAGCATCAATGCCGCTGGACTAGCGATAAAAATCGATGAGTATGTTCCAAAAAATACGCCGAATAAAAGTACCAGTGAGAAATTATGAATCGTCTCGCCGCCTAAGAAAAATAGCGATACCAACACGAGTAAAACCGTTAATGAAGTCATAATGGTGCGGCTTAATGTGACGTTGACCGAAATATTCATAATTTCTTCCGTTGATTTATCTCTAAATTCACGAAAACCTTCACGAATTCGATCATAAACCACAATCGTGTCGTTAAGTGAATAACCAATTAACGCTAAAACAGCTGCCAAAACGGTTAAATCAAACTCTAAACCAAGTATCGAAAATAATCCTAATGTGACAATCACGTCGTGAAAGGTAGCGATAATTGCACCGAGTGAAAATTTCCATTCAAATCGCCACGCGATATACGCCAAAATGGCAAGTGACGAATAAAGTAACGCTAAAAAACCATCTTCAGCTAAATCGTCGCCGACTTGCGGCCCGACGAATTCAACGCGCCGCAAACTAGCAGGTTCGGTCACATCTTTGTTAATAACGTCTAATACTTTGGTGCTTAAATCTGCACTGCTTACGCCTTCTTGAAGTTTCAGACGAATTAACACGTCTTTGGCTGTGCCGAAGTTTTGCACGGTGGCATCTTCAAAGCCTTCGGTGTCGAGTTTTTGCCGCAGGACATTTAAATCCGCAGGCTGTTGATAACCGACTTCGATAAGTGTGCCACCGGTAAAATCGATGCCCATGTGCAAGCCTTGCGTGGCGAGCGAAATAATGGAAATCAGTGAAAGGACACCCGAAAAAATCAAGGCGATGTTGCGGTTGCCAATAAAATTGATATTTGTTGTTTTCATGGTTTTAAATTCTAAGATTTGTTCAGCCTGAAATGGGCAAGCAAAAAATTTTGCTTACCCGTAGCATTTTCTAAATCGACAACTTCTCAACGCGCTTATCGCCGTAAATCCAGTTGATAATCATGCGAGTGCCGGTAATCGCGGTAAACATCGAAGACAAAATCCCGATAATCAGCGTTACCGCAAAGCCTTTCACTGAACCTGTACCGAATGCAAATAACACCACCGCCACGACTAAGTTGGTGAAATGTGAGTCTAAAATTGTGCCAAACGCTTTGTCGTAACCCGAAAAAATAGAGGCTTGTGGACTGTTACCGTTTCTAAGTTCTTCTTTAACACGCTCAAAAATCAAAACGTTCGCATCCACCGACATACCGACAGTTAAAATAATCCCTGCGATACCTGGTAATGTTAAAGTTGCTTGCAACATCGATAAAATGGCGACCACAATCACCACGTTAAACGCCAACGCCGCGTTAGCAATCAAGCCGAACAATTTGTAATAGCCCGCCATAAACAATACAACTAACGCGAAACCAACGATAAATGACAACATCCCTTTGTCGATATTATCTTGACCTAAACTTGGCCCGACAGTGCGTTCTTCAACAATATCAACTGGTGCAGCTAATGCGCCGGCTCTGAGTAATAAAGATAAATTGCGTGCTTCTTGCGGACTGTCTAAACCTGTCGTTTGGAAACGTTTACTGAATACGCCTTGAATGGTCGCCACACTGATAACTTTTTCGACTTTTTCTTTGTGACGGACTTTTTCACCGTTTACAATGCGTGTTTCGTTTTTGTATTCAATGAATACTACCGCCATCGGTTTGCCGATACTGACTTGGGTTAATTTACCCATTTTCGACGCACCAATTCCGTTAAGTGAAATACTCACCGATGGACGACCATCGTCATCACTGCTAGACGATGAATCGACAATTTGATCGCCGGTAATAATGATGCGTTTATCGAGTAAAATCGGATTACCATTTTTTTCATAATACAAACGGCTGCCAATTGGTGCATGTCCAGAAACGGCTTGTTGGACATCGTGTTCGGTGTCAACTAAACGGTATTCAAGTGTTGCCGTTGTGCCTAAAATTTCTTTGGCGCGAGACGTATCTTGAACCCCTGGCAATTGCACCATGATACGGTTTTCGCCTTGCTGTTGAATCACAGGTTCTGCAACCCCTAATTCATTCACACGATTACGCAAAGTGGTCATATTTTGTGCAACGGCATTTTTCTTAATTTCACGCACGTCAACATCTGACATTTTTAACCAAATTTGTTCGTCAGCTTCGGGTTCAGTCACGGTCAAACCACGAAAATCTTTGCTTAACAACGCCAATAATTCGGTTTTTTCGTCTGCAGATTTCAACGTGATTTTAATAAAACCGTTATCTTTGGTGACGGCTTGATAATGAATTTTTGCATCACGCAACGCCAAACGTAAATCATCGTTATAACGTTCTTCGGCTTGTTTAACAGCGGCATCCATATCCACTTCAAGTAGAAAATGCACCCCACCGCGTAAGTCGAGACCTAAATACATGGCTTGTGCGCCAATGGATTGCAACCACGCGGGCGTTGTGGGTGCAAGATTTAATGCGACCGTGTAATCATTGCCCATTTTGTCGCGCAATAAATCCGCGACTTTCATTTGGTCGTCGTCATTGGTCAGACGCGCTAACACTTTGCCGTCTTTAAATTCAAACGCTTTAATCGGTGCGCCAGTTGTTTTAATCGTCGCTTCAATATCGCTGGCTTGCGCTTGCGTGAGTTTATTGACGACGTGTGAAATTTGAACAGAGGGATCGTCGCCATATAAGTTTGGCAACGAATAAATAATGGAAATTAAAAACATCAAAATAATGCCGATGTTTTTCCAAAGAGAGAAATGGTTTTGCATTGCGTTTATTCCGCTAAAGTTTACGTCTTTTTTATGGTGCTACTTTTTTGTGCATCGCTTTATAAGTGCCTTTAGGCATCATGCTTTCGATATTGTGACGTTGCACTTGAATAAACGTGTTATCGCTGATTTCAATTTTGACAAAGTTATCATCAACTTCAGCCACTTTGCCTAAAATGCCACCAGATGTAACAACTTCTGTGCCTTTGGCAAGCGATTCAACCATTTGTTTTTTTTCTTTGGCACGTTTGGCTTGGGGGCGTAAAAACAAAACATAAAAAAACAGCAAAATGGCTAACGGGAAAAGCATTCCTTCAATACCAGGTTGTTGTGCAGCGGCAGGTGCGCCTTCAGCGAAAGCATCGGAAATGAAAAAACTCATGATTTGTCCTTGTTATTTTTATAATGAATGAGAAAAAAGAATTGAAACGGCGGTTATTATGCCATAGAAAATTTGTCGCACGGTGTTTTGCTAATAACAAAAAGAAGACGCATTTTTTATCAAAAACATTTTTCGATTACATTGTCACGCGCCATAAAACGTGACAAATCAGAGTGGCATGCTACACTTTTGACTATTTTTTAATTATTTTTTCCCTTGAGAATTACCCATTATGGAAGCGAATTACGCACAAATTATTACAGCCGTCGGCGAAGATTTAACGCGTGAAGGTTTAGTTGATACCCCAAAACGTGCGGCAAAAGCCTTTAAATTTTTAAATAACGGTTATGAAAAAACCTTAGACGAAGTTTTGAATGGCGCGATTTTCACCGCTGACAGCGAAGATATGGTCATCGTCAAAGACATCGAATTGTATT